>JACRIY010000083.1 GCA_016235805.1 Rhodocyclales bacterium
CCGGCCAAGCGGTCGGCCAGCGGAATCCCGACCTGCACGTGCTTGCCCGCGTTCAGTCAGGCGTTGGCCTGCTCGGCATGCATCTGCGTCGGCGTGCACAGGATCACCGCATCGACGCCCGATAGCGCCAGGCTGTCGGCCAGATCCGTGCTGACGTGGGCGATGCCGTATTTGTTTGCCGTCTCGCGCGTCTTTTCCAGTTCGCGGCTGACCAGCGAAACGACTTCGACGCCGTCGATCAACTTGATCGCGTCGAGATGCTTGATGCCGAAGGCGCCGGCGCCGGCCAGCGCGACCTTGATTGTCTTGCTCATGCTTGGTTCTCCAGGATCAGGTGTCCGACGGCGGTGTTGCTCGCCGGTACGTGGTAGAAGCGATGCGCCACGCGCGGCGTGCCGGGGCCGGACTCGTCGCCCATCGCGCCGCGCGCGATCAGCCACATCACCAGTTCGATGCCTTCCGAGCCGGCCTCGCGCACGTAGTCGATGTGCGGCTTCTGCGCCAGCGTTGCCGGATCGGCGATCAACTGGTCGAGGAAGGCGGTGTCCCACTCGCGGTTGATGAGGCCGGCGCGCGGCCCCTGCAACTGGTGGCTCATGCCGCCGGTGCCCCAGACCTGCACCTTGAGCGGCGCGTCGAAGGAGGCCACCGCCTTGCGGATGGCGCGGCCGAGGTTGAAGCAGCGGTGGCCGGAGGGCACCGGGTACTGCACCACATTCACCGCGAAGGGAATCACCGGGCAGGGCCAGGCGAATTTGTCAGCGGGGGGCTGGCCGCACATCAGCGACAGCGGCACGGTAAGGCCGTGGTCCACCGGCATCTTGTTCACCACGGTCAGGTCGAAGTCGTCCTGGATCACCGACTGCGCGATATGCGCGGCGAGTTCCGGATGGCCGATCACTTTAGGCACCGGGCGCGGACCCCAGCCTTCGTCGGCAATCGCGAACTCCGGCGCGCAGCCGATGGCGAAGGTCGGGATCAGGTCCAGGCTGAAGGCGTTGGCGTGGTCGTTGTAGACCAGGAAGATGACATCGGGCGTGTTGTCCCTGAGCCACTGTTTGGAGAATTCGTAGCCCGAGAAAACCTTTTGCCAGTAGGGCTCGCCCGACTTGCCGAGGTCGAGCGCGGCGCCGATGGCGGGGACGTGCGAGGTATAGACGGAGGCGGTGATGGCGGCCATGTCAGTTCGCCTCCTTGCGGCCGGCCCTGCCCTGCGGCTGGTTCTGCGGCTGGGCGCTGCCGTCCTCGCCAAGGCGGCGGTTGCCTTCGATCGAGCGGCCGCCGGAAATCATCATGTCGCGGTATTCCTCTTCGGTCATGCCGGTCATGCTGCCAGCCATCTGCTGGAAGCTCTTGCCGTCGGTGGCGCCGATCTTGGCCAGGAAGTAGATGTTGCCGCCGAGGCGTATGCACCAGTTTAGGTCGCGCGCCAGCACCGCCTGCTTCTGCTCCTCCGTCATCGGCCACTGATCGAGGTAGGCGCGCTCGTCGGCCTTGAAGCGGGCGCGGTTTTCGGCCTGCATCAGCGACATGCAGAACTGGTTGAGGTGGAAGCCGAGGCGCGATTGCTCGGCGTCGAAGATGGTGGTGCCGGGAATGTCCCGGTAGGGCTTGTCGAGTGCCATCAGATTTGCTCCGGCCAGTAAAGGCGCATGGGGTTGTCCACCAGCAGTTTGCGTTTAAGCTCGGGCGTGGTCGCGATATGCGGGATGAAATCGACCAGCAGGCCGTCGTCGGGCATGTGGTCCTTGAGGTTCGGGTGCGGCCAGTCGGTACCCCACAGCACGCGGTCGGGAAAGGTTTCGACGATGCGGCGGGCGAATGGCACCACGTCGCGGTAGGCCGCCCGTTCCCCATTCAAGGCCTTCGGCCCGGCAAGCGACAACCGCTCGGGGCAGCTCACCTTGCTCCAGACGTTCGGATAGTCGCGCATGAACTTGACGAAGAGTTCGAACTCGGGGCCGTCGACCGGCTTCGAGACATCCGGACGGCCCATGTGGTCGACCACGATGGTGGTCGGCAGTGCGGTGAAGAAGTCCCACAGCTCGGGCAGGTCCACCGCCTCGAAGTAGATCACCACGTGCCAGCCCAGCGGGGCGATGCGCGCGGCGATTTCCATCAGTTCGTCGCGGGGCGTGAAGTCGACCAGGCGCTTGACGAAGTTGAAGCGCACGCCGCGCACGCCGGCCGCGTGCATGGTTTTCAGTTCCTCGTCGGTCACCGTGCGCCTGACCGTGGCGACGCCGCGTGCCTTGCCATTCGAGTGGAGCAGGGCATCGACCATGGCGCGATTGTCGGCGCCGTGGCAGGTGGCCTGCACCACGACATTGCGGGCGAAGCCGAGCCGGTCGCGCAGGGCATAGAGCTGAGTCTTCGAGGCGTCGCAGGGCGTGTACTTGCGTTCCGGCGCGTAGGGAAATTCGGCGCCGGGACCGAAGACATGGCAATGCGCGTCGACGCTGCCTGCCGGCACGCGAAAAGTCGGCGCCGACGGTACGGCGTACCAGTCGAGCCAGCCTGGGGTTTTCTGGAATTCCATCTCAGTCCTTTGCTTTCGCGGCCGCGAGGATGCGGTCCGCCTCGATGCGCCAGTCGGCGCTGCGGGCGAATTGGCTGCTGCCACGCATGCCGAACACACCGGCGTCAGCCAGGTCGGCGACCCAGGCCTGGCGCTCGGCCGTGCCCTGCGCCGACCACGGCGTAAGTCCGATTTCGCGCACGGTTTGCGCCACTTCGCGCACTTCCTCGCTGCGGCGGCGGCCGTGCTCGATCACGCGCTGGAAGAAGTACGTCGCCTGCTTCTCCCAATCGATGCCGGGGAAGGTTTCGTAGAGCGAGGCGACCACGGCATCCTCGACGCCATAGGCGCGCGCGGCGGTGAAGCTCTCGATGACCATGGCTTCGAGCCCCTTGATCATCACGCTGCGGCACATTTTGGTCGCCGAGGCGACGCCGAGTTTGTCGCTGGCGACCTTGGCGGCGAAGCCGAGGTCGTTCAGCAGCGGTGCCAGCTCGGCGGCGGCCGGCCCACCCAGCAGCAGCGGCACGCGGATGCGATGGGGCGGCACCGAGGTCATTACCGCGCCCTCGACATAGCGCCCGCCGGCGGCATCGATCAGCCCGGCGGCTTCGATCTTGGCGTTGGGGGAGGCCGAGTTGAAATCGAGGAACCAGGCGCCCGGCCTGAAAGTCGGCGCTGACGCCACGGCGACCGCGACGGTCTGGTCGGCCGTGACCGCGGAAATCACCAGGTCGGCGGCCTTCGCCAGGAAGGCGTGGCTGGTCATCGGCCGCACGCCGTGCTGCGCGGCATGCGCCAGCAGCGGCGCGTCGTCGGCCGTGCCGAACTTGATGTCGTAGGCCAGCACCTTCTCCACGCCGCGCGCACGCAGGTCCTCGGCGAGGATGCGCCCGACCTCGCCGTAGCCGACGAGGCCGATGGACCATTGCAGGGGATTGGCGTTCATTGCTTTAAACGCTCATCAGTCGATGTACTTCAATCCGGCCTTTTCCAGCGGGCCGCGCATGTCGTACATGTCGAGGCCGAGGATGCCGGAGGCGAGTTTGGCGCGCTTGGCGCCTTCGTTGGCTTCGCGCTTGACGGCGGCGTCCAGCGTCTGCGCGGCGATCGCGCGCGGCACGCAGACCACGCCGTCGTCGTCGGCGACGATCACGTCGCCCGGCGTCACCATCATGCCGGCGCAGACCACGGGGATGTTCACCGAGCCCAGCGTGGCCTTGATGGTGCCCTTGCTGCTGATGCACTTGCTCCACACCGGGAACTTCATTTCGCCCAGGGTCTTGACGTCGCGCACGCCGGCGTCGATCACCAGCGCGCGGGCGCCCCGCGCCTGGAAGCTGGTCGCCAGCAGGTCGCCGAAATAGCCGTCGCTGCACTCCGCGCTGAGCGCGGCGACGACGATGTCGCCGGGCCGGATCTGCTCGGCGACGACATGCATCATCCAGTTGTCGCCCGGATGCAGCATCACGGTGACCGCGGTGCCCGACACCTGCGCGCCGGCGTAGATCGGCCGCATATAGGGCTTCAGCAGGCCGACGCGACCCATGGCCTCGTGCACCGTGGCCGAGCCATAGGCGGCCAGCGCGTCGGCCGTGGCAGGCTCGGTGCGGGTGATGTTGCGATAGACGACGCCGAGTTCGTACATGTCACTTTCCCCTTTGCTTCAATGCCGCGTCGAGCCGCGGATAGACGCGCCGCGCATTGCCTTCGTAAACCTTGTAGCGATCCTCGGTGGAAAGGTTCAGCGTGGCCTCGATGTAGCGTTTGGTGTCGTCGAAATTGAAACCGGTTTCGGGGTCGATGCCCTTCACCGCGCCGATCATCTCCGAGGCGAACAGGATGTTGTCCACCGGGATCACTTTCGTCAGCAGGTCGATGCCCGGCTGGTGGTAGACGCAGGTGTCGAAGAACACGTTGTGCAGCAGATGGTCCTTGAGCAGCGGCTTCTTCAGCTCCTGCGCGAGGCCCCGGTAGCGCCCCCAGTGGTAGGGCGCGGCGCCGCCGCCGTGCGGGATGACGAATTTCAGTTCGGGAAAATCCCTGAACAGGTCGCCCTGGATCAGCTGCATCACGGCCGTGGTGTCGGCATTTATGTAGTGCGCGCCGGTGGTGTGGAAGCAGGCGTTGCAACTGGTGCTGACGTGGATCATCGCCGGGATGCCGTGCTCCACCATCTTTTCGTAGATCGGGTACCAGTGCCGGTCGTAGAGCGGCGGCGAAGTCCAGTGGCCGCCGGAAGGATCGGGGTTGAGGTTGATGCCGACGAAGCCGTATTCCTTCACGCACTTTTCCAGTTCGGCGACGCAGGTTTTCGGATCGACGCCGGGCGACTGCGGCAGCATCGCCGCGCCGATGAAGTTGTCGGGAAAGAGTTGCGCGACGCGGTGGCACAGCTCGTTGCAGATCGCCGCCCAGGTCGAGCTGACGTTGAAGTCGCCGATGTGGTGGGCCATGAAGCTCGCACGCGGCGAGAAGATGGTGAGGTCCGAGCCGCGCTCCTTCATCTTCTTCAGCTGGTTGGTCTCGATGCTCTCGCGCAGTTCATCGTCGCTGATCCTCAGCTCGGAAACTTTCGGCATCGCGGCGGGATCCTTGATGCCGGCGATCTGGCGGTTGCGCCACTCTTCGAGCGCCTTGGGCGCCGTGGTGTAGTGGCCGTGGATGTCGATGATCATGTGCTCTCCTGTGCCGGGTCCATGCCCTGATGTCGTTTGGCTTCGGCGGTGGCGGGCGATGCAAGCCAGGCCAGCAGTGCGCGCACCTCGTCGGCCCGGGTCGAGGTGGCGCAGACGCCACCGGAAAAGGTGGTGACGATTTCGCAGCCGGGAGGCATCGCGCCGATCACGTCGATCCCCGGCTGGCCGAGCATTTCGCTCAATTGCTGGAAGCCGAGCGCCACCGCGCCGTCGGCCACCAGTTTGCCCACCGGCACGCCGGGCGGCGCCTGAACCAGGCGGCCGCGCAGTTCGTCCGTAATGCCCCAGCGCGCGAAGAGTGCGAGCAGGGCCGTGCCGCTGGGACCGGTGGAATAGCCCACGCTGCCCGCCGCCAGGACCGCGCGGCGCAGGGCGTCTTCGCTGCCGATGTCGGGCCGCGCCGCGCCCGCGCGCACCGCGATGGCCACCGGCGAGCGCACCAGGTCCACGCGGCTGCCGGCGAGCACCGAACCGCCGGCGATCAGTTTGTCGATGGCATCGGCGGCCAGCACCACCACGTCGAACGGCTCACCGGCCGCTACCCGCTTTGCCGCATCGACGCCGCCGAGCGACTCGAAGTCGACCGCGACGCCGCCTTGCTGCCGGCAGGCATGGGCGAGCTCCGCCAGCAACTGGCGGGTCGCCATCGAGGAAATGCCTGAGATCAGATTGCCCATGACGGCATTCTGGCAAATGCGCGGCGGCGGACCAAGGCGGCGCCACCACTACTAGGTATCGCGTTTTGTTATGGCCGCTTGCCTGAAGCAGCCTGTTCAGGCTTGTCCGAAGCGCCATGCGGAAGTCGAGGAAACTGGTTGTCGCAAACCCGACGTTCGCCACGTGCGCCGTGGCTGGCGCCCAGGATAGCGAATGAAAGGAAGTGCCCAGCCTTGCGACAACGCCAAGCCGAGTGATCCAACGTCGATTGCCTGCGCTTCCAGCGCCCTTTGGCCCGGCTTTTCCAATCCAGATCAAGGGTGTCGGAGAAAGGTGCAAGCCTGGGACATCGAGAAAACTTTGCCGCAAGCCGGCGGCTATTGCCGCTATTGTTTGCGGCTTCCGTGAATTCCTCCTCTGTCTCTGCGTTTGCATGTCCTGGCATGGGCTATGCTGCGTTTCGAGCAGGCACTTTCATCCCACGAGGAGATCATCATGCTGGTTCGTCGCCGTGTCTGGTTCTACCGCCTTGCCGGGGAGCGTTTCGCCCACGCCATTACTTTCCGGATTCCGATGACCGCGGCCAAGGTCAAGGCAGCCCTGGGGCAAACCGTAGGGGTTCCCGCCGAAATCTGGGGACGCTCCGCCTAGCGGATTCCGGGTGCCGGGTCAGGCGTCAATCCGCCCGGTTTTTCGAGCTCCCGCAGCAGGGTCGGCAACAGCGCGTCCTCCGCGACGGGTCCGACACCGAAGCGGATGCGGATGCGTCCTCGATCGGTGAGGAGGTCGGCTCCATAGGGGTCGACACCGCTCAGGACGATCGCTTCGTCCATCCGAACATTTGCCCTGTCGATCAGCGCAGCTTCCTGTTCCAGGGAAATCGACGGGGCCTCCAGCAGCCGCTCGCCCTCCAACCAACTGGCCCTGGCGAATCCGCCGATCGTCAGCACCCGGATCGGGTCCAGGCGATGGAAGCGGAAATCGCCGAGTTGCAGGAAGCGCTCGGCATGCGGGTGGTAGCGCAGGTAGCGGGCCATTAGACCCGGATCACGGTCTATCGAATGGACCTCGCCAACCAGCGAGATGCGGGCGACCTCTCCTTCGCCCAGCGGTTTGGCGATCATCAGGCTGGCCCGCGAATTCGCCGCCAGGTTGCGAGTGTGTTCCGCCAGAGCGGAAATCAGGAAGACGGGACGCTGATGCTCATCGACGATGAAGGGGATGCTGCTGGCGAACGGGAAGCCGGGCAGGGACGAAGAATGGGTCGCAAGGCCTGCATCGGATGCCGAATGCAGGAGGTCGATCGCAAGTTCCAGACGCGAGAGCATCGCCGGATTCTAACGGTGCTCCCTTGCCACGAGGCACGGGTGTTCGCTGTGCCGGATCAGGCGTAGGCCGGGGCGAAGGCCTGCTCCGGATTCGCCACCGGCCCGTCGCCGTCCCAGTAGGGCGAGAGCTTGCGCAGCTGGGCGATGATGGGCGGCACAGCGGCGATCACGCGGCCGACTTCTTCTTCGGTGTTGTAGCGCGACAGCGAAAAGCGGATGGTGCCGTGCGCCGCCGTGTAGGGGATGCCCATCGCGCGCATGACGTGCGATGGCTCCAGCGACCCCGAGGTGCAGGCCGAGCCGCTCGATGCGGCAATGCCGAGCTTGTTCAGCAACAGCAGGATGCCTTCGCCCTCGACGTACTCGAAGGCGATGCTGGCGGTATTGGGCAGGCGCAGCAGGCGGTCGCCATTGACGAAGGCATTCTTCACCTTGGCCAGGATGCCGCGCTCGAGCTTGTCGCGCAGGCGCTTGACCGTGGTGTTCTCGGCTTCCATGTGTTGTTGCGCCAGGTCGCAGGCGACACCGAGGCCGACGATGGAAGCCGAGTTTTCGGTGCCGGCGCGCCGCCCGCGTTCCTGGTGTCCGCCGCGCAGCAGCGGGCGGAAGCGCGTGTTGCGGCGGACATAGAGCACGCCGATTCCCTTGGGCGCGTGCAGCTTGTGGCCGGAGAGCGAGAGCATGTCGATCTTCGTATTCTTCAGGTCGATCGGCAGCTTGCCCACCGCCTGCACCGCATCGGTGTGAAAGAGGATGCCCTTCGCATGCGCCAGCTCGGCCATGTCCTCGATCGGGAACAGCGTGCCGGTTTCGTTGTTGGCCCACATCGCCGAAACGATGGCGACGCGGTCGTCGAGCAGCGACTTGTATTCGTCGAGATCGATGCGGCCCTTCTTGTCCACGCGCAGGCGATGCACCACGTAGCCGTCCTTCTCGAGGTGCTCGCACAGCGTCAGGATCGCCGGGTGCTCGACCACGGTGGTGATGATCGTGCGCCGCTCGGGATAGGCCTTCAGCGCGGAAAGAATGGCGGTTGAATCCGACTCGGTGCCGCAGGAGGTGAACACGATCTCCGAATCGTGGGCCGCGCCGAGCAGCGACTGCACTTGGCCGCGCGCGGTCTTGAGGGCCTTGCCGACCTGGGCGCCGAAGCTGTGGATCGATGACGCATTGCCGAACTGCTCGGTGAAGAAGGGCAGCATGGCCTCGACCACGGCCGGGTCGCAGGCCGTGGTGGCGTTGTTGTCCATGTAGATCGGCTTCATGTGCGGCTCCTTGGGGGAATGCTGGATGATTCCGGCTTGCGTCATGCCGGGCTCGCCCCGGCATCCAGCACTAGCCTCTGGATCTCCGCGTTCGCGGGGATGACGTTGTTGCGGTGTGTTCAGTGATTCGCCATGGCGGCGACCGGCAGCACCTGCACCAGTTCGCCCAGCGCTTCGACCAGTTTGTGCTGGATGCCGCCCAGCGTGGCCGCTTCCATCTGGCAGCCCTGGCAGGCGCCGGACAGCGCGACGTAGATCTTCTTGCCGTCGACTTCGATCAGGCTGACGTCGCCGTGGTCGCGCTGCAGCATGGGCCGGATGGCTTCCAGCGTGTCCTCGATCTTGCGGATGCGCTGGTAGTTGGTGAGCTGCGGCTTCACCGGCGATTCCTTGGGGGCCTTCTTCACCTTCGGCCCGTTGGAATACAGGCGACCATTCACCGCGATCAGGATGTCCTCGATCTTCTCGTGGCAGGCCGAGCAGCCGCCGCCGGCCTTGGTGTAGTTGGTGACGTCTTCCATGGTCTTGAGGCTGTTGTCGCGGATGGTTTCCTCGATCATCACGGCGTCAATGGCGAAGCACTTGCAGACCAGGTCGCCTTCCTCGTGGTCGTCGCTCCAGACTTCGCCGCGATAGTTGGCCACCGCGGCCTGCAGCGCTTCGCGCCCCATCACCGAACAGTGCATCTTCTCGGGTGGCAGGCCGTCGAGGTAGTCGGCGATGTCCTGGTTGCTGACCTTGAGCGCATCGTCAAGCGTCTTGCCCTTGATGATCTCGGTCAGTGCCGAGCTGGAGGCGATCGCGGAGCCGCAGCCGAAGGTCTGGAAGTGCGCGTCCTCGATCACTTCGGACTCGGGATTCACCTTCAGCATCAGGCGCAGCGCGTCGCCGCACTTGATCGAGCCGACGTCGCCGACGCCATTGGCATTGTCCAGCGGACCCGAGTTTCTCGGGTTGAAGAAATGCTCGCGGACTTTTTCGGAGTAATCCCACATGGCGGCGTTCCTCAGGCGGAGAAGGACTGACCGCAGGCGCAACCGCCGGTGGCATTCGGATTGTTGAACTTGAATCCGGTCTGGGTCAGGGTGTCGATGAAATCCACGGTCAGGCCTTCCAGCATGGGCCGGCTCATGGGGTCGACCAGCAGCGTGGCTCCGCCGAGGTCGAATTCGTAGTCGTCCTCTGCCTTGTCCTGCTCCAGGCGCAAGCCGTACTGGAGCCCGGCGCAGCCGCCGCCGGAAACGAAGATGCGCAATCCGGCGACCGGATTCTCGGCGCCCTTGATGAAACGACTGATGGCTTTGCTTGCGGCGGGAGTCAGGTTAATCATGGCAATCTCCTGTAGGGGGCGGAAGAGGGCGGTGCGATAGACCGCTTCAGGCTCTTCTTCGCAAACCCCGTGCCATGATTCCAAGTGCTTGAATCTTCGATAATCGACCAAGGCCGCACGAGGCGCTTGTCGCAAAGACGACAGCGGGCGTTAGCCGAGAATGACAGTGTAGGCGCGGCGTACCAGGTCCAATTCCGTAGCGGGCAGGCCACGTAATTCGGTGAGGGCGACGAAGCGTCCGCCCACCGAATCGGCGGCGACAAACGGCGGATCAAGCGTAGTGAAGCCGGCGAGCAGCACCGGCACCTCGCCTTGTGGCGTATCCACCGTCGCGCTGAACTCCGGCACGACCTGCAGGCTGCCGCCAGGAAGGCCAAGTTTCTTTTCGGCTGTCTTCAACAGCGCTGCGGGGTGCGGCAAAAGACTGGAAGGAGCGGCATCCACGGCGCGCAGCAGTGCGCCCGTCGGCAGCGGGGCAAAGGCCAGCAGGCTGTCGCCGAAACGCAGAAAGCGGGTGCGGGCACTGGTGCCCTGCTTGTGGAAGAGCAACAGCCGCGGGTCCGGTTTTGCGTTCACCAGACTTCCGCCGGCGCCTTCAAGCGCTCGATCGGACCGCCACCGAGCAAATGCTCGTCGAAGATGGCCTTGACGTCTTCCTTCGTCACCTTCGAATACAACACGCCTTCGGGGTAGACCAGCACGTTCGGTCCCATGCCGCAGGGGCCGATGCAGCCGGAAGGCGTCACCGCCACGGAGTCGAAGCACTGGCGCTGCTGGAATTCGAACATGAACTCCTCCAGCACCTCCTGGCAGCCGTGCTGGCCGCAGGAGCCGCGCGGGTGTCCCGGCGGCCGCTGCGTCGAGCAGACGAAAACATGTTTCTGCGGCCTGGGCATACCGGACCTCAGGCCGCGACGAAGGTGAAGCAGCCTTTCGGGCAGGTACGGCCACAGGCGCCGCAGCCGGTGCAATCGCCGGGGTTCGCCACGACCATCATCGCCTTGGCGTCCTCGTCGTCCCAATCGTCCTCATCGACCTCGTCATCCTCGCCACGATCGATCAGGGTCAGCACATCGCGTACGCATACCTTGTAGCAGCGGCCGCAACCGATGCATTTCTTGGTGTCGATGGAGTCGGCGTAGGTCGGCGTGTAGGGGGTTCCGCCGCGGGTGACGGTTGTTGCGCTCATGGTGTATCCCTTTATGATTTTTGCATTGAATGTAATCTGGCGTTGGCATCGGCCCAGGCTTTGCAGGCCTCGAAGGTCGACTGGGCGATGCCCGGTATTTCTTCGTAGTTGGCCGGCAGCCGCTCTTCGACCAGGTCGTGGAGTTGCGCCGCCCATTCCCCGGCGATGCGTTTCAGCTTCTTCACTTCCCTGTCGAGATTCTTGAGTTCGTCATCGGTCATGGTCACAGGCCTGCCACCTCCGAATGTTTGCCGATGATCTCCAGCGCGACGCCGAGATACTTGTCGGCCTCGGTCTTCATCTTCGACAGGCTCTCGAAACCGAAGCGATGGACGTCGCGCAGGGTGCGGTCCATCACCACCAGCTTGCCGACCACGATCAGGGCGCGGCCGAAGCCTTCGTGCGTCAGTTGCACGAAAGGCACCGCCATCAGGCCGCACTCCTTCTCGATCAGCACGGCAATCGCGTTGTGGAAGGACTTGACCCGCGAAATGATCTGGTCGTCGGGATCGCCGATCACCGGGATCTCGCGCTTCCTTTCCTTGGTCAGCACGTAGCCGTCGAGGATCTGCGGCGCCGACTTGCCGTCCCACTGGCCGTAGCTGTCGAGTGCGCGGGTCTGGCGCAGCATCTCGCGGATGAAGTCGGTCTGGTAGATCGGGTCGTCGGCCGCTTCCGCGGCGAGGGTGGCAACTGCTGTCATGGTGCTTCTCCGTAGGGTGATTCGAATTGATCGCGCATCATTCCTCCCATCCGTCGGCGGCCATGCGCTCGAAGCGTCCGGCATCCTTGCGCCGCGCCTTGTCCACCCAGGGGATGCCGCCGTCCTTGATGGCGCCGCTGATCTGTTTCAGCAGGGTTTCGATGCGGATGCCATCGTCGAGGCGCATCGGCTGGATCCCGGCTGCCAGCAACTGCTTGACCGCGGAACCGCCGGCGGCCAGGCAATACACCGCGGCACAACCGCCGAGGGCAGATATCTTGGCCGGCAGCTTGGTCTCGTTGCCGTCCATCGATTCCGGCGGGAATTCGGCGATTTCGACCAGTTGCCAGCGTTCCTCGTCCACCGCGAAGATGGCGAAGCCGACGGCCGCACCGAAGTGCTGGTTGACCGTGATCCGGTCGTCGCTGGCAAAGGCGACTCTAAGCATGGCCGGCAGCTCCCTGGTGGCGGACCAGGCCAGCGCCAGCCGGCGCCCCGCCTTGCGCGTCGCGCCCGCTGTCGGTGCGATAGATGGATCGATGGACAGGGATGTCATGGGGGTTCCCCAGGAAAAGGTTGGCGATGTCGAACAAGGCCTGGCGCGCACCGCGATAGCCGACCCAGGTCCGCGCGTAGCCGCCGACCCAGTCGTATTGCGGAAAGCCGGCGCGCAGCAGTGGAATCTGCAGGCGCTCCGCCGCCGGCACGGCGTGCGAGTTGGAAACGATGAGCTGCGCGCGGTGTGCCGATGCGCCGCGCTCGAGGTCGTCCAGGTCGCCGATCTGCACCGAAGCCGCCGGCACGTCGCTCAGGGCATCGGCCCGCGCGGTGGCCACCGCAGCAACAATGTCGGCGCCGACGCCGGCGAGAAACTGGCCGAGTGCCAGCAGCAAGTCGGGATCGGCGGCAATCCCGACGCGCAGGAAGCCGGTCATGAAATGGGTGTCCACCATCGCGTCCTGCAACTGGGCGCGCTGCCGGTCGATCCCCGGCGGTACCGGCTGGCCGGATATCTCCGCCAGTGCCATGGTGAAGGCGTCGCAGGCGTCGAGGCCCAGCAGGTGGTCGAAGCGAAAGTCCGGCACGCCGGTACGTTGCTTCAGCAGGTCGGCGGCCTTGGCGAGCGAACGGCCGATGACCAGCGTCGCCGCCGATTCGCCCATCGAGGCGATTTCGCTTTTCGGCGTGCCACCCAGGGTCAAGGGTGTGGTTTCGGCATCGACCAGATGGCCGTCGAGCGAATCGCCGATGTCGGGCAGCATCACCGCGCGCAGGCCGAAGGACTCGATCCAGTCCTTGATGGCTTCGGTGTCGCCGGGCGTCAGCATCGAGCCGCACAAAACGTTGACCTGCTTCTTGCGGCGTCCCGCTGTGGCAGACGTTGCAACCATCACGTCGATGATCGCCTCCAGCGCCAGCGCAAAACCCGATTCGAGGCAGCCGGAAAAGTCCGGCGTGTTCACCGGCACCACGGCCGTTGCCGCGAACTGCGGATGCTGCTGGCGAAACTCGCGCACCAGGCGCCGGATGTCGGTTCCCTGCGTCTCCGAGAGGCCGGTGGTCGGCAGGCCGACCACGTCGGGCCGGTTCTTTTCGCAGATCACGCGCAGGCCTTCGATGACATTCTCATCGGAACTCATGACCGACGACACCTGGTCCATGGCGGTGGTCTGCAGCGGTATCGGCTCGCGGAAATGGCGCACGAAGAAGACCTTGCCGAAGGCCGTGCAGCCCTGCGAGCCGTGCAACATCGGAATGCTGTTCTTCAGGCCGAGGAAGGCCAGCGCCGCGCCCAGCGGCTGGCCGGCCTTGAGCGGATTCACCGCCAACGGCTTGCTGCGCTTCAAGACCTCAGCCATGGCCGGCTCCGGCCACGGTCAGGGCTTCGCCGGCGACCTTGCTGGCGGCCCAGGGCGACGGCTTCCTCACCTTGTCCCAGACCGGGGCTTCGAGGGTCAGCGCCAGTTGCCGCACCAGTTCCAGCATGCCTTCGTAGCCGGCGTAGCCGAATTCGCGCTCCTGGTTGATGTCGAGGAAGGGGATGCGCGCTTTCAGCGCCGTGTACAGGTTGCGCCCGCCGGCGATCAGGATGTCGGCCTGGTAGTCCTTGAAGGCCTGCAGCAGCGCCTTGGGGCTGCCGTCGGTGATCATCGTCGCGTCCTCGCCCATGATTTCGCGGATGCGCGCCTTGTCTTCCTCGGTGGACTTGTTGGTGCCGGTGGCGACCACCGTCATGCCCAGGTCCTGCAGGGCCGACACCACCGACCAGGACTTGACGCCGCCGGTGTAGAGCAGCACCCGCTTGCCCTTGAGTCGCTCGGACCAGGGTGCCAGCGCGGCGCGGATGCGCTTTTCCTCGCGGGCGACCAGTTCCTCGGTGCGCAGCATGAGGTCGGGGTCGCCGATGACGCGGGCGAAATCGCGGAAGGCCTGCGAGGTATCGGTGATGCCGTAGAAGCTGCCCTCGAAGAAGGGCACGCCGTAATCGCCTTCGAGCTTGCGCGCGACATTGAGCAGCGCTTTAGCGCAGACCACCATCGAGGCCTCGGCGCGGTGCATGGTCTGCACCTCGTGGAAGCGCGCATCGCCCGACAGGGTGGACAGGATGCGCAGGCCGAGTTCGTCGAACAGCGGCGCCACGTGCCAGAACTCGCCGGCGATGTTGTATTCGCCGATCAGGTTCACGTCGTGCACGGTGATGCCCGGTCGCTGCGCCGATTCCGGCACCGGCTCCGGCTCGCGGGTGCCGATCACGTGGCGGAACATGGCTTCGCCGGCGATGCGGTTGCCGAGGTTCTTGGTGCCGTAGAACCCGGCGCAATCGACCGGCACCACGGGCACGCCCCACATTTCGGTGGCGGCTTTCGCCACGGCGCCGAGGTCGTCGCCGATCAGGGCCGGCACGCAGGTCGAGTAGAGGAACACCGCTTTCGGTGCGTAGTCGTCGATCGCCTGCTTGATGGCGTGCAGCAGCCGCTTTTCGCTGCGGCCCATGATGATGTCCTGCTCGGTGAGGTCGGTGGTCATGCCGATGCGGTACAAGGTCGGGCCGCTGGAGCGCGTGCCGCGGTTGTCCCAGCTCGATCCGGCGCAGGCAATCGGGCCATGCACGATGTGGGCGACGTCGGCGATGGGGAGCAGCGCGATCTGCGCGCCGTCGAAGGAGCAGCCGCCGGCCGTGGCACCGGGCTTGGTTTTGGCGCAGCCGGCCTTCTCCTTTTTGTTATGGACGCAGGCTGGTTCGTTCAGCAGTTCGGCGATTTCGGCGGCTTTCATGGCGTGCCTCGATAAGTTGAACCTTGTTTCGCAAGCCCCATGCCAATGCGGCAAGCCCTTGATGGAATGCAAAAGTCGGCGCTGGCGACACGGCGCTGCGGCGGCTCCCACAATGTTTTGTCGGGTTTGCGACAGGGCCGCGCGCATCTGTGTCGAAGCCGCGTAACGGCGCGGCGTTGCGGACCATTGGCGCCTGGCATCGTTCGTGCAAGGCCCCCTGTCATGAACGCCACCGACCTGCGTCCCCACCTGCTGGCCTTCGCCGCGCGCCCCGACTTGCCGGAAACCCTGGCCCTGGCCGGCACCATTGCGCTGGCACCACGCCGGCGCGGACCCTGGCGTGCGCCGCTGGTCGGACTGAACTCGCGCGAGCTCGACGCCGTGCTGCTTTCCTATTTCCCCGCCGCGGCGCCCCTGCGCCCGCTGCTGCACATCTGGCGCGAAGAGGCGGAGGCGCAGGCGCGGCCCGGCATGGACGAGTTCGACGACCTGGTGGCCCTGCTGGTCGCTCACCAGACCGACGATGCCCCCGATTCGCGCTGGCTGGCCCACGCCATCGCCACCGCCAGCATGGCCGACAATCACCTCTGGCAGGACCTCGGCCTGCCAAGTCGGGTCGAACTCAATGCCCTGATGCAGACCCGCTTCACCGCATTGAAGCTGAAGAACGCCGGCGACATGAAGTGGAAGAAGTTCTTCTACCGCCAGTTGTGCGAAGCGGCGGAAGTGCTGATCTGCAAGTCCCCCAGTTGCGCCGAATGCTGCGATTATTCGGTCTGCTTCGGACCGGAATCATGAGCCGTGAAACTGCCCCTGCTTGCCCTCCTGCTGATTGCCGCCACGGCGGCACGTGCTGACCCGGTCCAGGTCGCCGTCGCCGCCAACTTCAGCGCGCCGGCCCGGCAGATCGCACAGGATTTCGAGAAGGACACCGGCCACCAGGCCGTGCTGGCCTTCGGCGCGACGGGCAAGTTCTACGCCCAGATCAGGAACGGCGCGCCCTTCGAAGTGCTGCTCGCCGCCGACGACGAGACCCCGGCGAAACTCGAAAAGGAAGGCGCCGCGCTTGCCGGTACGCGGTTCACCTACGCCGTCGGCCGCCTCGTGTTGTGGTCGGCGAAGGCCGGTTTTGTCGACGACAAGGGCGAGGTGCTGAAACGTGGAGAGTTCCGCCACCTCGCGCTGGCCAATCCGCGGCTTGCCCCCTATGGCGCCGCCGCTGTCGAGGCAATGTCCGCGCTGAAACTGCTCGACGCCGTGCAGCCGAAGTTCGTCCAGGCCGAGAACATCGCCCAGGCCCACCAGTTCGTCGCCAGCGGCAACGCCGAACTCGGCTTCGTCGCCCTGTCGCAAGTGATGAAGGACGGCAAGCTCGGCGCAGGCTCCGCGTGGGTCGTGCCCGCCAACCTGCACCAGCCGATCCGCCAGGATGCCGTCATCCTCGACAAGGGGCGCGGCAAACCGGCGGCCGAGGCCTGGCTCAAGTTCCTGCGCAGCGAAAAAGCGCGCGCGGTGATCCGCGGCTACGGCTACGAAATCTGATCGCGCCGCTGGCGGCGGCAAACTCGCGGTAGCATTCCATTCATGTTTTCCCCCGCCGACCTCGCCGCGATCTGGCTCACGCTCAAGCTGGCTACAGTCACCACGCTGCTGCTGCTGCTGATCGGCACGCCGATCGCCTGGCGGCTGGCGCGCATGCGGTCGTGGTGGAAAGGGCCGCTGGCGGCCGTGGTTGCCATGCCCCTGGTCTTGCCGCCGACCGTGCTCGGCTTCTACCTGCTGCTCCTGATGGGGCCGCATGGTCCGGTCGGGCGCTTCACCGAATGGCTCGGCATCGGCCTCTTGCCCTTCAGCTTCGGCGGCCTGGTGGTGGCCTCGGTGATCTATTCGCTGCCCTTCGTCGTGCAGCCGCTGCAGAATGCCTTCGAGGCCATCGGCGAGCGTCCGCTGGAAGCCGCGGCCACCTTGCGCGCTTCACCGCTCGATGCCTTCTTCAGCGTCGCCGTGCCGCTGGCGAGGCCCGGCTTCCTCACTGCGACGATACTCGGCTTTGCCCATACCGTCGGCGAGTTCGGCATCGTGCTGATGATAGGCGGCAACATCCCGGACAAGACGCGCGTGGTCTCGGTGCAGATCTACGACCATGTCGAGGCGATGGACTACGCTGCCGCGCACGGCCTCGCCGCCGGCATGGTGGTGTTCTCCTTTCTCGTCCTGCTGGCGCTCTACCTGCTGAATTCGCGGGGGCGTCGTTCGTGAGCGTCGCCGCCCGCTTCGCACTGGCCTACCCGGGCTTTGCGCTCGACGTCGATCTCGACCTGCCGGGCAGCGGTGTCACCGCGCTGTTCGGCCAGTCGGGCTGTGGCAAGACCACGCTGCTGCGCTGCATGGCCGGGCTCGAGCGTGGCGCCGGCCGGCTGGCGGTGAACGGCGAGACCTGGCAGGACGACAGCCTGTTTGTGCCTACCCACCGGCGGCCGCTGGGCTACGTGTTCCAGGACGCGCGGCTGTTCGCGCATCTCGACGTGGCGCGCAACCTCGATTTCGGCATGCGTCGTTCCCGTGGCGCGGCCACGGTGAAGCGCGAGGCCATCATCGACCTGCTCGGCCTCGGTCCCCTGCTCGACCGCCTGCCGGAGCGGCTTTCCGGCGGCGAGCAGCAGCGCGTGGCGATTGCCCGCGCCCTGCTGGCGGCGCCGCGCCTGCTCTTGATGGACGAGCCGCTGGCCTCGCTGGACCACGCCCGCAAGCAGGAATTCCTGCCCTGGCTGGAACGCCTGCGCGACGAACTGGACATTCCGCTGATCTACGTCAGCCACGCGCCCGACGAAGTGGCGCGACTGGCCGATCACATCGTGGTCATGGACGCCGGGCGTGCCGTGGCCCAGGGGCCGCTGGCCGAAACCCTGGCGCGCATCGACCTGCCGATCAAGCTGGGCGAGGATGCCGGCGCGGTGTTCGCCGCGACGGTGGCCGAGCGCGATGCGGAATGGCATCTGGCGCGCGTCGAGTTCGACGGCGGCGAGCTCTGGGTGCGCGACAACGGCACCCCGGTCGGCCGCGCCGTGCGCGTGCGCATCCTGGCGCGCGACGTGTCGATCGCCAACAGCCGGCATGACGACGTCAGCATCATGAACCTGCTGCCGGCGACGGTGGTGGCGCATGCGGCCGAGGACCATCCTTCACAGGTGCTGGTGCAGTTGCGCGTCGGCGAAACCCTGCTGCTAGGCCGCCTGACGCGGCGCTCGGCGCAGCGTCTGGACCTCGCCCCGGGGCGGGAGGTATGGGTGCAGATCAAGGCCGTGGCACTGGTCGGCTAGGCGAACAACGGCGCTTCCGGCCATGGTTTGGCCTATTCGCCTGTGCTACATTCGCAATACCCCCGTGAGCCCGACCAGGAACGCATGACATGACGCACGCCCGCAAGGTCGAACTGAGCGCCTCGGAAGATCGCCTCGAACAGCTGATAGCGGAACGCCTGCGCCCCGGTGCGGACAAGGCGCAGATCGACGAGCGCATCTGGGACCTGTTCGGCGAGGAATGGGCGGTGATGTTCACCGACCTGGTCGGCTTTTCGAACGGCGTCAGCTCCTTCGGCATCATCCATTTCCTGCAGGTGATCCACGAGTCGCACCGCCTGCTGATCCCCTGCATCGACCGCCACGACGGCATCCTGCTCAAGATCGAGGGCGACAGCCTGATGGTCATCTTCCGCAAGGTGGACAAGGCCATCGACTGCGCCTGCGAAATGCAGCGCCTGTGCCAGGAGTACACCGCGGATTGCGAACCGGCCGAACAACTCGCGCTCGGCGTGGGCCTCGGATTCGGCCGCCTGTTGCGCATCGGCGACCGCGATGTCTTCGGCGGCGAGGTCAACGCGGCGGCCAAGCTCGGCGAGGACATTGCCGCCGCCCATGAAATCCTGGTGACTGGCGCGGTGCGTCAAGCCGCCGCGCCGGGCTGCGTTTTCGAGCCGATTGCCCAGGTGCCGCCCGGCGCCAGTTCCGCTTTCCGCCTGGTACGAACCGGCGCAGCGGGTTAGCAGTGACGATGGCGGACAAGCGGCCGGAAACTTCGGCGCTGCCGCAAATTGGAATCCACATCGACTTCGCCAGCCCGGCGCTTCTGCCAGACACCGGGCTTAGAAGAGTCGGCGCTGGTGGTACGGCGAAAGCGCCTGTAGGCGGCCGCAGCGCACCATTTGGTTGCCGGGTCGCCCAACTTGGTGCGTGAATCCGGCAGCGGGACCCGAAAAGGGGGCTGGCAGCGGGCTTGCCCCACAAAGAGGCGGCGGAACGGCAATTGCTTTGTTCCCGCCACCGTCTTGCTGAAGAGGTCATCCGTGGCTGTTTCGAGTTCTCCCGTGCTGTCCCATTCCCCGATCGAGCACTACCTCCATCAGTTGCACGCACGCTATGCGGCGCTCGGCGACGGCCAGGTGGCCGACTACATTCCCGAACTGGCAAAAGCCAGGCCGGACTGGTTCGGCATTTGCATCGCCACCCGCGACGGGCACATCTACGAGGTCGGCGATACCCGCCAGCACTTCACCATACAGTCGATCTCCAAGGCTCTGTCCTACGGCCTGGCGCTCGAAGACCGCGGCGAGGGGCACGTGCTCGAACGCATCAGCGTCGAACCGTCCGGCGATGCGTTCAATGCCATCAGCCTGAAGTCGGGATCCGGCGCGCCGTTCAACCCGATGATCAATGCCGGCGCCATCGCCACCTGCGGCCAGATCATGCCCAAGGACAACGCCACGCGCATCGAACGCATCCTTGCCTACCTCTCGGCCTGCGCCGGGCGCAAGCTCGACATCGATCAGGAGGTCTACCGCTCGGAGAGCGAGACCGGCCACCGCAACCGGGCGATCGGCTGGATGTTGCGCAACTTCGGCATCATCAACGAAGAGCCGACCGAAATCCTGGAAACCTACTTCCAGCAATGCGCGATCCGCGTCACCTGCCGCGACCTGGCGCTGATGGGCGCGACTCTGGCCAACAACGGGCGCAATCCGCTGACCGGCGAACAGGCGATCGCGCCGGAGTACGTCGACAACGTGCTGTCGGTGATGTCCAGCTGCGGCATGTACGACTTCTCCGGCGAATGGCTTTACCGGATCGGCCTGCCGGCCAAGAGCGGTGTCGGCGGCGGCATCCTCGCGGTGTTGCCGGGGCAACTCGGGATCGGCGTCTTTTCGCCGCCGCTCGATGCCCAGGGGAACAGCGTTCGCGGCATCCGCGTTTGCGCCGACCTGTCGCACGAACTCTCGCTGCACATGTTCGCCGGCGGCGCGGCGCCGCAATCGGCGCTGCGCCTGAGCTACGACGGCAGCCAGGTTTCGTCGGCGCGGCGCCGTCCGCGCCTGCACCAGCAGACGCTGCGTGCCAGCGGACACCGCATCCGCATGCTGGAGCTGCAGGGCGAACTGATCTTTTCCAGCCTCGAGCCCATCGTGCGCCTGGCGCTGAAGCAGGCGCCGTATTGCCAGTACCTGGTGATCAATTTCCGCAACGTGGCCAGCATCGACGTGGTCGCCGCGCGCCTTGTCGCCGAACTTCAGGCCAGCCTTGCGGCGCAGGGCGTGGCGCTGGTGGTCTGTCGCGCCTCCCGGCTGGCGGCGAAGCTGGTCGCCCAGGGCGTGCCGCAAACCTCCTTCTTCGCCAACAGCGATGCCGCGCTCGAGCATTGCGAAAACGCATTGCTGCAGGGCCTGTTCGGCACAAGCTGGGATGCCTCGTCTGCCGTGTCGCCCGGCGATACCTTCCTGCTTTCCGGCCTGGGTGGGGAGGATCTGGCCTGGCTCGATTCGGAGATGGATACCCGGGCGGCGGATCCCGGCGACGTGATCATCCGCGCCGGTGACGATGCCGACACGCTCTACCTGCTGCTCGCGGGCTCGATCGAAGTGCGCCTGTCCAACGATTCCGGACGCGGCGCCCGCCGGCTCGATGTGCTGATCGCGGGAATGAGTTTCGGTGAAATGGGTTTCCTCGACGGCTCGCCCCGCTCGGCCGACGTCGTGGCCCTGGAGCCTGTGATCTATCGCGTGATCGACCGGGCCCTGTTCATGCGCCTGGAGCACGAGCGTCCTTACATCAAGATCAAGCTGCTCGAACAACTGGCGAAACACCTGTCGGCCAAGGTGCGCCGCACCAACGCCGAAGCGATGGCTTTCAAGGGTTGACGCGCCGCCGCCGGATGCTTGCCGGCGCGGCCTTACGCCGGGAGAGATTGCCCGTCGGTCGACAAGGCCTGCGCGATATGCTGCGGCACCACCAGTTGGCCGGCCGCATTGGGAATAGCCTCGATCTGGATCACCGGCGCCGCGCCGCGCACGCCGCCGAAGATGGTCGAAAACGCCGTGTCCGCCGCGTCGCGGCCGGTGCCCAGCCTGACGAAGCCCATGGGGATGGCCACGCCCGAGGGGTCGAAGAGGTACCAGCGGTCGCCGAGGTAGACCTCGACGCAGGCGTGGAAGTCGGTTGGGCCGAGCGATGGATTGGCCCCGTAATCGATAGTTGCGGCGAAGCGCGCAGGAATGTTGACCGCGCGGCACAGGGCGATCATCAGGTGGGCGAAATCGCGGCAGACACCGACCTCCTCCACCAGGGTGTCGACCGCAGTGGTGTTGCCGGTGGATGAATTGGCGAGAAAACTGATGCGGTTCAGCACCCAGTCACGGATCGCCTGCACCCGCGCGTAACCCTGGCGCAGCTGGCCGAACTCCTTCACCGCGAGGCGGTGCAGGCGATCCGACTGGCAATAGCGGCTCGGATAAAGATAAGGCAGCACCGCCCCGGGCAGCCTGGCCACCGGCACCTCTTCGAGCTGCGCCGGCAGCGCGCTGAAGTGGTCGATGTCCACCGTCGCCGCGTAACGCACCCGCAGGGTGCCGCCAAAGGCCTTGAGCCGCAGGAAGCGCGTCAGCGTGGCCGGGTCGGTATGCAGCGTGGGCAGCAGGTCCTGGCTGATGTCGAGCGACTCGCAGACCACCGTCTGATGGGTGGTTTGCGCGGCATGGATGCTGAAAATGAAATCGCAGCCGGGGGCATCGATCTGGTAATCCAGCGCTATCGAGAATTTGAGGCGGAGCACGGCGGACTTTCGGTGGGGAGTTGGCCCATGCTAACCGCTTGCGGGCAGGTATTCTGCTCGCCGGCGCACACGGCGCCGGCGCTGCGTCGCTACCTCGGTACTGGCTGCGGTGCTGCTACTCGGTGAATTCCCAGGAGCGGCCCGGCGCGGTCAGCTTGATGCGGGGCGGGCCGCTTGGTCGTTCGAGCGAGAGATCGGCGAAAGGCATGGCGAGCGCGACATCGAAGCGCTCGTTGGCACCAATGAGAAATCCGAGGTCCACCCGTCCGTTGGCCAGCTTGGCTTCGAGCCGGCCCTGGCAATGCGGGCAGTGCGTCTCCACCACGCCGAGGACCGGATCGATGATCTCGCCGCAGGCATCGAGGATCTCTGTCGGTGTGAGCGTGGCGCCGCAGAGCGGGCATTTTGAATCGCGATTGTTTGGCATGTGTGTGATCCCTGTCGTCAAAAACCGTAAGGTCGGTAGAGCCAGTCCTTGACGACATCGGCGTCGCGGTCGGGCAGGTAGTGGAATCCCGCCTGTGTGTCGTCCATGACGGCGGTAGACAGGGCGTGGGGCACGCTGCGGGTGGTGATCATGTTGAAAAACCAGGCCATCGGATAGCCGGCCGCCTTGTCGTAGCGAGCGAGGGCGTTGTGCAACGACAGGCCCTGGACGCCGAAGGCGCCATCGAAACGCGGCGGTGCGCCATTCACTGCCGCGATGGGCGTGGCGTGAAAAATGGTCTGGCGGTAGCGGTCAAGATGCTCGCGGATGCCGAGCACCCAGTGGTTCGAGAACTGCGTCGCGGCGCCGGCGCTGCTGGTTTCCCACGCCTCGATGAAGCGATGTATGGGCTGCGGTTCGGGTTTCTGCGCCCGGATGCGCGCGAGGGTGTCAGCCACCGGCGTCAGGCGGCGCAGGGCGAGAAACGGCGCTCCGAGAGGCGCGGCGCGATTGGCACACGCGACACTGTCGCTGCGCGGGTCTACCAGTTCCTCGATGCTGCCGGGCGGATTGTCGGCATCGAACAGCAAGTGGCAGGCCACCTCCTGCAGTTCCTCGATCTCGATCTGGATGAAGTCGGCGGCGGCGGGGCCGGTGGCCGCCACCAGGTAGTGCGTCCTGCCGGTCAGGCGCGTGGCGGTCAGGCCGCTGTCGGCGTAGTGGTCGCACAGGGCGCCAAGATCATCGTCACGGGCGGCGAGTTCGGCTTCCGCCCATTTTTCCAGGTCGTCGGCGACATGCGTGCCGGCGGCGTCGACCACGCCGCCAAGGCGATACCAGCCGCCGCGCGCCAGCACCTCGCGGAAGCTCAATTGCGGCTCGGTTCGCGCCAGTTCGCGCGCCAGTGCGCCGGGTCCGGCGCTGGCCGGAATGCGCACGCAAAGTTCGGCCACCTGGCGGGCCAGGTCATCCCATCGGCTCATTCGTATTCTCCGTCGTCGATTTCTTGGCACCATTGCCGGCCGCGAGCCGCTCCCAGGCGGCGCGGCGCACGTCTGCCTCGGGATCGGCGAGGCAGGCGCGTATGGCATGAAACGGCGCCCGCTGCACGGCGGCCAGGCGCACCAGCCAGTCCTCGTCCGCCAGCAGCAGCAGGGCGTCGTGCGGCAGGGCCCGCGCGGCCACGATGCGCCGCACCTCGGGTTCGGGGTCGGCGAGCAGGCGCGTCAGGGCAAACGCGGGCAGGCGCTGCGCCACTGTCTTGCGCACTTCGCGCTCCGGGTCCTGCGACAGGCGCGGCAGTTTGCCGTGATTCAGGCGCCGCGCCACGACCACGCGCACCATGTAGTCGGGATCGCCGGCCATCTTCAGCAGTTCTTCGTGGTCGAGGCGATGGGCCACGGTAATGCGCACCTCGCGATCGCCGTCGCGCATCAGCGTGGCGGCCTCGGCCGGCGGCAGGCGCGAAGCGACGACGCGCCGCACCACTTCATCGCTATCCCTGGCCAGCGGCCGGATCGCTTCGAGCGGGGCATAACGGGCCGCGATGGCGCGCCGTTCCCAGAAATCGTCGCCGAGGTAAGCGGCGGCCAGCGCTGGATGGGCGCGGAAGAATCGGTCGATGCGACGTCCGCTGGTCGCGCGCACGCAGGCATCCTCGGGATCACATGCGGCCGTGGCGCGCAGGGTGCCGAGGTGCCGGCAGCCGGCACACGGATCCGACGCCAAAGCCGCAGGGGCTTCCATGGCGTCAACGGCCCGTTCAATCTTCACCGATCAGGCCAACGACGATGCCGCTGGCGGATTCGGCATCATTGCTCAGCTTGACGCAGTGTTCGCTCGCGTCGAAGTAGTAGAAGCGTGCAACGGCGGTCTCGTACGCGGCTTCCAGCTTGGCTGGGATGTCGTCGTCGCTGCAGACGGTGATGCGCACGCCGGGGAACTTCTGGCGCAGCCCGGCCTCGGTGGCAGCGGGCGTGACCGCCGCGGCGACGCTGGCCAGAAGATCGGTACTGATGCTCACGCGTCCTCCGCCTCAGCCGCGGCCACATACTGCGCCAGCGATGCCGCCGGCACGCCCATCACCTTGGCCAGCCAGGGCGGCGGGCTCTTCAGGCTCTCTTGCAGGCGGGCAAGGACTTCGCGCGCAGGGGTCGTCCTGGCGATCTTTACCGGATGCGCACCGGCGCGCACCACCTTGGCCGCCGCGGGACCGCCGATGGACTGCACATAGACGATGTCGCAATCGTTGATCAGGGCCGAGCGTGCAACGTTGCGGTCTTCCGCCTTGTCCGCGGCCAGGGTCGGCCGCTGGTCGATCAGGCGCAGATCGGTCGGGCTGACCTGGTAAACAAGGAAACGCTCGCAGGAGCCGAAGTGGCCGTCGAGGGTCTCGCCGGTATTGGACGCCATCGCGACCCGGATCGAACCGGGCAGGTCGCCGGCGCCATAGGGCTCCAGCGCCGGCAGTTCACTGCCGGCCACATCCAGGCCCCACAGCGGGCGCACCGCGGCCTTGAGCTGTTCGTGGTCGAAGCCGACCACGCAGCTCTCGTCGGCATGGTCGCCGGCGAGGATCTCGCGCAGGTCCTCGACCGTGATTCCTGCCAGCTTGGTTTCGGTCAGCGGCAGTTCGAGCTTTTCCGCGAGCGCCCGGACCAGCGCGCGCGCCTCGATTCCGGGCAGTTCCCGCGCGGCCAGCGCAATGCGCAATGCCGCCTCGCGCGTCATCGATTCCGACATTTGGTTGCTCCCTTCGAGCGTAGCGATCCGTTCAATAGCCTCCCCCGCGAGGGGGAGGATGGGAGGGGGCGGGCCTACCGAGCATTGTTTATCAGAGATAAACAATGCAGGCGTCGCCAGCCGGGCAGGCGGCAACGCACTTGGGCGACTCTTCGTCTTCGCACTCGGTGCAGGTGTCCTTGTTGATCTTGTAAATGCCGCCCTTGTCGGTGATCGACTTGGTCGGGCAGACCGGCACGCAGTCGCCACAGGAGGTGCATTCCGCTTGTACGATTTTCATTGCCATGGTGAGACTCCTTTCAGTTTCAAATCACTCCACACCGTCGATCCGCCTGGCGCGTACCGAGTAGGGAAGTCGCGCCGGGGCCGTCTGGGGTTCGATGTAGTAGGCGCCGCCGTTGCCGAGCTTGATCTCGCCACCCCACTTCTCCGGGGTGTCGAACTCCATCGAGACGATGCTGTCCTCGATGTCGCGCTTGGGCATGTAGAACGAATAGCCCTTCTCGTTCTTGCGGATCATGATGTTGGCCATTGGGCTTCTCCCGATGATCCGGCGGAGCTTTGTGGGCTCCACCGGCAACCACAACTACCTTACGAGGTCGTGGTTGTAGTCGGTGGTCCCCATGCCGCGGGTCTTGTCGTCCAGCTCTTCCAGCACGGCGTTGGTCAGCGTGGTCAGGATCTGCATGGCGCCTTCATAGCCCAGCGTGGTCTGCCGATGCAGGTGATGGCGATCGAAGATCGGGAAGCCGATGCGGATCAGCGGCACCTCGAACTCGGGGCCCTTGTGCAGGGTGTCGCGCTGGATGAACTTGCCGTAGCTGTTGCCGATCAGGAAATCCGGCTTGTCGGTGAAGCACAGGCTGCGCAGGTGCCACAGGTCGGCACCGGGGTAGACCTTGGCGCCGGCGCCGTAGGGCGACTCGGCGAGCAGGGCTTCCATGGCCTTCTTCCACTTCTTGCTGCCGTTGTTGCAGACGATGTGGGTCGGCTCGATGCCGAATTCCAGCAGGACCTTGGTCAGGCCCATGAGGAAATCGGGGTCGCCGTAGAGGGCCATCTTCTTGCCGTGCAGCCAGGCATGCGAGTCGGTCATCATGTCCATCAGGCGGCCGCGCTCCCGCGTCAGCGAAGCCGGGATGGGCTTGCCGGTGACTTCGGAAACCTTCATCAGCCACTCATCGGTCCACTCGACACCCATCGGGATGTTGAGCTTCGGCACTTCATGGTTCCAGGTGCCTTCGACGTACTTCTTGGTCTTTTCCAGCGACAGCGGCTGCAGCAGGAAGGTGGTGTAGGCGTTGGGCGCGTCCTTGACTTCATCCTGGATGGTGCCGCCGGCATACATGGTGAAGGTGCCGTCGGCCGGGGTGTCGAGCACTTCCTCGGGGTCGGACAGCATGGTGAAGGGAACGTCCATTTCATTCAGCATGCGCTTGATGACGCGGAAGTTGCCCAGGTAGGTCTCGAAGCCCGGCACGATGTTGATCTTGCCGTTGCTGCCCGGAACCTTGCCTTCCATGGTGTTGAGCGTGAAATAGCGCAGGATGCCCTCTTCCATGTTGTCCCAGCCGGTGGTGTGCGAACCGACGAAGGACGGCGTATGGGCGAAGGGGACCGGGAAATCGACCGGCAGGTGGCCTTCCTTGCGGGCATTGCCGATGAAGGCGTTGAGGTCGTCGCCGATCACCTCGGCGATGCAGGTGGTGGACATCACGATCATTTCTGCGTCATACAGCTTGGTCGCGTTGGCCAGGCCTTCGTGGATGTTCTTCTGGCCACCGAATACGGCCGCATCTTCCGTCATCGAGTCGGCGATGATGGCGATGGGCTCCTTGAAGTGGCGGTTGAAGTAGGTGCGGAAGTAGGCGATGCAGCCCTGCGAACCATGCACATACACCAGGGCCTTGTGGAAGCCCAGGCCGCACAGGGACGAGCCCAGCGGCTGGCAGGTCTTGGCCGGGTTGACCGTCAGCGCCTCGCGCTTGAAGTTGAGTTCCTGGTATTCCTTGGTCGTGGTCCACTGGAAGACTTCCTCGACCTTTTCCTTGCCGTGGCCTTCTTCGAAGGAATCACGCTTGTTGGCGAGCGTCTGCTTGTAGTTGTCGTCCCGGAACAGCGGGAAACACGGCTTGATATCGTCTACGGTTTGCATCTTGGTCTCCTTTGCCCCGCCACTAATCCGTGGACGCGGGCACAAGTTGAGGGGGATTCGTCGAAACTTTCGCTGGTCCTCAGGCCGCCTTCAGCAGCGGGTCCTTGAGCAGGGACTTGGCGGGCTTTTCCTGCCAGGGCGGCTGCATCATGTTCCAGCAGGGATTGTTCAGCGTCAGGTCCATGTCCTTGGCGAACACGGCGAAGCCGTCGCAGCCGTGGTAGGGGCCGGAGTAATCCCAGGAGTGCAGCTGGCGGAAGGGCACACCCATCTTGTGGAAGACGTATTTTTCCTTGATGCCGGAACCGATCAGGTCGGGCTTCATGGCCTTGACGAATTCCTCGAACTCGTAGCCGGTGACGTCGTCGTAGATCAGGGTGGCGTCACCCATCTCCTTGATGGTGCGGTCGTAGTCGTCGTTGTGGGCGAACTCGTAACCGGCGCCGACCACTTCCATGCCGAGATCCTCGTAGGCACCCACCACGTGGCGCGGACGCAGGCCGCCGACGTAGAGCATGACCTTCTTGCCCTGCAGGCGCGGCTTGTACTTGGCGATGACGGCTTCCATCATCGGCGTGTACTTGGCGATCACGCGCTCCGCGCCTTCCTTGATCGAGTCGTCGAAATAGGAGGCGATCTTGCGCAGCGATTCCTTGATCTTGGTCGGACCGAAGAAGTTGTACTCGAGCCATGGTATGCCGTACTTCTCTTCCATGTGCCGGCTGATGTAGTTCATCGAGCGGTAGCAGTGCAGCAGGTTGAGCTTGACGAAGGGCGTGTTCTCCATCTCCGCCAGCGTGCCATCGCCGGACCACTGGGCGACCACGCGCAGGCCCATCTCTTCGAGCAGGACGCGCGAGGCCCAGGCGTCGCCGCCGACGTTGTAGTCGCCGAGGATGGCTACGTCATAGGGGGTCTTCTCGAAAGCCTGGCCGTCGCGGTTGGAAATGATCCAGTCGCGCACCGAGTCGTTGGCGATGTGGTGGCCCAGCGACTGCGAAACGCCGCGGAAGCCTTCGCAACGCACCGGCACCACGGGCTTGTTGAGTTCCTTGGCGGCCTTCTTGGCCACCGCCTCGATGTCGTCGCCGATCAGGCCGACCGGGCATTCCGACTGGATCGAGATGCCCTTGTTGAGGGGAAACAGTCCTTCGATTTCGTTGATCAGCTTGGCCAGCTTCTTGTCGCCGCCGAAGACGATGTCCTTCTCCTGGAAATCCGAGGTGAAGTTCATCTCGCAGAAGGAGTCGATGCCGGTGGTGCCGACGTAGTAGTTGCGGCGGCCGGCGCGGGAATACTGGCCGCAGCCGATGGGGCCGTGGGAGATCGAGATGACGTCCTTGATCGGGCCCCAGACGACGCCCTTGGAGCCGGCGTAGGCGCAGCCGCGCATGGTCATCACGCCGGGCAGCGACTTGCGGTTGGAGGTGATGCACTTCTTCGACGACTCGAGTTCCTTGTCGTTGATCATGAGGTGCTTGGCGCGGTCCTTCTTCGCCTTTTCGGGATATACCTCGAGCACTTCCTGGATCAGTGCTTCGGTTTCTTCGCGGGTAAGCGCAGCCATTCTGTTTCTCCTTGCGGACGCCGGCAGCTATCTGTGCACGGCGCCCAAACTAGGTTGATGGGATACGGTGGAGCCTAGGCAGCGGCGGCTTCGGCAGCCAGTTCGGCGGCGGTCTTGCCGATGATGCTGGTGTCCTCGGCTTCCATGATGCCGAAGGCCATCAACAGTTCTTCGAGTTCGTCCATGGTGACCGGGGTCGGAATCACGAAGTTCTTGTTGTTGACGATCTTGTTGGCTAGGGCGCGGTACTCGTCGGCCTGCTTCGCCGTCGGGTCGTACTCGATCACGGTCATGCGGCGGATCTCGGCGTGCTGCACCACGTTGTCGCGCGGGATGAAATGGATCATGGTGGTGCCCATGCGGCGCGCCAGTTCCATGATCAGTTCGTCTTCGCGGTCGGTGTTGCGCGAGTTGCAGATCAGGCCGGCCAGACGCACGCCACCCGAGTTGGCGTACTTGACGATGCCCTTGCCGATGTTGTTGGCGGCATACATGGCCATCATCTCGCCGGAGCAGACGATGTAGATTTCCTGCGCCTTGTTTTCGCGGATCGGCATGGCGAAGCCGCCGCAGACCACGTCGCCGAGAACGTCGTAGAACACGAAGTCGAGGTCGTCGGTGTAGGCGCCTTCTTCTTCGAGGAAGTTGATGGCGGTGATGACGCCGCGACCGGCACAGCCGACGCCGGGTTCCGGGCCGCCGGATTCGACGCACTTGATGCCGCCGTAGCCGACCGAGAGCACGTCCTCAAGTTCCAGGTCCTCGACGCTGCCGGCTTCCGCCGCCAGTTCCATCACGGAGTTCTGGGCCTTGGCGTGCAGGATCAGTCGCGTGGAGTCGGCCTTGGGATCGCAGCCGACGATCATCACCTTCTTGCCGGATTCGGCAAGTGCGGCGACTAGATTTTGCGTGGTGGTAGACTTGCCGATCCCGCCTTTGCCGTAAATGGCGGCCTGACGAAGTTTTGCCATGATGCGCTCCTTGTTGAAGTCCTGCGTTGAAGTCTTTAGAGCTGACGGGAATTTCCGCGCTCCCGGCAGGACTTGTGCACGGAGCGTGCCAGCCACCCTTGCCAGCCCGAAACCCTGACGTGGCGGGGCTTTCGGCAATACCCGACGAATTTTCTCCGGCATCGCTGTGCGACAAGGAGGGGGAGCATTGTCAGGACCCCGACAAGCCCGGTGGCGAGCATCCGGCGCTTCCCCGGCATGCGCGGCTGCCGATCAACCGCTGCAACCTGCCGCCGGTCATCCTCGGTGGCCTCACCTTCCAGTTGCATCCGGCGGCGCTGGAACTCGACGGCGTCGGCAATCTGCACAAGCCGCTGTTCCGCCTGCTCGACGACACCGAAGAACCTGCCGAGCGCGCCGCGCATTTCGGCCGCTACATGGAGCACCACTTCCATCTCAGTACGCCGGAAAACGCCGGTTTTGACGGCGTGCAGAAAAAGTCGCGCCTGCGCGCCAGCTACCTGCGCGTGGTGCGCGGCTGGGCCTTCGACGCCGAAAGCCGCGAGGCGGCGGTGCTCAAGGGCTGGGTCGAATCACGCTTCGGCCTCACCCCGCGCCACCACGGCGAACCCTTGCGCGAGCCGGGCAGCGCCGCCTGGCAGCGCTACGTCGCCATGCGCGCCGCCGGCCTCTATGCCACCAACGGCCTCGAAGAACAACTCGACCTGCTGTACGCCTTCTGCCAGTACGAACTGGCGCGGCAGTTCCCGCAGCGCAGCCACCTGCGCCTGTATCGCGGGGTCAACCGGCTCGCCGAGCACGAAACGCTCAGCGACAACGGGCAGGGCGAAAAGATCGTGCTGCTCAACAACGTCAATTCCTTCTCGCGCTCACGCGAGCGCGCCGGCGAGTTCGGCGACGACGTGCTCGCCGTCGATGTGCCGCTGGCCAAGCTGGCCTTCTTCCACAGCCTGCTGCCGGGGATGCTGCGCTCGGAAGACGAGTACGTGGTGATCGGCGGGCTCTACCGGGTGCGGCTGGCGCGCGTCTGATCGGGTCTCGGACGCCGGATCGCCGGCGACCGAAGGAAGTCCCTGCGGGACGCCGACTTTTGGGCGCCGTTCAGGCGGCGGCCTTGCGCAACGGGCGGTTGATCGCGCCGCGCGGCTCCTCGCCGGCCAGCGCCTGCAGGATGTTGGTCGCCGCTTCCATCTCGATCGCCAGCCGCACCGATTCGACCGCCGAGCCGATATGGGGCGTAAACAGCGTGCGTTCCGTATCGGCCAACAGGCGGGCGGAAATCGCGGTCGGACGGTCGGAACGCGCCCATTCCTCGAGTTCGAACACGTCGGCCGCGTAGCCGGCCAGTTTGCCCGACTCCAGGGCGTCGGCCACCGCCGCCTCGTCGACCACCGATCCGCGGCAGGCATTGACGAGAAAGGCGCCGTCCTTCATGGCGGCGAGCGCCGGCGCGTCGATCAGGTGCAGGGTCTGCGGGCCATAGGGCACCATGGGCAGCACATAGTCGCTGTTCGCCAGCAGTTGCGGCAGATCCACGCGGCGCAGCCCGAGGCGGGCTTCCATTGCACTGTCCAGGGGCCGCGGATCCGCGTAAAGCAACTCCAGTTCATAGCCCTGCAGCCGGGCGGCGATGGCGCGTCCGACCGCGCCCATGCCGATGATGCCCAGGGTCTTCCCGGTAAGGCCGGCGCCATACAGCACAGGCCGCCAGCCGTCGAAGGGTTCGCCGCGGACCAGCCGGTCGCCGGCCAGTATCTTGCGCGTGAGCCCGATCAGCAGGCCGATCGTCAGCTCGGCGGTAGGGATCGTCAGCAGGTCCGGCACATTGGTGAGCCAGACGCCACGGCGGGTGCAGGCCTCGACGTCGTAGTTGTCGTAACCCTTGAGCGCGCAGCCGATGACCTGCAGGCGCGGGCAGGCGGCGAGAAAGGCATCGTCGATGCGATCGGTCATGAAGGTCATCACGGCATCGGCATCGCCGCAGCGGGCCATGATCACTTCGCGCGGCAGGCGCTGCCGCGTCGGATTGGTAACGACTTCGCAATGCTCGCGCAACATCTCGACGATTTCCGGGAACACGGCGCTGGTGATGACGACCTTGGGTTTCATGGCTTTCCTTATTTGAAGCGTTTCCTGAGATAGGCGCTGAAGGCATCGACCAGGGTCACCATGACCAGGATCACCAGCAGGATGGCGAACACTTCCTGGTACTGCATGATGCGCAGCGAGCCCATCAGTTCGAAGCCGATGCCCCCGGCGCCGACCATGCCCATCACGGTGGAGGCGCGGAAGTTGTATTCCCAGCGATACACCGAGATGTCGGCCATCTGCGGCAGCACCTGGGGCAGCACGCCATGCAGCAATACCTGCAGCGGCACCGCGCCCGCCGCTCGCGCGGCCTCGATCGGCGCGTCGTCGGCATGCTCGATCGCCTCGGAAAAGAACTTGCCGACCATGCCCACCGAATGCAGTCCCAGCGCCAGCACGCCGGGCAGCGCGCCGAAGCCCACCGCGGCGACGAAGATGATGCCGAGGATCAGTTCGGGGATCGCGCGCAGGGCGTTGAGGATGGCCCGGGCAGCCTGCTGCACGACCGGATGCGGCGCGGTGTTGCGTGCCGCGAGGAAGGCCAGCGGCAGCGAAAGCACGACGGCCAGCGCGGTGCCGGCGACGCTCATGGCCAGCGTATCCAGCAGCGGCGCCATCCAGCTGCGGGCGTTGGCGAAGTCGGGCGGCAGCATCTCCCCCAGCAGGCGCACGATGCTCGGGCCGCCTTCGGCCAGGCGTTCCGCGTCGAACAGGCCCGTGTATCCCATGCAGGCAAGGACGATCGCGGTGACGGCGAGCAGGCGCAGGGCGCTCCGGTTCCAGGCGTGCCGGCACTGGTCGAGCATCCGCTCGCGATCGAGGATGTGCGTGCTCATTGCGGACGCTTACTGGAAGCGGGCGATGTCGATCTTCAGCAGCGGGCCGAGGTTGCGCACCACGTCGTAGTGCTTGTCGGTGATGACGTCGAATCCATCGGCCTTGAAGGGCTTCAGCACGGCCGGGTCCTTGAGGTCGATGAAGGCCGCGCGGATCTTCTCCTTCAGTTCCGGCTTGAGGTTGGAGCGCAGGGTCCAGGGGTACTGCGGGAAGGGCTTCGAATACTCGACCACGGCTACCTTGGCCGGATCGATGATCTTGCGTTCCACCAGAGATTCGAAGATAGGCCGGCTCAGGCCGCCGGCCTGGGCATGGCCGTTCTGCACCGCCATGGCGACGGCGTCGTGCGAGCCGACGAAATGCTCCTTGTAATCGGTGCCCGCATCGAGGCCCTTTTCGGCGAGCACCGACTTCGGGATCAGGTGGCTGGAGGTGGATGCCTTGTCGCCGTAGGCCATGTTGCGGCCCTTGATGTCCTCGATGCGCTTGATGCCAGCGGCGGCATTGGCGATCACCACCGACTGGTAGGTGGTGCTGCCCTTGGCTTTCAGGGCGACGAAAGGCTCGATATCGCTCTTCTGGCGGGCCAGCACGTAAGACAGCGGGCCGAAGTAGGCCAGGTCGATGCGGCCGTTGCGCATGGCCTCGATCATCGACGAATAGTCGGTGGTCACGATCAGGTCGATCTTCTTGCCCAGCGTGGTTTCGAGGTACTGCTTGAGCGGCTGGTTGTTCTTGATCACCGTGCCCGCGTTTTCATCCGGCAGCAACGCCACCTTGAGCGTCTCGGGGTCCGGGTTGGGTGCCGCGCAAACGGCCAGCGAGAGTGCAAGTGAAGCGAGCAGTGCGATTAGCTTTTTCATGGGTCAGTCCTCGATGTAGGCCAGGTCAAGCGATGGATGCGTATGCGGAAGGGAGCCGCCGTTCGATTCGGCAGTGGCGGTGGCGCCCTGGTCGTAGATCGATGCCAGCAGTTCGGTGCCGAGCCCGGCCGGCGAGCCGTCGTAGACCACCCGGCCGCGCGCCAGCCCGATCACCCGATCGGCATACTCGCGGGCGAGATCAACCTGGTGCAGGCTGACCACGGTGGTGATGCCGTCCTCGCGGCAGATCGACTTGAAGCGCGAAAGCACCTTGCGCGAGCTGCTTGGGTCGAGGCTGGCCACCGGTTCGTCGGCCAGCATCAGACGGGGCTGTTGTGCCAGCGCGCGCGCGATGCCGACACGCTGCTGCTGGCCGCCGCTGAGCCGGTCCACCCGGTCCAGCGCACGTTGCAGGAGGCCGACACGGTCCAGGCAGTCGAGCGCGATTTGTTGCTCGGCGCGGGGCAGGGGAAACAGGCTGCGCCAGGTCGAGTGGTAACCGATGCGTCCCAGCAGCACGTTGGCCAGCGCGGTGTGGCGACTGATCAACTGGTGCTGCTGGAAGACCATGCCGGTCTGCCGCCGATGGGCCAGCAAGGCCGGGCCCGCGGTGACCGGTCCGAGTCCGTCGACGTGGACTTCGCCGGTGGTCGGCGGGTTGAGCAGGTTCAGGCAGCGCAGCAGCGTCGATTTTCCGGCGCCGGAAGCGCCGAGCAGCACATTGAACTCGCCCCGCCGAAACTGCAGCGAGGTCGGCTGGAGGGCGACCAGGTCGCCGCGATAGCGGACGGAAACGTCTTTCAACTGGATCATCGGTGTCTTCTTCGTTGCCGCGGTCGCCCCATGGATCGGGTGACCGGTGGGAATACTTTGCAGGCATCAAGCGGCAGGCGGATGCTGACGGACGAACTTGACAGGGGGATTGCGGGATCATTGCATTTGCGTTGCGCTGCCGCCGCGCGGGGCCTGTAGCAAACCCGACAATTTGCGGTCCCACCCTTGCCGGACAAGGCTTGGTGGGCGGGTGCGCTTCTTGCACGAAGGACCGTATCCCCTTAGGAGCACCCAAAAAATGATACCCAGCGAACTACTCGACCAATGGCAGGCCGGCCTCGCCGACGGCAGCATCGTTCCCTACCTCGGGCCCGGCGTGCTCGCCGACGTCAGTTCCACGGCCGATGGCAGGCCCATGCCGGCGACCGGCGAGCAACTGATCCTGGCCATGAACAACGGCAAGCCGATGGCGCCCAAGCTGATGTACGAATTTCCGCGCGCGGCCATGAACATCGAACTCAAGCGCGGCCGCAGTGCCGTCACCCGCTTCCTCGACGCTACCTACGCCTCGCGGCAATGGACGCGTGCCGCCCTGCACGACTGGCTCGCCGAGATCGCGCCGCCCTACGTGATCGACATCAACCGCGACACGCAATTGCAGGACAGCTACGCGCATGTGCCGCACCTGCTGGTGCTGGGCTGCGCCCGCATCGGCGGCACCGACTGGCGCTTCAAACTCTTCGCCCACGACGGCGACAGCTATGCGGCGATCGCTCCGGAGCAGGCCGATCCCGGCCTGCCGGTGCTGTTCAAGCCGATGGGATCGCCGCTGCCGCAATCGAGCTATATCGCCTCGGACGCCGACTATGTCGATTACATCACCGAGCTGATGGGCGGCTTCGCCGTGCCGCCCTTCCTCAAGCCGCGCCGCCTGGGCAAGCGCTACCTGCTGCTGGGCATGCGCCTGGACCGCGATTCGGAGCGCATGGTCTTCTCCGACCTCATCTACGGCGCCGCCAGCCCCGCCGGCTGGGCGCTGATCGCCGAGCCGACCGAAAAGGAAAAGCGCTTTTGCGCCCGCATGGGCATCGAGATCGTCGCGGCCAACGTGGCCGACTTGCTGCAGGAGTGGGCTGCGGAACTGACTGCCTGACGCCTGCGCCCTCGCGAGCAGGAAGCGCTGAAAGAGTCAGGTGGAATTGTTGCTGTAAGCATGCTCCACAGACTCGGCTGTATGTGGCCGTGACGCTTCGCGCTGGTCCAGTCGGGCATCACGCCATTCGTCGATTGCATCGGTTTCTCCGGCATGCATGACTATGCAGGGCTATCTGCATTCTGGTGAAGTACCGGCGAGACACTACGGCTTTGCCTCCTGATCGCCGTCCCGCCAGCGCCGACTTCCGACTGTTGCCACTAAGCAATGACGTAGTAACAATAATTCTTGACTTCCAGAATTGTTGTTACCACAATAAAGCCAATGAGTACGCAGATTCTCTGGGACGAAGCCAAGCGGCAGGCCAATCTCGACAAGCATGGACTGGATTTCGTCGATGCGACCATGGTGCTGGAGAGTCCCTATCGTCTGGACGTGGGCAGCGTGCGAGGCGGCGAAGCGCGAATGCAATCCTTCGCCTATGTGTTTGATGTGCTGGCGGTACTGACGGTAGTGCATGTGGCGCGCGATGATGCGCTGCGAATCGTCAGTTTCCGGCCGGCGAGTGACGAGGAAAGGAGTGCCTACCATGGCTGGCTCGAAGAGGACTTCAACGGCGAAAAATGAAACGCCCGCCCGCAAGCGCGGCGCGAGCCTGACTGATATGGCGAAGCTGCGCGCCGCGACTCCGTATGTCTGGGATGGCAAGAACGAGGACGAGCGACCGCTGACGCGGGAAGAAATGCAGGCTGGCATCGAGGCTTACCGCAAGCAACGCGGCCGCCCGGCCGGAAGCGACAAGGAGTCGACCACGATCCGCTTCGACCGGGATGTCTTGGCCGCATTCCGTGCCGCCGGCCCTGGCTGGCAGACGCGCATGAACGCGGCGCTGCGCGACTGGTTGAAGAATCATTCGCCGGCGTAGGCCGGCGCCAGTCAATTGCGTACCGGTTTGTCCGCGCAACGCCGTTCGACCAGCGCCGACTCCTGGAGTTTTCATGCTGACGACGCTGCCCGCGACTGCCGGAGTCCCGGCCGCCGCCCCAAGACGACAAGGGGTTTGCAGTAACCGGAGATTAAGCGCCAAAATGCGCCACCTCCCCGATACCCGCCAACCCATGGACCAGGAAATCCCCAACGGAACACTGCGCGTCATCGACGGGCGCGAGCGCAGCTATACCGACGGCTACTGGATCAAGACCTATCCGGTACCGGACGACACGCTGCAGGGAAAGCGGCGCCTGATCGAGGCGCTGACGCGGCGCCTGTTCAACCATACCGAGCACGGCCTCGACATCCCCGGCCACCGCCTCGCCGAGGCCCGGCAGGCCTATCAGGACGAGAGCGATCCCGGCAAGAAACGGGTCAAGGGCGCCATGTATGCCGGCGCCATGTTCAACCGCGCCACCGACATCTTTACCCGGCTGGTGGAGCTGCAGGCCGCCGGCGTGGAGATTTCCACCAGCAACGACCTGATGCGCGAATGCGGGCGCTGCCTGCAGGAGGCCCTCTCGCTGTGTTCGCTGGTGCTCCATCGCAGCGGCGAGGAAGGCATCGACGAGCTGTGGGGCGAAACCTTCCGCGCCTTCTCGTCGCCGTTGCCCGACTTCTACGCGATCCGCTACGTCAAGATGGCGCAGGCCATGCGCGACATCGATACCATCGCCGACACCATGGCCCGCAGCTTCGCCACGCCGATGTTTCCCGGCATCGAGCCGACCATCCGCGACTTCGCCCGCGCCGCCCGCAACAAGGTGGAGACCCTGCGCACCGACCGCGACATCTTCGACATCTGGGCCGAGATGGTCACCGCCGGCGAGCGCCTCGCAAGCTTCCGCCCCGTCCTGGAAAATCCCGACAGCGTGCACGAGCAGCGCGTCGCGTCCTTCGGCAACCAGCTCATCTGCAACGGCCGCGACCTGATCTTCCACATCACGCGCGCCCGCGTCTCAATGCCGAAGAGCACCCGCGAATTCGTCGAGCGCTGCGAAACCTACGCCGCCACCGGAATCGTCACCACGGTGCCGATCCCGCTGCCCCGATGACAACAGGAGAAAGAAAGTGACACATCCCCGGGCCAACTGGTCGCCTGCCATCGTCACCGGCCTGCCCGCCATCGACAGCCAGCACAAGGCGCTGTTCGACATGGCCGCATCCTTCCGCGGCGAAGGTGACCAGATTCGCGTCATGAAATCCCTGACCATGCTCAGCGAATACGCCAACACGCACCTGCGCGACGAAGAGGCCATGCTGGCCGCCATCGCCTACCCCAAGCTGCCCGAGCACCGCCTGCTGCACCAGGAGTTCCGCCGCATGCTGCGCGAGCTGCTCGATGCCTCGCGCAGGCTGACGCTGGACGAGATCGCCGACCGCATCGAAGACCTGATCAACGGCTGGTTCTACCAGCACATCCTGACGGTCGATGCCGAGTATGTCGAGGCGGTGAAAGCCTCCCAGCCGCCGCCCGCGGCGGGATAGGACCCGGGCCGCCGGCGGCAGGGATCGGGGAGGGCTGCTCTTCGGCCTGAGCGGCGATGGATGCCTGTTCGTCCTATGTCTCAGCGCGGCCATCTGCCGCCGTTCGATGATTCCGGAAAGCGGCCATTCGAACGGCTGCTATACCCCAGGGACCTGCCGGAACCTCAATTCGAACAACTCGACCTGAACAGTCAGTCGATCGCTTCGAAGCCAACGACAAGAATGCTTCGATAAGCGGGCAAGGAGAAGTCAGCCAGAGGTACTTGCTGACTACTGTGTCAGTGACCAATTCGCAAGCCACGGTAGCACTTGATACCTGAGCCCATATTAGTGAGGTGGCAGCATGGCTGGGCGGTGGCGCAATGTAGTTCGCCCGCGCTCATCCAAGGCTCAAGCGGATCTATCAATCCCGACAACTATGGAAAATAGCTCGTTCCGGAAATGAATCCCCAAACGATCAAATGCGCGAGCGCGGTAGGTCTTTACCGACGGTACTGATAGGCCCAAATCAAGTGCAATTCCATCATAGGTCCAACCCCGGCATAGGCGCTCGCATACGTCGAGTTCGCGCGCGGTAAGTGCCGGGCATCTTTTCAGCAGTGCGAGTCGCGGGTTTGATGCCGGATTCTGCGAAACGCGCTTGAGCTTTCCCAGCACCTGAAGATGCTTTTTGACACAGGAGAGCACCGGGCGCCCGATCGCTTGAGCCGCGTCGATTTCATGATCCCTGAATCGTCCGGTGTCATCGAAGCGGTACAAGTTGATCGCAAGCATGTCGTCAAGAGAATCCGCATTCACGACGGAAAGCCGTTCCTGGATACCGTGGCGCCGATAGATTTGGTCGCGATGCGGTGAAGGAATCTCAGCCTCGTTCCAATGCGTCATTGCCAGTGCGCCGGAAGTCGCAAGCTCCCGTGCGCGGGAAAAAGTCTCATCTCGCCGATAGAGCCCCCCGCGATACCGGCGCATGCAATCCGCTGATACGTCGTGCGCTGTGCGACTTGCCGAGAAAAACATTTGCGGTGGCGAATCGCCAGCAATTCGATAGACCGACATGAAATCGACCGGCAGCGCGGCGTTGATCAGGCGGAGTGTGCAAACGGCAAACTCGCTCTCGCCGATGGCATCGGTGACGGCACACAGCACGTCGCTAAGTGAGTCACTTTTTTCGCACTGAAAACTTGCACACGGTGGCGCCAATGCCCACGTTTGCATGATTGTCTCCTCCTGGCCACGGTCGATCGCCGTTGGTTGAACACAAATACTACGCGGAATGCGGGCAGGAATCGAGTCGGCCGTCCGTCATCCTTTTGGACGACAGACAGCTTTTCTGTGAAGTCACACAATCCTGACATGGAGGCTGCCCGCCAGCGGTGGATCTCCTATCCGTTGCCCCAAAAATGAGAGGAGATCCCATGAGTCTATTTTCCGGTCTGAAAAGACTGCCCCAAACCATGTTGGCCATCAGTCTATGCCTTGGGCTTGCTGCCCCAGCCAGTGCTGAACTGAATATCGGCGTGATCCTGTCAACCACGGGTCCAGGAGCATCGCTCGGCCAACCCGCCGAAAACACAGTGAAGTTATGGCCAGCGGAAATTGCTGGCCAGAAGGTCAACATAAAGTTCATCAACGACAACACTGACCCGACCGAGGCATCAAAGGCTGCCACCCGGTTGATCAGTGAAAACAAGGTGGATGTCATTGTTGGTCCATCTCTCACGCCAAATTCCGTCGCCGCGATGGACGTTGCGGGCCGCAATCAAACACCGATCATCGCTCTGGGGGGGGGCGGCGCCATCGTCGAGCCACAGGAAGGTCCTCGCAAATGGGCGTTCAAGATGCCGGCCCCGGAGGTGCTGTCCGTCAATGTGGTGGTTGACCACATGGTCAAAAACAAGGTCAAGAATGCGGCCGCAATCGTTGTTGCCACGGCTTACGGCGAAGGTTTTCTCAAGGCGTTTCGTAACGTCGCGGCCAGCAAGAACATCACCATCACGACTACGGAGCAGTACAGCGCTCCGGACCTCAGCGTTGCGTCGCAAATGCTGAAGATCCTCGCCACCAATCCAGATGCCGTGTACATCCTCAGCTTCGGCACGCCAGGCGCGCTTCCCCAGATCGAACTCGCCAAGCGGGGCTACAAGGGCCTGGTCTATCAGACGCACGGCGTCGCCAACGCGCAATACCTGAAGGTCGGCGGCAAGGATGTCGAAGGCGGCTACATGGCCATCGCACCGGTGCTGGTTGCAGAGCAACTTGCAGATAGCCATCCGACCAAGAAAGCCGGCATGGAATATGTGAAGCGTTATGAAGCCCAGCACGGCCCCGGGTCCCGCTCGCTCTTCGGCTCCACGGCTTGGACCGCACTTCTCTGGCTCGAAGCCGCAGTGCCAGTCGCGCTGAAAAAGGCCAAGCCGGGAACGCCGGAGTTCCGCATTGCATTGCGCGACGCATTGGAAGGCATGAAAGAGGTTGTGACTCCTGAAGGTGTTTTCAACATGAGCCCAACCAACCACAACGGTATCGATGAGCGCGCCCAGGTCCTGGTTCGTGTCGAGGGCGGCGCCTGGAAGTTGGTCAAGTAAGACCACCACACGCATTGGAGCGGCAGGGCGACGTGATTCGCCGCTCCATTGCGACCATCATTCAAGGCACATTGTGATCCCCAACCGCAAACCCATTGTCGACCAAAGGGACATCGAGGCTATTGAACGGCGACCCTATGAGAGTGCCGTCCCGCTACGCAATACCCATGACATTTTTCTGCGCGCCGCCAGCCTTTTCGGGGACCGGGCCGCCCTGATCCAGCTTCACACGGGGGCCATCGACGAGACTCCGCGCGTTGTTACCTATACCGAAATGCTGGCCGGGATTCACCGTGCCGCCAATTTGTTCAGAACCCTGGGCGTTGAGTGCGAGGATTCGGTGGTGCTGCTCTTGCCGAGCATCGTCGAGGCCCAATACGCGCTCTGGGGGGCGGAACTCGCGGGTCGCGCCTGTCCAATCAATTACATGCTCACCGTCGATCACATGGTCGAACTGGTACAGGCCGCCAAGGCAAAGCTGGTCGTCGCACTGGGTCCGGATCCGGATTTCGAGATTTGGCAAAAGGCGCAGGCGCTCGCTGCTGCTTGCCCCGGCCTGACGCTGCTGGGTGTTGGTGCTTCGGCTGTCGATTCGTTCGAGCATCAAATCCAGGCGCAGAGCGCCGAACTAAGCTTCGAGCGCAATCCCGAGCCCGATGACATTGCCGCCTATTTTCATACGGGCGGCACCACAGGCGCACCGAAGCTGGCGCAGCACACCCACGGCAACGAAGTGCATACGAGTTGGTTTGCCGGGATGTTCTATGCGACCACGGAAGCGGACGTGATGATCAATGGCTTCCCCCTGTTCCATGTGGCGGGTGCCTTCGTCTATGGCGCCAGCACTTTCTGCGCTGGCGCCAGCCTTTTGCTGCCGCCACGATTGGGGATGCGGCATGGCGAATTTGTCAGAAACTACTGGAAGTTCGTTGAACGCTTCAAGGTGACTTACCTTGCGACGGTGCCGACGATCATCGCAACATTGCTCGATACCCCGCTCGGAGATTCGCGAATCTCCGGCGTCAAGGCGCTTTACACCGGGGGCTCGCCGCTGCCGACCGAGTTGGCCAACGCCTTCGAAAAGAAGTTCGGCATCCCGGTGCGCAACATACTTGGCATGACCGAGTCGGCTGGACTCGTATCCATCGAACCCTTGGGCGCCCCCAGGCAGGCGCTTTCCTGCGGTCTCCGCCTGCCATACACCGAGGTGTACGCCGTTCCGGTGAATTCGCAGGACTCCGATCTCCCCGCACGATGCGCCCCGAATCAGCCTGGTGTGATTGTTCTGCGCGGCCCGCATGTCGGACCGGGCTACACGGACCCGAGACGGAATCGCGGTATGTTTACCGAAGACGGGCTGTTAATCAGTGGCGACCTGGGGCACGTGGACGAATCGGGATGCATATACCTCACTGGCCGCGCAAAGGACGTTATCATCCGGGGCGCCCACAACATCGACCCCTCCATGATCGAGGAAGCCTTTGCGGGCCACCCCGACGTCCAGATGTGTGCCGCGGTTGGCGAGCCGGATCCGTATGCTGGTGAGCTGCCAGTGGTTTTCATTGTGCTCCGGCCTGGAGCCAAAGTGACCGGCATGGAGATCCTCGCTGCCGTCAGTCCGAGCATCGCGGAACGCGCTGCCATTCCAAAGCGTGTAACGGTGGTCGAAAGCCTTCCAACCACGGCGATCGGCAAGATCTACAAACCCGCCCTGCGACTTCGCGCTCTGGAGCAGGCATACTCAGAGGCGATGAGTAGTCTGATCACATCCTGCGACAGGCTTGAGGTAAAGGGAGTTGAATCCCCAGGCGGACTGGTGGCCGAAATCCGAGTTCGCGGCGCGAGCAACGAGGTCGCATTCGCCGCAGGTATCGCCAAGGCGCTGGAGCGATTCGCGACGCCCTATCAAGTTCGATGGCTATAACTACGATCCTGGATACACCTGCCTCGGAACCAGCCCTGCCCGGGGAGCGGGTTGTCGACTTCTATTTCGACTTTATCTCCCCATTCGGCTTCTTTGCCAGCCTACGCATCGATGGGCTCGCCGCCCGATATGGTTATCGAACTCGCTGGAATCCAATGTTGATCGGCGTCAGTGTGCTCAAGGTGATGGGCATGAAGCCCTTGTTGGAGACTCCGCTCAAGGGTGCCTACATTCTTCGCGATGGCAATCGCTATGCAAGACGGGAGAAGATTACGCTGGGGAGGCGGATCGATGCGCCGATGGCCGACCCTCGGCCGGCCGGGAGAGCATATAGCTGGATACGCCAACATCTACCCGATCGCGAAAGAGAATTCGCTCGACACTTATTTGCCGCCTACTGGCTTCAGGGGCAGGATATTTCCAATGCCGCTACGCTGGACGAAACACTTACGACGATTGGCCTCGATCTGCCCGAAGTAAAGACCGGGATTCGAAGTGACGAAGCAGCGAGTTTGCTGCGACACAACGTCGAAGCCTCGCTTGAACGTGGCGTCTTCGGATCACCTTATTTCATCGTGGATGGGGAACCCTTCTTTGGGGTCGAGAAGATGGAACTCCTGGAGGAATGGCTCAAATCCGGAGGTTGGTGATGAACGGCCCCGATAGCCATACCTGCCAAGATTTTAGAGGTCATCTTAGAACTGCATTTCATTGCGACGCACCCTTCAGTGACGGCTAGTCCGAAAGACGCCAGTGAGTGAGATCCTGCCCTGGCATAGCATCCGTTCGGGGCTTCCCGGCGTAAAAGGCTGCCACTCGACACATTGCTGCCGTCTCTAAGGCTTCCGGGAAATCGCGCTGTGCGACGGCTCGACTCGGTTACCTGCCGTTGGAACCCCGGAGAACCTAATGGCAGCAACGGGCACGGAGCGGAAGTTGATCCAGTACCGCACGACCTGCCCTACACAAAAAGTTGGCGTTGGCGTTACGGCGTCGTGGCGACCAGTCGCCGTGCCTGTTCACTGCAGCGCAGGTAGACGTCCGGGTCGAGCGCCTTCAGCCAGCGCGCCGGCAGCGCAGAGCGGCCGTACATGGCGCCGGCCAGCATGCCGGTAATGGCGCCCGTGGTATCGGCGTCGCCGCCGCGATTGACCACATCGACCAGGCAATTCTCGAAGCCGCCGACTTCGACCAGGGATTGCAGCACCGCCTGCATGGTTTCGACGATCCAGCCGCTGGGGTTTTCGCGCCGCGGCTTGCCGCGAAAGGCGAAGGCCGGCTGTGCCTCGACCAGTGGCTGGATGCGGTGGCGATAAATCTCGCGCAGCGAATTGCCGCGGATGAAGTCCTGCAGGGCGAGAACGATGAACTCGCAGGCCGCGTCCGACAGGGGATTGTTGTGCGTGACGTGGGCCTGCATGCGGCAGGCGTCGCGTACCTCGTCTTCCGACCAGTCGAGCGTGGCCAGCGCCACCGGCAGCACGCGCATCGCCGCGCCGTTGCCGGCGTCGTGTTCCGAAAGCGGTGCGACCGGGATGCCGGTGCGGCGGAACAGCATCAGGTTGCGCCGTACCGTATTGCCGATGTCCACCGGCTTGCTGCGCATCCAGACGTCGAAAGCGTGCGCGCAGGCCTGGCGCGAAATCGCGCCCTGATGGGCGAGAATGGCGTCGCCCAATGCCAGCGCCATGCCGGTGTCGTCGGTGACCTGCCCGGGCTTCAGGTGGAGCCAGCCGCCGCCGGTGATCTCGCGGTGCACGCCGCCGGCGCGCGCGAAATGGTGGGCGATTTCGCGCGGCGTCATGAACTCCACCGTGGCGCCGAGCGCATCGCCCAGTGCCAGGCCGAGGTAGGCTGCCTCGGCGCGCGCCAGGACGTCCTCGGAAGCCCGCGCCATGATCAACGAGGAACGGGGTCAGCGCTTTGTGGTTTCGAGCGCAGCGAGCCGACCCGGAACCCCCCGCGAGGGGGGCGAAGGGGGGCGGGTGTTCGAATGCAAGTAAGGCTCATAAGCCTTACTTGCTGGGGTATTCCACAAGGATGTCCTCGTCGCGCACGACGTACTGGCAGGCCAGGCGCCATTGGGTCGGCGGCAGGTCGTCTACGTACATCTGGTCGATCTGGTCCTGGGTGATCTTGCCCAGTTCCTTCAGTACTGCCACCTCGCGATGGTTGAGCGCGCCGCCCATGTGGCCGTACTTGTTGTGGCTGGCCGGGTCGATGCTGCTGACCTTGCACAGGCAGGTGCCGCATTCGCCGTCGCCGCAGGAAAAGTCGATCGGGATGTGGTTTTCCTTGGCCAGTTCGAGGACGGTTTTCCTGTGGCTGCCGGCGACGGCGTAAACGGTCTTGTCTTTATGCAGTTTGCTGGAGAAGGTGATATTGGCCATGATGGGCTCCTTGGGTTGAGTTGAAAAATGCGTTCCAGTTCGCCCGTTGCATTCGAGCGCAGCGAGCTAAGTAATCGCCTCCCCCGTGAGGGGGGCGAGGCGGGAATTCGCGACGCATGCGTCGCGCCGCCGCAGCCGGCTGGCTGTGCAAAGCCAGCCGTGGGCCGCGTAGCGGATGGGAGGGGGCGGGCCCCATTGGGCCGCAAGGCGGCACCATCGTGGTCAAGTCGGCTTGACCACGATGGTGCCGCCGAGGATCTGCGCCTGGCAGGCCAGACGGTGGTGGCGCGGCGCGAGGTTGTCCTTCAGCACCTGGTCTTCCAGCACCGAGGGCGCGGCGAGGTTCTCGTGGCCGGAGACGATCTTGGTCAGGCAGGTGCAGCACTCGCCCTCACGGCAGCCGTAGGTGATGCCGGCGCCGACCTTTTCCGAGACTTCGATCAGGCGGGTTCCGGCGGGCACCGTGACGGTGACGCCGATGTCCTGGAATGTGACTTGTGCTTTTGCCATGAGATTGCTCCGGGATTGAAATCAGTAGTTGCTTGAAGGAGGTGGTAAGAGCGTGCGTTTATATCGAGCGAAGCGAGTTGATGTAGTCACCTCCCCGTGAGGGGAGGCAGGGAGGGGCGGGTGTTCCCATTCGACATGGCGTCACGCTAGTGACGCCATGTCGACGACGCGGGCCTCGGCGCGGCCCAGCAGGTGCAGCGCGATCTCGCGTCCCAGTGCGTGGCATGCAGCGAACTCATCCGGCGTCGGGGACAGTTGTGCCTTGATGCCCTGTACCGGCACGCGCAGCTTGAGCCGGCGCAGGCGGTCCTCGATCATCGGCACCGCCTCGCCGCTCCAGCCATAGGAGCCGAAGGCGGCGCCGAGCTTGCCCTTGACGTCGACCATGGTCAGCGAGGAGAGCAGGTCCCACACCGGCTTCACGGCGTCGCCGTTGATGGTGGGGCTGCCGATGATCAGGGCGTCGGCCTCCTCGACCAGGTCCACGAAGGTGTGCGGCTCGCTGCCTTCGATGTCGTAGAGCGAGACCCGCACGGCACCCGCCGCGTCGTTGTCGCCGGCTGCGGTTTCGGCGCCGGCGGCGACGGTTTCGGCCATGCGCCGCGTGGCGCCGTAGGCCGAGATGTAGAAGATTGCCAGGGTCTTCACCTGGTTGCGGTGCAGGCCGCTGCCCGACAGGGCGCGGTAGCGCCGCACGTAGTCGCGCGGATCATCGCGCAGTACCGGGCCATGCGCCGGCAGGATCGCGCGCAGCAGCAGGGGCTCGATCAGGTCCAGCGCGCTGCGCACATGGGCGCGAAAGGGACGCATGATGTGTGCATAGTAGTAGTCGAAGGAGAAGCGGAAGTCGCCTACCGCGTCGTTGAACAGGCGCGTGTCGCAGTAATGGCAGCCTAGGAAGTCGCCCGAGAACAGCAGGCCTTCGTCCTCCAGCCAGGTGCATTGCGTGTCCGGCCAGTGCAGGTAGGGCGGGTTGAAGAATTCCAGCCGGCGTCCGCCGATATCCACCGTGTCGCCGGTGCCGACTCCCGTGATGCGGCCGGCGAATTCCTGCGGATCGAACAGGCCCTTGAGCATCGGCCGCGCCTGGTGCGAGACGTAAAGCTGCGCGCGCGGCGCGCGGCGCAGCAGTTCCGGCAGCGCGCCGGAATGGTCGGGTTCGAGGTGGTTGAGCACCACGGTGGTGATTTCGTCGTAGTCGGCGATGGTTTCCAGACGGTGGAAGAAGCGCTCGCCGAAGCTCGCCTTGACCGTGTCGATCACCGCCACGCCCGAGTCGCCGCGCACCGCATAGGCGTTGTAGCTGGTGCCGTTGGCGGTGCGCAGGATGATGTCGAAGCTGCGCAGGTCGGGGTCGAAGGCGCCGATCCAGTGCACGCCGGGCGCGACCTCGACGGCGTCAGCGTGATCGGCAGTCGCTCGCATCGTTGTCGGCCCCGCCGTAGCGGCAGGCTATCGCGCCGCCGCTGGCCGAGTGCACGTAGGCGATGCGTGGCGGCTCCGGATGCCGGCAGGCTTCGATGTTGTCCTCGGGGATTCGCGCCAGGCCGATCCAGGCGTCGATCGCCGCCGCGTCGAAGCCGACGCGGCGCTCGTCACCGACCTGCAGCAGGGGCCGGCGGATCAGCAGCGGGTTGTCGCGCATCAGCGCCAGCGCGGTCGGTTCGTCGAGTTCCTCGGGCACCACCTCGCCGGATTTCACCGCCGGCGCCGAACGGTTGAACCACTGCGCCACCGGCAGACCGGTGAAGAATTCGAGCAGGGCGAAATTGCTCCACACCTTGTGCCGCAGGTCGCGCGCCTGCACCTCGTGGCCGGATTCGAGCAGCAGCTTTTTCTGCCGCGCGTTGCCGGAGCAGCCGGCTTTTTCGAAGAAGATGACTTGGGCCATGATCAGCGCGCTGCGATTTCTGCTTGTGCGGCCGCCCAACGCTCAGGCGGGATTCCGGTCAGCGACCCGGGTGGATTCAGCGCGACGCCGAGTTCGTCGAGGATCGCGCCCTCGATCGGGCAGATCGCAACGCACTGGGCATCGGCGAACTCGCCGACGCACTCGGTGCATTTGTCGGCGTCGATCAGGAAATGGGGTGCCGCCTCGTAGATGGCCTTGTTCGGGCACAGCGGCACGCAGGCCCAGCAGTTCACGCAGCTTTCGATGATTTCGAGGGCCATGGGGATTCCTCAGGCGACCTTGTTGGCGGCGGGAGCGGCGGCCAGCTTGCCGGCGGCCAGCATTTCGTTCCAGACCGCGGCAACCGCTTCCTCGATCGGTTCCATGGCGTGCTCGCCGTTGGGCTGGATGCCGGCGGCTTCGAGATTGCCCCAGGGTTCGTAGCCGATCTTCGAGCACAGAACCACCTCGCACCCGGCGAGCGCCTTGATGGTGCGGTCGAGGGTCGATTCGCCGCTTATTTCACCCTCGCCGCAGGTATCTTCGCCGCCGCAGTAGGCATCGGCCTTGCGGTGGCCGACGAACTTGACGCCGGTGGCCGAGGCTTCGTAGATGAGGAACTCCTTGGCGTGGCCGAAGTGCACCGCGACCAGGCCGCCCTTGGCCGCCACGGCCATCAGTACCTGCCGTCCCGCCAGCGCCGACTCTTGCGCCGGCTTCTGCGGGCGCGGCATGAACTGCACCACCTGGGCCTGCGGCTGTTTGGGCGCATGTGCCCTGGCGCGCTTGGCCTCCAGTTCCGCCGTGGCCTTGGCGCGAAACTCGGCGCGTACCGCCATCGCCGCTTCGTAGTCGATCTCCATGGCGTCGATCTTGTCCATGGTGAATTCGTCGCCGCGATCCTCGCCGAGCAGGCCGACGGCGTCGGCGCGGCACTGACGGCAATGGCGCATCATGTTCATGTCGCCTTCGCAGGCATCCTGCAGGGCCTTGAGTTCTTCCGGATTCGGGCTGCGCTGCCCCATCACGCCGTAGAAGGTGCCGTGCTCGGCCTCGGCGATCAGCGGCATCACGTTGTGCAGGAAGGCGCCCTTGGCCTTGACGATCTTCGACACCTCTTTCAGGTGCTCGTCATTGACGCCGGGGATAAGCACCGAGTTCACCTTGACCAGGATGCCCTTGGCCACCAGCATTTCCAGCCCCTGCTGCTGCCGCTCGATCAGGATCGCGGCGGCTTCGCGGCCGTGGATGCGCTTGTTCTGCCAGAAGATCCACGGGTAGATCTTGGCGCCGACGTCCGGGTCGACGCAGTTGATGGTGATGGTGACGTGGTCGATGTTGTGTTTCGCCAGTTCCTCGACGTGGTCGGGCAGCGAGAGGCCGTTGGTCGACACGCAGAGCTTGATGTCGGGCGCCTTCGTCGCGAGTTCGCGGAAGGTTTCGAAGGTGCGCTCGGGGTTGGCCAGGGGATCGCCCGGGCCGGCGATGCCGAGCACCGTCATCTGCGGAATCGTGGCGGCGACGGCCAGCGTCTTCTTCACCGCCTGCGCCGGCGTCAGCAGTTCGGAGACGACACCGGGACGCGATTCGTTGGCGCAGTCGTACTTGCGGTTGCAGTAGTGGCACTGGATGTTGCAGGCCGGCGCCACCGCCACGTGCATGCGGGCGAAGTAGTGATGGGCGTCCTCCGAGTAACAGGGGTGGTCCTGCACCCTGGCGCGGATGTCGTCGGTCATGCCATCCATCTGGCTGGCGGTGGAGCCGCAACTGCCGGTGCTGCAGCCCCCGCTTTTGGCGGCAGCGTTTTCGAAGACGGGCAGGTCCATGCTGTGATCCCTTTCCGGGTGGGGTCAGCATCGATTCAGCAACAGCCATGCCATGCCACGGGCGCGGCTAACTCACTGATTGCGCGTGGCTTGATGTCATTGAGGGTTTGTCGCAAAGGCGACAATGGATGTGGCGTGCATGGCGGGTCGACTACCCGCCCGCCGCCCTGGCGAAGGCTCAGCTCACGGAATTCGCCGCGTCGACCGCCTCATCCGGCACCCGCGGCTGGGGGTCCTTGCGCAGGCGCAGCACGAACCAGAAGGTGCTGCCGACGCCGATCGTGCTCGACAGGCCGATCGTGCCTCCCATCGACTCGACCAGGCGCTTGCACAGCGCCAGGCCCAGTCCCGTGCCGCCGTACTTGCGGGTTCGGGAACCGTCGCCCTGTTCGAACAAATGGAAGGCGCGACGCTGATCCGCCGGCTCCAGTCCGATGCCGCTGTCGGCGACCTCGACGCGCAATTCGAGTTCGTCGGGACTATCGTCCGTAGCCAGGAAGCGGATCGAAACGAAGCCCGCTTCGGTGAACTTGACCGCGTTGCTGGCGAGGTTGAGGATGATGTTGGCCAGCCGTCCCGGATCGCCGCGCAGGCCAACTTCGCCGATGGAATCGTCGAGCGCCAGCGTGAACTCGAGCCCCTTGTCGTTGGCCTTGCGCTGAACAAGCAGCGATACGGTCGCGCGAATCGAATTCAGCGTGAACGGCTGGTCTTCCAGCTTCAGCCGATCGGCCTCGATGCTGGATATTTCGATGAGGTCATTGATGAGTGCCAGCAATGCCTCAGCCGAACGACTGGCCGTATCCAGTTGCGCCTGTGCCTTCGGGTCGGTGACGCGGCGTTTCGCCAGCATGGTCATGCCCATGATGCCGTTCATCGGCGTGCGCAGTTCGTGGCTGATGTTGGCGAGGAAGGCGCTCTTCGCCCGATTGGCGGATTCCGCCGCTTCCTTGGCCAGCGCGAGGGCCGTTGCATGCTCCGCAAGCTGGGCTTCTTCGCGCTTGCGGGCGCTGATGTCGGTGGCGACGCTGACGTAGTGCAGCAATTTGCCGTTGGCGTCGGTCACCGCGTTGATCGTCAGCAGGGCGGTATAGACGCTGCCCCCTTTGCGCCGGTTGACGATCTCGCCCTGCCAGTGGCCCGTGCGCTGCAGGCTGTCCCACATCGCCCGGTAGAACGCGGGGTTCTGCATCCCCGACTGCAGCATGCGCGGATTGCGACCGATCGCCTCATTGGCGCCGTACTCGTTGAGCTGCTCCCATGCGGCATTGACCGCGAGGATTTCGCCATCGGGTTTGGCCAGGATGATCGCGTCGGAACTGGCGTCGAAGACGCTCGCGGCGAGGCGTCGTTCGCGTTCCAGTTCGATCTGCTGCAGGCCGATGCGCTGCTGCCGGCGCCAGACCAGCACGCTGGCGATGCAAAGCGCCAGCAGGATGGGCAGGACGTTGATGCCCAGGCTGCGGGCCTCTTCGCGCCATGCCGCCAGCACCCGATCCCGGTCGATATTCACCACCAGCACCACGGGAAACTGGCTGGACGCGCGATAGGCAGTGAGCGTATGCCGCCCGTCGGGAAGCCGGTGGGTGAGCCGTCCGGATTCGCGCTGCGCCAGGCGCTCCGGCGTGATGCCGTTGTCCGCCATGCTGCCGGGCACGTCGTTGGGGTGGGTCGACAGCAGCAGGCGGGTATCGTAGCGCAGCCACTGCACATGGCCTTCCGCCGGGTCGAGCAACTGCGCGAAATGGTTGGCGAAGTAGTCCGGGTTCAGCGCGGCGAGCAGCCACAGCGCCTGGCGGCCGCTGGAAAGCTTGTGCAGCACGGGGATGAAGCCGGGGTCGGGTGAATTCGTCGGCGCCGCGGCCGGTGGTTTCGCCGTATCGAAATCGCGCCCGCGCCACGGCACATCGATACTCAGTACGTTCGACTCCGGCCCGGTCGCCGGAAAGAAACCGCGGGTGCCGACATGGACGCCGAGGTTCCGCGGGTTCGAGCTGGCGACGATGCGGCCATTGGCGTCCAGCAGCGAAAGCGAGCGCAGGTAGGGCGTCGGGCGCAGCGCGGCGTTCAGGGCGCGCTCCAGCGCAAGCGGATCGATGCCGCGCTGCGGCTTGAGTTGCGGATCCAGCGTTTCGGCCGTGATGTCGATTACCTTCAGCGTCTGCGTCAGGAACTCCTCGAAATTGCGCACCTGGGTGGCGGCCCTGGCCATGCCGTTGGCCACGGCGTCCTGTTTCAGGCGCCAGACCGTGTAGCCAAATGCCGCCAGCCAGCTGGCGAGCAACAGCGCCAACAGGAGAACGATCGTGCGGAGGCTGCGAGGCGAGTGGAGGGGGGCCGACATCACCGGGGGATCGGGCAGGAAGCTGGGGAATCCCTATTTGACGATCAGCCGGTCCAGGGCATAGCGGCGGGCGTTGATCAGCAGGCGGCCGTCGCTTTTCATCGCCGCCAGGATGTCCTCGACCCGCGCATGGAACGCGTCGTCACCGGGCTGCATCGCCCAGGCATAGGGTGTCACGTGATAGGTCTCGACCGGCGACACCAAGCGCGCCCAGTCGCTGTTGTCGAGCATGCGGCGGCTGAAGGGATAGTCGGTCATGAAGACGTCGGCGCGGCCGGATTGCACTTCCTGCTCGCGCGCCTGCGGCGTGTCTAGCACGCGCAATTCGGCGGATTTGAGCCTGGCCTTCATGACCGCCTCGTGCAGCGTGCCCTTGGCCACCGCGACGACCACGCCGGGGCGGTCGATGTCGCTCCAGTCCTGGATGCGACGATTGGTCTTGGTGGCGATGGCGTAGATGTCGCTCGCCAGGTGCGGCCGGGTGAACCGCAGCTTCTCCTGGCGTTGCGGCGTGATACCGACGGCAAACATCGCGATGTCGCAGCGATCGCCGGTGACATCGTCGATCAGCCGCGCGAACGAGCTGTCGACGAACTGCACCGCCACCCCCAAGGCCTTGGCCAGGTCGCGGGCATTGTCGATGTCGATGCCGGCCAGCACCTGCGTCTTCGGGTTGCGGAACGAGATGCCGTAGTAATCCGGCCAGATGCACACGCGCAATGTCTTGCTGGCTTCTATGCGCGCCAGGCGGTCGGCCGCCAGCGTCGGGCCAGAAGTCGCACACAGCAGCAGCCCGGTGGCGATCATGCGGAAGAGGCGGAGTGACATGGTCAGGTCGAGAAGGCCGGTTGGGAGGGCCGCAACATTATACCGGGCGACTTGCCCGCCCTTTAATGCCCGGTTAAGGCTGGCCACCCAGAATGAACACATCCCATCGCAAAGGAAATCGCCATGACCCGCAGAACCCCGACGTTTGCCAACAACATGCTGTTCGTCGTCACCGCCACGCTGCTCGTGGTCATGAGCATCGCCTTCGTTTCCATCCCGCTTTCGCTGGGCAGCCATCCCGGCGAGGTCGTCGCCCTCGTCGGCACGGCCTTCCATCCTTGCTGATCCGGCGCGACGTCGCCTGCAAGAGTCGGCGCCCGACATACGTCGCCTCTCTAAGCGGCGAAGTCAAATCAAATCCCACGAAGAATTTCGAGCGAAGCGAGCCAAATCAATCGCCTCCCCGTGAGGGGAGGATGGGAGGGGCGGGCCTTCAATTCGCTTTTCCGGCCAAGCGTCAACATGTTTCATCGAAGCCTTTCCTGTTTGGTTCTGGCTTGGCTGGCTTACGTCAGCAGCCCCGGATTGAGCCGGGTCACCGCGAAGGTCAGTACCGATGCAAAGGTGACCCACGCCAGGTAGGGGTAGAGCAGGTAGGCGGCAAGCGCGCTGACGCGGCGGAAGGCGACGATGGTGGCCACGATCAGGCACCACAGCAGCAGCACTTCGGCGCAGGCCAGGTCGCCCCGGCGCCAGGCGAAGAACAGCCAGCTCCACAGTGCGTTCGCCGCCAGTTGGGCGATGAACAGGATCAATGCCGTTCGTGCGCCGCCGAAGCCGCGCGCCCGCCAGACCAGCCAGGCGGACACCGCCATGAGCGCGTAGAGCGCGCTCCACACCGGGCCGAACAGCCAGCCCGGCGGCGCCCAGGCCGGTCGCGCGAGGCTGGCATAGAACGCGGCGGCATTGACCGAGGCCACGGCGCCGAGCGCAGCCGTGGCGAAGCAGAGCGCCAGCCAGCCAAGCAGGCCGAGGGCCTGGCGCGAAACGGGCAGTGCCGGCGGCAAGGGATTCATATGCATTGCGGAAGTCGATCTGGGCAGGCGGCGAGCTTACGCCGTTTCCGCGCCGGGTCCGTATAAGTCCGCAGGGACAGAACGCGGCACAATGCCGTAGCATTGAAGGTTCGGCACCGGGCCATTCCCCGCCGGCATGAGGTTTCGCCATGAGTTTCCATTTCCTGCAAAGCCTGTTCGATCCGCAAAGCATTGCCGTCATCGGCGCCAGCGCTCGTCCGCAGCGGATCGGCAACGTGGTGATGCGCAACCTGCTCGCGGGCGGCTTCGGCGGCGTCATCATGCCGGTGAACCCGAAGCGACAGGCGGTGGCCGGCGTGCTGACCTATCCGAACGTCGCCGCGCTGCCACAGACGCCGGACCTTGCCATCCTGTGCACCCCGGCCGCCAGCATCCCGGCGCTGCTCGACGAACTCGGCCGGCGCGGCACGCGCGCCGCGATCATCATGGCCGGTTACCTGGCGACCACCTTCGACGCCGGCGGACGATCGCTGGAAACCGTCATCCTGGAAACGGCGCGGCGCCACGGCATACGCCTGCTGGGCGGCAGCACGCTGGGCATCCTGGTGCCCAAGGCCGGCATCAACGCCACCTTTTCGCAGGTGCGGGTCGAACCGGGCATGCTCGCCTTCGTCTCGCAGTCGGATGCCGTGGGCACCATGGTGCTCGACTGGGCGCGGCCGAAGAAGGTCGGCTTCTCGCATTTCGTTTCGCTGGGCGACGCGCTGGACATCGGTTTCGGCGAAGTCCTCGATTTCCTCGCCAGCGATCCCGACACGCAGGCCATCCTGCTCTACATCGAATCGATCCGCGACCGCCGCAGCTTCATGGCCGCGGCGCGTGCTGCCGCGCGCAACAAGCCGGTGGTCGCGATCAAGGCCGGGCGCGCGCCGCACCGCCGCGAGGCGGGCGGGGCGGAACCCTCCTTCCTCGGCATGGCCGGCCTGATCGGCAGCGACGACGTGTTCGATGCCGTGCTGCGCCGTGCCGGCATCCTGCGCGTGGAGCATCTCGACGAACTGTTCGGCGCGGTGGAAACCGTGGTCCGCTCGCGGCCGATGAACGGCAGCCGGCTGGTCGCCATCAGCAACGGCGGCGGCGGCGGCATCATGGCCGAGGACAGTCTCTACCTCGGCGGCTACGCGATGCCCGCGCTCGACGACGCCACCGTGGCGAAACTGCGCCGCATCCTGCCGGCAAGCTGGGACGGCTGCAATCCAATCGACATCCGCGTCGATGCCAGCGCGGCGCGCTACGAGGCGGTGCTGGGCGCACTGTGCGAGCAGCGCGCGGCGGACGCGATCCTGGTGATGCACACGCCCAACGCGCTCTCCAACAGCGGCGAGATCGCCGAGGCGGTGATCAAGGCGGCGAAAACGATTTCCTGCACGCTGCTCACCTGCTGGGTCGGCGACGAGAGCGTCGCCGCCGAACGCAAGCGCTTCGTCGCCGCCGGCATTCCCACCTTCTCGACGCCCGGCCACGGCGCGCGCGCCTTCCTGCACATCGACAACCACCGCCTGGCGCGCGAACTGCTGATGCAGGTGCCGCCCTCGATCTCCACCGGTTTCACGCCCGACCTCGATGGCGCGCGGCAGGTGCTGCGCGCGGCGCTGGACAAGGGGCGCACCCAGCTCACCGAGGCGGAATCCAAAGCCATCCTGGCCGCCTACGGCATCCCCGTGGTGGCGACCCATGCCGCCACCGATTCGCAGGACGCGGCCCGCGTCGCGCAGCGGATCGGCCTGCCCGTGGCGCTGGCGGTCATGTCGCGCGACCTGCGGCGCAAGTGGGACATCGGCGGCGTCGCGCTCAACCTGGAAACCGCCGAGGCGGTGGAAGCCGCCGCGCGCGGCATGATCGAGCGCGCCCGCGTCACCTGCCCCGAGGTGACCATCAGCGGCTTCAACCTGCAGACCATGCAGCCGCGCGGCCATGCGCGGCAACTGCTGGTCGGCGTCACCACCGATCCGCTGTTCGGGCCGCTGATCATCTTCGGCGAAGGCGGCCGCGCGACGGGCATCCGCCGCGACATGGCGGTGGGACTGCCGCCGCTGAACCTGCCGCTGGCGCAGGACCTGATCGAGCGCAGCCGCGCCGCTCCGCTGCTCGACACCCATCGCGGCGACCCGGCGGCGGATCGCGATGCCATCGCGCTGGCGCTGACCAAGGTCTCGCAGCTCCTGATCGACCTGCCGGAGATCGTCGAACTCGACATCAACCCGCTGTTCGCCAGCGACCGCGGCGTGATGGCCGTCGACGCGCACATCGAGCTGCTGGCCGCGCCCGCCAACCCGCATCGCTTCGCGATTCAGCCCTACCCGCAGGCACTGGAGCAGCCGGCCGCGCTGCGCAACGGGCGGCCGGTGCTGTTTCGCCCGATACGCCCGGAGGACGAGGCGGCGCACTATGTATTCCTGTCGCACATGAGCGAACAGGACCTGGTCTACCGCTTCTTCCACTATGTCAAGCAGATTCCCCGGCGCGACATGGCGCGCCTGACCCAGATCGACTACGACCGCGAGATGGCCTTCGTTGCCAGCGCCGCGGGCGAGGACGGCGTGGCGGAGACCCTGGGCGTGGTGCGAGTGGTCGCCGCGCCGGACAACCAGACCGGCGAATTCGCCATCATCATCCGCTCCGACATGAAGGGCCAGGGCCTCGGTTCCGGACTGATGCGCAAGATGATCGACTATTCCCGCAAGCGCGGCATCCGCATCTTTCGCGGCGACGTCATGTACGACAACCAGCCGATGCTGACCCTGCTCAAGGGCTTCGGCTTCAGCTTCGGCCGCAGCGAGGAGGCCGGCATCGTGCGCTGCACGCTCGACCTGCAGGCGCCGTCGGCATAGGCCGCCGCCACTGGTCGAGCCGGAAGTTCGCACATCGGAACGTGAAATATGAACATTTTTTGCAATGCAGCGATGGGATAATCCATAGACATGACAACGTTGTGGCTGGCCCGACATGACCGAAAAGACCGCCGAAAAGACCGCCGAAACCCTGCGAACCCTTGTTGATCGTTGCCGCGACCAGCTCGAGGGAGATTTGTGCGAACTGGTCGCGGAGCTGGGGCCCGCCCTGATCGAAGGCGCGCGCGTGCTTGTCGCCAGCAGTCGCGACGACGCCAGGCGCCACGCCTGCATCAACCTGCAGTTCGAGCTCAGGAACCACTGGGCGAAGGCCGCGCCGGCCCTGAAGGAGGCGCTCGCCCGGCGCCGCAAGCCGGCGCCCAAGGCCGGCCAGAACAACTACGGCGACGCGGCGAACCTGCAGATCGTCACCGACGACGAGACGTCCATCCAGCTCGCCATGCGCGGCGTCGTCGATCGCGTCAATACGGCCTGCAGCGAGGAATCCGGCGCCCTGGAACGGCGCGTTTCCTATCTCGTCCTGCGCGGCGCCATGGCCCAGGGCGACGTCAGCTTCCGCGTCTCGTCGCTCTGCGACTGCCTCCAGAGCGCCTGCGCCGAGGTCGTCGCCGATGCCGGCCAGCGCATCGTGCTGCTGCAACTGATGGGCGAACACATGGCGTCGGAGCTGCCCCAGCTGTTTCGCGCCACCAACGAAATCCTGTATGAAGCCGACATCCTGCCGCGCCTGAAGCGCAGCTACCAGGGAACGACGCCGGTCGATCCGAACACCATCGCGGCCGAGTCCACCAAGATGGCGGGCAAGCTCGAGATGCTGGTAAAGGCCAGGACCCAGGCCCGCGGCGCGACGAAGGCAAGCGATGGAGCGGCGGCAAGCCAGGCCTTCTTCCTTTCGCTCAAATCGCTGCAGAAGGACGCCGTAAAGGCGTCGAACAACGCGCTGACCAACGTCGTCAAGATTGCCCGCGACAGCGAAGGGGCGCGCCACGTCGGCGTCCAGGAATCCGTCACGCTGGACATCGTCGCCGAGCTGTTCGACCTCATCTTCGGCGACAAGAGCGTGGCCGAGGGCATCAAGGTCCTGGTGGCACGGCTGCAGACGCCGGTGCTCAAGGTGGCCATGCTCAATCAGCGCTTCTTCGCCGATCGCAGCCACCCCGCCAGGCTCTTCCTCGACAGCATCTCGGGCATCGCGATTCGCTGGGGCAAGGTGGTCAACGCCAACGATCCCTTCTACCGCAAGCTGTCCGAGCTGGTCGACCGGATCCAGCACACGTACGACGGCGACGTCGCGGTGTTCGAGGCCGCCAATACCGAACTGGCCGAATTCCTCGTCGAGCGCGAAGAGATCGAGGCCGAGGAAAACCGCATCCTCGCCGAGGCCGTGCGTGCGCGCGAAGCGGAAATGCACCAGCAGCGCGCGGCGCAACTGCGCGCCCAGCGGACGGCCGACCAGTTGCTGGCGCCCCTGATCACGCATGGCATACCGACCGAAATCGGGCACTTCCTGCTGACCTACTGGCGCGACGTGCTGCAGGGCCGGGTCTATGCGTCGGGGGCGGAAAGCCCGGACGTGAGCTCGACCCTGCAGGCCGCGGCGGACCTGCTGTGGACCGTGACCCCGAAGCACAAGCCGGAGGACAGGCAACGCCAGGCGGCGGCCCTGCCGTCGCTGCTGAAGCGGCTGAACGCCGGATTCGAGGAAATCGGCACTTCGGCGAACGAGCGCAGCGCCTTCATGGACAGCCTGGTGGAACTGCAGCTGGCGGCATTGCGCGCCGACATGAAGGTTGCCAGCAAGGCCGGGTCGAAAGATGGCGCGAAGGATGTCGCGAAGGAGCCGCCGAAAGAGTTGCCGAAGCCGCCCGTCATCAGCGGCGGGCCGACCCTGCAGGTCAGCCACTCGACGGCGAGCGGGGTTCGCGTGCAGGACATTTCGCTGCCCGGCGGCGACAATGCGGGCGAGGACGGCACCCCCGACAGCGCCAACCTGCGCCGCGTCAGGCAACTGGTGCGCGGCGACTGGGTCGATTTCACCACCGCTGGACAAAGCCGCCGCGAGCGCCTGACCTGGATCAACCCCAGCCGCACGCTGCTCCTGTTCAGCAACAGCGCTTCCGCCTGCGCCATTTCCATCACGCCCGAAGCGCTGGCCGTGCGCCTGAAGAATCAGACCGCGAGCCTGGTGAAGGCCGATTCGCCGATCTTCGAGCGCGCCCTGCACGGCGCCGTCCAGTCGCTGGAAAACCTGGCCTGACGGGCGCCCCGCGCTGCCTGCCGGCGCTGGCGCCCGCGCCTGCGGTCGGCGTTCGCTTCAGTCCGCCGTCGAGCCGCCGTCCACGATCGCCAGCAGCTCGTCCAGCCTGCGGCTGACCATCGCCATCTGTATCGGCAGCTCGGCATCGGACCGGTCATCGGCCTCACGGCGCAGGCTGTCCTCGAGCGTCCGCGCCGCTTGCGAGAGGGCATTGGCTCCCAGCATCGCCGCCACGCCCTTGAGGTTGTGAGCGATGCGCCGTGCGTCTTCCCGCGTGCCGGTTTGCAGGCAGGCGGCGAGCTTCGCCATGTCGCCGTGGTGGGTCAGTGCCAGTTCGCGCAGCAGGGCTACCAGGCGGTCCTGCTTGCCGCGCAGGACGGCGAGGCCGCGACCGACATCCATGCCCGGAGCCTGCGCCAGGCGGGCCACGATCTCTTCCGCGCATCGCGCCGGGCCGGCGACCGGTTTCGCCGCCGTCGCGCCAGCGCCGACTTTTGCGGTTCCGCTTGCGGCTTCGCGCGCGGGCAGCCATTTGAGCAGTGCCGCGTAGAGGGTCGGCGGATCGACCGGCTTAACGACGAAGTCGTTCATGCCGGCCGCGGCACAGGCCTGGCGGTCTTCGCTGAAGGCATTCGCGGTCATCGCCAGGATCGGCAGGTCCCGGCATTGCGGCAAGGCGCGGATGGCGCGCGTGGCTTCCAGTCCATCCATCTCGGGCATCAGCATGTCCATCAGGACCAGGTCGTAGCTTCGGCTGCGCAACTTGTCCAGCGCGATGCGTCCGTCCTCGGCGGTGTCGACGTCAAGGCCGGCACCGCGCAGCAGTTCGGTCGCGACTTCGCGGTTGATCAGGTTGTCTTCCACCACCAGCACGCGGGCCCCCGATTGGCTGCGGCGCAGTTCCATCTCGCTGTCGGCATCCCTTGCCGCGGTGGCCTGCAACGGCGCACCGAGTTCCAGCCAGGCCGTGAACCAGAAGGTGCTGCCGATTCCCGGCGTGCTTTCCGCGCCGGCATCGCCGCCCATCATGCGGGCGAAATGCCGTGTCAGGGCCAGGCCGAGGCCGGTGCCGCCGAACTTGCGGGTGGTCGTGGCATCCGCCTGCTGGAATGGCTGGAACAGCCTGGGCAGGATGTCGGGGGCGATGCCGATGCCGCTGTCCTGCACTTCGAAGCGCAGCAGGCAACGTCCGGCCCGCTCGTCGATCAGGCGAGCCCGCAGGCAGATGCTGCCGTGCGGGGTGAATTTCACCGCATTGCCCGCATAGTTGAGCAGGCCCTGGCGCAGTCGGGTCAGATCGCCGCGCAACGAGGGCGGCATCGCATCGCTTTCGATGCGTATCGCCACGCCCTTCGAGCGTGCATCGTCGCCGACCAGGGAGGCCACATGGTCGATCACATCGTCGAGCGCGAAGTCGCAGGACTCCAGTTCGAACTTGCCGGCCTCGATCTTGGACAGGTCGAGGATGTCGTTGATGATGGAAAGCAGGTGCTTCGCCGCGCCATCGACCTTGTCCAGCCGATCGGTTTCGAGCGCCGAGCCGGCATCGCGGCGCATCATGTGGGTGATGCCGAGGATCGCGTTCATCGGCGTGCGGATTTCGTGGCTCATGTTGGCGAGGAAGGTCGACTTGGCGCGGTTGGCGGCTTCCGCTTGCGCGCGTGCGTGTTCCGCTTCACCGGTGCGATCGGTGACCAGTTGTTCCAGGTGCTGCCGATAGTTGTCGAGCTCGGCACTCATGCGCTTCTTCTCGGTGATGTCTTCCTTCACCGCCACGTAGTGGGTGATTTCCCCGGTTGCCTGGCGAATCGGCGTGATCACCGCGAACTCGACGTAGTCGCTGCCGTCCTTGCGCCGGTTGTGGAATTCGCCCTTCCACGAGCGGCCCTGAGTCAGAGCACTCCACAGCTCCGCATAACTCTCTGGCGAGGTCCTGCCCGACTGCAGGACGCGCGGATTGCGGCCGACAAGTTCCTCGCGCGAATACCCGGTCTGGCGCAGGAAGGCCTCGTTGACATATTCGATGTCGCCCGCGATGTTTGTGATGGCAATGCTTTCCGGGCTTTGCTCGACGGCCATCGACAACTGCCGCAGTTGCATGGCGGCGTCCTCGACTTCCCTGCGCGCCGCGACCGCATCCTCCATCAGCGACAGTGCGGCCAGGCGCGAACGCTTCTGTTCCTCCAGCGCCTCGCGCAAGGCGTGATCGGCCTGCGTGCTCGCCGTAATGTCGCGGGATATGCCGAACAGCCCGAACACCGCGTTGTCGGCGTCGCGCAGCGGGCCCTTGGTGGCCATGAAGCTGCGCCGGCCCAGGGCCGTGTCGAGCGTCTCTTCATTGGTTTCGGTGCGGCCCGTGGCCAGCACGCGCCGGCCTATTTCCATCAGTATCTCGGCCTGGTCGGGCGGGAAGATGTCGCGATCGTCGCGCCCCACCACATCGCGCGCCGATTTTCCGACGTAGCGGCACGCCGCTTCATTGAAGAGAAGGTAGCGGCCTTCCCGGTCCTTGGCGAAGATCGCGTCGTCCGAGTTCTCGACGATCGCCGTCAGCAGGTTGAAGGTGTCCTGCCTGCTCTGCAGGGCCTCGATTTCGCGCCGATGCGCTTCCGAAATGCGACCGACCAGGCGCCGCACGAGGGCATACAGCAACAGGGCGGTGACCGCGACGAAGAACCAGCCCTTGATCAGGCTGACCTTGACCAGCGAGGCGGAGTCCGTGAACAGCAGGCCCATCAGGCGATCCGACAGCAGTATCCACAGCGACGCCACGACGGCATATACCAGCACCACCGTGAGGGCCCCGCCATTCGGGGCCGTTGCGGCAATCCGATCCTTCATGCGACTCCTTCCCGGGCGATCAGCCGCAGCCAGCGATGCGACGGCCGGATGGCCACGGTCGAATTAAGCCTCCAATTTTTGTTGCCGCCAATGCGCCAGATCAACTGTTCGGCAATACGCTTGCCGGCCGGATCGCCATCGGGTGGTTCCGGGCCGTAACTTCGCGTCAGCCTGGGCCTAGTCGACCGCGAGCGAGTAGCACTGCTCCAGGTGGCGGCGGACGAGTTCGACCATGTCGCGGTCGAGCCGGCCGAGGGCGAGCATGTCGTCCAGTTGCGCCATGACTTCCTCGCGGTTCAGGCGCTTGCGGTAGGGGCGCTCCTGCGACAGCGCCTGGAAGATGTCGGCAACGGAAATCAGGCGCGCTTCCGTCGATATCTGCGCTGCAGCCAGATGGTCCGGATAGCCGGTGCCGAGCAGGTTCTCATGGTGCATGCTGGCCCAGTCACCGATAGCCTCGCCGGGGAACACCTTCCTCAGGATGCGCCCGGTGTCGTAGCTGTGCCGCTTGACGTAGGCCCGCTCCTCGGGCGTGATTTCCGACGGCTTGTCGATGATCGCCTCGGGCACCCGCAGTTTCCCGATGTCGTGCAGCAGGCCGGCGATTTCGACCTTGTCCAGGTCGTCCCCGGCGATGCCGCTGGCCGCGGCGAGGAAACGCGCGATGCGGGAGACGCGCGTCGAATGTTCCAGGGTGTAGTTGCTCTTCGCATCCGTGATGCGGGCAAACAGGCCGGCGACGGCCAGCGCGTTCGCCGTGTCGAGTTCGACCGGAACCTCCTCCTGCAGGTGGGTCTCGATTTCGTCGAAGATGTAGGAAGGATCCATGCACAGCCAGAATGCCTCGCGTTCCGCCGCGCGGCTGAAGGCCTGCACGAATTCCGGCTTGAACAGGGTGCCCGCGAGACCTTCAAGGCGCCGCGTGATGGCCGGGTGTTCCCAGAGAATTTCATCCGCCAGTACCCGGCCGGAAACATAGGGCGCGAGCAGGGTATCGGCGCGGTCCGCGAGGTAGATCAGGTTGGCGAGCTGCTTTTCCTCTTCCGCGATCGGCGTCGCCAGCAAGGCTTCCCAGCGCGCGTGGTGCCAGCGGATGGCGGGCGCGAAGCGCGCCAGCGGCGGGCAGGCGAGCAGGAACTGTTCGCCGCGCAGGCAGTGTTCCTCGGCGCCATCCCATTCGAGGGTGTCGGTGAGTTGCCGGTGCTCCCGGTTGCGCGACACGCCGCAGTCGTGGAGCATTCCGGCATAGAGCACATCGCGCCGACGGGCCGCGTCCCAGCCCAGTTCGAGCGCCATGCCGAAGGCCATCAGGGCAACCCGCTTGCCGTGCTGGACCTCGTCGACGCCGACGAAATCCAGCGCGCTGGTGAGTGAAATGATGGCCCGCTGCAGGCTGACTTTCATGGTTCTTTTTTCGTGCGTCGTCGAAGTGGGATGGATGGAGCCACGGAGACCCCGCGGCGAGTCTATCCCAGTTCAACGCGGCGGAATTTCGCTACTCCTTCGGCCCCGCCTCGATCAGATCGGCCGGCGGCGGGCGCATCAACCCGGCAGCGTCGTCGGTCGAGCCCCGCAGCCAGGCATCGACCTCGCCGAACTCGATCGCCACCACGCTGCGCTTGTCCTGCCGGTCCGGCGCCAGCTTGGGGTCGGGGCGGTGCATGCGCGACATCAGCGGATGGCTGTCGGCATTGATGGTCAGCATCGTGTAGCTCTGCAGCACCTCGCCGGTTTCCGGGTCGGTCCAGGCATTCCACAGGCCGGCCAGACCCCACGGCGCTCCATCCGCGCGGCGGAAGTTCCACCACACGTTGCGCCCCGTCTCCCAGCACGGCTCGTCGAAGGACCAGGCCGGGATGATGCAGCGCCTGCCCTGCAGCCACGACTGCTTGTAGGACGCCTTGCCGGCGATTTCCTCGAAGCGGGCATTGTTCGTCGAATACGTCAGCTTCGCCGTCTTGGCGAACCAGGGAATCAGGCCCCACTGCCCGACCACCAGTTCAAGCTGCGGCGCAGTCGCGCCGGGACGCAGGAAGGGGCCTTGCGCGCGCGGAAAAACCTGTTCGGCCCAGCGCGGCTGGTTGTCACGGCCGACATGCCAGAAGCGTTCGATGGCCGCTTGATCGGGAGGGACGTAGCGAGTGCACATGGCGGAAGTTTAGTGCCCGAACCGCCGTCCCGCCAGCGACCGACTCTTGGTGCATTGGCTGACCCGGGCAAAAGCCTGTGGGGCCGCTGCAGACTGATTGCTGCCACTCGGAATTCCTGACCGCTCGGCAGATCTATGCAAATGCGATGACCATAGCCTGCGATGGTTTTCGTTCTCTTACGGACGTACACCGGCCATTGAACACGATCCCACACGAAGAATCTGGCGCGCATCTCGGTCGCGTCATCTTTGTCGATCTGCCCCGCTTGACGAAGGTGTAGAGGGCACGGGCTCGCACCCGCGCTAGCAGGTCGGCAGACGCCGTCGAGTTGATCCCGAGGGCGGTATGAAAGCTGACGCTCGGCGCCTCGTCCTGGGCATTGCTTGTAGCGTTCAGCACCCGACCCAATCGTTCATTGGTTAAGTCTTCGCCAGACCTATGACATCAGCCATATATCTGGATAGCACACCTTCTGAAATAGCCCGCACTCACGCGAAGAGACCGGCGGGCGACCGCTGACTACCGTTGTCATCGACACGGCAGGCCACACAAAAATATACACATTACATGTTGACATCATCGGTAGCTATCTTTAAGTTCCTACTTGGCATCGCAACTTGCGCCACGAGGCATGGTATGCATAAATGATTGCGGCGACCTGAATGAGGCCGCTAGGTCCAGCAAGTACTTGCGACAAGGGGAAAGCTCGGGTTCAAACCAGAAGCACACACCGTGTGCTCAGTTTTGAGCGGTACTACTGCACCTTTCCACTGTGCCACATGGCGTTCTTATTTTGCATAGTGCCTATCGGATTCGGACGCGACTTAATCTTGAGGAAATGAAATGCTAAATAGTTGGCGAAAGGTGATGTGGACAATCGGCTTGCTGGTTACTCTGAACAGCAATGCTGCGATATTGGTAGATACTGGGACTCCGCCTAATGTAGTTCCCACGCCAGGGAACGGGCCAGCTTCATTGGATGCCTCACAATGGCTTGCAGCAAAATTTACACTCGCCGAATCTGCAATCCTCACAGATTTGGAGGGATATATTGGGGGTACTTTTTATAGCCCGGTGGATGAAAGTGGCTTTCACATAGCGATACGAAGTGTCAAAGGATCGCTTCCCGGTGATGAACTGTATTCCGGAAGCTCAGTCGTTCCGAGAACACTCTTTGGTGGCTGGTATGGCGTTCATGGAGTGAGTTGGATCCTAGCTGCAGGTGATTATTTCATTTCGTTTGAAATTCGCCCAGGAGATGCTTCGGCGTCCATGCCTCGACATGCGCCCTCCCCCCTTGGTGTCGAAGCATTTACAAACCGTGGCACTTGGCTGAACGATAACCGAACAGACATCGGCGTGCGTATTTACGGTGATTCAGTCTCGGCAGTACCTGAACCAGAAAGCTATGCCATGCTCATGGCTGGACTGGGGTTGTTGGCGGTAACCGCGCGTCGGCGAAAGATCACTAGTACGAATTAATCTTCTAGACGCCAGTCCCGCTGAGGATCGTTCTCCGCCTGTTCCGCCGCTGCCGCCTCACACAGCGGTGGCCCGCGTGTCGGGGTGATGCGCGGTGGCTGTAGCGGCGGCAATAGACAGAGGAGCTGACTTTCAGAACACAGATTTTAGCGAGTCCGCTGCATGGCGCATATTTTTTAGTCATTTTCGCGAACCGGCCGCTTTCGCTGCGTTGCAGCCCGTGACGACGGCAACCAGGACGGTGGCTATGGGCAAATCCCCGTCACCATCGAACCCTCGCTTTGCCGTCTTGCAGCGCGACCGCGATACTAGGTGTCTATGCCAGCACGCTGTGCGGCCCTCGATCATCTGCGGGGTACGCAGCCCCCGATATCGCGTAAGCTGAACGTCGATGCCCGCCCGGCATCGGCCAATCAGGAAACCATGCAATGACACAGGCAAGCGATACCCATTCGAAGACCGTCGGCTACGTGCTCTGGGTGTTCGGTTTCACCGGCGCGCACCGCTTCTATTTCGGCAAGCCGGTCACCGGCACGATCTGGTTTTTCACCTTCGGCCTGCTTGGCATCGGCTGGCTGATCGACTTGTTCCTGATTCCGGCTATGGACCGCCAGGCCGACCTCAGGTTCCGTGCGGGCAAGGTCAATTATTCCCTTGCCTGGATCCTGCTGGCCTTCCTCGGCTTCCTCGGCGTGCATCGGATGTACATGGGCAAGTGGCTCACCGGCATCCTCTACCTCTGCACGCTGGGCCTGCTCGGCATCGGCTACCTCTACGACTTCTGGACGCTCAACGACCAGATCACCGTGGTTAACGCAACGGACTGAACCGCAGGGAAAGCCGCTCGGTTCAGGTCACGATTCGTTGCCGGCCGCGCCGACCGCGCGCGCCCAGGCTTCGTCCTGTGTCAGTTCCTCAGGCAGGCAGCCGACCGGCGGGCCGAGCACGCCCAAGGCGCCGTCTTCACCTTCGAAGCGCACCAGGTAGATCGCCTGCTCCTGATCCAGTTCAAGGTGTCCGGCATTGACCACCACGCCGCGCCGGCCGGGCGTGGCGAGCAGGGCGTCGGCGGCGATGTCGGGAATGCCGCCGTCGTTGATCAGCAGTTCGCGGCAATAGACGATCTCGCCGATTTCGTAGGTATCAGGTGAGGGCATGGTGGTGCTCCAGGGTTTGCAATTCGTCGTCGAGTTGTCGCAGCCAGGCGTCGACGCGCGCCTCGCTCAGCGCCGGCTGGTTGATCTGGTCCAGTGCCAGGCCGACGAAGCGGTCACCGAGCAGCGCCTGCGAGGCCTTGAATTCATAGCCGGCCGCCGGCCAGGTGCCGATCATGCGGGCGCCGCAGGCGGTGACGGCGTCGTGCAGCAGGATCAGGGCATCGACGAATTCGTTGGCGTACTTGTCCTGGTCGCCGAGGCCGAACAGCGCCACGGTCTTGCCGCGCATGTTGCGTCCCTGCAGGCGCGGCAGGAACTCTTCCCAGCTTTCCTGCGCCAGCCCGGTCGAAAGTCCGGGCAGCGCGCCTTCGCCGTAGGTCGGCGTGCCGAGGATCAGGGTGTCGTGGGAGAGGACGTCATCGACCGTGCTGCGGCCTATGTTCACCGGCGCCAGCGCGCGATCGCCCAATTTCTGGGCGATCAGCTTGGCAATGCGCCGGGTGCGGCCGGTGTCGGTGCCGAAGTAGATGGCGATCTTGTTCGTCATATCTGCCGCACTTCGATGTTCAAGGTCTGGATGCGGTAGGCGATCTGGCGCGGCGTCATGCCCAGCAGGCGCGCGGCGCGGGCCTGCACCCAGCCGGCCTGCTCAAGCGCGGCGATCACGCGCTGGCGTTCGCTTTGCTCGGCGCCGGGGTCGATGGCCTCGTCGCTGCCTTCGCCATCAGCAATCGCCCTCAAAGTCGGCGCTGGCGCCACGGCGGCCGCGGTGCGCGCGGTCGCGCGCGGCTTGTCGATGCGGATCAGGTCGGCGTCGATATCGCCGTCGAGCGACATCACGGCGGCGCGTTCCAGGCAGTTTTCCAGTTCGCGCACATTGCCCGGCCACGGGTGTTGCGCCAGGCGCCGCTGTGCTGCCGCGGTCAGCGTCAGCGGCCGGGCCTGCACGCCGCCGAGGCGGTCGAGCAGGTGGCGCGCGATCTCGGGCAGGTCTTCCATGCGTTCGCGCAGCGGCGGCGGCAGGATGGGCATGACGTTGAGGCGGTAGTAGAGGTCCTCGCGGAATTCACCGGCTTCGACCGCCGCTTCGAGGTCGCGATGGGTGGCGGCAATCAGCCGCACGTCCACTTTCACCGTGCGGCCGGCGCCGACTCTTTCCAGTTCGCCTTCCTGCAGCACGCGCAGCAGCTTGGCCTGGAAGGCCGGCGAGATTTCGCCGATCTCGTCGAGGAACAGCGTGCCGCCGTCGGCCATCTCGAAGCGGCCCTTGCGCGACGCCACGGCGCCGGTGAAGGCGCCTTTTTCATGGCCGAAGAGTTCGGTTTCGAGCAGGGTCTCGGGCAGCGAGGCGCAGTTGAGCCGCACGTAGGGGCCGCGCGCGCGCGGCGAGTTGTAGTGGATGGCGTTGGCGATGAGTTCCTTGCCGGTGCCGGTCTCGCCACGGATCAGCACCGTGGTCGGCCATTTCGAGACGAGGCGGATCTGGTCGAAGATGCGCCGCATCGGCGCCGAATGCCCGACCAGGTTGTCGAAGCCGTGCTTCTGGCGCACGGTGCGGCGCAGGGTGTCGCGTTCTTCCGCCAGCGCCTTGCGTTCCGTTTCCACTTCGAGCGACAGGCGCACGCTCTGGCCGATCAGGTTGGCCACCATCTCGACGAAATGCACGCGCTCGTCGAGCAGGCCGTCGTCGGGCTGGTCTGGCTGGACCGCCAGCACGCCCTGCAGCGCGCCGCCGACCTGGATCGGCACGGCAATGAAGGGCAGCTCCTTGTCATAGAGCCCGAGCCGGTTGAGGAAGCGCGGATCGTCGCCCAGGCGCGCGACGGCGATGGTGCGCTTGCTTTCCAGCAGCACGCCGAGCAGGCCTTCGCCGGGCTGGTAGCGCACCGGCTCGAAGGCCTCGGCGTCGAGTCCGTGCACCGCATGCACGGTGAGGTCGCCGGTAGCCGGATCGACCACGCTGACCATGCCGCAGGTCAGGTGACCGGTGATTTCGAGCGAGCGCAGGACTTCGCGCAGCGTGTGCTGGAAGTCGAGCGAGCGCGAGAGCACCTGCGAGACGCGGAACAGCGTCTCGTACTGGGTGCGCAGCAGGTTGGGCGAGCGCGCGTCCATCACCGAGCCCTCCCCCCGCCCCCCTGCCCATGGCAGGGGGTGACGGTGGTTCGCCGCTGCGCGGCTCCGTGGATTGGCGGCGCCCTCCTTGGGGCGGCCCGGCGGCGGGCGCTCATGGCCTTCGCGTCAGCGGCAGCAGCACGCAGACGCGGCAGCCGGATTTGCTCTTGGCGTCGATTTCGATGCTGCCGCCGTGGTCGGCGGCTATCTGCTGCGCGGTCGCGAGGCCGGTGCCGAGGTGGCGCCGGCTTTCGCGCTTGGTGGTGTAGAAGGGTTCGAAGACCTTGAGTTGCAGTTCGGGCGGAATGCCGGGGCCGCTGTCCTCGACGAGGATTTCCAGGCTGCCCAGCCGCGCGCGGGTGACCACCGTCAGCTCGCGCTCGCGCCAGCCGCGCGCGCTCATGGCCTCGATGGCGTTGTCCACCAGGGCCTTGAACAGGCTGCGCAGCTTGTTGGGGTGTGCCTGCAATGCCGGCAGCATGGCCTGCGGCTTCCAGCTGACGCGGATGCCGTTGGCCAGCAGGCGCTCGGTGGCGAGGTCGAGCACGTCGCGCAGCAGTTCATTGACATTGGCCGGGCCGGCGGCCTCGCGGCTTTCGGCCGGGATCATGGCGCGCAGTTCGGCCAGCGCAAGCTCGCCGGCGGCAACCGCCTCGCCCAGGGCCACCGCCATCGGGTCGGCGGGGCCGCTGCGGCGGGCCAGCATGCCGACGGCCGAAGCCATCATGTTGAGCGGGCCTTCGAGGCGGAAGGTGGCGGCGGAAAGGCTTTCGCGCAGCGCGGCGACGCGGTCCTCGTCGGACATCACAGCCTGCAGCGCGGCCACGCGCACCTTTTCCTGTTGCGCGCGCAGGCCGGTTATTTCCTTCGCCACCAGCAGCAGGTAGTCGCGGCTGCCGCCGGCGAAGAAGGCGTCGGCGCGCACGTCGTCCTCGCGCACGCGGCTGCCGGAACAGGAGAACCAGCGCGGCGGCTTGCCGTCGGGCAGGTCGAGGCGCACTTCGAGGTCGAGGAAGTCGTAGCCGGCGCTGCGCCGCCCGCCGGGCGGCAGGTTTTCGCGCAGGGCGCGGATCGACGTCATCAGCATCGGCGCCGGTTCGGCCATGCCGAGGTCGGCCTGCAGCTTCTTGTATTCCTGGTTGTCGAGCACCACGCGGTCGTCCACGTCGAGCAGGGCGATCACCATCGGTGCCGCGTCGACCACCGATTCGATCAGCGCCTTCTGGTTGCGCACCTGCGCTTCCAGGCGATGCATGTCGGTGATGTCGCGATGCATGCCGAGGTAATTCACCACCGCGCCGGCGCCATCGACCACCGGCGAGATGGACAGTTCGGCGAGGTAGCGCGTGCCGTCCTTGCGCCTGTTCACCAGGCGCCCGCCCCAGGCCTCGCCGCGCGAGATCTTCTGCCACATCGACTTGTAGATTTCCGGCGGCGTGGTCTTGTTCGACAGCAGGGATTCGTTGTGGCCCATCACCTCGGCTGCGGCGTAGCCGGTGACGCGGGTGAAGGCCGGATTGACGTAGAGGATGCTGCCGTGGATGTCGGTGATCGAAATCGCCATGTCGGCCTGCGCCACGGTGTGCTGGAACACTGCGGGATGGATGGTCGGCGTCCCCCGTCCGGCGGGATGTGCGTCATTGCCGGCGGCGACGCTGAACTGCTTTTTGGCCATGATGTAATGCCCGTTCAGAATATTGAAGGGGAATGAGCAGGTTCCGTGCCGAGACTGATTAAACAACCAAATTTTTGATGTTTTGTCGTGTTTTGTAGGACTTGCGACACTCGCAAAAGTCGGCGCCGGCGCTACGGTGAGGATCCTCCCCGGGAAAAAACCTCCAAGCTGGTGCGGAGTTGCGTTCGTCTGCCCCGATTTGGACCGCGTTGCCGGCGCGTGGCACAGAATCTGCAAAGGCATGCACAACCGATCTCCGTTGCACGCCCATGAACGCTCCAACCGCCACCTTGCCGGAACCCCCCACATCGCCGCGCGGCCTGATGCATGGTGTGATCCTCGGCGCCTTCTGCCTCGGCTTCGGCCTGGTGCTGGCGATCACGGATCGGATAACGGTCGATGACATCGCGGCGCGCGCCATGGAGGACAAGCAGAACTCGTTGTCGCAGGTGTTGCCTGCCGCGATCCACGACAACAATCCGGTGACCGATACCCTGGCTATGAAGAACGCCGCCGGCCGCGAACTGACCGTGTATCGGGCGCGCAAGGGTGGCGTGGTGACGGCGGTGGCCTACGAAATCTTCGGTACCGGCTATGCCGGCGAGATGAAGCTGATGATGGGCATCGATCGCGACGGCAAGTTGCTCGGCGTGCGCGTGCTGGCGCACAAGGAAACGCCGGGCCTGGGCGACAAGATCGAGGTCAAGAAGGGCGACTGGATACTGCGCTTCGACGGCCTGTCGCTGGGCAATCCGCCGCTGGAGCGCTGGAAGGTGAAGAAGGACGGCGGCCAGTTCGACCAGTTCGCCGGCGCCACCATCACGCCGCGCGGCGTGCTGAACGCAATTCGCGGCGGGCTGGAGTTCTTCGCCGCCAACAAGGCAAAGCTGACCGACGGGAACTGACATGTCTGCCAACTACAAGACCATCGCCAAGGACGGACTGTGGGACAACAACGGCGTCTTCAGCATGCTGCTCGGCATGTGCCCGGCAATGGCCATGACCACCAGCGCCACCAATGGCTTCGGCATGGGCCTGGCCACCGCCGTGGTGATGGCGGCGTCGAGCCTGCTTGTCGCACTGTTCCGCAAGCTGATTACTCCGGAAGTGCGCATCCCCGTCTATATCCTGATCGTCGCCGCGATGGTGACCCTGGTCGACCTGGCGATGAATGCCTGGATGCATGAGCTGTACAAGGTGCTGGGCCTGTTCATTCCGCTGATCGTATCCAACTGCCTGCCGCTGGCGCGGCTGGAGTCCTTCGCCGCGAAGCAGCCGGTGTTGCCTTCTTTCCTCGACGGCCTGTTCATGGGCCTGGGCTTCACCATTGCGCTGACCGCGATCGGCGCGGTGCGCGAAATCACCGGCAACGGCACGCTGTTCGCCGACGCCTCGCTGCTGCTCGGCCCGGCCTTCAAGGCCATCGAACTGCGCCTGCTGCCGGCCGACATGGGCGTGCTGATGATGATCCTGCCACCCGGCGGCTTCATCGTCACCGGCCTGCTGGTGGTGGTCAAGCGCCTGTTCGACCTGCGCGCCGGCAAGGAGATCCAGATGGGAGGGGCGCACAGTGTCGCGTGATATGCATTCCGTCGAAGGGATAGCCCGCGTGGTCGGCGTCGATGGCGCGACGGCCTGGCTGGAGCCCGAGCAGACCGGTGGCTGCGGCAGTTGCGCCTCGGCCAACAGCTGCGGCGCCGGCACCAGCCAGGGCGGCATCGGGACGGTCGCGAACCGCATCGCGGCGCGGCGCTTCACGCTGGATAACATCAGTGACTTGCATGTCGGCGAACGCGTGGTGGTCGGCGTCGCCGAGCGTGCCCTGGTCAGCGCCGCGCTGACGGCCTATGGGCTGCCGCTGGCAACGGCACTGACGGCCGGTGGCATCGCCGATAGCTACCGGGGCGGCGATTTCGCGACCATGGCGGCGATGGCCGGCGGGCTGATCACTGGCCTGCTGCTGGCGCGCCTCGTCGCGCGTCGCCTTTCGATGCGGGGCGAACTGGCGCCGCGTTTCCTGCGCCGGGCCCCAGTGAATCCCCCCCCGAAGTCGCCTTGCGGCGACCTCCCCCCGGGGGGCCAGAAACACTTGGGACGGCCCGGCGTGTTTCCTGGCGAGACCTGCGGCGGGAGTACGACATGAGGGATTTCGTCCTGTTGATGATTGGCGCGGCCCTGGTCAACAACGTGATCCTCGCGCGCTTTCTGGGCCTGTGCTCCTTCATGGGGGTCACCACGCGCATCGATACGGCGGCCGGCATGGGCCTGGCGACCACCTTCGTCATCACGGTCTCGTCGATGGCCGACTGGGCCGTGCAGCACTACCTGCTCGATGCCTACAACCTCGGCTACCTGCGCACCGTGACTTTCATCCTGGTGATCGCCAGCGCGGTGCAATTCACCGAGATGACGATCAAGAAGGTCTCGCCGGAACTGTTCCAGATGCTCGGCATCTACCTGCCCCTGATCACCACCAACTGTGCCGTGCTCGGGGTCGCGCTGCTGCTGGTCGAGGGCCACATGAGCTTCATCGCTTCCACCCTGTTCGCTTTCGCCTCGTCGGTCGGCTACAGCCTGGTGATGGTGATCTTCGCCGGCCTGCGCGAACGACTGGTGCTGGCGCAGGTGCCGCGCCTGTTCGCCGGCCCGCCAATCGCCTTCATCGTCGCAGGCCTCCTGGCGATGGCGTTCATGGGCTTCTCCGGCATCGCCACCAGTTGATCGTGAAAGGGTAATGACATGATGATATCCGTCGCCAGCCTCTCCCTCATGGGCCTTGCCCTCGGTGCCCTGCTCGGCACCGCGGCGCGCTACCTGGCGGTCGCGGAAGATCCGATCGAGGGCAAGCTGAAGGACATGCTGCCCGGCTCGCAGTGCGGCCAGTGCGGCTACGTCGGTTGCAGCCAGGCGGCGGCGGCCCTGGCGCGCGGCGAAGCCCTGCCGACGCTGTGCCCGCCCGGCGGCAAATCGGTGGCCGAAGCGCTGGCGGCGATGATGGGGGTCAAGCTCGATCTCTCCGCCGTGGTCGACGACGGCCCCAAGCTGGCGCTGGTGGCCGAGGAAATCTGCATCGGCTGCTGCCGCTGCATCAAGGCCTGCCCGACCGACGCCATCGTCGGCGCCGCGAAGCAGATCCACAACGTGATCCGCGAAGCCTGCACCGGCTGCGCCGCCTGTATCGACCGCTGCCCGACCGAGGCGATGTCGCTGGTGCCCGTGCCGGTCAGCCTGCAGCACTGGATCTGGCCCAAGCCGGCCGCCACTGCGGCGACGGCCGCCTGAGGAGATCGCCGTGGGACTCTTCGAACGCATCTTCAAGCATCCGAGCTGGGGCGTCCATCCGGACGACCACAAGCGCCCGGCGGCCGACGTGCCGCTGCGCATCCTGCCGCCGCCGGCGCGCGTGTATATGCCGCTGCACCAGCATGTCGGCGGCGCGGCGCGGCCCATCGTGCTGGTCGGCCAGCAGGTGCTCAAAGGGCAATTGCTGGCGGAAGCCCAGGGCAACATATCGGCGCCGATCCACTCGCCGGTCGCGGGCACGGTGACGGCCATCGGCGAAGTCACGGCGCCGCATCCCTCCGGGCTGGCCTTCGCCGCCATCACCGTCGAAAACGATTTCACCAATCGCTGGATCGAAACCGATCCGGTCGAGGACCCGTTCGCCCTCGCGCCCGAGGAAATCGCCCGGCGCACCGCGGCAGCCGGCGTCGTCGGCCTTGGCGGCGCGACCTTTCCCGCCGCGGTCAAGTTCGCGCTGGGCAAGCGCCTGGCGGTGACGACGCTGATCGTCAATGGCGGCGAGTGCGAGCCCTATCTTTCGTCGGATGACTGCGTCATGCGCGACTTCGCCGACCAGGTGATCGACGGCGCGCGCATCGTAATGCACGCCATCGGCGCGAAAGAGGCGCTGGTCGGCATCGAGGACAACAAGCCGGAAGCCATCGCGGCCATGCGCATCGCCGCGGCGCCGTTTTCCGAAGTCAAGATCCGCCCGGTCCCGGCGCGTTATCCGATGGGCTCGGACAAGCAGCTGATCCAGACCCTGACCGGCAAGGAAGTACCGGCCGACGCGCGCGCCGCCGAAGTCGGTGTGCTGGTGCATAACGTCTCCACCTGCGCCGCCGTGCACCAGGCGATCCGCCACGGCCGGCCGCTGGTCGAGCGCATCGTGACCATCAACGGCGGCGCGGTGGACAAGCCCGGCAACATCATGGCGCCGCTGGGCACCCTGGTCGACGAACTGCTGGCCTTCTGCGGGCTCAAGGCGCGCCCGGCGCGGCTGATCCTGGGCGGGCCGATGATGGGCACGCCGCTCCTGCACGGGCGGATTCCGCTGGTCAAGGGCGCCTCCGGAATTCTGGCCTTCGACGCACGCGAGGCGACCATCCCGCCCGCCGGCCCCTGCATCCGCTGCGGCAGCTGCACCAAAGCCTGCCCGATGGGCCTGCTGCCGCTGGAAATGGCCTCGCGCATCCGCGCCGGCGAACTCGACGCAGCGGTCGACTTCAAGCTCAGCGACTGCATTTCCTGCGGCTGCTGCGCCTATGTCTGCCCCTCGCACATCCCGCTGGTGCAGTATTTCAGCCACGCCAAGGGCGAACTCGCGGCGCGCGAACGCGCCAAACTGCGCACCGACGCCACCCGCCGCCTGGCCGAAGATCGCATCGCCCGGCTGGAACGCGACGCGAAGGAAAAGTCGGCGCTGGCGGCACGGCGCAAGGCGGAACGCGCTGCCGCCAAGGCCGCTGCCGCGGCCGCGGAACAGGCAACGGGAGCCGCGGCATGAGCCAGACCATCGGGATTGCGGTCGCCGCGCCGCACGCGGCCACTTCAAACAGCGCCGGCCGCGTCATGGCCACGGTCATGGCGGCCCTGGCGCCGGCAACGCTGTTCGGCTTCTGGCTGTATGGCTGGCCGGCGGTGTACCTGTGGTTCATCACCGTCGCCGCCGCCATGCTCGGCGAAGCCTTCTGCCTGCGCCTGCAGGGGCGCCAGGCGACCCCGGCGCTGCTTGACGGCTCGGCGGTGCTGACCGGCTGGCTGCTGGCGATTTCGCTGCCGCCCTGGGCACCGTGGTGGATCGGCGCATTCGGCGGCTTGTTCGCCACGGTATTGGGAAAACAAGTGTTCGGCGGCCTCGGCCAGAACCTGTTCAATCCAGCCATGGTGGCACGCGTTGCGCTGTTGATCTCCTTTCCGGTGCAGATGACCGCCTGGGTCGCGCCGCTGCCGCTGTTCAGCGCCGGCGCGCCGGGCGCGATCGAAGGCCTGTCGATCCTGCTGAAGGGCCTGCCACCCGCGCTCGATGCCGTCTCCAGCGCCACTACCCTGGGCTTCGCCAAGACCGAGATGTCGCGTGGCGTGGACCTGATGGCCTCGCTGCCCAACGCCCCGGCGCTTTCCTGGCTGGGCCAGCGTCCGGGCAGCCTGGGCGAAACGGCGGCTTGGCTGATCGCGGCCGGCGGCGTGGCGATGATCTTCCTGCGCATCATCAGCTGGCACATTCCTCTGGCGATGCTGGCCGGCATCGCGCTGCCGGCGGCGATCGCGAACGCCGTCGATCCGGCGCACTACCTCGGCGCCACGGCCCATGTGCTGTCCGGCGGCGCCATGCTCGGCGCCTTCTTCATCGCCACCGACTACGTCACCTCGCCCAACACGGCGCGCGGCCAGCTGGTTTTCGGCGCCGGCTGCGGCCTGCTGACCTGGGTGATCCGGACCTTCGCCGGCTATCCCGAAGGCGTAGCCTTCGCGGTGCTGCTGATGAATTCGTTGACCCCCATCATCGACACCTACATCCAGCCGCGCATCTACGGCCGCGACCGCAAGGGCGTGCCGCTGGAACCGGTGAAATAACAGGGAGCCCGCGCATGCAGATCGGCGTCGCCTATTCCGAACCGAGCAACCAGATCTGGCTCACCATCGAGGTGCCGGACGACAGCACCGTGCGCGCCGCGATCGAGCGCTCCGGCATCCTGCGCCAGTTCCCCGCCATCGACCTGGAGACGCAGAAGGTCGGCGTCTTCGGCCGCCTGGTAAAGCTCGATACCGCCTTGCGTCCCGGCGATCGCGTCGAGATCTACCGGCCGATCACCTGCGACCCGCAAACCGTGCCCCGCCGTGACGGCGAGGTCGGGGACGACGACGAGTAGATCCGTTGGCCCGGCTCCGTGCCGATGGCCGCGCTGCGACAAGCCGCGCCCGGAATCCGGCGAATAGAATGTCCGTTCATGAATAGATCGGACATCCCATGATCACCAGCAAAATCGAAGGCGCGGTCGGCACCATCAGCCTGAACCACGATGCGCGGCGCAACGCCCTCTCCGAGGCTTTGGTGGACGAGGTGATCGCGGCCCTTGCCGAGTTTTCCCGGCAGGAGGTCCGCTGCGCCGTGCTGCGCGCCAACCCCGGCGTCACGGTCTGGTCGGCCGGGCACGACGTATCGGAATTGCCCGTGGGCGGCATCGATCCGCTCGGCTGGCGCGACCCCCTGCGCCACCTGATACGGGAACTGGAGAACTTCACGGCGCCGATCATCGCCATGATCGAGGGCAGCGTCTGGGGCGGCGCCTGCGAAACGGTGCTGGCTTGCGACCTCATCATCGCCACGCCGGAGTCCAGCTTTTCGGCGACGCCGGCGAAGCATGGCGTGCCCTACAACGTTTCCGGCCTGCTGACCTTCCTCAATTCGGCTCCGATCCACATCGCCAAGGAAATGCTGTTCACCGCGCAGCCGGTGTCCGCCGTCCGCCTCGAACGGATCGGCATCGTCAATCACGTGGTGGCCGTCGAGCAGCTGGAAGAATTCACCTATGCCACGGCGCGGCAGATTGCCCTCAATGCGCCGCTCTCGATCTCCGTGATGAAGGAACAACTGCGCATCCTGGCCGGCGCGCACACCATGTCGCCGCAGGATTTCGAGCGGATCCAGGGCTTGCGGCGGATTGTCTACAACAGCGCCGACTACTCGAATGGAATCCAGGCATTCAAGGAGAAGCGCAAGCCGACCTTCCACGGCCGGTGACCGGGCGAACCCTGGCCGCGAGCTTTATCCGACCTGCATTTCAAGGACTGCGCGGGTCGCCGCATCGGCGGCAAACATGTGTTCGACGCGCAAGGACGACAGGTTGATGTCCTGCGGGGCGCCGAACGTCGTGAACATGCTGAAGAACGCCAGCTCGCCGTGGGGCGTGGCGTAGCGCGAGGTCAGCATCGGCGTCGCCGGCTGCAGGCGTGCGCGATGAAGGCCATTTTTGCCAAGGCGCGCGCGCAGCAGTGCGGCGAAGGCCTCTACCCGGGGCGCCAGCGCGGGCTGTACCGACACCTCGTTCATGAGCTGTGCCAGGAACACGGGGCCGACCTCGTGCAGATTGACCATGGGCCGGGTGAATCCCTCGGGATGGGCCAGCAGGTCGAGGATGTTCAGCGTGGCATCGGCCGCCAGATCGGCCACCCAGGGCATCAATGTGGCGGCGAGCCATCTGCTGCCGCGATTCATCTGCAGCACGTTCCATTCGGCGTCGATGACCAGCGCCGGAGTTGGATCATGGGCATCCAGCAGTTGCGTCAAGGCTTCGTTGGCCTGCGCCAGCGACGGATCGGCGAGGCGGGCGGTGCCGTAGGCCGGAGCGAAGCCGGCTTGAAGCAGCGCCAGATTGCGCAGTGCCAGCGGCGTGTCCAGTTCGCCCAGCCATGCCATCAGCAAGTCGCGGCTTGGCCTGGCGCGGCCGCTTTCGACGAAGCTCACGTGGCGCTGCGACACTCCGATCCGCATCGAAAGTTCCAGCTGGCTCAAACGGCGGGCCTTGCGTGCCCGCTGCAGGGTAATCGGCAGGGTTTGGGTCGGTTCATTCATGCCGGGATTGAACCACAGCCAGGCATCGATTCGATTACCTGCAAGGTAATTGCGGCCATGATTTCCGTGCCGGATACTGGCCCGGCAACTTTTCAAGGGACGAGAAATGAAGCAGGTGATATTGATCGGTACGCTCGCCGGGTTCGGCGCCCTGACGGCGGCGGCAGTTTGGCAGCATGGATTCCTGGGAATACTCGCGTCGCCGCTGCAGAGCCTTGCCGCGGGCCAGATCTTTGTCGACCTGGTCATCGCCCTGACGCTGGTCATGGTCTGGATCTGGAACGACGCCAGGGCGCGCGGTCGTGTCGCCTGGCCCTGGATTGTCGCCACGCTGGCCGTCGGTTCGTTCGGGCCGCTGCTGTACCTGCTGTTGCGCGACGCGAAATCCGGGCCCTGACTTCCGGCCCCGAGCGCGCGGCGTTGCTCCGGCTCAGGCCGTCGCTGCGACCCGGCGGCGCAAGGCGTTGATCCAGGCCTTCTGGCAGATGTTGCGGCGCTGCTGTTCGAGGTGTTCGCGGATGTTAGTGCGCACTTCGTCAAGTTGGGACTGGCGCTCGGGGTTGATGGCCTCGCACAGGATCAGGTGGTAACCCAGCTCGGATTCGATCGGTGCCGACAAGCCGGCCTCGGCCAGGGCGAACGCGACTGCTTCGAGTTCGGGGTAAAGCTGGCCGCGTGGCACGGTGCCGAGCAGGCCGCCGTTCATCGCCGTGGGGCATTCGGAATGTTTCAGCGCCTGCTCGGCGAAGCGCTCGGGCGATTTGGTCAGCCGGGCGTGGATCGCATCTACCCGGGCGCGGGCCGCCGGGCGCTCGTTGCCGGCAAGCTGTTCGTTGATGGTGACCAGGATGTGGCGCAGCACGCGCGTCTCGGCGCGGCGAAAGCGATCCATGTGCATGAACCAGAAGATCTCGACTTCGGTATCGCTGACCGTTGCCGATCGGGTTGCAATCCTCTCCAGGACCGCCTCGACCACCATGTCGCGTTCCACCTCGTGCCGCAGCGATGGCGCGTCGAGGCCCATGCGTCGGAGATCGGCGTTGAAGTCTTCGTCGCTGGCGTAGCGCTCGCGAATTTCCATCAGGCTGGCTTCGATCGAGGTCTCCGGCAGCATCACGCTGGCGGCTTCCGGCGTCGTCAGGATCAGGGTCTCGATTTCGTGCTGCTTCGCCGCGACCGTCCTTACCCGCCGCAATTCGTCGGCCGCCAGCACTTCCAGCGGCTTGCTGTAAAGCTTCGCCGCCAGCTTGAGGGTCAGATAGACGCCGTGCGGTTCATCCATCGCTGCCGGTCCATTCGGTCAATGCCGCCTCGGGCACCTGCAGGGGGTTTCCCGGCAGGCAGTCGAAATGCACGTGATAGGCGACGCCATGGGGTTCGCCGCGTTCCAGATTGAGCACTTCGCCGGGGCTGCCCAGGGGCACGCGGACCTCGCCGCGAATGGCCAGCGCGCGCGCGGCGCGGACCCTCTGCCGCACTTCGAAGCGGTTCTCGATCCAAGGTTCATCGGTGTCGATCAGCTCTTCTTCGCGGCAGCCGACGACACGACCTTCGTCGAGGAAATGCACGGAATAGATGACCTGGTCCTGAAGGAAGGTGCCGACATCGCGCACGTGTCCGATGCGGCCGCGTCGCACCAGCAGGTCGCCGGTTTCGATGCCGGGAAAGGTGCCGTCGTTGCGCACGTTGCGCGTCACGCGCACGGCATCGCCCAGGGTCCAGCGCGGTCTCATTTCAACGCTCCTTTCCGCGCGAGGGAAGCGTCGAGGATGCAACACGCGAAAAGCGAACTAAAGGCCCGCCCCCCTTCCGCTGCGCGGCCCACGGCTGGCTTTGCACAGTCAGCCGGCTGCGGCGGCGCGACGCATGCGTCGGGAATTCCCGCCTCGCCCCTCGCGGGGGGTTACCAGTCGGCGCGCTGCGCGCGCAAATCACAATGGACTCCAAACAAGGTGCGCCATGTCACTCAGTCAGCGACGACAGCGACTGGAAGGACGATCCTTCAGCCTTCTGGAACACGGCGAAGACCTTTTCCTGCTGCGCGCTGGAGCCGACAAAATCTTCGTAGGCGCGCAGTAGCCATCCCCGCCAGGCGGCATAGTCGGGGGCCTTGCCGGCTTCCTGCTTGGCCAGGTAGTCGTGGTAGCGCTGCAGGATGTGCAGGCGATTGACCTGGACTATCCGGGCGTCGAAGGGGATCTCGAAGTAGTCGAGAAAGTCCTCGGCGGAAACGAGGTCGGCAAGTTCATCGGCAAAGTGGTCGGTATCGCGGTTCATGATGTTCTCCTGTCAGCGTGCAACTTCGGGTTCAACGTCTTCCTCTTGTTGCGCCTGCTGCTGCGCAATCACCGCCAGCAATGGCGCCGCGCCGAGCACGTCGCGCTCATCCACTTCCACCATCTTGTTCAGCCTGAGGCTGGCTTCTTCGAGGCGCCCCAGGCGCATCAGGATCACCGCCGAACCTTTCAGCACCTGCAGGTGGAAGCGCAGCAGGCCGATCGAGCACATGACGGCTTCGCCCAACGCGACGCGGCCGATGCTGCTCCAGCCGCCCACCAGGTGCAGGCGTCGCGCGGTCACCTCGAGTCCGCGCTCGGCGACCAGCAGCGCATCTTCCATGCGGTGCTGGTAGAAGTAGTAGCGGTACAGCGCGACCAGCACCGACAACTGTTCCGGCGCCAGGAAATAGGCGCGCAGCAGGCCGGGTTCGGCGGCCGACTGACCGTAGTCACGCGAGGCTTGCGCGATAAGGGCCTCCACTTCCGGCAGGCAGGGTTCATCGAAGTACAGCCCGTCTTCGCCCAGATCCAGCAGGTCGAGACCGTCAGCCACGGCCATGCTCCTCGCAACACAGTTCGCCGGCGGCGCAGGCGCTGCAGCCACCGCGCTGCGGTGCCGGCAGGCCGCGCAGCTCGCGCACTTCGCACTCCAGGGTGTCGATGCGGTCGAGCAGGCACTGGATGGCCTTGCCCACCGGATCGGGGATCAGGTGGTGGTCGAGGTTGATGGCATGGATCGCCGTATCGCCAGCGCCGACTCTTGGGCCCGACTCGCCGACCAGCCGCGCCGGGATGCCGATGGCGGTGCGTCCCGCCGGGACCTCGCGGATGACGACCGAATTGGCGCCGATGCGCGCGGCGTCGCCGACCGCAATTGCGCCGAGGATCTTGGCCCCGGCGCCGACCACCACGCCGCTGCCCAGCGTCGGGTGGCGCTTGCCCTTGTTCCAGGTGGTGCCGCCCAGGGTGACGCCGTGGTACAGCGTGACATCGTCGCCGACCTCGGCGGTTTCGCCGATCACCACGCCCGCGCCGTGGTCGATGAAAAAGCGGCGGCCGATGCGTGCGCCGGGATGGATGTCGACGTTGGTCAGCAGGCGCGCCAGCCAGGCCAGCCAGCGTGCGGTGAAGCGCCAGCCGCGCTGCCACAGCGCATGCGCCGGGCGGTGCAGCAGGATGGCATGCAGGCCGGGGTAGGTGAGCAGCACTTCGAGGCGCGAACGCGCCGCCGGATCGCGGGCGAAGACGCAGCCGAGGTCTTCGCGCGCCAGCGCCAGCAGGCCCGGCGGCGGTTCGGCGGCCGCCTCGGCCAGCGCAAGTTGCAATGCTCCGGCGAGGTCATGGCTCATTTGGCAACTCCCAGCAGGACCAGCAACTCGGCCTCGGAGGGCGGATGCTTGGCGGCCAGCACGAAGGCTCGCACGCGACCCAGCATCTCGCGCGCCGCAGCGTCGGAGAGCGGGTGGCCGAGGTCGGCCATCACGCGCTGCACGGCGCGCGCGCCGGAATGCTTGCCGAGAACGACGCGGTGGCGGCGGCCCACCAGGCGCGGATCGAAGCCCTGGTAATTGGCCGGGTCCTTGAGCAGTCCATCGACATGGATGCCGGCTTCGTGGGTGAAGGCACCTTCGCCGACCACGCTCTTCTGCCAGTGCAGCGGCCGGCCGGAGGCGAGCGCGACGCGGCGGGAGATTTCGGGAAAGCCCTTGAGTTCGATGCCGGTGTCGATGCCGTGGCAGACGTGCAGGCCGAGCACCACTTCTTCCAGCGGGGCGTTGCCCGAGCGCTCGCCCAGGCCGTTGACCGTGGTGTTGAGGTGGGTGGCGCCGGCCTTCGCCGCCGCCAGGGTGTTCGCGGTGGCCATGCCGAGGTCGTCATGGGCATGCATCTCGATTTCGAGGTCGCAGGCGGCGCGCAGGGCGGCGATGCGCTCGAAGGTGGCGAAGGGATCCAGCACGCCCAGGGTATCGGCAAAGCGGATGCGCCGTGCGCCGGCCGCCTGCGCGGCCTCGGCGATCGCGGCCAGCAGGTCCGGGTCGCCGCGCGAGGCGTCTTCGGCGCCGACGCCGACATCGAAGCCGAGTTCCCGCGCGTAGGCGACGTGCTCGGCGATGGCGCGCAGCAGCCAGGCGCGGTCCTGGCGCAGCTTGGAACGCAGGTGCTGGTCGGAGGCCGGCACCGAGATGTCGATCAGGTCGATGCCGAGCCCGGCGGCCAGCGCGATGTCTTCGCGCTGCATGCGGCTCCAGACCATCAGCCGTGCCTTGAGCCCGAGCGCGGCGACGGCGCGGATGCTGTCGCGCTCGGCCTCGCCCATGGCCGGGATGCCGATCTCGAGTTCCGGCACGCCGATGGCGTCCAGGCGGCGCGCGATGTCGAGCTTTTCGTCCAGGCTGAACGCTACCCCCGCCGACTGTTCGCCGTCGCGCAGGGTGGTGTCGTTGATGACGATGTGGGGTGGCTGTGTGGTGGACATGGTGGGCAGGCAAGGAATAGCAATTCCGGTGCCCACGGCGAAATCATTGAAGAATCAAATAGGTGCAACTCCCGACCAAAGCAATTGTCGGACTTCCGACGTTCGGCTGCTACGTGTCGACGGCGAGGTTTCGGATTTCGTTCCGTGGTCGAATCCGGGAGCGGCGGATCGCCTGCGGACAGGCACTAGTTCACAGGGCCGGATTGCGCTCGCCGGTGTTCGAGTGTATTTTTCGCCGTTCCGGGAACCCGTAGGCGAACAAAGCTTCGAACGGAAACCCCCAACCACTGATTTGGAGCTTATCGTGAATACCACCAGAAAATTGTTGCTGGCGGCGGCTCTGAGCGGCACCCTCGCCAGTGTGCAGGTCATGGCTGCCGACTCGGACCGCAAGACGGTTTCGATCAACGATCGCGTCCCGACCCCGGATCAGGTCGCGGAAGCGATGTTTCCCAAGGAAATCCAGGCGCTCAAGGCCGAATGCGCGGCGGTCGAGAAGGCGGGCATGCGCTGCCAGAGCCGCATTCCGAAGTCATCGCTGGACTCGGTGCTGGTGACCTTCCCGCGCGGTTCTTCGGAACTGACGGGTGAGGCGAAGGGTTTCCTCGATTCCGTGGGCAAGGCGCTGCAGGCGAAGGAGTCGGTATGGACCTCGCTGCGGATCGAAGGCCATACGGACGTCACCGGCAGCCCCAGCATCAATGAACGCCTGTCGAAGGACCGCGCCGACGTGGTCAAGGCCTACCTGGTGAAGAACTACAAGCTGAAGAACGTCGAGACCGTCGGCCGTTCCAGCGAGCAGCCGAAAGACACGGCCGACCCGACCAGCGCGCTGAATCGACGCATCGAGTTCGTGCCCGAGTGGTGATCGGGTCGAACTGAGCCTACAGGCCGCGTTGCCAGACCGGCCTGAGTTTTGCCGAATCCGGGCTCGCGATCGCGGCCCGGATTTCCTTTAGCAACCTTTCCTTTTCCGCACCCAGGCTGCCTTTCAGTACCAGACGGTTGGATACGTGGTCGCTGCGGAACACGGTGCGGCGCAGTTCCAGTGCCGAGACGAAGCGCTCCATTTCGACGAACAGTTCGCGCTGCTCGCAGGCCTGCCATTCCGGAAACCCCGCGCGAAAACGCGCGTCGCCCTGCGGAAAGCTGACCACCAGTGTGGCCAGGTATTCGGGCTGCGTGGCGTTGGCCAGGCGTGCGGAATTTTCCGCGTGCTGTCGCGACAGCGACGTGCCGCCAAGCCCGTTGAGGATCATCACCGAGCGCCGGATGCCGGCCTGTTGCAGCTTGTCCAGGGCGTCGGCGGTGCTGGCGAAGGTCTCGCCCTTGTTTACCTTTGCCAGGACATCGTCATCGCCGGATTCGGCGCCGACATAGGCCATGGAGAGGCCGGCGTCGGCAAGCTCGCGCAGTTCGTCCACCGACTTGCGGCGCAGGTTGCGCGGCAGGCAGTAGCTGGAAACGCGGCGCACCGCGGGCAGGTGCCGGCGGATCGCGACGAGCGTGTCGAGCAGGCGCCGCGTTGGCAATACCAGGGCGTCGCCGTCGGCGAGAAAGACGCGGCGGATGTCGCTGCCGAAGCGTTCGCCGCAGCGGCGAATGGTTTCCAGGGTTTCCGCCTCGTCGCGGGCGCGGAATTTCTTCTGCGGCGCCGTGTACATTTCGCAGAAGCTGCACTTGTTCCAGGAGCAGCCGTCGGTGACCGGCAGGATCAGGGATTCCGCTTCGCTGGGCGGGCGGAACACGGGGTCGATGTAGCGGATGGGAAAGGCGGAGTTCATGTTTTTGATTATGTCACGGGCGTTTAGCCCGTGACGGTATCCCCTTGTGGGATATCGCAGCCGGAGACAAGCGCCGGGCGCGGTATGATCCACGCCCCTGCCCGCAGCGTGCCGCATTTAATGTCCTTTCCACCGCTTGCCTTCGTCGACCTCGAAACCACCGGGGCCACGGCGACGGCCGACCGCATCACCGAGATCGGTATCATCGAGGTCGATGAAAACGGCATGCGCGAGTGGTCCACCCTGGTCAATCCGGGAACGCCGATCTCTTCCTTCATCGAAAGCCTGACCGGCATCAGCAACGCGATGGTGGCGGACGCGCCGGCCTTCGAGGATGTCGCCGACGAAGTGCTGGAGCGACTGGACGGGCGCCTCTTCATCGCCCATAACGCGCGCTTCGACTACGGCTTCCTGAAGAACGAGTTCAAGCGCAGCGGGCACGATTTCCGCGCCACGGTGCTGTGCACCGTCAAGCTTTCACGCAAGCTGTTCCCGCAGCACGCGCGCCACAACCTCGACAGCCTGGTGGCGCGCCACGGACTGGTGGTCACTGCCCGCCACCGTGCGCTGGGCGACGCAAGGCTGATTCACCAGTTCTGGAACCATTTGCGCGCCGCCGTCGAACCAGACCTGCTGGCGGCTACGGTCAGGCAGTTGACGGCGCGGCCGAGCCTGCCGCCCAACCTCGATCCGGCGGCGATCGACGAACTGCCCGACGGCACCGGCGTCTATCTTTTCTACGGTGAAAACAACCTGCCGCTGTATGTCGGCAAGAGCAAGGAACTGAAGAAACGCATCCTGTCCCATTTCGCGGCCGATCATGCCGCCGCCAAAGAGATGAGCCTTGCACAGCAGGTGCGGCGCATCGAATGCATCGAAACCGGTGGCGAGATCGGCGCACTGCTGAAGGAGGCGGCGCTGATCAAGTCCCTGCAGCCGATCCACAACCGGACCCTGCGCCGCAACGATGATCTTTGCTTCTGGCGACTGGTCGAGGCACGGCCCGGCGAGTGGCGTCCGCAGCTATTGCCGGCGGGCGAACTCGGTACCCGCTTGCAGGAGCATTTGTACGGTCCGTTCAAGACGGCGCGGGAAGCCAATCGAACGCTGATCGAACTGGCGAAGGAACATCGGCTGTGCCATGCGCTGCTCGGCCTGGAAAAAGTGAAGCCGGGCAAACCGTGCTTCGCCCACCAGTTGCAGCAGTGCAAGGGGGCTTGCGTCGGCAAGGAGCCAGTGTCCTTCCACAGTGCGCGCCTGATGGCCGCCCTGGGCCGGCTGCGGCTGGCGCCGTGGCCGTTTCCAGGGCCCGCCTGGATACGCGAGGGCGACGAGGTGCACCTGATCGAACAGTGGCGCCACCTTGGCACGGCGCGGTGTGAGGCGGACCTGCATGTGTTGCTCGACAGCCCCTTGCCCGACTTCGATCGGGACAGTTACCGGATCCTGCACAAGGCTGTTGAGCGCATGGTCCCGCTGGCGCCCGTATCGGTAGCCTGAGCCCGGTCCGCGGCGGCGGGAATCAGCGCGCCGGGGTCGGCGGCGGATTGCGCAGGCGCGCGAGTTTTTCCTTGATCGCAGCCATGGATGCCGCGGCAGCCTTCTCGCCCTCCAGCACGGCGCGATGGCGGTCATCGAGGGTGGTGGCCGAAAGGTCTGCGGTGGCCGGGCGGATCACGATGTCGGCCTCGGCCAGTTCGTGGCGACTGATCGACTGGCCCATGATCGCGTAGGTTTGCAGCAGCATGTCGATGCTGTTGCCGCTGCGCCCGTCGCGCGCTTTGGCGGAAATGTCGACGGCGATCACGAAGTCGGCGCCGAGGCGGCGCGCGCCGCGCGCGGGAACGGGACTGACCAGGCCGCCATCCACATACTCGCGACCGCTGATGGCGACCGGCTGGAATACGCCGGGCACCGCGGCCGACGCCTGCACCGCCCACCCGGTGTTGCCGGTGCGGAACAGGGCGGGCTCGCCGCTGCTGAAGTCGGTGGCGACCACGGCGAAGCTGCGCTTGAGCTTGTCCAAAGGCCGCTGACTGACCGCGTCATTGACGAAATTTCGCAGGGGGTCGCCCTTGAGCGGGCCGCGCAGCGAAACGTTCCAGTCGAAGATGTGGTTCTTGTCCATGTCCATCGCGGCTTTTTGCAGCTCGAAGCCGTTGAGTCCGGACGCATACAGCGCCCCCACCACGGCACCGGCGCTGGTGCCGACCACGATGTCGGGAACGATGCCCTGCGCTTCGAGGGCCTTGATTACGCCGATGTGGGCAAAGCCGCGCGCTGCGCCGCCGCCGAGTGCCAGGCCGATCTTTACTGGTACGGGTGCCGGCGGCGGGGCTGGCTTTTCACCCAGCAGCGCGCAGCCGGACAGCAGCGCGGCGGCGCAGAGGGCGAACAGAAAGCGCGAATCGGGAGGCGACACGTCGAGCAAAGAACGAAGCGAATCGCCCCCGGGACTCAGGGAAACCTGCGAAACGTCAGCTCGAAGCGCCGGGCTTTCGGCCTGGACTCTTGGGCGGAATGTAGCCCGCAACCCGGCACAGCACGGCTTCGACTTTTTCGCCGTCGGTGCTGAATCGTGTCACGCTGCACTTCGATATCTCGCCGCGCGCGGAAAGGTCGGAGATGGAGCGGCGCACTTTCGCCAGCGACAGCCCGGTCGCCGCAGCGATTTCGGAATCGAAACGCTGGCCGTTGGCCTTGAGGTATTGCATGATCTCTTGCATATCCGCTGCTCCGGGTAAGTTGAAGCTGGTGGGCCCAGCGAGACTCGAACTCGCAACCAAAGGATTATGAGTCCTCTGCTCTAACCATTGAGCTACAGGCCCTGCTTGCTGCTACGGC
>JACRIY010000084.1 GCA_016235805.1 Rhodocyclales bacterium
ATGTCGGTCTCGTGACCGGGGAAGACCTTGATGAAATGCGCGCGTGGCATATGCGCCTTGTCCACGCAGAGATGCAGGATCTTGCGTTCGTGGCTGCGCACCGCTTCGACCATGCCGCGTACCGAGTCGCACAGGCGCTCGATCGACTTGGCGGTGAAGCGGATGTTCATCAGTTCATCGGAAATCTGCTTCTGCAGGCGCAGGTAGCCCTTGTCCTGCGAGCCCTTCTTGGCCAGCGTCGGCTGCAGGCGGGCGAACAGGGCGTGGATTACCGAGAAGCGTTCGAGGGCGTCCTGCTTGAGTTGCAGCAGCGAGGCCGAGATGCGGGCGCTGCCATCGTCGTCCTCGTCTTCGCTCTCCTCATCGACTTCCATTTCCTCGTCTTCGGCCAGCGCCTCGATGTCTTCGTCGGTGGCGTTGGGATCGATCAGGCCGTCGACCAGTTCGTCGATGCGCATTTCGTCGCGCGCCACCTTGCCGGCGGTTTCCAGCATCTCGGCGATGGTGGTCGGGCAGGCCGAAATGGCCATGATCATGTGCTTGAGGCCGTCCTCGATGCGCTTGGCGATCTCGATTTCGCCCTCGCGCGTCAGCAGCTCGACCGAGCCCATCTCGCGCATGTACATGCGTACCGGGTCGGTGGTGCGGCCGAATTCCGAATCGACCGTGGACAAGGCCTGCTCGGCTTCTTCTTCGACCGCTTCGGCATCGACCGGGGCCGGTGCCGATTCATTGAGCAACAGGTCATCGACGGCAGGCGCCTCGTCGAAGACCTGGATCGCCATGTCGTTGAAGGTGGAGATGATCGATTCGATCTGCTCGGCATCGACCAGGTCGTCCGGCAGGTGGTCGTTGATCTCGGCGTAGGTCAGGTAGCCGCGTTCCTTGCCCAGGGCGATCAGGTTCTTCAGCCGGGTGCGCTTGGTGTCGAGGTCGATCGGCGTCGCCTCGGGGGCGACCAGCTTCTCGCGACTCTTGCGGCCACGCGATTCGGCGATGGCCTTGGCCACCGACTTCACCGGAACGGGCTGGACGGCCGGCTTGGCGGGCGTCGCGACGGCTTCGCTGACCACGGCAGCCGGTTTCGCCGGCTTGGCGACGGCGGCCTTCACCGGCGCTTTTTCGGGCGCCGGTTTGGCGGGCTTCTTGGCCGGTGCCTTGGCGGAAACTTTTGCGGGAGCTGGTTTCTTGGCCGGCACAGGCTTCTTGGCCGGCGCCGCCTTCTGCGGTGCTGGCTTCTTCGCGACCGGCTTGGCGGCGGCCTTCGACTTGCTCTGCTTGGCGGTGACCTTCGGCATGACTATCCTCGGCTGGAGCGTGTTTCCGGTGCGACAAAGTGGGCCGGGGGAACGCCGCAACGATCACGGGCCGGCCGACTCCGCGCGCCGTGTAAGCGCAGGAGAACCGTTAAGTATATCAGATCGGGCCGTTCGACGCTGAAGGCGCTGCTGGGCGCTTCTTCGCCAGCAGTTCCGCCAGCCGCTGCCGCTCCTCGGCGCTCAGGCCCTGCCTGGCGCGGGCGGTAAGTCGCTCTATTTCCGCGGTCAGGGCGCCATGGCGCAGGTGGGCCACCGAATCGTTGAACATCGCCTCCAGCGCGCCCAGATCGACCGCTTCCACCATATTGGCCGCAATGCCCGAAATCAGGGCCTCGTGCGGCGTGCCGCGGAAGAACTCCAGCAGCAGTCCGAAGCCGCCGGCCGGCAGTTCGCCGTGCTCGATGGCATCGGCAATGGCGATCAGCGCATCGCCCTCGACACGCTCGCGGTCGATCAGTTCCAGCGGCAGGCGGGCGGCCCATTCCGGCTTGTGCAGCAGGATTTGCAGCAATTTGTACTCGATCGATGAGGGAATCGGCCGCTGTTTCATCTGCGCCGGCGCATAACGGCTGCGGGCGAGCGGCTTGAGGCCGCATTCGGCTTCGACTTCGGCCTGCGACAACTGGGCGCGCTGGGCGATTTCCTTGGTCACCTGCACCCGCAGGATGGGAGCGGATATCTTCTGCAACAAGGGCTTGGCTTCGTGTACCAGCAGGGCGCGCCCCTCGACGGTGCCCGGATTGGCCTTCTTCACCAGTTCGCGCAGCAGGAACTCACTGAGCCGCGTTGCGTTGCGGGTCTGCTGCACGAAGGCCTCGCGGCCGTGTTCGCGGATGAACTCGTCCGGGTCCTGGTTGCCGGGCATCTGCAGGATTTCGACCGTCTTGTTGTCGGCCAGGTGGCCCAGGCTGACTTCCATCGCGCGCCAGGCCGCGCGGTCGCCGGCGGCGTCGCGGTCGAAGCAGAACACCACGCGATTGGCCTGTTTCAGCAGCTTTTGAACGTTGGCGTCGGTGGCGGCGGTGCCCAGCGTGGCGACCACGTTCTCGACGCCGCATTGCACCAGGCCGACCACGTCCATGTAGCCCTCGACCACCAGCACCGTGTCCTCTTCCTGGATCGCCTTGCGCGCTTGCGGCAGGCCGTAGAGCTCTCGGCCCTTCTCGAACAGGGGGGTTTCCGGGGAATTCAGGTATTTCGGTTCGCCTTCACCGATCACCCGGCCGCCGAAGCCGATCACGTTGCCGCGCTGGTCCTGGATGGGGAACATCACCCTGTCGCGGAAGCGGTCGTAGCGGCGGCCCGCGTCATTGACGATGACCAGGCCGCATTCGACGAGGGCGGCGTCGTTGTAGTCGGGGAAGACCTGCTGCAGGCCCTGCCAGCCGTCCGGCGCGTAGCCGAGGCCAAACTTCGCCGCGATTTCGCCGGTCAGCCCGCGGTTCTTCAGGTAATCGACGGCCTTGGGCGAAGCCTTCAATTGCTCGCGGTAGAACATCATGGCGCGCGCCATGAGTTCGGTCAGCGGCGCCTTTTTCGCCCGCTCGGCGCGATTGCGCTCTTCCTGCGGCACCTGCAAGCCGACCGACGACGCCAGGTCCTCCACCGCCTCAACGAAGCCGATGCCGGCGTGTTGCATCAGGAAGCCGATGGCGCTGCCGTGCGCGCCGCAGCCGAAGCAATGGTAGAACTGCTTGGAAGGGCTGACCGTGAAGGACGGGGTCTTCTCGGAATGGAAGGGGCAGCAGGCGCTGTAGTTGGCGCCGGACTTGCGCAGCGGCACGTAGCGCTCCACCACGTCGACGATATCGACGCGGGCCAGCAAATCCTGGACGAAGCTTTCGGGGATCACGGGGGAATTATGCCCCCGCCAGTTTCGCCTTGACGAGTTTGGATATTTCACCCATGTCGGCCCGCCCGGCGACCTGCGGCTTGACCAGGGCGATCACCTTGCCCATGTCGGCCGGGCCCTTGGCGCCCGATGCCGCCACGGCGGCGGCCACGATCGCCTCGACCTCGGCGGCGGACAGGCCCTGCGGCATGTAGTCGGCGAGCACCGATGCCTCGAATTTCTCGGCATCGGCCAGGTCCTGGCGCTTGGCGGCCTCGTACTGGGTGATGGAATCCTTGCGCTGCTTGAGCATTTTCTCGATCACGGCAATCACTGCCGCGTCGTCGATGACCAGCTTTTCGTCGACGCGCTTCTGCTTGATCGCCGCGCGCAGCAGGCTCAGCGCATCCTTGCGGGCCTTCTCGCCGGCCTTCATGGCGGCTTTCCAATCGTCGTCGATACGGGTTTCGAGGCTCATGATCAATCCTTTGCACAAGAACAAAAACCGCCGAAAGGCGGTTTCTTGGTTGAAGCGGTACTGCGTGCTGCCCGGCGCGGCCTTGGCCGCACCGATCAATACATCTTCGGCGGCAGGAGCTGGCTGCGAATGCGCTTGTGATGGCGCTTGACGGCAGCGGCGGCCTTGCGCTTGCGCTCGGTCGTGGGCTTTTCGTAGAACTCGCGTGCGCGCAACTCGGTCAGCAGACCGGTCTTTTCGATGGCACGCTTGAAGCGACGGATCGCAACTTCGAACGGCTCGTTTTCCTTGAGGCGAATACCCGGCATGTAAATAATCCTGGAGAAACGGGGAAAGGCGCGCATTCTAAACGCTTCGCCATTGAAGTCAATTGTTTCAGCGTCGTCCGCGCAGGGCACGCACCTCGAAGCTCACCGCATCCAGTTCGACGTCGGCGGCATCCACCAGGGCCAGGCGATGTTTGCCCGGTTGCGGCAGCCAGCGGCTGCTCCGGTCGGCGCGTCCGGCCGGCTTGCCGTCCATGCGCCATTGCCAGCCGGTTTCGGCCCGCGATGACAACTGCAGCGGCAGGCGCTGGCGTCCCGGCGGTATGTCGGGATCGAGCGCGATCACCGTGCCCTGCGCCGGATAGCTGATGCGCGCCAGCGCCTTCCCTGCAGCCGCGCGAACAATGGCGCGTTCGGTGCCGGCGAGGAACCATTCGCGGCGTGGCGGTTCGGGATCCTGGCCCGCAAGCGGCTCGAAGCGCACGGTGCGAGCGGTTACTCCGGCCGGAGGGCTTGGTGCAGAGCTGCCGACCCTGCGGCGCCCGGCATCATCACCCCGATGCAGCCAGTCCATCACCTCGCGCCACACCGGCGCCGCGCCGGCGATGCCGGAAACCTCGTGCATCGACGCGCCGCTGGCATTGCCGATCCAGACCGCGACGGTGTAGCGGCGCGAATAGCCGGCGCACCAGTTGTCGCGCATGTCCTTGCTGGTGCCGGTCTTGGCTGCGCTCCAGTAGGGCGTCGCCAGCCAGGATTCGAGGCCGAAGCTGCCGGCGCGCGCGGCGCGGTCGGCGAGGATGTCGCCCACCAGGAAACTCGCCGTCGGCGCCAGCGCCTGGCGCGGCGAGCCGGCGAAGGCGCCGCAATGGTCGCCGCGACATGGCGCCGACTTGCCATCGGCAGTCGCGCGCAAGGCGCTCCAGCGGCCTGCATTGGCCAGCGTACGGTAGGCATTGGCCAGCGCCAGCAGCGAGACGTCGGCCGACCCCAGCGCCAGGCTGTAGCCGTACCAGTCGCCGCTTTTGGTCAGGCTGTCGAAGCCGAAGCGGCGCAGGCCCTGCTGGAACTCGTCGGCGCCGAGGCGCACCAGGGTCTTCACCGCCGGCACGTTGAGCGAAGCGGCCAGCGCGGTGCGCGCGCTGATCCAGCCGCGATGGTCGGGTTCGTAATTCTGCGGCGCATAGAGCCCGTTGCCGGTGGCAAGCGTCAGCGGCGCGTCTTCGATCAGCGAGGCGGCGGTGAGGTCGCGGCGCGCGAAGGCCATGCCATAGAGGAAGGGCTTCAGCGTCGAGCCGGCCTGGCGCAGCGCGGTCACGCCATCGACGTCGGGCGCTTCCGAAAGTTCGCCGCTGGAACCGACCCAGGCGAGGATTTCGCCGGTGGCGTTGTCCGTCACCAGCACCGCGCCGTCCTCGACGTTGCGCCGGTCGAGCGCGCGCAGGTGGCGGCGCAGGGTCTCGCCGGCAAAGCGCTGCAGGTCGGCATCCAGCGTGGTCCGCAGGCGCTGGCCGGGCCGGACGAGGAGCTTCCTGGCCAGGTGCGGGGCCAGTTGCGGTGTCTGGTCGGCGCGTTGCAGGGTACCGGACAGCGTCGCCGCGGCGACGGCCTCGAGGTCATGACATAAAGATTCGCGCCGCATCTCGCGCAGCAGGGCGCAGGCGCGCCGGGAAACGACAGCGGTGCCGGCGTTCGGCGCGCGCAGCAGTGCGGCGGCCAGCGCCGCTTCCTGTTCGTCCAGCCCTTGCGGCCACTTGCCGAACAGCCCGCGGCTCATCGCCGCAACGCCTTCGAGTTCGCCGCGAAACGGCGCCAGGTTCAGATAGGCTTCGAGGATCTGGTCCTTGCTCCAGCTCTGCTCCAGGCGCAGCGCGGCGGCCGCCTGGTCGAGCTTTTCCAGCAGGTTGCGGCGGCCCTTGCGGTTTGCTTCGGCGTCGAGCAGGCCGGCCAGTTGCATGCTGAGCGTGCTGGCGCCGCGTGTCTTCTGGTTGCGCAGGTTGCTCCAGGCGCCCGCCGCGGCAGCCTGCCAGTCCACGCCGGCATGATCCAGGAAGCGCTTGTCCTCCGAAACCAGCACCGCACGGCGCAGGGCCGGCGTGATCTCGGCGAGGGGTACCCAGGGCAGGCGGCGTACCGTGCGGTCGAGGCGCAATGTTGCGATCGGCGTGCCGTCGCGCGCCAGCAGCCAGGCATCGGAGGGGCGGTGCGCGGCGCGCACTTCGCTGAAGTTGGGCAGCGCCATTGCCGCCAGGCTTGGCAGCAGAAGGGCAAGCGCGGCAGTGCGCCGAAGATGGCGCCACATTCAGTGAAGTCCCAGCGTCGATACCAGGCACTGCGCGGCCTGCTGCGCGCCGCTCGCCAGCGGTCGCGGCGGCGCCGGGCATTGCCAGAGCCGCTGCATGGCCGGGATGAAGTCGCCGGCCAGTACCTGCTCGCGCGTCAGCACCTGCGCGCGCGCATGGCGGGCGAGCCAGGCGGCGAAGGGGGCCGATTCCGGCCAGTCGTCGCGTTGCAGGTAGAGGATCGGTATTCCGCCGCAGGCCGCCTCGACGAAGGTGCCGTAGCCGGGCTTGCTCAGTACGACATCGACGCTGGCCAGCAGGTCGGAAAAATGCAGGCCGGGGACATCGATGTTGCGCACGTCGTCGCGCGCGATCGCCAGTTCCGCTGGCACCAGCCAGCACAGTCCGGGTGTGCGCGGCCAGTCGGCCAGCGGCAGGTGGAACTCCATGCCGCCCATGGCGACCAGCGCCCAGCGCAGGGCCGGGTCGAGTCCGAGCAGCCGCGCGATGCGCTCGCGGTCGCGCTGTTCGTGGCGCGCGATCGGGGCGATGTCCTGGCGGCGCGACAGGTCGGACATCGGCAGGCCAGGGGTGACGCGAAAAAACGCCGCTGCCGAATTGTAGGCGGTCAGCATATCTCGGTGGATCGGCGCGGCCCAGGCTTCGCCGGGGAAGTAATGGGTGAACAGCTCGGCCCAGTTCAGCGAGCACAGTCCCGCGGCCGGAAGGCCTGCCGCCCCCGCTCCCGCCAGCGGCAGGTAGGCGACGTTGGCGACCAGCGCATCGACCTTGTGCGCGCGCAGCCAGTCGGCTTCCGCGGCCACCCGTTGCGGCCAGTCGGCATGGAACTCGCGGTAGCGTTGCGCGCTGGCGGCGAGGTCGATGTCGACGGCGTTGTGCATCACGAAGCCGAAGTCGCGCGCTTCCGCGATGTGTTCGAAGGCGGCGTCGATGCGCCGTCGCAGGCGTTCGAGCGGCAGCGCGCTGCGCACCGTCAGCCGCAGTCCGGGGCGCAGCGCGGCCAGCGCGTTGAGCACCGGCGCGATCTGCGACAGGTGGCCCAGGCCGTGCCCCGAAATGTCGGCCAGCAGGTGCATCAGCCGGGCAGTTTGAACAGGCGCGCCACGCGCCGGTCGACGAAGCCGCGCGCGGCGAAATCCGTGGCGCCGGCGAGCTTGGCAGCTTCCACCGCACTCTCTTCGAAGCTTGCGGCGCAGGCGATGATGGGCAGATCGGGATGCACGGCCCGCAAGCCGGAAATCTCCGCCAGCGCCTCGCGCCTCCCGAGGTCCACGACGATGCAATCCGGCGTCTCGCCGCCGTCCTTTTTCAGCATGCGGACGCCTTGCGCGGTCCAGGCCGATTCGAGCCGCAAGCGGGTGGTCAGGTCGTGGCACAGCAGTAGTATCTTCATTGCAGAGTTCCTCGCGGGTAGGTGTTGCCGCACCGTGTCACCGGCGCCGACTTTTCGGGCCGGGCTGCCAAAGTCTTCAATTCCCCACCACGACCTTCGCGTTAGGCACTTCGCCGAACACGTCGGGCGCATACATGGCTTCGACCCGCGTCGGCGGCAGGGCGAACTCGCCGGCGTTGTTGATGCGCAGCGTGTAGTCGATGCTGAAGCGGCCTTTGGGCACGACTTCGTAATAGGCGCGGAAATTGGCGAAGGTCCGTTCGACGAAGGTCGGCCAGACGCGGCGCGCGCGGCGGTCTTCGTCCAGCGTCGCGATGCGCGAATCGCGGCCGTCGCCCTCGCCGAGGATGCGACTGCCCGCCGGGATCGGGTCGCTGACCACGACCCAGCCCATGTCCTGCTCGGCGTCGATGGTCAGCGTGACGCGCCACAGGTCGCCGCGAGTGAACTTGCCTTTTTCCTTTTCCTGCAGTGGCGTCACCTGGCGCGTGACACGGTAGCCGAAGGCGCGCGGGCCGCCGGCGGGAATCGCGGCAAGTGCCTGGATGCTGGCCCAGGGCTTGCCGCTGCCGTCGTGCGTGACCGCGAGCGTGGCCTCGCCCGCGGGCCAGGGCAGGGCCAGGCGCGGTGCGTCGTCGGCGCCTTGCCAGCGATGCTCGGCCTTGCCCGTGCCGAGGCTGGCGCGCGTGGTGCCGGCCACGGCTTCTTTCTCGAAGCGTCGTCCGTAGCGATCGAGTGCGATAGCGGCCCAGGCATTGGCCGTGGTGGTGAACCAGCGGCCGCGCACCTGGCGTTCCAGAGCGCCGCGGAGCAGTTTCGGCAGGTCGTCGCGCCAGCCCGGTTCGTCCATCACCGCCTCGATCAGGCGGAAGGCGTTGGAATCGCCGCTGACCATCAGCCACCACCAGTAGTCGCTCTTCTCGGTCGTGAAGCTCAGCCTCCCACTGGCGTAGGACAGGCGATTGCGCAATTCCCGCTCGGCCGCGGCGAGCTTCTCCGTGCGCTGCGGCAGGTCGGCGAGGCGCTTGACCACGAGGTACCAGTCGATCAGCGCCGAGGTCGGCAGGCGCAGCGGCTCGACCTCCAGCGCGGCGGCGGCCTTGACCGGATTGCGTCCGGCGCGGCTCAGGGCTTCCAGCGCGAGCAGCTTGCCGGCGAGCTGCGCGTCGGTCGCGGCCGGCGACCACAGCGGCGCCTTGAAGCGCGCCTCGACGAAGCCGGCGAGGCCGTCTTCCAGGCGCGTCCTGAGTTCCGCCGGCAGCGCCATGCCGCTGGCCAGAGAGATGTCGAGCAGGTAGGCGGTGAGCGTCGCGCTGCCGGCGCTGTTGGCAAGCGAGTCGCCCGGGAAGTAGCGCGCCAGGCCGTTGCCGTCGAGCAGCGCCGGGAGGCTGTCGACCACCTCCTTCCAGCGCGCTTCGTCCTTCAGGCCGACCGCGACCGAGGCCCGCTGTTCGAGGCAGGCGAAGGGGTAGTCCTCGAAGTAGCGCCGCAGTCCCGGCGGCGGCGTCGACAGCTTCGCCGAGAGGCCCAGTTCGATGCCGCCGCGACCCGGCAGCGCGCCCGGCGGCACGGCGACGGGCAGTTCGAGCTTGCCCTCGACGCGGACGAAGCTGGCCTGCTGCACCGTGACCGGCACCGCCGCCTCGATCTTCTGCGTGATGCGCAGCCGGTCGCGGCTGGGGTTTTTGTTGCTCTCGTCCCTCTCGGTCGCCTCGAATTCCCATGTCATGGCGGTGGCACCTTCCGGCGCCTGCGCATTCCATGCCAGTTCCGCCGCGCCTTCGGCGGCGAGCTTCACTTCCTTCGCGTCGAGTGCCTGCGTCCCGGCGCGCGCCGTGACATTCACCGTCATCGCCCGCGTCGTGCCGTTCCTCACCGTCAGCAGTGCCTGGTAGCGGTCCTTCTCGCGTACCAGCGGCGGCAGGCCGGACACCATCTGCAGGTCCTGGCGCGTGCGCACGGTCGCCGCGCCGCTGCCGAACAGCGCGGCGCCGGCAGTGGCAATGCCGACCAGCTTGAATTCGGTGAGCGAATCGTTGATCGGCAGCTTCACCGTCGCCGTACCGTCAGCGCCGACTTTCACGCGCGGCTGCCAGGTCAACAGCGTGTCGAACAGTTCGCGCGCCGGCGCGCGGCCGCCGCCGCCGCCCGGCGGCACCGCCTTGCGGCCGAAGTGGCGCTTGCCCAGCACCTGCGATTGCGCGGTGGCTGTCGTCACCTCGTAGGCGCGGCGTGGCGTCATGGCTTCCAGCAGGTTCCAGCTTTCGTTGGGCCGCAGTTCGAGCAGCGCCTGGTCGACGGCGGCGAAGGCCAGTTCGGTGCCGGCCGGCAGCGTCTTGCCCGCGGGCGGCGAGACTTTCAGGCGCACCGTGGCTTCCTCGCGCGGCCGGTATTCCTTGCGTTCCGGCAGCACTTCCACCTTGAGCCGCAGGCTTTCCGTGCCGACACCGAGTTCGGCCAGCCCCAGGCGCCAGGCCGGCTTGGCCAGGTCGACCATCGCCGTCGGCTGTTGCGGGTTCCACCAGTCGCGGAACCAGGTCAGCGGCTCGCGCCAGCCCCACTGGAACAGCGAATACCATTTCAGCGGCTCGATCCGCCCGCGCACCACCAGCACCGACACGAAGACATTGGGCGCCCACTCGCCCTTGACCGGCACCTCGATCACCGGGCTGAAGCGCGACAACGGGCGGACGAAGGTTTCGATGATGCCGCCGGCCTCGACCGAGATCAAAGCCGTCGCCTCGCGGAAGGGCGTATGCACCCGCAAGCGCGCGGCGTCGCCGGCTTGATAACTGCGCTGTTCGGGCACCACGTCGATGCGGTCCTGGTTGCCGGCGGTGAACCAGGGATCGTCGCCGCCACCCGCCGCCCAGTAGCTGGCGCCGCTACGCGCGGCGTTGCCTTTGGCATCGCGCGTCTGCGCCAGCAGGTAGATCTCGCCCGAGCCCGGCACCTTCGGTTCGCAGCGCAGCAGGCCGCGCGCATCGCTGCGGCCGCTGCACACGGTGCCGAGGTCGGTGAACTCCTCGCGGTTCTCGTAGGCGTAGAAGCCGCCCACCACGCGGCGTCGGTGCGAATGCGAAATGCGCCGCTTGGCCGATACCTCGATCTCCTGCCCGGCGACCGGCTTGCCGTCGAGGTCGAGCGCCAGCAGATCGACGCGGCCCTTGTCGGCGGGCGAGCTCCAGTCCGGGATGCGCATGCCCAGCACCACCGCCGCCGGCCACAGCGGCACCGTGCCGCGGATGGTCTGCACCTCGCCGTTGGGATCGTTGAAGCTCATCTCGGCATAGATCTCGGCGGGACCGCGCGGCTTGCGCCCGAGCGCCACGTCGAGCTTGCCGGCGCCGGCCTGGTCGAGCGTCAGCGCCTGCTTGTCCACGATCAGCTGCTCCCGTTCGCGGCCGTTGTCGATGCCGAAGGCATTGAGCGCGGCCTCGCCGAAATCGGCGTTGAAGCTGTAGCCGTCGTAGCCGGGCCAACTCGGCCAGGTCGGCCGCAGGGTGGCCGAGACCTGCACCGGATGCGCCTTGGCCGCGCCGCCATTGAGAAAGGACAGGCCCAGCGCCAGCGGCACGCTGCCGGGCGCGACGAAGCGCTTGCCGGCGCCCTGCACGCTGCCGGTGAATACCGGCAGGCGAAAGTCGGAAACGCGGAACTCTGCATCCGATCGGGTTGGACCCGTACTGCCGCGCAGCTCGACGGCATAAGTGCCGCGCTTGGCCGCCTCGGGAATCTTCCATTGCGCCAGCGCCACGCCTTGCGCATCCCAGGCCAGCGGCAGCGTATATTCAGTGCCGCTGTCGTGGCGGATCACCGCCTGCTTGGGCAGCGTCGCCGGATCGGCGTAGCCCATGCCGCGGCTGTTGCGCTCGCGCGCGATGTGCTTCATCGACACGGTCTGGCCGGGGCGCAGCAGCGTGCGGTCGAATACCGTGTGGATCAGGCTCGGGCCGGCGCCTTCGCCCCAGGTGTTGACGCCGAAGCGCCAGGGCTCGATGCCCTCGTTCCAGTCGCTGCGCGCGAAGCTGTAGTCGTCACCGAGCCGAGCGCTGGCGAAGAGGAAGCTGGCACCGCCGCAAGCGGTTTCGCCCAGCGCGCGCTCGGCCAGGGCGCGGCCCTGGGCATCGGTCTTGCCGCTCCAGAGCAAGGCGCCCTTGCAGTTCGAGACGCGCACCTCGGCGTTCGCCACCGGCTTGCCGCTGTCGAGCGCCGTGACCCAGACCAGCGCGTTGTCCGCGCCGCGCTTGAAATGCACGGCCATGTTGGTCACCAGAGCGGCGGACCGCACGTACATCGGCTTGGGCCCATCTTTGCCGCTCGCCAGCAGAGCCGCGCCGAGCAGCCGGCTCTCGATTTCGACCACGTGGTAGCCCGGCTTCGCCAGCGGAATGCCCAGCACCTCGAACTCGGCGCCGCCGCCGGGCTTGGGCAGTTCGCGGCGGGTGACGCCGGGGGCCTGTGCGAGGTAGCTCAGTTCGCGGGAGTGGTAAGGATCCTCGTAGTCCTCCTCCTTGCCCTCGCGCTGTACCTTCAGTTTCTTCGTGCGGCGGTTGAATGCCGCCAGTTCCTGCATCGTCGCGATCACCGCGGCATCGTCGACGAGATGGCGTTCGGCCAGGCGCAGGCTGGCCTCGACATTGCGCAGGGTGACCGGCAAGAGGCCGCCCTCGCGCAGTTCGACGATGCCGAAATCGCCGGGGAACTTGGCCAGCGGCGGCAGCGCGGCGATGGCGAACTTGAGCGGGAAGTTCGCCGCGTTGGCCAGCGGCCGTCCGGCTTCGTCCTTGATGCCGGGCGGCAGTTCGAGGCGCAGCTCGGCGTTCTGCGCAAAGGGCTTGGCGAAGACGAAGCGGGTCGCGGTGTTCTCGCGGCGGCCTTCCTTCAGCGTCGGATCGAGCGGCAGGCGTTCGCCGGCCGGCGTCAGCAGCCGTATCTTGCCGCGCAGCGCCGCATCGACCGGCGCGGAAAACTCCAGCGTCAGGCTGGACAGCGGCGAGCAGGGCGCGCCGGCCTTCTCGCGCTCGCAACTCAGCGTGGCGCGGAAGGGCTCGCGTACCGGGTAGACGAAGCTTTCCTCTTTCGTCGAGATCGCTCCATTTGTGGCTTCGATGCCCTTGCCCCATACCAGCTTCATCTTCGTCCCGGCGGGCAGGCGTTCGCTGCAGCTCAGCACGATTTCGTCCCTGCCGCCGCGCCGCGTCACGTCGAGCACCTCGGCGCGTTCCTTCGCAGCCAGCAGGCGCACCGGAATGCGGTTGCCGACGCCATCCGCTTCGCACCAGGCGTTCTGTTCCACCGAAGCCGGCTTCACCGCGCCGGCCGGCGTGATGACGAAGGCCTGGTCCTCCTCGATGCCGCTGCCCGGCGACGGATAAACGGCGCGCGGCCATGGCCCCGGTGCGTAGAAGCGGTAGCGGTTCTGGCCCTGGATGGCCTCGCCATTGACCGCGCGGAAACTGCCGCGCACCGCGAACAGGCAGCGCTCCCCCGGTTGCAGGGGCCGCTCCAGCTGCCAGGCCCAGGTGCGGGTATCGACCCAGCGCGCGGACCCCATGGCGGCCCCGCAATCGACGCTGAAGGGTGACGGCGCATCGGGCCGGCCCAGCGCCACCATGTCGGTATTGAAGGTCGCCGTGGCGCGGGTCTGCTGGTCGACCAGTTCCTGCGGCGTGAACTGCTGCACCCAGGCGGCGTGCGCGGCGCAGGACAGGAGGAGGCAAAGCAGGCCGGCGGCGCGCGTGGGCATGGCGGAAGGCGGGAAGTTTGGCGTCGGCCGATTATAGCCAGCGGTCGTTGCCGGCTTGTGCCCCGCGCCGTGCCGCCAGCGAGCGAAGGAAGTACCCGTGGGGCGCCGACTTCTCACTGGCAGTGCCGCAAACAACAACGGGAGCCGAAGCTCCCGCTTTGTGCTGCGTCAGGCGGCGATCAGACGGAAGCCTTCAGCTTGCGGCGGCGGGCCATGAAGCCGAGCATGCCGAGGCCGGCCAGCATCATGGCGTAGGTTTCGGGTTCGGGCACGGGAGCCGCGGACCAGACGTAGTTCGTTGCCGAAATCCCGTCGCTGACCCAGGCCGAATAGGCGTACTTGCTGAAGCCGTTGCCGTCGAGATAGCCCAGCGGGTCTTGATATGGATCGGGGTCGTTGTAGCCCGGCGCGCCGAAATCCAGCTTGAAGTTTTCGTTAAAAATGCGGTCGCTGTGGTCGCCCCATCCGTCATAGTGAGCGGTATGTGTGACGAACAGGTTGCTGGTCGACACATAGTAGTCAGATGCAGAGCCGCCGAAGATCGCTGCCGCGGCTTCCGTGGCGCTATAGACGGTCGGATTGGTGGTCCAGTGCGGACCGGATTCGACCTGGAAGGAACCGATCAGCACCGGGGCGGCATTTGCGGAAACCGATGCGACGAGCAGCATCGACATGGCCAATTTTTTCATTCGTTTCTTCCTTTCAAAAAGAGTTGGGACGACGATTGGCACCCTGCCGATCCTGCCAAGTCCATGGGGAATGGACTGATAGATAAACAGTCCAAAACCCGCACACTTATAAGGTAATCGATCGACGTCAAGCCTCGCAATAGTCCGAACGGGCCAATGCGGGATTTGAAAATTGCGGATCATTCTGATCGACGGGGCATTGTCGGGACGGCCGCTTCAAAAAAAACGGGAGCCGAAGCTCCCGTTTTGTACTGCGTCAGGCGTCGATCAGACAGAAGCCTTCAGCTTGCGGCGACGGGCCATGAAGCCCAGCATGCCGAGGCCGGCCAGCATCATGGCGTAGGTCTCGGGTTCCGGTACCGGCTGTGCGGTGGTGTTGTAGTCCAGATAGGCGAGCGGCGTACCGCCGCCCCAGCCGAAGATCGCGATCTGGTCGTTGGTGTTCTGCGGGAAGGGGTAGGTCGTCGTGATCGAGCCGCCGAAGTTGAACTGGCCGCCGGCGGCCGCATTCAGCGCGGCAAGGCCGGTACCGTTCAGCGAAATGCCGACATAGTGGCCGACGCCGGTGTTGGACGACAGCAGCGTCACCGAACCCAGGCCGGGGCCGTTTTCCAGGCCGCTGAAAGTGAAGCTGCTGGCTTCATGGACGGTGTAGAAAGCATTGGCATCGTAGGGAGACGGATCGGGGTTGCTCCCTTCGTTCCAGATGTACAGCGTCGCGTTGCTGAACGAGGTATTGGGCAGCAGGAAATTGAACCAGTTGTTGTATTCGCTGCCTTCCCAACCGGCGAAGGTGTTGTTGATACCGTCGTTGAAGCCGGCGGCGTTCGAGCCACCGCCAGAATTGATCCAGCCTACGTTGCTGGCGAAGGTGGTGGCAGCCTGTGCCGGTGCGGCCAACGCGAAGGTGACGGCGACAGCGGCTGCGATCTTGCAGACCGTGAATTTCCTGAAATTGTTCATGACCGAAACTCCTCAAATAAAAGTTGGGGACCTCGCTATTCGGTCCCGACCATCTCGAACGGCGCGCCGCGCTCGGGCATGGACTTTACCCAATTTGCAACCCCGGCGGCGGAAGCGATAGTACCAAGATGCGTTCAGGGAGATATATAGCCCGTTCGGACTAAGGGCGTGATCAAGTCGGTGCGCGCAGGCAACGAAAGTCCGGGTGCGCCCAAGCGGTCCGTGTCGCCCGCGCCGACTTTTCACCGGCAGCGCCACAAACAAAAACGGGAGCCGAAGCTCCCGTTTTGTCTTGCGTCAGGCGTCGATGATCAGACGGCAGCCTTCAGCTTGCGGCGGCGGGCCATGAAGCCCAGCATGCCGAGGCCGGCCAGCATCATGGCGTAGGTTTCGGGTTCGGGAACCGGGTTGACGTTCACATTCGACGCGTAAAGCAGCTCATTCACACGCAGCTGGAACGGGTCGCTACCATTGACGCTCTGGTGGAAGTACGTGCTGGTCTGGCCGCCGAGCAGGGCATAGCCGCCGCCGAAGGCGCCGCCGGTGAGGATGGTCTCTCCCGCATCGCCGGTGATGAAGGTCGAAAAGCTGGCGCCAGCGGTGATCACGTTGTGCGCGAACCAGTTCCCCTGCCACGAAGCGCCTGCACCGGCGAACAGCGGGTCACCCGGATTGACGGCGTAGCCAAACGAGCTGTAGCCGTTGTTGGCGCCTTCCGTGGTGGTGGCGCCGAAAATCAGCCCGTAGTTGATGCCGTAGTTATAATTGGATGCCGCATTGAGGAAGAGCCTGCCGCCACCGGTGACATAGTTCTCCAGAGCCGCCTGATTGCTCGCGACGTAGTTGTAGAAACCGCTGCCCGCGAAGTCGCCTCCGTCGGCGTATACGAACGAGTATCCGGCGATCGAGTCGCCAAAGTTGATGCGGTCCCAGTTGCCGGCGCCGAACGCGGCATCCATGGCGTCCACATTGCTATTGACGCCCCACGGTTCTCCGCCGCTATCGCTCATGTAGGCAAAGTTGGCGGCCAGGGCGGCGGATGACAGGGACAGCCCGATCACCGAAATCGAGACAGCGATGATGTTGCGCGCTTTTTTCATGTTGATACTCCTGTAGTAGTTCGGGTTTTCGGGCGAATCATGGCGCACATCGTATGCCATGCGTCAGCCTGCCGACAATAGTCCGAACGGCCTAACACTCGCAGGCTGGTGCCCGCTCCGGCGGTGCCCATCCCTGCGCGGAGCGCCTGCCGTGGCCGGCGGGATGGCTCGCTACAATGCGCCCATGCCACTTCCGGCCCATTCCTTTCCGCCATGAAAACCACCGGCCCCCGCAAAGGCCGCGGCGCGGTCGTGTCGCCGGATGGGCGCTTCGATGCCTGGGAGCGCGAGGCTGCCGAGGACGGCTGGTGGAACGAGGACGAGGAAGCGCCGGCCACCGAATTGATCGTCGATAGCGCGAAGTCAGTGATCACTTACAACGACTCGCCGGACATTCCATACGACCGCTCGATCAATCCCTATCGCGGCTGCGAACACGGTTGCGCCTACTGCTTCGCGCGGCCGTCGCACGCCTACCTTGGCCTGTCGCCGGGGCTCGACTTCGAGACGAAGCTCGCCTGGAAGGCCGACGCCGCGCAAACCCTGCGCCGCGAACTGGCCAAGCCCGGCTACGTCTGCCAGCCTGTGGCGCTGGGCATCAACACCGATGCCTGGCAGCCGGTCGAGCGCCGCCTGAAGGTGACGCGCGGCATTCTCGAGGTGCTGGCCGAAACTCGTCATCCGGTCACCATCGTCACCAAGTCGGCGCTGATCCTGCGCGACCTCGACCTGCTGGCCGAGATGGCGCGCGGCAATCTTGTCCATGTCGCGGTGTCGATCACCACGCTCGATCCGGGCCTGGCGCGGACCATGGAGCCGCGCGCGCCGTCGCCCCAGCGCCGACTTTCGGTGATCGCGGCGCTGGCGGCGGCGGGCATCCCGACCGCGGTGATGGTGGCGCCGCTGATCCCCGCGCTCAGCGACCACGAGCTGGAGGCCATCCTCGGTGCGGCGCGCGAGGCGGGCGCGAGTTCGGCCGGCTACATCCTGCTGCGCCTGCCGCATGAGGTGAAGCCGCTGTTTCGCGCCTGGCTGGACAGCCACCAGCCGGGACGCGCGGAACACGTGTTCAGCCTGATGCGCCAGATGCACGGCGGCAGGGAATACGACAGCGCCTTTGGCACGCGCCAGCGTGGCAGCGGGCCGCTGGCGGAGATCATCGCCCAGCGCTTTCGCGGCGCGGTGCGCCGGCTGGGCCTGGATGCGCCGACGCCGCCGCTCGATGTCAGCGCATTTCGTCCGCCGCCGAAGCCCGCGACCGCGACGCCGCAGATGGCGCTGTTCTGAATCCGCCGGGGTCGCGTACCCCGGCCGGTAGAATGCCGCCGATGAAAGTCCTCGGCATCGAATCCTCCTGCGATGAAACCGGCGTCGCGCTCTACGACACCGAGCGCGGCCTGCTCGGCCATGCCGTGCATACCCAGGTGGCGATGCACGAAGCCTATGGCGGCGTGGTGCCGGAGCTGGCCTCGCGCGACCACGTGCGGCGCCTGATCCCGCTGCTCGAAAGGGTGCTGGCCGACTCGAACTGCGCGCGTGGCGAGATCGACGCCATCGCCTACACGGCAGGGCCGGGCTTAGCCGGCGCCTTGCTGGTCGGCGCCAGTTTCGCCGAGGCGCTGGCCATGGCGCTCGGCGTGCCGGCCGTGCCGGTGCATCACCTCGAAGGCCACCTGCTGTCGCCCCTGCTTGCCGACGAGGTGCCGCAATTCCCGTTCATCGCCCTGCTGGTGTCGGGCGGCCATACCCAGTTGATGCGCGTGGCGCGCGTCGGCGATTACGAACTGCTCGGCGAGTCGCTCGACGACGCGGCGGGCGAGGCCTTCGACAAGACGGCCAAGCTGCTCGGCCTGGGTTACCCCGGCGGGCCGGCGCTGGCGAAACTGGCCGAAACGGGCAAGCCCGGCCGCTACAAGCTGCCGCGGCCGATGATGAACAGCGGCGACCTTTCCTTCAGCTTTTCCGGGCTGAAGACGGCGGTGCTGACCGCCGCGCGCGCGGCCGAGCTGACCGAGGCGGACCGCGCCGACCTCGCGGCGGAATTCCAGGAAGCGGTGACCGAAGTGCTGGCGGCCAAGGCGGTGGCCGCGTGTCGCCAGCGCCGACTTTCGTCGCTGGTGGTGGCCGGCGGCGTCGGCGCCAACCGGCGCCTGCGCCAGCGTCTGGACGCGGCGATGGCGAAGATCGGCGGCCGGGTGTTCTATCCGGAACTGGAGTTGTGCACCGACAACGGCGCGATGATCGCTTTTTGCGGTGCGCAGCGATTGATGCAGGGTGAATTGCCGGCGCTCGGCAAGGGTGCTTTCGCGGTGCGGCCACGCTGGCCGCTCGCCGAAATTTCCTGAGCGGCGGACGCCGGTGCCTGCGGCGCTCAGCCGCCGAGCAGGCTGCCGATATGCAGCACGCGCGCGCTCATCGAACGCATCAGCGCGACGCCGAAGGCGGGGCGCGATTTCACCATGGCGAGGAATTCGTTGCGGCCGATCAGCAGCCAGGCGCTTTCCACCTCGGCGGTGGCCGTGGCCGAGCGTCCGGAGCGGTCGACCAGCGCCATCTCGCCGAACACTCCGCCAGGACCGACGTGTTCGATAACGTTGCCGTCGACCGAGATCGCGATGCGGCCCTGCGTGACGACGAACATGCAGGCGCCGACCGAGCCCTTGGTGACCACGGTCTTGCCCGCGCCGGCGCTGGTCGGCGTCGGGTTGCCCAGCGCGCGCTGCAGGTCGGCGATCATTTTCTTGTCCAGCGTCTGCGTGTGTTCCAGCACTTTCACGGAAGCCACCTTCGCCGCGGCCAGGCGCGCGACGCCGCGGCGCAGGCGTTGGGCCATCACGCTCATCAGCATCAGGGCAAATTCCGGCATCTGCTGCAGCGCCTGGAGGAAGGCTTTCTCGTCGAGCGACAGGGCGCGGCAATTCTTGCGCGCCGTGGCCGTGGCGCTGCGCGGCGTGTCGGCGATGGCGGCCATCTCACCGAAGATTTCGCCGGGCAGCACCAGTTCCAGCGGCTTGCCCTTGATGGTCAGCGCGACATCGCCGTCCAGCAGCAGGTACATGCGCGCGCCCTTGGCGAAGAAGCCGGAGCTCTTTTCATTCTCGACGAAGATCTGGCTGCCGGCGGCGAACTGCTCGAGCGCCCCGGCGATCTTGAAGAAGGCCAGCGCCAGCTTCGGGTCGTAGAGGGATGCCGCTTCCGCGACCGGTGCGGGCTTGGCCGCCGGCGCGGGTGCCGGAGTGCTGGGCGGGGCGGGCTTGGCCGGGGTGCCTGAGAAATCCAGATCGTCCATGGGTGTGTTTCCTTATGTCGCCGTTCGCCGGTTGGGCTCGCTATTCCCGGGCGAGGGAAAATGGGCTGGAACCGAAAGCGCGATTATAGGGAAAGCGAAACGCGCTATCGCTTCTTGCCGCCGACGCGGGATTCCGTGCCGGCCAACAGTTTGCCGATATTGCTCTTGTGCCTGTAGATCAGTACGGCGCACATCAGGCCCACCACCACCGTGGTCTCGGTGCTGTGCAGCAGCCACGCGGTGAGGAAAGGTGCCGCCGCCGCCGCCGCCAGCGCCGCCAGCGATGAATAGCGGGTGAGCAGCACGACGCCGAACCAGACCGCCGCCGTGAGCCCCGCCAGCGCGCCGGAAAATCCGAGCAGCACGCCCAGCGCCGTGGCCACGCCCTTGCCGCCCTTGAAGCCCAGCGTGAAAGGAAACACGTGGCCGAGGAAGGCGGCCAGTCCGGCCACCGCGACCGCCGTGTCGCCGGCGCCGTCCCCTCCGGGGATACCGCTTTGCATAACTTTCGAGGTGAGGAACATCGCCAGCCAGCCCTTGGCCGCGTCGCCGATCAGGGTCAGCGCGGCGGCCGCCTTGCTGCCGCTGCGCAGCACGTTGGTGGCGCCCGGATTGCCCGAGCCGAAGCTGCGCGGATCGGCTAGGCGGAAAGCACGCGAGACGATCACGGCGAAGGGGACCGAGCCGAGCAGGTAACCCAGCACGGCATAGATGAGCAGGTTCAGCGTGGAATCCATAGAATGTCCCGAATTCTAAACGGAGGCGGGATGGACTTCATCTTCATCGACGACATGCGGGTCGAGGCCCACGTCGGCATCTTCGAGCGCGAGAAGGCGGCGCCGCAGACGCTGGAAATCAGCCTGACCTTCGGCGTGCCCGACGCGGCGGCGCAGAACGACGACATCGACCAGACCATCCGCTACGACGCCGTGATCGACCGCATCCGCGCCGAACTGGCGACGCGCCACTTCAACCTGCTGGAGACGCTGGGTGAATACGTGATCGGACTGTTGCTGAACGAGTTCGGCGCGCCCTGGGTCAAGATCAGCATCGCCAAGATGGGCATCATGAAGGGCGTGCGCCGCGTCGGCGTGCAGATCGAACGCTCGCGATGAACCTGCTGGCGCCGGCCGAACTGGTCTATGCGCTGGGTATGGCGGCGGTGGCGGTCAATGCCGCCTCGGCGGTGCTCGAAACCGAAGACAAGAAGATGGACCTGGTCGGCGCGGTGATCGTCGGCCTCGCCACCAGCCTGGGCGGCGGCACCGTGCGCGACCTGCTCTTGAACCGGCCGGTGTTCTGGCTGGTCGATGTCGCCTACCTGGGCTGCGGCCTGCTCGCGGTGGGCCTCACCTTCGCCCTCGCGCGGCGCGTGCGGGTGCGCCCCGGCCTGTTCGTGATCCCGGACGCGGTCGGCCTCGCCCTGTTCACCGTGGTCGGCTGCCAGGTCGGCCTCGCCGCCGGCGTGCATTGGCTTTCCGTCTCGCTGCTGGCGGTGATCACCGGCGTCGTCGGCGGCATGCTGCGCGACATCCTGGTCAATGAGTTGCCGCTGGTGATGCGCCCCGGCACGCTCTATGCCACGGCGTCCTGGCTTGGCGCGCTGACCCTGCTCGGGGCCCTGCACCTGGGGCTGGGCGATGCGGCGGCTGCGGCGGCTGGTGCCGCGGTGGTGCTCGGTTTGCGCCTGGCCGCGATCCGCTACCAGCTCATCCTGCCGACGTATAAATCGCGTTAGCCGCTAGTCCTTAAGCGCGCACTCGACGATCTTCGGCTGCAGCACGCGCAGGATGTCGTGCGGATGCACGCCGACCAGGTAACCGCGCCGTCCGCCGTTGATGTAGACCAGCGGCAGGTCGAGGATGGACTTTTCCAGATGCACCGGCAGCGCTTTCTTGGTGCCGAAGGGCGAGCAGCCGCCGACCATGTAACCGGTGTGGCGCAGGGCGTCCTCGGGCTTGCAGGGGCCGACTTTCTTGACGCCGATCTGGCGCGCCAGTTCCTTGGTCGACACCTTGCGGTCGCCGTGCATCAGGACGATCAGCGGCTTTGCAGTCTCGTCTTCCATGACCAGGGTCTTGACCACGGCGTGCTCGGCGACGTTGAGTTCGCGCGCCGACACCTTGGTGCCGCCGTGCTCCTCGTACTCGTAGAGATGGTTGGAATGGGCGATGTGGTGCTTGTGCAGGAACTTGGTCGCCGGCGTTTCGGGGGCTTGGGTATCTGTTTTCATGATGGGGAAATTCTACTCCCGCGCCGCGACGCCGGCATCTAGCCGCGCGGATGGTGCTGCTGGTGCAGTTGCTTGAGGCGTTCGCGCGCGACGTGGGTGTAGACCTGCGTGGTCGAGATGTCGGCATGGCCGAGCAGCAGCTGCACCACGCGCAGGTCGGCGCCATGGTTCAGCAGGTGCGTGGCGAAGGCGTGGCGCAGCACGTGGGGCGAGATGCGTTCGCGCGGGATGCCGACCTGCAGCGCGTATTTCTTGACCAGGTTCCAGAACATCTGCCGCGTCATGGCGGCGCCGCGCATCGTGACGAAGATGGCGTCCGACACGTGCTGCTTCAGCAGTTCGCCTCGCGCGCCCGCGATGTAGCGCCGCAGCCAGTCGGCGGCGACCTCGCCCAGCGGCACCAGCCTTTCCTTCGAGCCCTTGCCCACCACGCGCACCACGTTGTCGTTGAGGCTCAGCTCGAACAGGCGGATGCCGACCAGTTCCGACACGCGCAGGCCGGTGGCATAGAGCAGTTCCAGCATGGCGCGGTCGCGCAGGCCCAGCGCGGTATCGATGTCGGGCGCCGCGAGCAGGGCTTCCACCTGCTTTTCCGACAGCGTCTTGGGAAAGCGCTGGATCGCCGCCGGCTTGTCGATATTGAGCAGCGGATCGGCCTGCAGCCGTCCCTGGTCGAGCAGCCAGCGGTAGCAGCGGCGCAAGCTCGCCATCAGCCGCCGCTGGCTGGTCGACTTGATGCCGCCGGGGCGGGCATGCAGGTGGGCGAGGTAGGCGTTGATCGCCGTGTGGTCGGCGCCGACTATCGAACCGCCGGACGGCGCGAGCCAGGCCGCGAACAACGCCAGGTCGCTGCGGTAGCTGGCCAGCGTGTTCTTCGACAGCCCGTCGGCCAGCCACAGGGCGTCGATGAATTCGTCGATCAGCTCGGCGTCAGATGACGGCATTCTCGTGTCGCAGCAGCCATTTCTTGACCTCCAGCAGAAAGCCACCCGAGTTCTTCCCGAAGCCGCCCAAGGCGTGGTTCGCGGCGACGACGCGATGGCAGGGCACGACGATCGGGTAGGGATTGGCGCCGCAGGCATTGCCGACGGCACGCGGGCCGCTGCGGATCGCCGCGGCGACTTCGCCGTAGCTCAGCGTCTGCCCGCTCGGAATCGCCGCGATCCGGGTCCACACCCGGCGCTGGAAATGCGTGCCGGCCGGTTCCAGCGGCAGGCCGAATTCGAAGCGAGGGTCCGCCAACCAGGCACGCAATTGGCGCACGGCCTCTTTCGCCAGAGGAGTCTTCGGCGCGATTTCGGCGCAGGGTTCAAGGTAATCGATGCCGGTGATCTCGTCGGCATTGCATTCGATGCCGATGCTGAAGGATGGGGCGGCAACAATGGCGGCATAGCTTTTCATCGGGGGCACTCGCGCAGTTCGATGGTTGCGGTATTGTCGATTCCCGGCAAGTGATCCGCAAGCGGGGCGCACACGGTCGACGTGCACAGCGTATAGCCGCCGGCGTGCGGCGAATGGGAAAGCCTAAGCACGGGCTGCGGTGGCAAGGCCGGACGGTAGTGCCAGACGCCGTTCTGCAGCACGCTGCCGGCGGGCGGCTCCATGCCGGCGCCGCTGCCGCGGATGCGCGCTTCGGTGATCACCAGAGCACCGGCCTCGATGCGCCAGTCCTCCTCCCAGCGGATTTTTTCGATCGAATGGATCCAGGTCAGGGTGAAGCTTTCCATGGCGAGCACGGCGGAGACCGCGCCGGCCGCGAGGCAGAGGCTCAAGAGTCGGCGCTGGCGGCACGGCGGTCCGCGCGCCGCTTGCGAATCAGGTGCCAGGCGACGAAGGCCGCGCTCATGCCGAAGCCGATCTCGTCGGTGAGCGGGATGGCCGCCACCAGCATGAAGGCCGCCGCGGCGGCAAAGATGCGCTCGGCCATGTTGAGCGGGCCGGTCAGGAAGCCGATCGCCGCCGCCCCCCACAGCATGATCGACACCACCGCCTTGAATACGATGTAGGCGACGGCGGCGAAGGTCCAGTTGCCCTGCAGCATCAGCGCGGGGTCATACACGGCCATGTAGGGGATGACGAAGCCGGCGATGGCGATCTGCACCGCCTTGATGCCGATCTTCATCGCCGACTCCTTGGCGATCGAGGCCGCGGCAAAGGCCGCCAGCGCCACCGGCGGCGTCAGGTCGGCCATGATGCCGAAGTAGAAGACGAACATGTGGCTGACGATCAGCGGTACGCCGAGCTTGAGCAGGGCCGGCGCCGCGATGGAGCTGGTGATGATGTAGTTGGGGATGGTCGGGATGCCCATGCCCAGCACCAGGCAGACCAGCATGGTCAGCACCAGCGAAAGGAACAGGCTCTTTTCGCCGACGCTGAGGATGTAGCCGGCAAAGGAGGATGCCGCGCCGGTCAGCGTCAGCACGCCGATGATGATGCCGACGATTGCACAGGCGATGCCCACCGCCAGCGATTGACGCGCACCATCGACCAGGCTCATCCTGAGCAGGTGCAGGGTCTTCATGCCGCCCTTGATGGCGAATGTCTGGGCCACCAGCGCGGCGATCAGCGCCAGCAGCGGGTAGATGCCCCAGGTTTCCATGTTCTTGACGAAGACCGCAGCGGTAAGGCCCAGCGCGATCCAGAACACGTAGCGGAAGGCCGTGCTCGAAACGCGCGCGGCGATCGCCGCGCCGAGGATCAGCACGGCGGTCAGTACCAGGCCGACCATGCCGGCGAACATCGGCGTGAAGCCGTTGAACAGCGTGATCACCAGCACCACCAGCGGCAGCAGCAGATACCAGTTGTCGCGCATGGCGTGCCAGGGATTGGGACACTCGGATTTGGGCATGCCGACCAGGTTCTTGCGACCCGCTTCCAGATGCACCATCCAGAAGGCGGTGACGTAATAGAGGATGGCCGGGATCGCCGCCGCCTTGACGATCTCGGCATAGGGCACGTTGAGGTTTTCGGCCATGATGAAGGCCACCGCCCCCATCACCGGCGGCATGATCTGGCCGCCCATCGACGAGGTAGCTTCCACCGCGCCGGCGAACACGCCCGAGTATCCGAACTTTTTCATCAGCGGAATGGTGAACTGCCCGGTGGTCAGCACGTTGGCCACGCCCGAGCCGGAGATGGTGCCCATCAGCGCCGAGGAGATCACCGAGACCTTGGCCGCGCCGCCCTTGGTGTGGCCGACGAAGCCCAGCGCCAGGGAGTTGAACAGGTTGATCATGCCGGCGTGTTCGAGAAATGACCCGAACAGGATGAAGAGGAAGATGTAGGTCGCCGAGACCAGCGTCGGGATGCCGAAGATGCCCTCGGTGCCGAGCGCCAGTTGATTGACGATCTGGTCGAAGCCGTAGCCCCGATGCGCGAGTTCGCCCGGCAGGTACTGGCCGAACATGCCGTAAAGCAGGAATGCGCCGCAAACGATGGGCAGGGCGAGGCCGAGGATGCGCCGCGTCGCCTCGAAAGTCAGGATCACCAGGGCGGTGCCGACGACGAGGTCGACGCTGCTCGGGTCGCCCGAACGCTGGATCAGCTCGGCCTCGAACACCCAGTGGTAGGTCGACAGCGCCAGCGCGCCGAAGGCCAGCACCGTGTCGCCGACGCCGACTTTCGAAAGCTTGCCGCCGCTCTTGAACGCGGGGTAGAGGATGAAGGTGATGCACAGCAGGAAGCCGACGTGCAGGCTGCGGATGACCAGGCTGGACAGCGGATGGAAAGCCGCGACGATCAGCTGGTAGGTCGAAAATGCCAGCGCGAGGCCATTGAGCACCGTCAGCCAGGAGCCTCCGAGCCGGCGCTGCACACCGTGCTCGGAGAACTCTTCCTGGCCGTGGTCGGGAGCGACCGACTGGACCTGCACGTCAGGTCCCGCTTACTTGATCAGCCCGACTTCCCTGTAATACTTTTCGGCGCCGGCGTGCAGTGGTGCCGGTGGCGCCTTTGCGGCATTTTCCCTGGTGATGGCCTTGGCGGCGGCATGCGCGGCCTGCAATTCCGGCAGGTGCTCGAAGATGGCCTTGGTCATCTTGTAGCCGGCATCCGTCGACACGCCCTCGTGGCTGACCAGGAAGTTCTGGATTGCCACCGTGGCCGTCGCTTCGGTCTGGCCGTTGTAGGTGTTGGCCGGAACCGTGCCCGCCTGGTAGGCAGCCTCGCCAATCTTCGCCACGACATCGGCGGGAATCGGCACCAGGACGATCTTGACCGAGGTGGCCAGGTCGCGAATGGCGGCAACGCCGAGGCCGGCGGAGATAAGCGTGGCGTCGAGCTGGCGGTTCTTCATCAGTTCAACCGATTCGCCGAAGGGCAGGTATTCGACCTTGGCGAAATCCTTGTAGCTCATGCCGGCACCCTTGAAGATGTCGCGTGCATTGAGCTCGGTGCCGGACTTCGGCGCGCCGACGGCGACGCGCTTGCCCTTGAGGTCGGCCAGGCTCTTGATGCCGGAATCGGCATTGGCGACGATCTGGATGTAGTTGGGATAGATCGCGGCGATGGTGCGCAGCTTCTTGAGAGGTGTCTTGAAGCCGGCTTCCTCGTTGCCCTTCCAGGCCTCGTTCAGCGCGTCGCCGAGGGTGAAGGCGATCTCGCCGCGGCCGGCCTGCAGCAGGTTGAGGTTCTCGGCGCTGGCTTTGGTCACCTGGGCCGAAGTCTTGGCGCCGGGCATGGCCTTGCCGTAGATCTGCGAGAGGGCGACGCCCATCGGGTAATACACGCCCGAGGTGCCGCCGGTGAGCACGGTGACGAATTCCTGGGCGTGGGCGACACCGGCCAGGGCCAGGGTGGCGGCGGCGAACAGCAGGGTACGCGCTTGCTTCATGGTTGCATCCTCCGGATATCTGTTTTATTGAGAACTCAAGCTTACAACACTCCGCAATCGCCGACGGCAAAAATGCGCGGCGGGGCATGGCAGACACGGGGTAACATTGTGTCGTTCGTCTTCCGTCTTTCCGTCCATCGCGCATGAAACTGCCAACGCTGGAAAACCCCTCGGGTGATTTCTGGGGCGGCTTTGCCGCCATGCTGGTGGCATTGCCGTCGGCGATCGCCTTCGGCGTCACCATCTACTCGGTCCTGGGCGGCGCCTACGTTGCGGTCGGCGCCCTGGCCGGCATCCTCGGCGCGACCGCGATCGGCATCGTCGCGTCGACTTTCGGCGGCACCAACCGGCTGATATCGGCGCCCTGCGCGCCTGCGGCCGCGGTGGTCTCGGCATTCGCCATCGAGGCGATGCACAGCGGCACGCCGGTGGATACGACCCTGCTGCTGCTGACCCTGCTCGGCCTGCTCGCCGGCCTCATGCAGGTGCTGTTCGGCGTGCTGCGCCTGGGCCTGCTGATCAAGTACATGCCCTACACCGTGGTCAGCGGCTACCTGTCCGGCGTCGGCCTGATCATCATCGGTAGCCAGGTGCCCAAGCTGCTCGGCACGCCGAAGGGCGTCGGGTTCTGGACCGCGCTGGTGACGCCAGAGCACTGGCGCTGGCAGGGCATCCTGGTCGGCGTCGCGACCATGGCGGTGATGCTCGGCGCGCCGCGCGTGATCAAAGCCGTGCCCGGCGCGGTGCTCGGCCTGATCGCCGGCGTGGCGGTGTACTTTGGCCTGGCGCTGCTCGATCCGGCGCTGCTGAACCTGCAAGGCAATGCGCTGGTGGTCGGCGCCCTCGACGGCGGCGGCGACGGCAGCTTCTTCGCCGGCCTCGCCGCGCGCTGGTCCTCGCTTTCCAACATCGGCCCGCAGCAGATATGGATGCTGATGATCCCGGCGCTGACGCTGGCCGTGCTGCTGTCGATCGACACCCTGAAGACCTGTGTGGTGCTCGATGCGCTGACGCGTTCGCGCCACGACTCAAACCGCGAGCTGATCGGCCAGGGCCTGGGCAACCTCGCTGCCGGCGCGATCGGCGGCGGTCCCGGCGCGGGCACCATGGGCGCCACCCTGGTCAATATTTCCGGTGGTGCCAGCACGCGGCTTTCCGGCCTGATCGAGGGCGTGCTCGCGCTGCTGGCTTTCCTGCTGCTGGCCAAGTTCATTTCCTGGGTACCGGTGGCGGGGCTGGCCGGCATCCTGATCGTGATCGGCGTGCGCATGATCGACCGCAACAGCCTGACCTTCCTCAAGTCGCGCTCGACGATCCTTGATTTTGCCGTCATCGTCGCGGTGATCGGCACGGCGCTGACGGTGAGCCTGATCGCGGCCTCCGGCGTCGGCATCTTGCTTGCCGTGGTGCTGTTCATCCGCGAACAGATCGGCGGCTCCATCATCCGCCGCAAGCTCTTGGGCAACGAAACCTTCTCCAAGCGCGTGCGCACCCACGCCGAAATGGAAATCCTCACCGCGAAAGGTGACCGCGCCGCCATCGTCGAACTGCAGGGCAGCCTGTTCTTCGGCACTGCGGACCAGCTGTACCGGGCGCTGGAGCCCGACCTCAAGACGCGCGATTTCCTGATCCTCGACCTGCGCCGCATCCAGACCGTGGACGTCACCGCCGCGCACCTGCTGGAACAGATCAAGGACATGCTGGCCGAGCGCCACGGTTTCCTGATCTTCAGCCAGATTCCGGACAATCTGCCGTCGGGGCGTGACCTGCAGGAATACTTCGACCAGGTCGGCCTGCTGCATCCCGACAGCCCCGTGCGCGTCTTCCCGACCCAGGACGACGCGCTGGAATGGGTCGAGGACCGCATCATCCACGACGCGGCGTTGTTGAAGGACGAGGAGATCGCGCTCGAACTGCACGAAGTCGAGATCTTCGCCGGACGCAAGCAGGAGACCCTGGCGGCGCTCGAGCAGTGCATGGAAAAACGCCACGTCGCGGCCGGCGAAAAAATCTTCTCGCGCGGCGAGTCGGGCGATGAACTGTTCCTGATCCGGCGCGGCGCGGTGCGCATCATCCTGCCGCTGTCGGACCGGCAATCGCACCATCTTGGCACCTTCGGCCGCGGCGCCTTCTTCGGCGAGATGGCCTTCCTCGATGGTGATCCGCGTTCCGCGAACGCGGTCGCCTTCACCGATTGCGAGCTCTACGTGCTCTCCCGCCATGCCTTCGACAAGCTGGCGGACGAACATCGCAAGTTGTGCCTGCGCCTGATGGAAGGGATCGCCAGCGTGCTTGCGAGCCGCCTGCGCTACACCAATGCCGAATTGCGGGTGCTGGAGAGCTGACCGCTAGCCCATGCTGTCGAGGATGTTGCCTGCGCCGTTGCGCAGCCCGTCCAGTTGGTCTTCGCCGATGCCGAGCACTTCGAGCCGATCCGTGCCGGTCAGGTTCCAGCCGTGGTCCGCGCCGCCGGTGAGGTCGGCGTGGAGTTTTTCCGCCAGTTGTCCAAGCGCGATCAGGCGGCGCGTGCCGGCGGCGAGTCCGGGCATGTTCGGCGGAAAGATGCGGTCGGCATGATGGTGGAGGATGGCCTGGACGTGGATTTCGGGCAGGAACCAGCTCTCGGCCATGACGGAGCCCACCTGGGCATGGCTCAGCTCATGGCGCTCGATCTCGATCTCGGCGTATGAACGGTCCGCCTCGCGACTCGAGGTAAAGGTCTGCTCGTAACCGGGAAGCGAATGCAGCAGCACCGGAATGCCGCAATCATGGAACAGGGCGTAGGTGTAGGCATCCTCCGAGCGGATGCCGTCGCGAATGCCGAGTTCCCGCGTCAGCCAGCCGCAGATGAAGGCGGTGCCCGACGAGCTTTCCCAGAAGCCCTTCATTGCCGGCGATTCGGGCAGGACCGTGCGCAGCGAAAGTCCGGCGAGCGTGCGCAGCACGTTGATCAGGCCGAGCATGGTAAGGGCGTCGCGCACCGTGGTGGCCTTGCTGCGATAGCCGAAGGCGGGCGCGTTGGCGGTCTTGATCAGGCCCGCGGCAAGGCCGACGTCGGCGACGATCAGGTTGGCCAGGCGGCGAAAATCCGGATCGTGGGACTGCATTTCCGCCATTACCTTGTCGAGCACGGCCGGGCGCGGCGGGATTTCGATGCCGGCCAGTGTCTTCGCCAGGGATTCTTCGATGCCGCTTTGGGTCGCTACGCTGTCCGTCATGTCGATTCCAGATGCTGAAGTTGGCGAGAGTTTAAGACTTTTTCCGGGGCCTGATGCAGGGCGTGGGGCTAGACGATACCCCCTGCGCGCAGCGCGGCTATCTCAGCTTTGCTACGGCCCAGTTCCTGCAGCAATGCCTCGGTGTCCTGCCCAAGCAGCGGCGGCGCACGCCCGTGATCGATCGGCGTCGCCGAGAAATGGATCGGGTTGGCGACCTGCGGTGCAATGCCTCCTGCGGCATGCGGCAGGTCGACGCGCAGGCCGCGATGCATCACCTGCGGATCGGCGAAAACGCCGGCCAGGTCGTTGATCGGGCCGCAGGGCACGGCGGCATTCTCCAGCGCGGCGATCCATTCCGCCGTGGTCCTCATCACCGTAGCCTGGCGCAGCAGGGGCAGCAGTTCGGCGCGATGCTTGACGCGCGCGGCGTTGCTGGAAAATCGCTGGTCCTGCGCCCACTCGGCATGGCCGGCGATCTCGCAGAAGCGCGCAAACTGGCCGTCGTTGCCGATGGCGAGGATCATGTCGCCGTCGGCCGTGGGGAAATCCTGGTAAGGCACGATGTTGGGATGGCCGTTGCCCATGCGTCGCGGCGCCTTGCCCGAGACCAGGTAGTTCATCGCCTGGTTGGCGAGGCAGGCCACCTGCACGTCGAGCAGGGCGAGGTCGATGTGCTGTCCCTGTCCGGTCTTCTCGCGGTGCAGCAGCGCCGCCAGGATGGCGTTGCCCGCGTACAGTCCGGTGAGGATGTCGGTCAGTGCCACGCCGACCTTCTGCGGCCCGGCGCCGTCCTCGCCTTCGGCGCGACCGGTGACGCTCATCAGGCCGCCCATGCCCTGGATCAGGAAATCGTAGCCGGCGCGCGCGGCGTAGGGCCCGTCCTGGCCGAAGCCGGTGATCGAGCAATACACGAGCTTCGGATTGATCGCGGCGAGGCTGGCATAGTCGAGGCCGTAGGCCGCAAGGCCGCCGACCTTGAAGTTCTCCAGGACCACGTCGGCCCGTGCCGCCAGTTCGCGCAGGATGGCCTGGCCTTCGGGTCGGGTCATGTCCACGGTCAGCGAGCGCTTGTTGCGGTTGGTACACAGGAAGTAGGCGGCGTCCGTGGTCGGCTGGCCGGCGCCGTCGGCCAGCCAGGGCGGACCCCAGCCGCGCGTGTCGTCGCCGCTGCCGGGCTTTTCGACCTTGATCACCTCGGCGCCGAGGTCGCCCAGCAACTGCGAGGCCCAGGGCCCGGCCAGGACGCGCGAGAGGTCAAGGACCCTGAGTCCGGCGAGGGCGCCATCCGCCATCAGGACGCCTTGCCGAGCAGCTTTTCCTTGAGGTCGTCCTGCGCCGGGTTGTCGCCCAGCCAGATGCGCAGCAGCGCGCGATAGAAGTCCTCGCCGGCGATGTCGGCGCCCTTCTGCGCGCCATTGAAGGAAAGTCGCGTCCCGGTGTCGGGCAGCCAGTCCAGATTGACCACAGATTTTTCCGGGGCGTTGCCGATGGTCAGCATGGTGCTGCGGAACTGGTCGATCTTCGGTTGCAGCGACTTCAGCGTCGGTTCGTCGTGGTTCTTCTTCAGGGCCGAGATCAGGGCGTCGACGAACTCCTCGGCGGTAAGGTCGCGCAGGGTGACGATGGCGATGCGCTTGGCGCCCTTTGCGGCCAGCACGTCAGCCGTGGTGGAGGCCTTCTGCGGCAGGTAGAGGCCGAGCGCATAGACCTTGAAGAAGGCCCGGTTGCGCAGCCCGGCGCCATTGATCACCGTGTCGCCAGCGCCGACTTTCACCTTGTCTTCGAACTTCACGCCGGCGACTTCGAGCGCAGCCAGTGCCGGCAGGGATAGGGCCATGAGCAATGCGGCGGCAAGTTTCTTAGCTCCGGCCGCTGCGCTTAACGCCGATAGTGCCGGCGTTAGCCTGCACTGAAACTCCGTTTTCATCTCGATGCTCCTTTGGGTTTCGATCTCGCCATGATACCGCCGATGCAGTCATGCTATGTTTGAAGACCCTCGACGTGGAGATTGCCATGCAACGAATATCCCTGACATTGACGATGCTGCTGGCGGCGACGCTAACGCACGGCGCCGAGAGCGCCAGGGACGTCGGCTCCGGTGCCGCCGACCGTGAGGCGGTGGCCGTGACCGTGTACAACGACGACCTGGCGCTGGTCAAGGAGCGCCGCCGGGTCGATCTGCCGGCCGGCCTGGCGCGGCTTTCGCTCCGCGAAGTGGCGGCACAGATGCGCCCCGAAACGGCGCTGTTGCGCGCGGTCAGCGGCCAGCCATTCGTGCTGATCGAACAGAACTTCGATTTCGACCTGCTGACGCCGCAAAAGCTGCTGGAAAAATACGTCGGCCGCGAAGTGACGGTGATCCGTTCGCATCCGACCAGCGATGCCGAACGCCGCGAAACGGCCACCGTGCTCGCCGCCGGACAAGGCACTGTGCTGCGCTTTGCCGACCGCATCGAGACCGGCGTGCCCGGACGCCTGGCCTTCGATTCCGTGCCGGCCAATCTGCGCGATCGTCCTACGCTGTCGGTGCTGCTCGATGCCGCCGGCGACAAGCAGTCGGTGGAGCTGTCCTATCTCACGGCGGGTCTCGCGTGGAAGGCCGACTACGTCGCCAACCTGTCCTCCGACGGCAAGAGCCTGGACCTCAACGGATGGGTGACACTGACCAATCGCAGCGGCGCAGGTTTCGACAACACCACGCTGCAGCTAGTCGCCGGCACTGTGAATCGGGTGCGGCCGCCGCAGGCACAGATGGCTTACGCGATGGCCCCGGCGCCGGCGCGCGCGAAGGCGGCAGAAGCGACGCAGGAAGCGCTGATGGATTACCACCTCTACAGCTTCGAGCGGCCGACCTCGATCGCCGACAACCAGACCAAGCAGCTCGCGCTGCTCTCGGCCGCCGCCGTGCCGGTGCGCCGCGAGTATCTTCTGGCCGGCAACGACTGGTACTACCGCGACCGCTACACGCAGGTCGGTCAGAAGCTGAAGCCCGCCGTCTTCCTGGAATTCGAGAACAAGGGCGGGCAGCTCGGCAAGCCGCTGCCGGCCGGCATCGTGCGCGTCTATGCAAAGGACAGCAAGGGTGCGGCGCAATTCGTCGGCGAGGACCGCATCGAGCACACGGCGAAGAACGAAAAGCTCAAGCTCAGGCTGGGCGAGGCCTTCGACATCACTGCCGAGCGCAAGCAGACCGGCTACAAGCGCATCGCCGACAATGTCAGCGAATCCTCCTGGCGCATCGAGTTGCGCAACGCCAAGGACGAGGCGGTGACGGTGCGCGTGCAGGAGCCGATGCCCGGCGACTGGGAGATGATCCAGGAATCGCAGAAGCATACGAAAGACTCGGCGCGCGTCGCCTCGTGGCTGGTGACGGTGCCGCCGGGTGACAAGGTGCTGCTGGACTATACGGTGCGCGTGAAGTGGTGATTCGCCGCGCCCTTGCGCTGCTTTCGCTACTTGCCGCGCTGCTCGGCTTCGCGTCCCCGGCTTGGGCGCGCTGTCCGCCCCACGAGTTCACCGCGCCGGCCGACGTGAAGCCGGCAGGCGATGCGGTGCTGATCGTGACCCACGCCACATCCTTCCACGACGCCCGGTTCTCCACCAAGCGCGGCGTCGACGAGGCGGTGCGCTTCGCCAGGGAACGCCGCATTCCGGTCATCTACCTGCAGGACGACTCGCCACTCGAGTATTACTTCATGGACGACTGCAACCCCGACTATTGGGTTTTCTCGCAGGGTGGCGAGTTGAAGTTCGAGGTGACCGCATCCCATGTCTATATCGTCGGCGGGCATCTCGAAATGTGCATGTCGGCCACGCTGCACGACCTCATCTACCAGTGGTCGAAGCAGCCGCCGCGCAACCGGCAGATCACCTACTTCATGGACGCGATCTATTCCAATGGCAAGCTCGTTGATCCGGGCGATGCTTTTTATGCGGACTTCCAGCGCTTCATGGGCGTTGTGACCTACGGCCGGCCCGGCGGCGAGCACTGGCCGAAGCTGACGCTGCTGGAAACCATGGGCGTGATCATTCGCGAAGAACACGAACTGGACTACCTGAAGCAGGCCCTGCCGCGCTGGGACCGCACCTTTCCTGCGAACTACCGGATCGAGCTGCAGCTCAACGATTCGGTGAAGAAGGTCCTGCGCACGGCCGACGGCTGGCATCCGCCCACGGTGTTGTTCCGCTTCCTCGATTCGGCGCTCAGCCTGACCGCGCCAATGTAGGCGAGCGCCGCGTGGCCTCTATTTCAAGGCCTGCAGCACCCAGACGCGTACTTCGGTGCGCGACAGGATCCAGCCATCCAGCACCACCGTGTTTCGCGTATCGAAATCGCGCCGGACGGCGGCGGCGAGGGCATCGACCAGGCTCGCACCGGCGCCGCTCGGCGCGACCGCCGCGAGCAATTCCCTTTCCAGGAATTCGGCGCTCTTCTCCGTCGGGTGGCTGGCAAAGTATTTCTCGGCGACGTGCAGCAGCGCGTCCGGATCGAGGCGAAACCCCGGCAGCAGCGGGTTGCCGCCGGAGAAGACCAGCACCCCGGTGGCGACGCCACCGGCGCCGAGCGCGACGCCGAGGCCCGAAACGAGGAGGAGAAACTTGCGGCGATCGAGCTTCGGCCATTTAGCCATGGGACGCTCCGCCTTGATGCAGCACACTGCGCGCGAGATGATCGGCGATCCTGTGCGCCAGCGCGATGATGGTGAAGGTCGGATTGACGAAGCCGGCGGACGGAAAGACGGAACTGCCGGCGACATACAGGTTGCGTGTGCCATGCACGATGCAGTCGCGGTCGACCACGCCGCGCCTGGGGTCGTCGTGCATGCGCGTCGTCCCCATGTGATGCTGGTCGGCTACTCGCGTGGCCGGGTCATGCGCATTGAATTCGATGCGGACCCGCCCCAGTGCCTGGCCGCCGAGCCGGTTCGCGATGAGGGCGAGGGATCGCTCCAGGTTCTGCGCTTCCTGTTCGCTGGTCTGAAAGCGCACGCTGACGCGGCGTATGCCGTAGTCGTCGCTGCGGTTCGAGAGCGTGACCCGGTTGTCCGGGTCCGGCACCGCTTCGGGCAGTGCGAAAAAGGAGAACAGCGCCGCCTCGCCCTGGCCCGTGCTTTTGGCGAAGCCCGCGACGGCGCGCTCGACGAAATCGTTGTTGCCGCTGTCGCCCGCACCGAGGTTCAGACCGATACCGAGTTTCAGCAATTGCTCGCGCAGCCTGGCGACCTGGCGTTCGCCACGATACAGGCGCTGGCGGCGACCGTACTGCAGAGCGAGGCCCAGGTTCAGGAGGCGCTCCCGCCGCTTTATGTCATCGTCGAGCGAAAGGCAGATCCGCCCCTTCGTGGCGCGGAGCCGGCCTTCCATGTCGCGGGCCGGGCTGTCGGCGAAGACGATCTGGCCCGCACCCCAGATCGGCGTGTGCGACATGAAGTAGCGGCCCAACTGGTCGTGCCGGTTGCCCAGGCCGGCTGGGTGCGCGTTGGTCGAATTGAGCAGGATCCTGGCGTTCTCGATGCCGCCGGTGGCCAGCACGAAGTACCGGGCGCTGATGGTTGAACGTTGCTTTGCCTTGTCGACCAGCTCCAGCGCGCGGACATCGCCGTTCGGTGCGCTGTCGAAAGCCATGGCGTTGGCGTGAAGGAACAGCGTGATGTTCTCCGCGCGCACCAGTTCATCGCGAAACTCGGTGCCGAAGCGCATCGTGGGATCGCTGTGCTGAAACGGGATTAGCACCAGGCCTTCCGAGTGGCCGCCGTCGCGGGTAAGAGCCCGGCGGTCGCGGCCATCGGCAAAAAAGGATTGAAGTCCCAGCAGTTGCGATGCCCGGTCGTAATAGGGGAGCAGTTCCTCGCGCCCGAAGGGCCAGGCGATGCTGGCCGGCAGCCAGTCCTTGCGCTCCATGTCGTAGGCATCGAGCGGCCGGCAGACGCCGCCCCAGCAAAAACTGCTGCCGCCGAACAGCCGCGAACGGGTGGTGGACAGGTAGTCCGGCGGCAGGCCGACGGTGTCGCCCTCGTAGCTCTTCTGCGAGTCCGCCTCGTAATCGAAGCCGCCGGCTTCGACCAGGGCGACACTGAGCGATTTCGGCAGGCTGCGCGCGACGGTGATGCCCGCCGGGCCGGAACCGACGATGCAGACATCGAATGGCTGGTCCGGTCTGCCTGCAGTGGTGGCGGCGCTGGCAATCACGGTCGGTAGGGCTCGGCTGGGGATCAGTCTATTTCGCCGGGCTCGCGAACAGCGTCAGGCGCGTACCTCGCCATTGCCGAGCACGATCCACTTCAGCGAGGTGAGGCCTTCGAGGCCGACCGGGCCGCGGGCGTGGAACTTGTCCGTGGAAATGCCGATCTCCGCGCCAAGCCCGAATTCGAAGCCGTCGGCGAAGCGCGTCGAGGCGTTCACCATGACCGAGGCCGAATCAACTTCGCGCAGGAAGCGCATCGCGTCGGTGTAGTTCTCGGTGACTATGCTCTCGGTGTGGCCGGACGAATAGGTGTTGATGTGCGCGATCGCCTCGTCGATGCCGGCGACGATCTTCACCGAGATGATCGCGGCGAGGTATTCGGTGTACCAGTCCTCTTCGGTCGCGGCGATGGCCTGCGGCACCAGCTTGCGGGTTTCCTCGCAGCCGCGGATCTCGACGCCCTTGGCGGAGAGCATGGCGCAAAGAGTCGGCGCCAGCGACACGGCGACGCCACGCGCGATCAGCAGCGATTCGGCGGTGTTGCAGGTGCCCAGCCGCTGGGTCTTGGAATTCTCCAGGATGGCCAGCGCCTTCGCCGCGTCGGCCGCGCCATCGACATAGACATGGCAGTTGCCGTCGAGGTGCTTGATCACCGGCACCCGGGCCTCCTTCGACACGCGCTCGATCAGTCCCTTGCCGCCGCGCGGCACGATGACATCGACGTATTCCGGCATGGCGACGAGGTGGCTCACCGCCTCGCGGTCGGTGGTTTCGACCACCTGCACCGCGCTTGCCGGCAGGCCGGCGGCGGCGAGGCCTTCGCGCACGCAGGCGGCGATGGCCTGGTTGCAGCGGATGGCTTCCTTGCCGCCGCGCAGGATCGCGGCATTGCCGGACTTGAGGCACAGCGCGGCGGCGTCGGCCGTGACGTTGGGCCGTGCCTCGTAAATGATGCCGACCACGCCCAGCGGCACGCGCATTCGGCCGACCTGGATGCCGGAAGGGCGGCGCTTCATGTCGCTGATTTCGCCGATTGGGTCGGGCAGGGCGGCGACCTGTTCCAGGCCCAGCGCCATGGCTTCAACGCCTTTTTCGGTGAGCGTCAGGCGGTCGAGCATCGCCGCGTCGAGGCCATTGGCTTGGGCTTCGGCGACATCGGCGGCATTGGCGGCGAGCAGTTCGGATACGCGCGCGCGGATGGCCTGTGCCATCGTCAGCAGGGCGGTGTTCTTGGCGGCGGTCGAGGCGCGTGCCGTGGCGCGCGAGGCTTCGCGCGCCGCCTTGCCGACCTGCTGCATGTAGTCCTTCACGTTCATTACCGTTCCCGTGTTCCAGTTTGCCGCGTCAGCGGCCTGCATCGGTCACCCCTCTCCCCTGGGGAGAGGGGCGGGGGTGAGGGTGCATTCCCTGACGAGTTATCTTCAACGCCAGTTGAAGAAACTCGTCCCATATGTCGCCGCGCGCGAGTCCCTTGATCATGCGGTCAATCTTCGCCGCGTGCAAGAGCGCAGGACGGGCGGAACTGCTGCGCGCTTCGGTGGCCAGCGCCCAGAGCACCAGCGGCGGCGCGGCGTCCTCGCCCTTGAGGCCTTCCAGCGTGCGTGCGGCGCGTACCGTGTCGCGGCCTTTCAGCGCGTCGCGCAAATCCGACACATCGTAGCGGGCGACGTTCATCACGGCGGCTTCGACCTGTTCCAGGGAGATTTCGCCGGGCGGATGGATCAGGCCGAGTTTCTGGATTTCTTGGTGTGCGGCGAGCAGGTTACCCTCGACGTGGGCGGCGATGAATTCCAGCGCGGCCCTGGGCGCGCTCTGTTTCTGGCGCGCCATGCGCTCGGCGATCCACTGCGGCAGGCGCGTCAGCGGCGGCGCGTTGCATTCGATGGCCACGCCGGCGTTCGACAGCGCCGTGACCCAGGCCGCCTTCTTCGCCTGCCAGTCGAGTTCGGGCAGGGTGATCAGGGTGACGATGCCGGGCCCCAGGGTTCCGGTGTAGCGTTGCAGCGCCTCGCTGCCTTCGCGTCCCGGCTTGCCGGAGGGAATGCGCAGGTCGACCAGCTTGGAGCCGCCGAACAGCGACATGTTGCCGGCCGCCATGAACAGGTCGTCCCACTTGAAGCCGGTGCCGACGACGATCACTTCGCGCTCTTCAAAGCCCTGTTTGCGCGCCGCGGCGCGGATCGCGTCGCCGGCCTCGATCACCAGCAGCGGTTCGTCGCCGTGCAGCAGGTAGAGCGGCGCCAGCGGCTTGTCGAGATGCGCCGCGAGCTGTTCGGGCCGCAGCAGCATGTTCGCTACTCGGCGACCTTGGCCGGCTGCAGTCTGGCCGCGGCCAGCCGGCGCATCAACTGCTGTACCAGGTCGTTCTGCATGTCGCGCAGGAGCAGGGCCTCTTCGGACTCCTTGGACAGAACCAGGTCGTCGCTGAAGGTGATTTCGCGGCGCAGCGTGATCGTGCTGGTGGGCAGGTATTCGGTCGGGCCGGCCACCGGCGCGTCGCTGTACTTGACCGGCGGTGCCGCCGGCGTGGCGGCGTTGCCGTGCACCTTGAATGTGAAATGGCGCACCAACTGGTATTCGCGGGCGCGTCCGGCGGCGGTGAGCGACAGGATGATCTTTTCGCTGCGGTCGCCGAGCACGGCGAGCACGGCTTCCGCCTCGCGCGGGTCGGACACGACGCGCGTGCCCGGGGAGGAGGCCTCGATGGTGCGCTTGAGCTGGGCGTAGAACTCGGAAGTTTCCGCCAGCGACAGCGCGATGGTGGCGAAGGGCAACCGGTAGCCGGGCAGCTCCGCGCTGCCGCGCAGCTTGAAGCCGCACCCGGCCAGCAGTACCAGCAGCAGCGTGATGATGCTCAGTTTGGCGGCGCGCATTGCAGCTCCCCGAATAGCTAGACGACGATGTTAACCAGACGGCCCGGCACGACGACGACTTTCTTTGCCGGTTTGCCTTCCATGAACTTCTGCGCACCTTCCGAGGCCAGCGCCACGGCTTCGATCGCCGCCTTGTCAGCGCCGACTTTTATGCGGATGCTGCCGCGATGCTTGCCATTGACCTGCAGCACGAGTTCTTCCTCGTCCTGCACCAGGGCGGCTTCGACCGGCTCGGGCCAGGGCGCGGCGAGGATGTCGGTGCCGTAGCCGAGTTCGATCCACAGCGCATGGCAGATGTGCGGCGCGATCGGCGACAGCATGCGCAGCAGGATGCCGAAGCCTTCCGCCAGCACCGGCGCGTGGGCATCGTCCGCGCTGGTTTCCTTGTGCGCCTTCTCCAGCGCATTGAGCATCTTCATCGCCGCCGAAGCGACGGTGTTGAACTGGAGTTTGCCGAGGTCGTAATTGGCCTGCTTGAGCAGCAGGTGGATCTCCCGCCGCAACGCAGCCGGGCCGGCGGCGAGCGTGGCCGGCAGGGCGCGGCCTGCGATCGCCTGGCTGCCGTGACCGAAAGCCCAGACCCGCTTGAGGAAGCGGTAGGCGCCCTCGACGCCCGAGTCTGACCATTCCAGGGTCTGCTCCGGCGGGCTCGCGAACATCATGAAGAAGCGCGCGGTGTCGGCGCCGAATTCATCGATCAGCGATTGCGGATCGACGCCGTTGCGCTTCGACTTCGACATGGTGCCGACGCCACCGTAATCCACCGGCTGGCCGTCGGCCTTGCCGGTAGCGCCGATGACATGGCCACCTTCGTCGCGCTTGAGCTCGACTTCCTCGGGCGCGAAATACTCGATGCCGCCCTTGTCGGTGCGTCGGCTGAAAATGTGGTTGAGCACCATGCCCTGCGTCAGCAGGTTGGCGAAGGGCTCGTCGTAGCTGACCAGACCCAGGTCGCGCATCACCTTGGTCCAGAATCGCGAGTAGAGCAGGTGCAGGATGGCGTGCTCGATGCCGCCGATGTACTGGTCGGCCGGCATCCAGTGATTGCTGCCGGCATCGACCATCGCGGTGTTCGCCGCGCGCGTGGTCGGATCGACGCAGTAGCGGGCGTAGTACCAGGACGAATCGACGAAGGTGTCCATGGTGTCGGTTTCGCGCTTGGCGGGCTTGCCGCACTTGGGGCAGGCGCAATCGACGAAATCGGCGCGCTTGGCCAGCGGGTTGCCCGAGCCGTCGGGTACGCAGTCCTCGGGCAGCTTCACCGGCAAAGCTTCGTCGGGCACCGGCACCGTGCCGCAAGAGTCGCAATGGATCAGCGGAATCGGGCAGCCCCAATAGCGCTGGCGCGAAACGCCCCAGTCGCGCAGGCGGTATTGCACCTGGATGTCGCCGAGGTCTTTCGCCTTGAGGTCGGCGGCGATGGCGGCGACCGCGGCTTCCAGGTTCAGGCCGTCGTAACTGCCCGAATTGACGCAGCGCCCGCGCTGCTTGTCGGCATACCACTCCTGCCAGCCGGCCAGCGAGAACGCCTCGCCTTCGACGGCGATCACCTGTTTGATGGCGAGATCATATTTTTTCGCGAATTCGAAGTCGCGTTCGTCATGGGCCGGCACCGCCATCACGGCGCCTTCGCCGTAGCTCATCAGCACGTAGTTGCCGACCCAGACCTCGACCTTCTCGCCGGTCAGCGGATGGTCGACGAAGATGCCGGTCGGCATACCCTTCTTTTCCATGGTCGCCATGTCGGCTTCCATGACCGAGCCGTGCTTGCACTCGTCGATGAAGGCCGCCAGGGCAGGATTGCTCTTCGCGGCATGGGTCGCCAGCGGATGCTCGGCGGCGACGGCGCAGAAGGTCACGCCCATGATGGTGTCGGCACGCGTGGTGAATACCCAGAGCTTGCCTTGCTGACCATCGAGTTCGTAGGGAAAGGCGAAACGCACGCCGGTGCTCTTGCCGATCCAGTTGGCCTGCATGGTCTTGACCCGCTCCGGCCAGCCCGGCAGCGTGTCGAGCGCCGACAGCAGTTCGTCGGCGTATTTCGTGATGGCCAGGTAGTAGCCGGGAATCTCACGCTTCTCGACCACCGCCCCGGTGCGCCAGCCGCGGCCCTCGATGACCTGTTCGTTGGCGAGCACGGTCTGATCCACCGGGTCCCAGTTCACCACCTGGGTCTTCTTGTAGGCGACGCCCTTTTCCAGCATGCGCAGGAACAGCCACTGGTTCCACTTGTAGTACTCGGGCGCGCAGGTCGCCAGTTCGCGCTCCCAGTCGAGGGCGAAACCCAGCGACTGGAGCTGCTTCTTCATGTAGGCGATGTTGTCCCAGGTCCACTTCGCCGGCGGCACCTTGTTCTGCATCGCGGCGTTCTCGGCGGGCAGGCCGAAAGCGTCCCAGCCCATGGGCTGCAGCACGTTGTAGCCCTTCATCCGGTGGTAGCGGGAGAGCACATCGCCGATGGTATAGTTCCGCACGTGCCCCATGTGCAGCTTGCCCGACGGGTAGGGGAACATCGACAGGCAGTAGTACTTCGGCTTGTCGGAGTTTTCCGCGGCGCGGAAGGTCTGCGAGGTGTTCCACCAGGCCTGTGCGGCCTGCTCGATTTCCGTCGGAAGGTATTTTTCCTGCATGGCCGGGGCGTCTGCTATGAGTGCTGGCAAAGCGCGGAATTATACCCGCCGACTCTGTTTGAAAGGATTTGCATGCGTCCCCTGAACCGGCTGTTCGCCTGGGTTTTCACCCTTGCCGTCTTCCTTTCCACGACCACCTGGGCCGCGGCGCCCGCCATCGTCGAAGTCGTGCAGGCGCCTGCCTGGCTGGATCGCGGCGGCATGACGCAACCGCTGGCGGCCGGCATGGCACTGAAAAGCGGCGATGTGCTGCGTACCGGGCCCGGCGCGCGCGTCTACCTGATGCTGGCCGAAGGCAGCCGGGTCAAGCTCGGCGAGTCGGCGCGTTTCAGCCTGCACACCCGCAGCCTGCAGCCGGAGAAGGCATTTCGCGGCGCGCTCGATGTCCTCGCCGGGGCGTTTCGCTTCACCACCGGGAAGCTGAAAAAGGCCTTGCCGCGTGACGTTGCGATCCGTGTCGGCACTGCAACGATCGGCATTCGCGGCACCGACGTCTGGGGCAAGACCGACAAGGACGGCGACCTGGTGGCCCTGCTTGAGGGGCGCATCGAAATCACTCGCGCCGGTCAGTCCACGGAGATGTCCCAGGCCATGTCCTATTTCGATGCACCGGCCGGCAAGGGAGCCGAAGTGAAGGCGCTGGACATGGAAACCTTCGCGAAACTGGCACGGCAGACAGACATCATCTCCGGCGACGGTGCTGCCGGTACGCGCGGCAAGTGGCGCGTCGTCGCCGGCAGGGCCGACAGCGAGGCCGGTGCCCTGTCGATCTACGACCAGGCGCGCGATGCGGGCTTCGCAGCGCGCATCCGCCCGCAGGCAGCGGAAGGCGGCGGTTGGACCTACGACGTGGTGCTGGGGGGCTATGCCAGCGCGGCCGACGCCGAGAGGGCGGCTGCCCGCCTGAAGGCGGCGACGGAACTCACGCCGCGCGTGGCGAAGTAGCGTGAATCGACCGGTTCTGAGTGCCTGGTGATAGTCGAGCGCAACGAGCGAATTTCACCCCCCGCCTCGAGGCGGGGGTAGGGGCGGAAACTCAGCCCGGCAGTTGCTGCCGCTGGTTCCTTGCGGAGCCGAGCAGGCGCCAGCCCCGTGCGGTCAGCGCCGACCCTTCGTGCATCACCTGCATCGAGACGGCCCAGAAGCGGGCCTGGGTGCGCGCCCATGGCCGCCAGCCAAACGAGGCGGCGTCGGCGCGCAGCGATTCCGCAGCGACCAGTTCCATCAGGCGATCCACCGCGAGTTTGAAGTAGGTCGAGGAACCGGGTGCCGCCTGACGCGCGGCCCAGCGTTCGGCGTCGTGCCAGAGGGCTGCGGCGCGTACGTCGCTGATGCAGGCCTTCTTGGCCAGCCAGGGCAGCAGTTTCGGTGTCTTGGGGGCGGTTCTCATGGTGGTTCTCCTAAATTTCGGGCCATCCCGGCCTTGTGAGCCAGGAAGGCCTTCAAGCACACAATGTGGTGCATTGCAGCATGGCGGATTCTACAGTCAACGTATGGGTGAATTGCTCTAAAGCAAGAAAAGATTGTGCAATGCAAAAAAATCAATATTTGCTCCTGATTCCAGTGCCGGCGACCATTGTTAGTGCTTACTCCGGAAGAACGCGGCAGCGGCTCGGTCGATATAATCGAGCTTCCACCCGCCGGCCCAGCCCATGAATCCCCTGCTTTTCCACCTCAACGCGCCGCAGCTGGCGGCCGTCACCCTGCCGCCGGTCCATGCCCTGATCCTCGCCGGCGCCGGTTCGGGCAAGACGCGGGTGCTGACCACGCGCATCGCCTGGCTGATCTCAACCGGGCAGGTGTCGCCCCCCGGCATCCTGGCGGTGACCTTCACCAACAAGGCGGCCAAGGAAATGCAGACGCGGCTGGCCGGCATGCTGCCGATCAACGTCCGCGGTATGTGGATAGGGACGTTCCACGGCCTGTGCAATCGCCTGCTGCGCGCCCATCACCGCGACGCCGGCCTGCCGCAGTTGTTCCAGATCCTCGACTCGGCCGACCAGCAGTCGGCGGTCAAGCGCCTGCTGAAGTCGCTCAACGTCGATGACGAGAAGTTCCCGCCGCGCGAGCTGTGCCATTTCATCAACGCGCAGAAGGAGCAGGGCCTGCGTCCGGCGGCGGTCGAAGCCTGGGACGACTGGGCCAGGAAACGTGTCGGACTCTACGAAGCCTACGAAGCGCAGTGCCAGCGCGAAGGCGTGGTCGATTTCGCCGAACTGCTGCTGCGTTCCTACGAATTGCTGGAGCGTAACGAGCCGCTTTGCCGGCATTACCAGGAGCGCTTCCGTCACGTCCTCGTTGACGAGTTTCAGGACACAAACAAGCTGCAATACCGCTGGTTGAAGCTGCTCGCCGGTGGTGGCGCCAATCTGTTTTGCGTCGGCGACGACGACCAGTCCATCTACGCCTTCCGCGGCGCCGACGTCGGAAACATGGCCGACTTCGAGCGCGAGTTCAAGGTGCAGAACCTGATCCGCCTCGAGCAGAACTACCGCTCCCACGGCAACATCCTCGACGCTGCCAACGCCATCATCAAGAACAATCCGCAGCGACTGGGCAAGAACCTGTGGACCGAGGCCGGCAGCGGCGAGCCGATCCGCGTCCATGAAGCCTATGGCGAAGGCGACGAGGCGCGCTGGATCGTCGAGGAGGTCAAGGCCCTGCAGCGCGACGGCCACACCCGTGCCGAGATCGCCCTGCTCTACCGCAGCAATGCGCAGTCGCGGGCCTTGGAACATGCCTTGTTCAACGCCGGCCTGCCCTACCGCGTCTATGGCGGCCTGCGCTTCTTCGAGCGCGCCGAGATCAAGCACGCACTGGCCTACCTGCGCCTGATCGCCAACACCGACGACGACACGGCGTTTGCCCGTGTCGTCAATTTCCCCACGCGCGGCATCGGCGCGCGCAGCCTGGAAATCCTGCAGGATGCCGCCAAGGCGGCCAACAGCAGCCTGCACGCGGCGATTCCGCAAGTCGGTGGCGCCGGCGGCGCCAAGCTCGCCGCCTTCGCGCAGCTCATCGTCACGCTGCGTGATGCCGCCCACCTGCCGTTGCAGGAACTGGTCGATCACGTGCTCGAACTGTCCGGCCTGCGCGCCCATTACCGGAACGAAAAGGAAGGCCAGGAGCGGCTGGACAACCTCGACGAACTGATCAATGCCGCCGCGAGCTTCGTCGCCGAGGAAGGCACGCCCGACCCGGACGGCGAGATCACCGGGCAGTACGGCAACGACCTGTCGTCCTTCCTGGCGCACGCCTCGCTCGAAGCCGGCGAGCACCAGGCCGGCGAGGGCGACGACGCGCTGCAATTGATGACCGTGCATTCGGCCAAGGGCCTGGAGTTCAACGTGGTGTTCATCGGTGGCCTGGAGGACGGCCTGTTCCCGCACGAGAACTCCATGAATGAAGACAAAGGCCTGGAAGAGGAAAGGCGCCTCATGTATGTCGCCGTCACCCGCGCGCGCCAGCGCCTCTACCTCAGCTTCGCGCAGACCCGCATGCTGCACGGCCAGACTCGCTACAACCTGCCCTCGCGCTTCCTCGACGAAGTGCCGGAGGAGCTTGTGAAGTGGTTGACGCCGCGCGCCGGCAAGGGCGGCTTCGCCATGCAGGATTCGGCCAGCCGTTCCTATGGAACGTCGGGCGCTTCGTCGTATGGCGCGACTCCGCGCCGCAGCGAGTCATCCGGCGGCAGCGGATTCCGCATCGGCCAGAGCGTGATGCATGCAAAATTCGGCCTCGGCGTCATCATCAACGCCGAAGGCAGCGGAACCGACGCGCGGGTGCAGGTTAACTTCGGCAACGCCGGCATGAAGTGGCTGGCCCTGTCGGTCGCCAAACTGGAGGCAGCATGAACTCTGTGGAAGTCAATGGCATCACCATCAACTACAGGATCGAAGGCAGCGGGCCCTGGGTCACGCTCTCGCATTCGCTGACCTGCGACCTGAGCATGTGGGATGCGCTCGCCGTGTCGCTGGCGCCGACTTTTACGGTGCTGCGCTACGACACGCGCGGCCACGGCGGAACGACCGCACCGGAAGGCGCCTACAGCTTCGACCAGCTCACTGCCGATGTGGTCGGGCTGCTCGATGCGCTGAAGGTCGAACGCACGCACTTCGTCGGCCTGTCGATGGGCGGCATGATCGGCCAGCATCTCGCGCTCGCCGTGCCGCAACGCCTGGACCGGCTGGTGATCGCCAATTCGACCAGCCGCATACCGCCCGAGGCCGGCCCGCTGTGGGACGAGCGCATCGCCATCGTGGGCGCCCAGGGCTGCGCCGGCGTGGTCGAGGGTACGCTGGGGCGCTGGTTTACCCCCGGCTTCCGAAGCGCGCAGCCGCTCGAGGCGGCACGCATTGCGAAACTCATTGCCGATACTCCAGCCGCCGGTTACATCGGCTGCGCCAGCGCCATTCGCGCGCTCGACATCACCGGGAAAATCGGTGCCATCACCACGCCGACCCTGGTCATCGCCGGTGCCGACGATCCCGGCACGCCGCCGGCGATGTCCGAAATCATCGCCGCGACGATCCCCGGCGCACGGCTCGAAATCATTCCTTCTGCCTCGCATCTCTCGTGCATCGAGCAGCCGGAAACCTTCAACCGCTTGGTCGCGTCTTTTCTGAAAGGCTGAACATGGATCTCGGAATCAAGGGCAAGTCCGCGCTGGTCTGCGCATCGAGCAAGGGCCTCGGCCGCGGCTGCGCCTTCGCCCTGGCGCGCGAAGGCGCCAATGTCACGCTGGTGGCGCGCGGCGCCGAGGCGCTGGAACGGACCGCGGCCGAAATCCGCGCCGCGACCGGGGTCACCGTGACGGCCGTGGCCGCCGACATCGTGACGGCGGCAGGCCGCGCCGCCGCGCTGGCTGCCTGCCCGCAACCGGACATCCTGGTCAACAACGCCGGCGGCCCGCCGCCGGGTGACTTCCGCAACTGGTCGCGCGACGACTGGCTCGCCGCGCTCGATGCCAACATGCTGGCGCCGATCGAAATGATCAAGGCCACCGTGGATCACATGATTGCAAAGAAATTCGGCCGCATCGTGAACATCACCTCGGGCGCGGTGAAGATGCCGATCGATGTGCTGGGCCTGTCGAACGGCGCGCGTTCCGGCCTCACCGGCTTTGTCGCCGGCCTAGCGCGCAAGACCGTGGCGCACAACGTGACGATCAACAACCTGCTGCCAGGTTTCTTCGACACCGACCGCATCGCCACGGTGATCGGTGGCCAGGCCAAGGCGCGCGGCCTGCCCTACGAGCAGGTGCTCGCGGAGCGCGTGGCGACGATTCCGGCGGGCCGCATCGGCAATCCCGAGGAATTCGGTGCGGCCTGCGCCTGGCTGTGTTCCACGCAGGCCGGCTTCATCACCGGGCAGAACTGGCTGCTCGACGGCGGCGCCTATCCGGGCACATTCTGAAATCCCTTGAAAACTTTCTTGACTTGATGGAGCTGAAAATGCGTGCCCTGCTGCCCGATGTGGACCCCGACGGGCTCCTCGAATATTCCGTGGTCTACACCGACCGCGCCCTGAACCATATGTCGAAGGCCTTCCAGGGCGTGATGCGGGATATCTCCGCCACCCTCAAACGGGCCTATGGCGCGGACGCCGTGGCGGTGGTGCCCGGCGGCGGCACTTATGCCATGGAAGCCGTGGCGCGCCAGTTCGCCGGCGGTGCGAACTGCCTGGTGCTGCGCAACGGCTGGTTCAGCTTCCGCTGGTCGCAGATCCTCGACACGGGCGGCTTCGCCGCGACGACGACGGTGCAGAAGGCACGGCGACAGGGCGAGGGGGCGCAGGCGCCGTTCGCGCCCGCGCCGATCGCCGAGGTGGTGGCGGCGATCCGTACCCAGCGCCCGGCCGTGGTCTTCGCGCCGCACGTCGAAACCGCCTCCGGCATGCTCCTGCCCGACGATTACCTGCGCGCCGTCGCCGCCGCCGTGCGCGAGGTCGGCGGCCTCTTCGTGCTCGACTGCATCGCTTCCGGTGCGCTCTGGGTGGACATGCGCGCGATCGGCGTCGATGTGCTCATCAGCGCGCCCCAGAAGGGCTGGAGCGGGCCTTCCTGCGCCGGGCTGGTTGGCCTGGGCGAACGCGCCATCGCGCGCATGGCGGAAACCACCAGCAGCAGCTTCGCCTGCGACCTGAAAAAGTGGCGCCAGATCATGGAAACCTACGAGACCGGCGGTCACGCCTACCACGCCACCATGCCCACCGATGCCCTGCGCCGCGTGCGCGACGCGATGCGCGACACCGAAAGCTTCGGCCTGGAGCTGGCGCGCACCCGGCAACTGGAACTGGGCGCGCGTGTGCGCGCCATGCTCGTCGGCCGCGGCTATGCCAGCGTTGCCGCGGCCGGGTTCGAAGCGCCCGGCGTGGTGGTCAGTTACACCACCGACCCGGGCATACAGTCTGCGCAGAAGTTCGTCGCGCTTGGGCTGCAGGCCGCCGCCGGGGTGCCGCTGCAGTGCGACGAGGGGGCGGAGTTCAGGAGCTTCCGCGTCGGCCTGTTCGGCCTCGACAAGCTGGGCAATGTCGAACGCACGGTGACCTCCCTGGAAGACGCGGTGAAGCGACTCGCCTGATCCCGCGTCGCGAGCGAAGCGAAAAGTCGGCGCCGGCGGCACGGCGCGCTGCCTGCGCCGCGCGTTATCCGCTATTCTTTCGGGCATGCAAGTCGTGCTCATCAGCGGCCTTTCCGGGTCCGGCAAGTCCATCGCGCTCAACGTGCTGGAGGATGCCGGCTACTACTGCGTCGACAACCTGCCCGCGCCGCTGCTGTCCGACCTGGTTTCCCACCTGCGGCTGGAAGGCCACATGCTGGTCGCGGTGGCCGTGGACATGCGCGGCGGGTCGAGCATCGCGGCGCTGCCGCCGCAGTTGCGCAAGCTTGAATCCGAGGGCATCACGCTGCGCTTCCTGTTCCTCGACGCGCGCGACGACGTGCTGATCCAGCGTTTCTCGGAAACGCGCCGGCGCCACCCGCTGGCCGGCGACGACGTCACCCTGGCGGAGGCCATCGCCATCGAGCGCGAGGCGCTGGAGACCCTGGCCTCGCTCGGCCACCATATCGACACCAGCAACCTGCGCGCAAATGCCTTGCGCGCCAGCATCAAGGAATTCGCCGCGCTCGACGAGCGGCGCGGGTTGACGCTGCTGTTCGAGTCCTTCGGCTTCAAGCACGGCATCCCGCTCGACGCCGACCTGGTGTTCGACGTGCGCTGCCTGCCCAACCCGCATTACGATCCCGCGCTGCGCCCGCTCACCGGGCGCGACGCCGAGGTGATCCGCTTCCTCGAAGCGCAGCCGGAAGTGGCCCGCATGGAGGCCGACCTGCGCCGCTTCATCGGCGACTGGCTGCCGGCTTACGTGCGCGACAACCGCTCCTACCTGACTGTCGGCATCGGCTGCACCGGCGGCCAGCACCGCTCCGTGTATCTCGCCGAAAGACTGGCCGCGCATTTCGGCGAATCGGCGCGCGTGCTGGTGCGGCACCGCAGCCTGATCGAATGAGCGTTGCGCCGGGCCGCCCCAAGCGGCGCCAGTCAAGCCACGGAGCCGCGCAGCGGCGAACACTCGTCACCCCCTTCCATTGGGAGGGGAATGGGGGGAGGGTAGTCCAATGACGCAGCGGATTCCCGACGGCCTGCGAGAGTTGCTGGAGCAGGCGGCGGGCCCGGGTCAGGCTCCCTGGCGCACGCTGCTCAGGCCGGGTGACTGGCTGTTGCTGCTGTGCTGTGCCGCGCTGGTCGCGACGTCCTTCCCTCTGCTGTGGCGCGGGGGCGTGGCGGATCGCGCCATCGTCAAGCGCGACGGGCAACTGGTCACCGAACTGGCGCTCAACGTGGCGCGCAAGTACGAAGTCACCGGCGCCATCGGCACCACCGTGATCGAGGTGCAGCCAGGCCGCGCCCGCGTCCTCTCCGACCCCGGCCCGCGCCAGTACTGCGTGCAGCAGGGTTGGCTGACGCGCGCCAACGCGGTGGCGATCTGCGCGCCGAACCACGTCACGCTGCAACTCGCCGGTCGCGGCGGAGCGCATGCCGGTTATGACACCATCAACTATTGAGCTGCCGGTCACGGCCGACGACTACCGCATCGCGCGCTATGCGGCGGCGGCAATCGCGCTGTCCGTTGCGGAAACGGCGCTGCCCAGCCCGCTGCCGGGCATCAAGCCGGGGCTGGCCAACATCATCGTGCTGGTGGTGCTGGCGCGCTACGGCTGGCGTGACGCGGCCTGGGTCAGCCTGCTGCGCGTGGTCGCCGGCAGCCTGGTGATCGGCCAGTTCCTCGCGCCGGGCTTCTTCCTCGCGCTCGCCGGTGCCCTGTGCAGCCTGGCGGTGCTGGCGGCAGCGCAACACCTGCCGCCGCGCTTCTTCGGCCCGGTGTCGGCCAGCGTGCTGGCGGCCTTCGCCCATATCGGCGGCCAGTTGCTGCTGGCGCGCGCCTGGCTGGTGCCCCATGACGGCGTGTTCTACCTGCTGCCGCTGTTCGCCACCGCGGCATTCCTGTTCGGCACCATCAACGGCCTGGTCGCCGCGCGCCTGCTGGCCAAACCATCAACGGAGCCGCCCACGCCATGATCGTTCCTCTGTTTCCCCTCGGTTCGGTGCTGTTCCCCGGCGGACGGCTGCCGCTGCGCATCTTCGAGCAGCGCTACATGGACATGGCGAAGGCTTGCTTCAAGGAGTCCGGATCCTTCGGCATCTGCCTGATTGCCGCCGGCGAGGAAGTCGCCCGTCCCGGCGAAAAGCCGGCCGAGCCGCATGCCGTCGGCACGCTGGCCCACATCGCCGACTGGGACATGCAGCAACTCGGCGTGCTGGACATCGTCGCCCAGGGCGGCGATCGCTTTCGCCTGAAGCGCCATTGGGTGGAGCCATCCGGCCTGCTGCGCGGCGAGGTCGACCTGATCGAGTCGCCGCCGGTGCTGCCGGTGCCCGGCTCCTATGCGCGACTGGTGCCGCTGCTGCGCGCCATCGTCGCCGACCTGGGCACCGCAGCCAGCGCGCCGGCCACGCCGCACCGTTTCTTCGATGCCGGCTGGCTGGGCATGCGTTATGCCGAACTGCTGCCGATCCCGCTCGTCGCCCGGCAAAAACTGCTGGAGATCGAGGACAGCATCGACCGCCTGGAAATCATCTATCGCTTCCTGGAAAGCAAGGGGCTGCTGCCGGACGCCTGAAGCGCTTCGAGGATGCGCCTGACCGGCGCCGGCAGCGCGGCCGCGGCGAGATCGTCGCCGGCGATCCAGCGCAGGCCGGATTCCATCGCTGCAGATTGCGGCTCGACGTCCAGCAGCAGCGGCGAGATGCGCAGGCGGAAATGGCTGAAGGCGTGCTCAAGAGTCGGCGCTGGCGCTACGGCGATCACGCGGCAGGCGAAGCGTTGCGCCGCCCACTGGCGGGCGTCCGTGGCCTCCGGCAGTTCCGGCAGGGACAGCAGGCCGCCCCAGATGCCTGCCGGCGGGCGGGTTTCGAGCAGGATGCGGCCGTCGTGGCAGAGCACCAGCAGCGTTGCCTCGCGTTGCGGGATCGTCTTGCGCGGTTTCGGTTCGGGCAGCTCGCCGGTGCGGCCCGCGGCGCGAGCGACGCAGATGTCATCGAGCGGGCAGGCGTCGCAGCGCGGCTTGCCGCGCGTGCAGACGGTGGCGCCGAGGTCCATCTGCGCCTGGTTGTAGACGCCTCCTTCGCGCTTCGGCATCAATTCGCCGGCCAGTCGCCACAGGCGCTTTTCCACCACCGAATTGCCCGGAAAGCCCTCGATGCCGAAGGCGCGGCACAGCACGCGCTTGACGTTGCCGTCGAGGATGGGCGCCTGAGCGCCGAAACAGAAGGTCGCAATTGAGTTGGCCGTCGAGCGGCCGATGCCCGGCAGTCCGGCAATCACGTCCGGATGACGCGGAAACTCGCCGCCATGCTCGCGCATCACCGCCTGCGCGCAGGCATGCAGGTTGCGCGCGCGGGCGTAGTAGCCCAGCCCGCTCCACAGCGCCATGACCTCCTCGACCGGCGCGGCGGCGAGGTCGGCGAGCCGTGGAAAGTGCCGCAGGAAGCGCTCGTAGTAGGGCGTCGCGGTCGTCACCTGGGTCTGCTGCAGCATGATCTCCGACAGCCAGACGCGGTAGGGATCCGTGGTGTTCTGCCACGGCATGTCGTGGCGACCGTGACGCTTGTGCCAGCGGATCAGGCGCGCGGCAAAGCCGCGCGGCTGGGGCGATGAAACGGCCTTCCCCCCGGCACCCTCCCCGTGGGAGGGGGTGACTACGGTTCGCCGCTGGCGCGGCTCCATGGTCTTGACGGCGTTCCCTTGGGGCGGCCCGGCGGGAACGCTCACCCCTTGACGGGCTTCACCCGGCTGGCGGCGAGCTTGGCGCGCTGCCGCGCTTCGTCCGTGGTGTCGGCGTTCGCTACGGCCACGCCCATGCGCCGCTTGACGAAGCTTTCCGGCTTGCCGAACAGGCGCAGGTCGGATTCCGGCACCTGCAGCGCTTCCGCCGCGCCCTCGAAGGCGATGCCCTTTTCCTCCATGCCGCCGTAGATCACCGCCGAGGCACCGGGCCGGCGCAGGCTGGTATCTACCGGCAGGCCGAGGATCGCCCGCGCATGCAATTCGAATTCCGAGAGCCTTTGCGTCGCCAGCGTCACGAGGCCCGTGTCGTGCGGGCGCGGGCTGACTTCGGAGAACCAGACCTGGTCGCCCTTGACGAACAGCTCGACACCGAAGATGCCGCGTCCGCCGAGGTTGGATGTCACGGCGCGGGCCATGTCGCGCGACTTCTGCAGCGCGACCGAAGTCATCGCCATCGGCTGCCAGCTTTCCACATAGTCGCCATTCACCTGGACGTGTCCGATCGGCTCGCAGAAGAAGGTTTCCACGTCGCCCGAGGCGCCGACGGCGCGCACCGTGAGCTGGGTGATCTCGTAATCGAAATCGATGAATCCTTCGACGATGATGCGCCCCGCGCCGACGCGGCCGGCGGCCTGCGAGTAGTCCCAGGCCTGCTGCACCTCGGCGGCGGATCTCACCAGCGACTGTCCCTTGCCGGAGGACGACATTACCGGCTTGATCACGCAGGGATAACCTATGCCGCCGTCGATGGCGGCTTGCAGCTCGGCCAGCGAGTCGGCGAATTTGTAGGGCGATGTCGCCAGTCCCAGTTCCTCGGCGGCCAGGCGCCGGATGCCCTCGCGGTTCATGGTCAGTTGCGCCGCGCGCGCGGTGGGAATGAACTCGGGGAAATGCCCGGCCACGCCGTCGCGCTCCATCTCGACCAGCGCGGCGGTGGCGATGGCCTCGATCTCGGGCACCACCAGCGCCGGCTTCTCCTTTTCGATCAGCGCATGCAGCGCTGCGCCGTCGGTCATGTTCACCACGTGGCTGCGATGCGCCACCTGCATGCCGGGAGCATCGAGGTAGCGATCGACGCCTATGACTTCGCAGCCCAGGCGCTGCAATGCGATAATGACCTCCTTGCCCAGTTCGCCGCAGCCGAGCAGCATGACCCGCGTAGCGGAAGGGGAAAGCGGAGTGCCGATACGTTTGGCGATGCCCATCAGGTGCTCCAGAAATATTACAGGTCGCCGATTTTAGAGCCTTTGACGGTCAACCCCAATGAACCAGCCGTTCCCCATCCAGTTCGACAGCCGTTCCCTGCGCGACGCGCTGGGCGAGTTCGCCACCGGCGTCGCCGTGGTCACCGCGCGCGGCGCCGACGGCCAGCCGGTCGGCGTCACCATCAATTCCTTCGCCTCGGTTTCGCTGGAGCCGCCGCTGGTGCTGTGGAGCCTCGGCCTCGCGTCGCCTTCGCTGGCCGCCTTCGAATCCTGCAGCCACTACGCGGTGAACATCCTCGCCGCCGACCAGGTTGAGTTCTCGCAACGCTTCTCGCAGGCCCAGGAAGACCGCTTCGCCGGCATCGCGACGACGGCCGGAGCTGGCGAAACGCCGCTGCTGCCCGGCTGCAGTGCCTGGTTCGAATGCCGCAACGAAATCCGCTATCCGGGCGGCGACCACCTCATCCTGGTCGGCTTCATCGAGAACTTCCGGCGCGAGCCGAAGGCGCCGCTGGTCTTTCACGGCGGGCGTTATCGCGAGCTGGCCTGAGCGACGTTACGGCTGCGCCAGGTAGGCTGCGCGGATCGCCTCGATGCGTTGCCGGTTCGCCCCGAAATCCTTGCGTCCGATCCGGCTCGCGCTGCGCAGTTCGATCACGCCGGACGCGGGATTGACCCAGAACTCCAGGTCGTCCACGAACTTCAGCCAGCGCGTCTGCGCCTGGGCGTAAAGGTAGTCGGGCCGCTGCTCGATGACTTCGATGCCCGGCATGCCCCGCAGCACGCCTTCCAGTACCCGCAATGACGGTGCCGCGCCGCCGGCCTTCAACGGAAGCGGCTTGATGTCCGCATAGTCACGCTGCGGATGGCCGGGATAGAGCGCGGCCTGGCTGGAGACGCTGTTGGGCGTCGATGACAGCGGCTTCAGGCGCGACTGGCTGACGCCGATGTCCGCAGGGCGGCTTCCGCTGAGCGCGCCGAACTGGATCGCGATGGTGGCGACCACGAGCAGGGTAAGGAGAAGGTAGAGGGTGGTTTTCATCGGCGCAGAGACTGGATGGTACATCCTACGGCGCTCACTGACGCAGCGCCTGCCCGCCAGGAAATTACACCCAATGTTGGTACACGGAGCGAGCCGTGATCACTGACCGATGCTGGCGCCGGGCCCGCCAAGCCTCCTGACCAGTACGCCGGCGATGCCGTGGCGCATCGCCGCGGCCTTGATGCCGTCAAGTCCATTGGTGGCGCCCCTGACGGCCGGGATATCGACCTTGATGCCTGGTGTGGCGTTGTCGATCAGGCTCAGGGGCGCGCTGGGCAGTGTCGCGCCTCCGCTAAGCGGGGCACTGCCCCTCCTGTCGACAATCTGGATGCCACCGCCCACGTGGGTCGAAACGCCGGTCTGGGGAAATATCCTGGCAAAGGTAAAGTCGGTGATGGCCTGCAACCGCGCGGCATGAAAATCGGCACTGATGACGCGCTGTGTGCTGGCGACGAAGCCGGCGGTATCAACCCGCCCGCCGGGACTGATCATGATGCCGGCCGGATTCACTAGCCAGAACTTGTCGTTGGAGTTCAGCGTGCCATAGAGCGTCCACCGGTCGCTTAGCCCCCGGTTGAGTGCCGCGGAAGAAATCGACGGCTGCTGAAAGGTGATGCTCCCGCCGGCCGGGACGGAGAAGTTGTTCCAGTTGATGATGGCACCGTTGCCATTGGCGAGCGACAGAGATCCTCCGGTCTGGTTGATGACGGAGTTGCCACCGATCACGCCGGGATTGATCGGCGCCGCAAAAATTGGCGGGCCTAGAGGCTGCTGTCCCTTCATCTCGACCAATAGGCTGCCACCGGCATCAATGCTGGCATTGTCCGTCACAGTAACCTGGTTGCCGATAATTTCGATGTGGCCCCCCGGGTTTCCTGTCGCATTGATGCGTCCGTTGCCGTCGACTGAAACATCCTGGCTGGCCCGAAGGAAGATGCGTCCGCCCTCATTGACGACCGAGGACGCGTTGGCCAGCCCGCTGTTCCTGACGATGACACCAGCGATGCCGATGCGCCCGGCCTCGGCCGTGATCTGCCCCAGGTTGGTGGCGTTGCCCGCCGCCCCGGTGATGTCGACCTTGACGCCCGGGGTGGCGCTGTCCACCAAGCTCACGGTGGCTCCCGCCGCCAGTATCGTTTCGCCTTGCGGCGTGCTGATGAGGCTTTCGTTGGCGACGTTGCTGCCGATCAGGTACACGCTGCCGCCGGCCGGGGTCCTGATTTCACCCTGGTTGATCACGTTGCCGGCGCCTGGCGTGTTCTCGAACAGCTTGCGTCCGGCGAGGAAGTTCTCATTGCTGATGTTGAGCGTGCTGGCGACGAAGCCTGCCGTGTCGATCCGCCCGCCGGGGCCGACCATGATGCCGGCCGGATTCACCAGCCACACTTTGCCGTTGGAGCTCAGCGTGCCGTAGATCGCGGTCGGGTCGTTGAGCACCCGGTTGAGCACGGTGCTGGAGGCCGCCGTCTGGGCAAAATGCGTCGTTTCTCCCGCCTTGATGCCGAATTTGTCCCAGTTGATGATGGCGCCGTTGCTGTTGGTCACCGTCAGCACGTTGCCGGCCTGGTTGAAGCTCGCCGTGCCGTTCACCACCACCGGATTTGTCGGGTTCGACAGCGTTGGCGAGGCAATGCACCATGCGCCAAGCGTAGCCAAGCCGAGCCGTCCAGCCTTGGCCATTGCGGGGTAGGCATTGCAAAAATGGAGGCCGTGGCTCATGTCATCTGAAAATGCCAAAGAGCTAGCCTTATAGCACAATATCCCTCCTAGAATTATGGGTTGGATCAAGTGCCCCACCGAAATCGGGCGCCCGCTGAATCGCGTCTCCGTGTCGTCGGCAATTCACCGTCTGCTGTTAGCTACCAAAAAAAAGCCCCACCGAATTCGGGTGGGGCGAGCGGCCTGAATGTGCAGGCCGAGGAGGAGGCGGTGGTGGAACGCCAGGTCAGTGCGCCTGCGGGTTCCAGCTGAAGAGGGTGCGCAGCGACAGGCTGGCGCGGGCGAGCAGCGAGGGGCCGCTGGCGCGGTGGCTGGGCTTGGCGTTCTGCGGGTTCCAGGAGAACAGGGGACGCAGGGCTTCGCCGGCGTCGGCCAGGGATCCGGCCAACAGTCGGACATAGACCCCGAGGCGAGCAGTCATCAGTCCCTGGATGCGGCGCATTTCCGCGGCGCGCATTTCCCGGGCTTGTCTGACGATTTCGTTGGTGTCGTAGCTGTCCATGATGATTTCCTTTTTTTGCTGCAATGCACTATCGCATGACTGCAATGTAATTACTTTTACGGAAAACAACAATAAACACTTAAGTCACAACATTGGTGAAAAATATTCCATAATAACCCCATGGATCGTGCCGGCGAGATGACTGCTTTTGTTCGTGCCGTGGAAACCGGGGGGTTTTCTGCTGCAGCGCGGGATATGGGCTTGACGCCGTCGGCACTGTCGAAGCTGGTGACCCGGCTGGAAGACCGGCTCGGTGCCCGCCTGCTGCAGCGGACCACGCGCCGCCTTCAACTGACGGCCGAGGGCCAGGCCTTCTTCATGCGGGCGCGCGACATCCTGGCGGCGATGGAAGAGGCCGAGGCCGAGGTGGCGGAGGCCGGCGCCAGTCCGCGTGGCCAGTTGCGCCTGCATTGCGGCTCGACCTTCGGCATGCACCAGCTGGCGCCTGCGATTCCCCGCTTCCAGGCGCGCCATCCGGCGGTCGGCATCGACATCACGATCAGCGACGAAAGACTGGACATGATGCAGGAAGGCGTGGACCTGGCGATCCGCATCGGCCCGCTGGAGGAATCCTCGCTCGTGGCGCGCCGCATCTGCAACCTGGAGCGCGTGATCTGTGCGTCACCCGACTACCTGGCGCGCCATGGCACGCCGCATACGCCGGACGAACTGCAGCGCCACAACTGCCTGTGGATGACCAGCCTGCCGGCGCTGCGGCGCTGGCCCTTCGATACCGACGACGGCATCCGCGTCGTCCATGTCGACGGCAACGTCGTCACCAACAACGCCGAGACCGTGCTGCAACTGGCAGTAGCCGGCGTCGGTGTCACGCGCCTGTCCGACGTGGTGGTGGCCGATGCGATCCGCGCTGGCAGCCTGGTGCCGATCCTTACCGACTGGCACCACGTCGAGCCGGTGCCCCTGTTCGCGACCTACCCGAGCGGACGCAACCTGTCGCCCAAGGTGCGCGCCATGGTCGATTTCCTGGTCGAGGAGTTCGGCGGCGCGCCTTGGCGCAGGCCGCGCTGAGCACGCCCTGCGATTACGCCGCACAATGACGCCATGGCAACCCTGATCCTCCATCCCGGCAAGGAAAAATCCGTCCTGCGCCGCCATCCCTGGCTGTTCTCCGGCGCCGTCGCGCAGCTCGACGGCCGCGCCCGGCCGGGTGACACGGTCGACGTCGTTTCCCACGAAGGCCGCCCATTGGGCCGTGCGGCCTGGAGTCCGGCCTCGCAGATACGCGCCAGGATGTGGAGCTTCGCCGCCGAAGAGACCATCGACCACGCTTTCTTCAAGCGCCGCGTCGCTGCCTCGGTGGCGCGCCGCGACGCCCTGCCGGAGCTTGCCGGGCAGCAGGGCCTGCGCCTGATCCACGCCGAATCCGACGGGCTGCCGGGCATCATCGCCGACCGCTACGGCGATACGGTGGTGGTACAACTGACCACGGCGGGCGCCGACAAGTGGCGTGCCGCCATCGCCGACTCTCTTCAGAAGGCCACCGGCTGCGCGCGCATCTACGAACGCTCGGATGTCGAGGTGCGCAATCTTGAAGGCCTCGAAGCGGTCACCGGCTGGCTGCATGGCGGTGCGCCCGAAGGCGATATCGTGATCGCCGAAAACGGCGTGCGCATGGCGGTCGACATCGTCGGCGGCCACAAGACCGGCTTCTACCTCGACCAGCGCGAGAACCGCCGCCGCGCCGCCGATCTGGCGCGCGACCGGCGCGTGCTCAACTGCTTCTGCTATACGGCCGGCTTCTCGCTGCAGGCGCTGGCCGGCGGTGCGCGCGAGTTGGTGTCGATGGACAGTTCCGGCCCGGCGCTGGCCACCGCGCAACGCAACCTGGCCCTGAATCCGCAACTCGACGCGGCGCGCGCGATCTGGCTCGAAGCCGATGTCTTCGCCGAACTGCGCAGCCTGCGCGCGGCCGGCGAACGCTACGACCTCGTCATACTCGACCCGCCCAAGTTCGCCAACACGGCGGCGCACGCCGACCGCGCAGCGCGCGCCTACAAGGACATCAACCTCCATGCCATGCAATTGCTGGCGCCGGGCGGCTTGTTGATGACGTATTCGTGTTCGGGCGGCGTCGATGCCGAGCTGTTCCGCAAGATCGTCGCCGGCGCCGCGCTAGACGTGGGGCGCACGGCGCGCGTGGTGCAGCACCTGCATGGCGCAGCCGACCATCCGGTCGATCTCGCCTTCCCCGAAGGCGAGTACCTCAAGGGCTTGTTACTGCAAGTGGATTGAAAAGTCGGCGCTGGCGCCACGGCGATTGCGGGCGTGGCGCCTTGGTGGAAGCCGGTTCAGCGCTTGCGCTTGTCCTCCGGCGGTGGTGCCGGGTTGAAGTTCTCCATGCGCTCCAGCGTCAGCCGGTAGCCAGCCGAGCCCCAGGGCGTATTGGAGTATTTCAGGCTCATGGTGCCGCTGACCATGACCGTGTCCATGCTGTGCAGGTTGCTCACGGGCTTGCTGGTCACGACGTGGATGATCTGGTTGGCCGGTGGCGGCGGGCTGTGGATGCAGGCGCCGAAGTAGGGCACCAGCAGGAACTCGGAGACCTTGCCGCCCTTGTTCTCCAGCGGGATGGCGAAGCCGGGCAGCTTGACCTTCGCTCCGGCCAGCGTCGGCTCGGTGGGCGCGGCGTCCCACAGCGCGCGCATCTTCTCCAGCGCTTCCATCGCACGCGGGTCGGAGTCCTGCAGCTTGCCGAGGTCGAGCGCTTTGAGGTCCTTGGCCGGATCCCAGCCCTTGGGCACCAGCGCCTCCCACTTGATTTGCTTGTAGTCGTCGGCCGCGTGCAGCGGCAGGGCGAGGCATAGTGCGAGCAGGAACAGAAGTTTGCGCATGGGCTTCCTCAGAGTTTCGGTGTCAATCCGTCAGCCAGCGACATGCGCCAGGCGCGCCAGCCCGGGATCAGGCTGGCGATGAGACCGGTGGCAATGACCGCGCCGACCAGGGCAAGTTCCTCGCGGCCCGGCCAGCGCGTGCCGAGCACCACGCCGAGGCGATCCAGCAGCCAGGGCGCGGCGAGACCGCTGCCGATAGTCAGCAGCACGAGGCCGAGTAGCGCGCCGGCCGTGGTGACCAGCACACCCTCGGCAGTGAGCATCAGGAATATGTCGCCCGGTTCGGCGCCCAGTGCGCGCAGGATGGCGAGTTCGCGACGGCGCTCGTTGAGCCCCGCCAGCAACGTCGCCGCCAGCCCGGCCAGACCGACCAGCACCACCAGCGCGGAGACGGTGAGCAGGGTGCGTTCCATCATCGCGATGTTCTGCCACAACTCGTCCAGCGCGACGCCGGGCAGCACCGCCAGCAATGGTTCGCCGCGATACTGGTTGACGAAGCGCTGCATGCGGAACACGTCGCCGCGCTGCTTGAGGCCGACCAGCGCGGCGGTGATCTGTTTCGGTTGCAGGTCGAACTTGGCGACATGCTCCGTGGGTATGACCAGGCCCGGCACCGGCGCCCCGCCGATCCAGTCCAGGTGCAGCGCGCTGATCGCTTCCAGGCTGACATGCACCGTGCGGTCCACCGGCGTGCCGGTAGCCGCGAGGATCCCGGCGACGCGGAAGGGCTTGTCGCCGTGCGCCGGGCCGAGTTCGCCGAGGCCGTGGTTGAGCGTGATGGTGTCGCCGGTTCGGTAGCCCAGGCGGCGCGCCACTTCGCTGCCGAGCACCGCTTCGAAAGTGCCGGTGAAGGGCTGGCCGGCGGCGAACTGCAAAGCCTCGCGCTCGCCATGGCGGAACAGGCGAAAGTAATCGACACTGGTACCCAGCACCGGGAAGCCGCGATGCGAATCCCCCAGCGCCAGCGGCAGCGCCCAGTCCACCGCCGGGTGCGTGGCGATGGCGCGGTAGCTGTCCCAACTGATGCCGTTGCTCGCGGCGCCGGCATGGAAAACCGCGTAGAGCATCAGTTGCACGCTGCCGGTGCGCGCGCCGACCACGAGATCGACGCCGGAGACCGACTGCGTGAAGCTCTGCCGCGCGTCGACGCGCAGGCGCTCGACCGCGAGCAGCAGCGTCACGGCCAGCGCGATGGCGACCAGTGTCAGGCCCAGTGTCAGGCGCCGGCTCCAGGCCGAGAGCGCGGCGAGACGCAGCACGGCCTTCATTCCTTCCGCTCCGGGGCGGCGAGGCTAATGTCATGCAAGGCGACGCTGCGATCGAAATGCCCAGCCAGCCGCTGGTCATGGCTGACGAAGATGAGTGCGGCGCCGACCGCGGCAGATTCCTGCAGCAGCAGGTCGATGAAGACCTGCTGGCGTTCGGCGTCGAGCGCCGAGGTCGGCTCGTCGGCGATCAGGATTTCCGGGCGGCCGATCAGCGCGCGAGCGGCGGCGACGCGCTGCTGCTGGCCGACGGAAAGCTCCCCGGCCGGCTTGCGCCAGTTGGTCGTGTCGAGGTCGAGGTGGCGCAGCATGCGCTCGGCTTCGGCGCGCGGGTCGGCTCCTGCGCGTTCGCGGCGGCGTGCGGAAAAGGTGCAGGGCAGCAGCACGTTGTCGATCGCCGGCAGCCAGGGCAACAGGTTGAACTGCTGGAACAGGAAGCCGATGTGGTCGGCGCGAAAGCGGTCGCGGGTTCGGCTGGAGAGTCGCGTGATGTCGGTGCCGAGCAGTTCGATGCGGCCGGCTTGTGGCACGGCGACGCCGCCGAGCAGGCCGAGCAGGGTGCTCTTGCCGCTGCCGCTGGCGCCATGCAGGAAGACCCGTTCGCCGGCGGCGAGTTCGAAGCGCGGAATGTCGAGGCAGGACGCCGCCTGGCGCGGCCAGCGAAATACCAGGTTGGTGATTCGCAGCGCCGTCATGGAGCGGTTGCTACCAGGTGATTGCAGGACTCTTCGGCGTCAGCCGCGCCGCGCCCTGCCCGGTGGGCCCGGCGCGCTGCGCTTCCAGGCGGTAGAGGCGCTTGAACTGCTTGAAGATCCCGGTTTCGACGCCCTTCAGCGCTGCCGGGTTGGCGCAGCGGAAGGCGTAGCTCGCATCGATGTCGCCATGGTCATCGGCTCCGGCCTTGGCGCCGAATGCCGGCATCACGACTTTGGGCGGCAGTGCCTTGCAGTTGGCGGCCGGCGTCGGCACGAACAGCGCTGCATCGCCCAGCGCCTTTTCCGCCGCGGCCAGCGCAGCCTTTTCGCGGTCGTTCTTCGGCGCCCGTTCGAAGCCGACGGCGGCATCGAGCGGAAGTTCCAGGTTGATGGCGATGCTGTCCTTGTCGATCACCACGTCGAGCTTGCCCTCGCCGTGGGCGTGCTGGGCATGGGCAGGTAGCGACAGGATGGCGAGCAGGGCGAGCAAATGTGTCGGGCGCATGGTGGATTCTCCGTGCCTGGTCAATGCGAATGGCCGCCGCTGCCGAACACCACCACGGCGATGCCGGCGGCGAGCAGCAGGCCGTGCCAGCCGACCGATTTCGTTTCGCGCTTGAGGCGCGGCATCAGGTCGGCGATCGCGATGTAAAGGAAGCTCGCGGCGGTGATGGTGAGGATGTAGGGGACCCAGTCGCGGGCGTTCTCGAAGGCGAAGTAGCCGATGATGCCCCCGGCCACCGCGGTCAGGCTGGACACGCCGTTCCACAGCAGCGCGCGGCCGCGCTTCCAGCCGGCAGCGAGCAGGATGGCGAAGTCGCCGGCTTCCTGCGGCACCTCGTGGGCGATGATGGCCAGCGTGGTGCCCCAGCCCAGCGCCGGATCGGCGAGGAAGGCCGCCGCGATCAGGAGGCCGTCGGTGAAATTGTGGAAGCCGTCGCCGACCAGGATCGACAGCGTCTCGCCCTGGCTGCCGGCGGCGCCATGCAGGTGATGGTGGCTGTGGGTGTGGTCGTCGCACTGGTGGCCGTCCTGGTGCATGTCGGAATCGGCGGTGGCGTGGGCGTGGCGCCACAGCGCGTATTTCTCCAGCATGAAGAAGGCAAGGATGCCGCCCAGCAGCAGCGGGAACACCTCGCGCGGCGTGAGGCCGCTTTCCAGCGCCTCGGGCAGCAGGTGCAGCGTCGCCGTCGCCAGCAGCAGGCCGGTGGAAAAGCTCACCGTGAAGCCCAGCCACTTGCGCGGCAGGCCGAACATCACCAGCGCGGCGGCGGCCACGCTGAGCAGGCCGCCGAGCAGGCAGGCGAGGACGATCTGGGTGAGCAGGGGTGCGGACATCGGGGCTGGTTGGTACGGGCGCCGTGAAACGGGAGGCGCCATTCAATCACAGCAAGGCCACAAATGCAACAGTGTTGCATTTGCAGGCGGGCTATGGTTTCATGCGCACATGGTCCGCGCATCCGCCACCGCCGAAGAGCCTCTGTCGTCCGAACTGATCCGCGCCGCCGGCGTCAAGGTGACGCGCGGCCGGGTGCGCGTGCTCGACGCGCTGCGCGCGGCGCGCCAGCCCCTGTCTCATGCGGAAATGGAAGCGCTGCCGGCCGGCGCCGGCGATGCGGCGATCGACCGCGTCACGCTCTACCGCGTACTGGATTCGCTGGTGGCCTGCGGCCTCGCGCTGAAGGCGGTGGATACGCGCGGCGTGTTCCGCTTCTCCGCCGCCGGGGCGCAACGCCAGCATGCCAAGCACGTCCATTTCCGCTGTACCGGTTGCGGCGGGGTGTTCTGCCTCAAGGCCGAGCCGCCGCCGCCGCCCAGGTTGCCGCGCGGCTTCCGCTTGCAGCAGGTCGAGTTCGACTTGCGCGGTTTGTGTGCCGGCTGCGGTGCACTGGCGTCATGAGTTCGGCATGAGGCGCCCGCGCCGCCACATCCTGCTGGCCTGCTGGCTGGTGGTGCAGTTGCTGTTCGGCCAGCAACTGGCGCTGGCGCACATGGTCGGCCATGTCGGCGACGCCCTTGCCCATGCCGTCGCCGGCGCCGATGCCGGTGCCAGCGAAGAAGACAGCGAGCATGGCGGTGCCGAAGCGCTGACCCACGTCTGCTCCGCCTGCGCCAGTGGTCTGGGCGCCGACATGCTGCCCGCTGCCGGGCGGTTCGCCCGTGTCGATCCCGGCAGCGGCGATCAAGGACTTTCCGGCGCCGTGTCGCCAGCGCCGACTTTCGGCTCGCGCGCCGCCTTTCGCAGTCGCGCACCTCCCCCGTTCCAGGCCTGATCCGGATGTTTCCGTCCGGCGCAATGCGCCGGGCCTGTCCCTGTCTACCTGGAGTACCCCATGAAGAACGTACCACTGTTCGCGCTGGCTGCCGCCGGTGCGCTATCGGCATTTCCCGCAAGCGCCGCGGATGCCGACCTTAAAGCCCTGCGCGAGGAAATCGCGCAGATGAAGAATGCCTACGAGCAGCGCATCAACGCACTGGAGAGGCGCCTGGTGCAGGCCGAATCCACTTCGACCCAGGCCAAGGCCGCCGCCGACAAGGCGACGACGCAAACGGCGCGCGCCGGCGAAGGAAAGGCCAGCGCCTTCAATCCGGAAATCGGCCTCGTTCTGCAAGGTCAGGCCAAGCGCATGCAGGACGTGCCCGAGCGTGTCGTCTCCGGCTACTGGCCCTCCGGCCACGACCATGGCGGCGATCGGCGCGGCGTCTCGCTGGAGCACTCCGAGCTGATGTTCTCGGCCAACATCGATCCCAGCTTCCGCGGTGTCGCCCGTTTCGCCGTGACCGGCGCCGGCGAGGTGGAAGTCGAGGAAGCCAGCGTTTCGACGCTTGGGCTGGGCAACGGATTCAGCGTGCGTGGCGGCCGCTTCGCCTCGGACATCGGCTACCAGAACGCCCAGCATCCGCACGAGTGGGACTTCGCCGATGCCACCCTGATGCAGAAGGTGCTGTTCGGCAACGAGGGCTACCGGCAGGACGGCGTGCAGGTGAAATGGCTGGCACCGACGCCTTTCATGCTGCAGTTCGGCGCCGAGTTGGGTCGCGGCGCCAACTTCCCCGGCACCGACCGCAACAAGAACGGCAGTGGCGCCGGCGCCATCTTCGTCAAGACCGGAGGTGACGTCGGCGCGGCGAATGCGTGGCAGGCGGGCTTGTCCTTCCTGAGCACCAGGGCGGCCGACCGCGCTGCGCATTTCGAGGACACCGGCGGGGTCGAGGCAGAGAGCTTCTTCAGCGGCAAGAGCCGTACCGCCATCGCCGACTTTGTCTGGAAGTGGGCGCCGAACGGCAATGCCTCGGAGCGCAGCCTGAAACTGCAGGGCGAGGTTTTCCGCCGCACCGAAAAGGGCACCTGGCGTTGCGATGACGCCGACGCGGCCAGCCCCACCACCTGCACCGGCGGCGCGGCGCTGGGCGATCTGGCGACCCGCCAGAGCGGCGGCTATGCCTCGGCGGTCTTCCAGTTCATGCCGAAGTGGCGCGTGGGTTACCGCCACGACTGGCTGGCCAGGGGCAGCAAGGCCTTCGACGATGCCACGGTATTCGGCCTGCTCGATGCCGGCAATCACTACTTCGCCGACTTCAAGCCGCGCCGCGACAGCGTGATGCTGGACTGGAGCAACTCGGAATTCTCGCGCCTGCGCCTGCAGTACGCGCGTGACCGGGCGATGATGGGTGTGACCGACAACCAGGTCACGCTGCAGTACATCATGAGCCTGGGCGCCCATGGCGCGCACAAGTTCTGAGGGGGCGGCGATGCGCATCCTGTTCATGCTCCTTGTCGTGCTGGCGCTGCCGGCGCAGGCGGCGCTCAATGTGTTCAGCACGGTGCCGGAATGGGCCGCGCTGGCGCAGGAGATCGGCGGCGAAAGGGTCAGGGCCGTCTCGGCCACGACCGCCCTGCAGGATCCGCATCACGTCGATGCGCGGCCCTCGCTGATCGCTCGCGCACGCAATGCCGACCTGTTGCTGGCCACCGGCGCCGAGCTGGAAATTGGCTGGCTCCCGGTCGTGTTGCGGGAATCGGGCAACCCGCGCATCCAGGCCGGCCAGCCGGGGTACTTCGAAGCCGCGGGCTTCGTCCGCATGCTGGAAGTTCCAGGCAGGCTGGATCGTGCCGAGGGCGACGTTCATGCCGACGGCAACCCGCACATCCAGACCGATCCGCGCCACTTCCTCGCCATCGGCGAGGCGCTGGCGGCACGGCTGGCGCTGGTCGATCCGGCAAATGCCGACGCCTATCGAAGCGGCTACGCTGCCTTCGCCGAGCGCTGGCGGGCGCGGATCCGGCAGTGGGAGGCGCAGGCCGCGCCGCTCAAGGGCGTCGCCGTGGTCTCGCAGCACAAGGCCTGGGTCTACCTCTACGACTGGCTGGGGATGCGCGAGGTCGCGACCCTCGAGCCCAAGCCCGGCGTCGAACCCTCGGTGGCCCACCTGGCGAAGGTGCGTGACCAGGTGGCGAGCAGCAAGCCGCGCATGGTGATCCGCGCTGCCTACAACTCGGCACGTCCCGCCGAGTGGCTGTCGGCCGAAACCAGGCTGCCCATCGTCGTGCTTCCCTTTACTGTCGGCGGTACCCCGCCGGCGAAGGATCTGGCGACGCTGTTCGACGATACGGTGGCGCGACTGCTGCTGCCCCTCAAATGAACATGACGCCATCCCCGCTGGATTTGGGCCTGCTCGTCGCGCCGATGGTGGCCGGGCTCTTGGTGCTGGCAACCCACGTGCCGCTCGGGATCGAGGTGCTGCGTCGCGGCATCATCTTCATCGATCTCGCCATCGCCCAGGTCGCGGCCCTCGGCGTGATCGCGGCCGGCCTGCTTCATCTCGACCAACTCTGGGGCGGCGTCGGCGCGCAGCTTGCCGCCGGTGGTGCGGCATTGCTCGGCGCCGCCGCGCTGACGTGGACCGAGGGCCGCTGGCCGCAGATCCAGGAGGCGCTGATCGGCCTGCTGTTCGTCCTCGCGGCTGCTGCGGGAATCCTGCTGTTGGCCGGCAATCCGCACGGCGGCGAGCACCTGCGCGACCTGCTGGCCGGCCAGATACTCTGGGTCGGCTGGCGCGGGCTGGCGGCCGTGGCGGCGCTCTACGCCATCGTCCTCGTCGCGTGGGCACTGCGGTCGCGTTTCGGCAGCCACCACCGCCTGGCCTTCCATTGCCTGTTCGCGCTGACGGTGACCGCATCGGTGCAACTGGTGGGCGTGCTGCTGGTGTTCGCCAGCCTGATCGCGCCGGCGGTGGCGACTCATGGCGCCGGCGGACGCAATCGGATTGTGGCGGCGTCGCTGGCAGGGGCTCTGGCCTATGCCGCTGGCCTTGGGCTTTCGTTATTCGCCGACTTGCCTGCCGGAGCGGCCGTGACCTGCTGCATGTGCCTGATCGCGATGGCCGGGCTCTGCCTGTCCCGGCCGCATGGGCGCGGGTTATACTGACCTGTCCCCAACACAGGCAGCGCGACGGAAGCTGCGGCAGATCAGTGGCAGACGAAGACGATCTGATGTCCCTCGATTTCACCGTGCCCGGCGCGTTCGATACGCCGCCGGCGCAGCCGGCCGCGTCCGAACTCGCGCTGGTACCGCTGAACGAGCCGTCTCCGCCCCCGTCCTCCCCGCCACCGCCACCGGTGCGCGCGCCCTTGCCGCCGGCATTGGCCGAGGCGGCGACCATGTATGCCACCGGGCAGGAACTGGAAGCCATGCGCCGGCTGGAGTCCGCCATCAAGAGCGGCGAGGACCTGGGGGATGCCGCGCTGCGTGCCTGGGGCGGCCTGTTCGACCTGCTGCAGGTTCTCGGCCGCCGGCCCGCCTTCGAGGCGCTGGCGCTGACCTTCGCCCGGCGCTTCGAGAAATCGCCGCCGGCATGGACCGCCGCGGCCGAAGGCGAGCACAGCGCCACCGAAACTACCGGTGGCCGCGCCCATGTATCGCTCACCGGGGCACTCAATGCCCGCGTCGGCGAAGTGCTCAAGCAGACCATGAAACTGGCTGCGACCAGCACCATGGTGCGCATGGACCTGGCCAAGCTCGAGGACGCCGACAACGATGGCGCCACGTTGCTGATGCGCGCCCTCGCCGCGCTGAAGAAGGCCCGCAAGGAATTTGTTTTCGGCAGTCCCGAGCACCTGGCGCAGATCCTTTCGGCCAAGCTGGTCGTGGGGGAGCGCAGCAACGAGGCGATGTGGCTGCTGCTGCTCGAGCTTTACCAGCAGGCCTACCGGCAGGAGGCCTTCGAGGAGGCGGCGGTGAATTACGCCATCACCTTCGAGGTTTCGCCGCCATCCTGGGAAGCGCTGCCCGAGCGGCGCGACGAGGCGCCCGAGCTGTCGTCCCTGCCGCCGCCCAAGGCCGAGGGCTACAGCCTGCACGACCAGTTGCTGGGCGCCTCGGTCGCCGACTTCGCGCCGCTCGAAGCGGTGCTGGCCGGGCGCGACGAATACGACATCGACGCGCGCAAGCTGGTGCGCATCGACCCGCCCAGCGCGAAAAGCCTGCTCGAGGTGCTCAAGCGCGTCCATGCGGCGGGCAAGAAGCTGCGCATCGTCGGCCTCAGCACGCTGATCGCCGCCTACCTCGAGCTGCAGGGCTTTGCCGACGTCGCGGAACTGCGCGCCAAGGCCATCTGAACCGATACGCGGGGAACTCAATGGAGCAATATCACGGCACCACCATCCTGTCCGTGCGCCGCGGCAATTGCGTCGCGTTGGGCGGCGACGGCCAGGTGACGCTGGGCAACATCGTGATCAAGGCAACCGCGCGCAAGGTGCGGCGGCTCTACAACGAGCGCATCCTGGCCGGCTTCGCCGGCGGCACCGCCGACGCGTTCACCCTGTTCGAGCGCTTCGAGGCCAAGCTGGAGCAGCACCAGGGCAAGCTCATGCGCGCCGCCGTGGAACTGGCCAAGGACTGGCGCACCGATCGCATGCTGCGCCGCCTCGAAGCCATGCTCTCCGTCGCCGACCGCGACCATTCGCTGGTCATCACCGGCAACGGCGACGTGCTGGAGCCGGAACACGGCATCGTCGCCATCGGCAGCGGCGGCGCCTACGCCCAGTCGGCGGCGCGAGCGCTGCTGGAGAACACGACGCTGACACCGGCGGAAATCGTCAAGAAGTCGCTGGAGATCGCCGGCGACCTGTGCATTTACACCAACCAGAACCATCTGATCGAGGTTCTGGAGTGAGCCAGATGACCCCCGCGGAGATCGTTTCCGAACTCGACAAGCACATCGTCGGCCAGTCGCGCGCCAAACGCGCGGGGGCGATCGCGCTGCGCAATCGCTGGCGGCGCATGCAGGTGGCCGAACCCCGGCGCACCGAGATCACGCCGAAGAACATCCTGATGATCGGTCCCACCGGCGTCGGAAGACCGAGATCGCACGGCGCCTGGCGCGGCTGGCCAATGCGCCCTTCATCAAGATCGAGGCGACCAAGTTCACCGAGGTCGGTTACGTCGGCCGCGATGTGGACACCATCATCCGCGACCTGGCCGAAACGGCGATCAAGAACGGCCGTGAACACGCCATGCGCATCGTTCGCGATCGCGCCATGGACGCCGCCGAGGACCGAGTGCTGGATGTGCTGTTGCCGCCTGCAAGAGTCGGCGCTGGTGACACGGTGGGCGAAGACTCCGGCACCCGCCAGAAATTCCGCAAGAAGCTGCGCGAGGGCGAACTGGATGACAAGGAAATCGAGGTTGAGGTCGCCGCCCCGCAGGCCAGCATGGAGATCTTCGCCCCGCCCGGCATGGAAGACCTGACGCAGCAGATCCAGGGCATGTTCCAAAATATCGGCGGCGGCAAGAAGCGCGTGCGCAAGATGAAGATCCGCGACGCGATGAAGTCGCTGGCCGACGAGGAAGCCGCGCGCCTGATCAACGACGAGGAAGTCAAGACCGAGGCGCTGAAGAACGTCGAGCAGAATGGCATCGTCTTCCTCGACGAAATCGACAAAATCGCCTCGCGCTCGGAAGCCCACGGCGCCGAAGTGTCGCGCCAGGGCGTGCAGCGCGACCTCCTGCCGCTGGTGGAAGGCACCACGGTATCGACCAAGTACGGCATGATCAAGACCGACCACATCCTGTTCATCGCCAGCGGCGCCTTCCACATGGCCAAGCCCTCCGACCTGATTCCGGAACTGCAGGGCCGCTTCCCGATCCGGGTCGAACTCGATTCGCGGTCCGTCGATGACTTCGAGCGGATACTGACCCAGACCGATGCCTGCCTCACGCGCCAGTACCAGGCCTTGTTGGCGACCGAGGAGGTGACGCTCGAATTCGGCGCCGACGGCATCAAGCGCCTTGCGGAGATCGCCTATCAGGTTAACGAGAAGACCGAGAACATCGGTGCGCGCCGGCTGCACACGGTGATGGAAAAGCTGCTCGAGGAGATCTCCTTCGATGCCGGCAAGCGTGGCGGCGAAAAGCTCGCCATCGACGGCGCCTATGTCGATGCGAAGCTGGGCGAACTGGCGAAGAACGAAGACCTCTCGCGCTACGTGCTCTGACGTAAATGCTGGAGCGCATCGCCGGCATCGTCTTCCCGATCTATGCCGTGGTCGCAGTGGGCTATGCCTACGGACGCTGGAAGAAGCCCGACATGGCCTTCGCCAACCAGCTCAACATGGACATCTTCGTCCCGGCGCTGGTGTTCGCGGCACTCGCTTCCAAGTCCTTCGACATCGCGCAGAACCTGCCGCTGCTGCTCGGCGCCACCCTCGTGGTGTTCGGCACCGGCCTTCTGGCCTGGCCGGTGGCGCGCCTGCTGGGCGTCGCGACCAACACCTTCGTGCCGCCGATGATGTTCAAGAACTCCGGCAACATGGGCCTGCCGCTGGCGGTGCTGGCCTTCGGCGAAGCCGCGCTGCCGGCCGCCGTGGTGCTGTTCTTCGTCGAAAACTTCCTGCACTACTCGCTCGGCACCTGGATGCTCGACCATCACGCCCGGTTGTGGAACCTGTGGCGGGTGCCGGTGATCGGCGCGGCGCTGGCCGGGCTGGCGGTGAGCCTGCTGCAGTTTCCGCTGTGGCAGCCCTTGTGGCTGGGCGTCAAGATGCTGGGCGACGTATCGATCCCGCTGCTGCTGTTCTCGCTCGGCGTGCGCCTGACCGACAGCCGCCACGCCGACTGGAAGATCAGCATCGCCGGGGCACTCACCACGCCGCTGGCCGGCGTGGCGGTGGCGCTGCTGGCGAACCACCTGCTCGGGCTGACCGGGCGCGACGCGGCGATGCTGGTGCTGTTCGGCGCGCTGCCGCCGGCGGTGCTCAACTACATCTTTGCCGAACGCTACCGGCAGGAGCCGGAGCGCGTTGCCTCGATCGTGCTGATCGGCAATTCGGCATCGCTGGCGATCATCCCCTTGACCCTGGCCTGGGTGCTGGTCTGATCCATTTTTTTGCCCGGCCGGCGTTTGCGGGAAACCCGGATTGACGGACGCGGTCAGACTCGGGATACTTGCCCGACCAAGACAGACCTCTGAACCGACTTGTTGAGGAATCACATCCTGGACTCTCCGTTTCAGCCGCACGGCGGCATTCCCAGCCTGAATTCGATGCTGTACGACGCCAACCAGAGCGACGTGACGGGCACCGTCAACATGGCCAGCCCCGGCGCGGTGGCGGACGCCATCTGCGGCATCCTGGTCAGGCGCCACGGAGATTTCGACGAAGTCATCCTGCGCGCCGGCTTCATCGACATCGAGGACATCTTCTGGGGCCGCTATCCCGGCCTGCTGCCCTGCGATACGCCTTATCACGACCTGCGCCATTCCATGAGCACGGCGTTGGCCATGGCGCGCATGCTCGATGGTCACCGGGCCCTGCATGGCGACGACGGCAGCGCGCTGGGCACCGACCTGGCCACTCTGGGCGTGCTGCTGGCGCTGTTCCACGACGTCGGTTTCATTCGCCGCCTGTCCGAGGCCGGTATCGCCGGCGCCTGCCTGATTCACGAACACGAGCAGCGCAGCGTCGACTTCATGCGCGGCTATCTTGCCGCCGGACCCTACGCGCGCCATGCCGAACTGGCCGAACTGATCCATACCACCAATTTTTCGCGCACTGCCAACCAGACCCTGAGCCACCATTCCCCGGATGTCGTCGCGCTGGGGCAGATGCTCGGCACCTCGGACCTCATCAGCCAGATTTCCGGACGCTTCTACCTGGAACGCTGCCACCATTTCCTGTTCCAGGAGTTCGTCGCCGCCGGTGCGGATCGCATGGTCGATGACCAGGGCAACACCGTAATCCTTTACCCTACGCCGGCCGACCTGCTGCGCAAGACCCCCTATTTCTACGACCACCTGGTCAAGCCGCGCCTCGAGGGCGAGTTCGACCACGCCTACCGCTACATTGCGGCACATTTCGAAGGCGACGATCCCTATGTCAGGGGAATCCAGCGCAACCTCGATTTCCTGCGCGACATGATCGGGCGCAACGATTTTTCCCGGATGCAGCGCAAGCCCGTGCCGCTGATGCCACAGCCCGCGGCGTGAGCCGCCGGGTGCCCCCGATCGCCGTGTCCCCCAGCGGGCCTACCCGTTTTGGCCTGCCCGTGCTCATGCTCGTCGCGGCATTGCTTGCCGGCTGCGCGGGTGACGCGCCGCTGCGCGAGGCTCCACCGACGCGCCCCGCCGACGTGCGCGCCCAAATCGTCGGCCTGATGCCGGCCGGCACGGCGGATCGCGCGGGTTGGGCGACCGACATCTACGCGGCGCTGAGCGCCCTGGAAATCTCCCCGACGCTAGCAAACATCTGCGCGGTGTTGGCCGTGATCGAACAGGAATCCACCTACCGCGCCGATCCCGAAGTGCCGAAGCTGGGGCAGATCGCCTGGGGCGAAATCGATCGCCGGGCCGAGCGGCTCGGCGTGCCGGCGGCGGCCGTGCATCTGGCACTGAAGCTGCCGTCGTCGAACGGCAAGAGCTACGCCGAGCGCATCGACGCGGTGAAGACGGAAAAGGAACTGAGCCTGGTCTTCGAGGACCTGATCGATCGCGTGCCGCTGGGCAAGCGCCTGTTCGCCAGCTGGAATCCCGTGCGCACCGGCGGGCCGATGCAGGTCGGCATCGCCTTCGCCGAGCGCCATGCGCAGGAGCGAAGCTACCCCTACCCGGTGCCGGAGTCGATCCGCCACGAAGTGTTTTCGCGGCGTGGCGGCCTGTACTTCGGCATCGCCCACCTGCTGGGCTATTCGGCGAACTACGACAAGCTGGTCTATCGCTACGCCGACTTCAATGCCGGGCATTATGCGAGCCGCAATGCCGCCTTCCAGAATGCGGTGAGCATCGCCTCGGGGATTCCGCTCGACCTCGATGGCGACCTGGTGCGACGCGGCGATGACGACGGCAAGCCCGGTGCCACGGAACTGGCGGTGCGCTCGCTGGCGCGGCGCCTCGACCTGGGCAACGGCGCGATCCGCGAGGCGCTGGAGCAGGGCGACCTGCTCGCTTTCGAGCGCAGCGAACTGTATCGCCGCGTGTTCGAGTTGGCGGACCGGGCCGAGCGTCAGCCGGTGCCGCGCGCCGTGCTGCCGCGCATCGTGTTGAAGAGCCCGAAGATCACGCGCAAGCTGACCACCGAATGGTTCGCCAACCGCGTCGATGAACGCCAGCGCAAGTGCCTGGCGCGCGCCGCGACCACGTAGCGCGAGGTGGGCGCCTCAGCGCCGATGCAGCAGGAACTGCGCGGCAATCGCGCCGAGGATGAAGGCCAGCAACAGCAAGCCAAGATTCACCGTGTCGTCGTGGCTCACCAGTCCCACCGAATAGCCACCCAGCGCACCCATCAGTTGCTGCATCAGGCCGGCCACGGCGGCCGCGGCCCCGGCCAGCGCCGGTACCGCGCCGACGGTTCCGGCCAGGGTGGACGGCATCAGGAATCCATGGCCGATGCCCAGCAGGATCAAGGGCAGCGCGAACGCCAGCGGCGTCTTCAGGCCGGACAGCGCCAGCAGCAGGGCGATGCCGGCGACCGCGGTCAGCTGGCCCATCGCCATCATGCGGCGTTCGCCCTGACGGCGGATCAGGCGGCTGGTGAGGAAGTTGCCGGCAACGTAGGCGAAGGGCACGCACATGATGTACCAGCCGATGTCGGCCGGACCGACGCCGTAGCTGCCGAGCACGATCGGCGCGCCGCCGAGGAAGACATAGAAGGCCGCCGTGGTCAGCGCCAGTATGGCGACATGAAGCAGGAAGGCCGGCTCGCGCGCCAGCCGCGCGTAGGCGATGCCCATCTCTTGGAGCCAGTGCGTGTCGGGCGACACCTTTCTTTCGTGCGTCGGCAGGCCGCGCCACGCGGCGACCAGCAGCACCGCAGCCAGCGCGGCGATCAGCAGGAAGTTCGACTGCCAGCCCAGGCGCACGTGCAACTGCCCGCCAATCACGGTCGCGATAGGCGGGCAGAAGCCCAGCGTCATACCGACCCAGGCCATGACGCGGGTGCGTTCGGGCCCGCGGAACAGGTCCTGCACCATGGCGCGTCCGACCACCATGCCGGCGGCGCTGCCGGCGCCCTGCAGCGTACGCGCCGCGATCAGCGTCGGCAGGTCCGGCGCCAGTGCCGCCAGCAAGGAACCGATCCCGGCCAGCGCCAGCCCGGCCATCAGGATGCGCTTGCGGCCATGGCGATCCGACAGCGGGCCAAACAGCAGCTGCAGCACGCCGTAGGCCACCAGATAGCCGCTCAGCGTCAGCTGCACCGAGGCCTGCGTGGCGCCGAAGATCGCGCCCCATTCCTGCATCGACGGCAGGCAGATGGTCATTGCCAGCAGGCCGAAGGCGATCTGCGCCAACAGGTTGGCGATCAGCAGACCGTGCGGCGGGGGGGCGGGCGGGGGCGGGGTCATCGGGCGGTGGCGCCTGGCGGATTCGCGGGATGCGTTGCCGGGCAGCCGCCGAGTATCCCCGCAAGCCGCCTGAGCGGTCAATCGACGAACGCAGTAGCGGCGATGATGAAAATGGAATTCGTCAGCGCAGGCGCGCAGGGCGGGATGCGCTACAGGGAAGGTTTGGCCATGCCGGAACTGATACTTAGACCATGGATCGCCGTGCCGCCAGCGCCGACTTCTGCGGGGCGGCAGACAAAAGTTTTAGCCGGCGGAATATCGCTCGGAGTAGCCGGCCTCGCGCTGCCTGCGTATCGCCAGCACGAAGACCGAATCGATCTCTGGCACATTACGGATACAAGGCCACATACCCATGCGAACGACGCCCGATCACCAGTTCGCGCTTGGCATTCGCCACCGGACGGCCGATCAACGGGTGCCGCACCAGAATGTCCAGGGAAGCAATGATTTCGCCAATGCGCTGACCGGAGTTCGCCACCTCATGGCTGGCGAGATCATCGAGGATGCGCTCGAAATCCTCCGTGAGCTCGGGTGCCAGCTCGATGCGGGACACCTTCAGCGCGCCAGCTTGCGCGCCACCGGGCGCTTCATCGTCTTGCCGGCGATGCGCGCTTCCAGATAGCCGCGCATTTCCTGCCACGGGATGGTTTTGCCGGTGGCCACGATGGCGGCGTAGCGGGCTTCGGCCACCGCATCGAAATCAGCGCGGTGATCTGCCTGCTCGGCTTTCTCGGCAATCGCTTCGAGTATGAAGCCATGCGTCGTCGTTCCGGCGCGCTTCGCCGCCACCGCGATGCGGGCTTTCAGGTCATCCGGCAGGCGAATGGTTGTGGTGGACATGTCGAGCTCCAAACAAGGTAAGGCAAGCCACTGTAGCGCATGAGTGCTACAGGGCGCGAACGGCGAGTTCGCAAGGTTTGGGTTTGGCGAGACGGCGCATCCAGGCAATCGTTGCCGCCATGGATGTCCATCGGCGATCGTGGCGAAATGCTGCCAATGTTGCCGGGAGTTCTGGTGGGCAATTTGGACTGCATCCGGCCATGGCCTGCCGCTCGGACCTTTTGTCCATAGCCGACGTTGAGGCGGATAACGAACCCGCAAGCGGCCGTTCAATCGGCGCCGCAGATCTCGTCCGTTGAAGTTATGGCTATGCCGTTACCATTGAGCGACTTCACTCCATTGTAGGTGATCAATCCAGAGTTTGCGAACTCCGGTCATTGAGCTTTTGGTGGATTGCCCATCGCTAGGTTGTGGTTGTTAATCCTGTATGAAGGTATAGGGTGAATGGGTTCGCTTGAAAGCGCCATGCTCCCTCAGCGAATAACCACGGGTTCGCGGCCAATCGGGTTCCCTAAATATCGCTGGTTGAACTCTCAATTTAGGATGATCCACAATGCCGAAATTCTCGCTGTTGGATTCGCGTACTGCTCGCTCGCTACATGTGATATTTGGAATAGCGACACTGCTATTGCTGGCCACCGGCCCGGCATTGGCAACCGAAGCCGGCTTGCGCCAATTCGACGCCCGAGCTCAGAGCAGCGGCCAAGAGCCAGTTCATGTTGCGCTTTTCTATCCCACGCAAGACAGCGCCAGGTCGATCCCGATGGGGCCGTTCACGCCCGCAGTCGCCATCAACGGCAAGCCGGATGCAAACGTCAAAGGCTTGATAGTGTTGAGTCATGGCACCGCCGGTGCCGAGCTGAACCACACCGGTCTTGCCGAAGCGCTGGCAAAAAATGGCTATCTGGTAGCTGCTATCAAGCACCCGGGTGACAATTGGCAAGACCAGTCGCTGTTTAGCGTGCCGGGAGGCTACTACTTTAGTGAGCGTCCCCGGCAAGCGTCACGGGTGATTGACGCGATTTTGAGCGACCCTGAATGGAAGCAGCGCATTCCCGTCGATGCTCACGGTCCGCGCGTCGGCGCGGTGGGCCACTCAGCCGGTGGCTACACCGTATTGGCCCTCGCCGGCGGCACCCCTGACCGCATGCGCGTCGTCAATCATTGCAAAATGGACAGCGATGACCCCATTTTCTGTTCGATGGGGAGGCGGGTGACGACTGGCGGTGCCGAGGAAGTATCGTTCGAAGGATTGCGGGATTCACGCGTGCGCGCCGTCGCAGCGCTGGCGCCAATGGGTGTGGTGTTCAGCGCAGAGTCACTTGCGGCAATCAGTATTCCGACGACCATCTATGCCGGCGAAAAGGACACCTATCTGGTACCCCGTTACCACGCCGAGTGGGTGCGGCAGAACGTCGTCAAAGCGGAATACCACGTGATTCAAAACGCTGGCCATTACGCCTTCATGGACACGCCAAGCATGCCCATCCCGTCGCCGGATGGCGATGTTGGTGCCAACCCGGCGGGCTTTGATCGGGCCGCATTTTTGAAGCAGCTGGCGGCCACGCTGAATCATTTTTTTGACCGCGCTATCCAGTAGCCGGTTGAATCCAAGATTCTTTGAGGGCTGGGCGCGAAAGTCCGTTCTCATTTTGTCCAGCTGACCGCTTCGGGCACCTAGCCGCCGTCCCGCCAGCGCCGTCCCATAGGGATACCGCCTCCGTCTCCGCCGGAGGCATAACTCTTAGCTTGCGCCTCGTCGGCCTTCGATCAGCGAATACACCGCGGGCACTACTACCAGCGTCAGCAGGGTCGAGGAGATCATGCCGCCGATTACCGCGATCGATAGCGGTTGGTTGGTCTCGGCGCCGGCACCCAGGCCGAGCGCGGCGGGGAAGAGGGCGAGGATCACGGTGGCGGAGGTCATCATCACCGGCCGCATGCGGATCGGGCAGGCATTGCGTAACGCGGCGTCGACCGCCATGCCCTGTTCGCGGCGCTGGTTGGTGAGGTCCACCAGCAGGATCGAGTTCTTCGCTACCAGGCCGATCAGCAGCGTCAGGCCGATCATCGAGTAGATGTTCAGCGTGTGGCCGAAGATCCAAAGCGCGGCGATGCCGCCGACCACAGCCAGCGGCTGGGCGAGCATGACGATGGCCGGTTGCAGGAAGCTGTTGAACTGGCTCGCCAGCACCATGTAGAGCAGCACCAGGGCGAGCCCAAAGGCGAAGCTCATGTACTTTTGCGTTTTGCCGAACTCTTCGGCCTGGCCGATCATCTTGATCTGGTAGCCGGCGGGCAGCAGTTCCGCCGCCGCCTGGCGCACCTGGACCACGGCGTCGCCGAGCGGGATCGAGGGCGTGCCGTAGAAGGTCGCCGCGTATTGCAGGTCGAAGCGGCCGATCACCGCGGGGCCGAGCTTCTCCTCGAAGCGCGCCACGGAATCCAGGCGCACCAGCTTGCCGTCGCGGTTGCGCAGGAAGATGCGCGAGAGGTCGCTGGGCTGCGTGAAGCTGCCTTCCTTGGCCTTGACGCGGATGTCATAGCGCTGGCCGTCGCCCGGCTCGTCGTTGAACTTGGCGATGTCCACGCCGCCGGTCAGCATGTTCACCGCCAGCGCGACGTCGGCGGTGGACAGGTTGGCGTTGGCGATGCGCAGCCGGTCGGGGCGGAACACCAGCTGCGGCAGGTCGAGCTGGATGTCGCTGTCGACGCGGCCGATGCCGGGCAGGGCGGCGAGCTTTTGCTGCAGCTCGCGCGAGAGGCGGCCGATCTCGTCGATGTTCTCGCCGGTGAGGACGAACTGCAACGGCTCGCCGCGCTGGCCGCCGCCGACGATGGCGAAGGGCGCGGCGAAGGCGCGCGCGCCGGGGATGGCGGCGAGGTCGCGGCGCACGTCGGCGATCACCTGCTGCTGGCTGCGCTTGCGGTCCTCGCGCGGCGCCATGCGCACCACCACTGTGCCCTGGTTGACCTGGCCGGCGGTGCCCAGGCCGATCAGGGCGAATTCGGTGCGCACCTCGGGGTAGTTGTTGAGCACCGCCTCGACTTCGCGCAGCTTGCCGTCGGTGTAATCGATGCTGGAACCCAGCGGTGTGCGCAGCGAGACGCGGAAGCGGCCCTCGTCTTCGTCGGGGGTGAATGTCTTGCCGATGTTGATGAAGAAGAAGCTGCTGGCGGCGACGATCAGCGCGGTCAGCGCCACCACCCACCAGCGATGGGTCAGCGCTGATTCGAGCAGGCGGATGTAGATGCGGTCCAGGCCGCCGAGGATGCCGTCGAGCAGGTGGTAGATGCGCCCGTGCTGCTTTTCGACCTTGAGGTAGCGCGAGCAGAGCATGGGCGTCAGCGTGAGCGAGACGAACAGCGAAACCAGCACGCCGAAGGTGACCACCACCGCAAATGAGCGGAAGAACTGGCCGAGCACGCCCTGCAGGAAGATCACCGGGGCGAAGATCGAGACCAGCGAGAGCGTCGCCGCGATCACCGCGAACACCACTTCGCGGCTGCCGTTGATCGCGGCGGAAACCGGATCGGGATCGAGGTCCTCGCGATGGCGGAAGATGTTTTCCAGAACCACGATGGCATCGTCGACCACCACGCCGATCAAGAGCAGCAGCGCCAGCATGGTCAGGGAATTCAGCGTGTAGCCGAAGAAGTAAATCACCGCGATGGCGCCCATCAGCGAGACCGGGATCGCCACCGCCACGATCAGGGTCGAGCGCAGCGAGCGCAGGAAAAACCACACCACCAGCGCCGCCAGCAGGGTGCCCTCGATCAGGTGTTCCTTCAGCGAATTGACGATTTCGAGGATGAACACGGCGTCGTTGGAGACGATGTTGATCTTCATCCCCGGCGGCAACTGCGGCTCGATTTCGTTCTCCAGCTTCGCCTTGATGCGCTCGGCGATGGCCACGGTGTTGGCGTTGGCGACCTTGACCACGCCGAGGCCCACCGTCATCTCGCCGTTGAAGCGCGCCAGCTGGCGGTTGTCGGTGAGGCCGTCTTCCAGTTCGGCGATCTCGCGCAGGTGCACGGCGACACCGCTGCGCTGGGCGACGACGAGGCCGGCCAGGGCATCGAGCGTGTGGAATTCGAGGTCGAGCTTGACCAGGTGCTCGGTGGCCTGGCCGACGACGAAGCCGCCGGCCAGTTGCACATGCTCGCTGGCAAAGGCGTTGGCCACATCCTGCGCCGAGATCGCCAGCGCGGTCATGCGCTCGGGAATCAGGTTCACCCGGATGGTTCGATCGCGGCGGCCGCCGAGGCGCACCTCGCCGACGCCGTCGATGGTTTCGAGCTTCTTCTTGACCACGTTCAGCGCGTACTGGTTGAGCTGCTGCTGGGTGCGGTCGCCCTGCAGTGCCATCCAGAACATCGGCGAGGCATTGGTCTCGACCTTGGCCACGATCGGCGGATCGACGTCCTTGGGCAGGCGGCGCAGCACCTGGTTAACCTTGGACTGCACCTCGTTGTAGGCGACGTCGACGTTCTTTTCCAGGCCGAAGGTGATGTTGATCACGGAGACGCCGGGCGACGAGGTGGACTGGATGTGCTCGATGCCCGGTACGCTGTTCACCGAACCCTCGATCAGGTTGGTGACGCTGGCATCGACGATGTCCGGGTTGGCGCCCTTCAGCGTGGTGGTGACCGAGACCACCGGAAATTCGATGTAGGGCAGCCGGTCCATGCCGATGCGGCTGAAGGAGATGACGCCGAACAGCACCAGCACGGCGTTCAGCATCCACGCCAGGACGTGGCGCTTGACCGATAGCTCGGGCAGGGTCATTTCGCTTCGGGCTTGGCGGCTACTTCGGGCTTCTGCGCCGTGGCGTCAGCGCCGGCGCGCTGCGTCCCTTCGGGAACTTTTGAAGTGGCGGCGGGATCCCTCGGCGCTCCGCCCTTGCCACCCGGCTTGGCCGGTTCCTTGATTCCCACCAGCGCGTTGTTGGTGAGGAAGCCGGCGCCGTCGAGCGCCACCGTTTCGCCGCCGGCGAGGCCTTCGAGGATCTCGACGCGGCCGCCGCGCTTGGCGCCGGCCTTGACCACTTTCTGCTGCGCGCGCTTCTGGCCGTCGACCTCGGCGATGACATACACCACCTTGCCCGCCGGACGCAGCACCACGCTTTGCTCGGGCACCGTCAGGGCGGTGGCCTTGGCGGCGATGCGCACCGTGGCATTCACCGTGCCGCCGCCGCGCAGCAAACCCTCGCGGTTGTCGATGTCGGCCAGCACGTCGAGCGTGCGGCTGCCTTCGACGATGCCGGGGCGGATCTCGTGGATGCGGCTTTCGAACACCTTGCCCGGCGCCAGCGGCGAGGTCATGCTCACGGCCTGGCCGGGCTTGAGGCGCGTCGCTGCATGCTCCGGGAAGGGCAGGTGCGCGCGCAACTTGTGCGGGGCGACCAGCTGGAACATCGGGTCGCCGACCTTGACGTAGTCGCCGGGGGCGACGATCTGGACTTCGACGATGCCGTCGAGCGGGGAGGTGACGCGGGTCTTTCCCATCGCACGGCGGCTGTTCTCGGCGCGGGCGCGGGCGGCGGCCAATTGCTCGTTGACGGCGGTGCGCTGCGCGGCGATGTCCTCGCCGGCGTTCTTCGACAGGAAGCCCTTCGCGACCAGCGCCTGCTGCCGTTCCAGCAGGCGATCCTGCTGCGTTGCCAGGGCCTCGAGCCGCCGGGAATCGGCTTCGTCGGCGCGATTGGCCAGGGTCGTGTCGCCGGCGTCGATCACGGCCAGCAATTCCCCTTTCTTCACGCGCTGCCCGGTGCGGGCCAGGACCTGCACCACGCGCCCCGGAACTTCGGCGCCCACTTTGGGATCGGCCAGCACTTCCAGGGTGCCGAGCGTCTCTTCCACCACTTCGAATTCGCCGCTGCCGACCTGGGTCACGGTGATCAGCGCCGGGGGCGGCCCAGCCTTCTTTTCCTCTACCTTCTGGCCGCAGGCAGCGAGCAGGAGGAGGGCAAGGCCGGCGGCGAATGTCTTTTGCATCATGGCAGGACCGACTCCAGCGCAAACAGTTCCGCGATGCTTTCGCGGCGACGGATCAGGTGGGCATGTGTGCCGTCCACCATGACCTCGGCGGCGCGCGGGCGGCTGTTGTAGTTCGATGCCATGGCCATGCCGTAAGCGCCGGCCGAGAGTACCGCCAGCAGGTCGCCTTCGTTCAATGCCAGTTCGCGGTCGTGGCCGAGGAAATCTCCCGATTCGCAGACCGGACCGACGATTTCGTAGCTCATCGGCGTGCCTGGCGCCGTGTCGCCAGCGCCGACTCTTGCGACCGGGACGATGTCGTGCCAGGCGTCATACAGGGCCGGACGCATCAGGTCGTTCATTGCCGCGTCGACCACGGCGAAATGCTTTTCCTCGCCGGGCTTCAGCACCTGGACGCGCGTCAGCAGCAGCCCGGCGTTGCCTACCAGCGAGCGGCCCGGTTCGAAGATCAGCTTTTCATGCCGTCCCGCGAACTTCGCCAGCATCGGCGCAAGGTAGTCGGCGGTGGCCGGCGCCGGTTCTTCGCGCCGGTACTGGATGCCCATGCCGCCGCCGAGGTCGATGTGTTCCAGCGCGATGCCGGCGGTCGCAAGGTGGTCTACCAGCGCCAGAACCTTGTCGGCGGCTTCTGCGGCGGGCGCGGGGTCGAGCAGTTGCGAACCGATGTGGCAGTCGATGCCCTTTACCGCAAGGTGGGGCAACGAAGCGGCGCGGCGATAGGTGTCGAAGGCCTGATCGAAGGCGACGCCGAACTTGGCGGACTTCAGGCCCGTGGAGATGTAGGGGTGCGTCTTGGCGTCGACGTCGGGATTCACCCGCAGCGATACCGGCGCGCGACAGTTCAAGCTACCGGCAACCTCGTTGAGCTGTTCCAGCTCGCTGGTCGATTCGACGTTGAAGCAGTGGATGCCGGCTTCCAGCGCCAGGCGCATTTCCTCGCGCGACTTGCCGACGCCGGAGAACACGATCTTGTCCGCGCTGCCGCCGGCGGCCAGCACGCGCGCCAATTCACCTCCGGAGACGATGTCGAAGCCGGCGCCGAGGTGGGCGAACAGGTTGAGGATGGCGAGGTTGGAATTGGCCTTGACCGCGTAGCAGATCAGCGCGCGTCCGCCCAGGCCGTGCGCCTGCAGCGCGTTGCGATAGCCAACATAGGCGGCGGTCAGCGCGAGGCGTGAGTAAACGTAGCAGGGCGTGCCGAAGCGCGTGGCGATGTCGTTCAGCGCAACAGCTTCGACCTGCAGGCCGTCGCTGCCCAGATTGGTCAGGCTCATTGGCGCGGCTCGGCGGTTGCCAGCGCCAGCGCTTGCGGCGATTCCACCGAGGACGGCACGGGCAAGGCGGCGGCCTTTGCCGGCGGCTGCGGCTGCGGCGGCAGCGTCAGGGGAGTCTTGGTGCCGCAAGCGGAGAGCGTGGTCAGCAAGGCCAGAACGGCGAACAATGGTGTAATCGGACGCATGGGTTTCGGGGAAAGAAGGCCGGGAACGGTAGTATATGCGGCGCACAGTGCCGGCGACATACTGCCCGTTTCCCGGCCTTGCCTTCCCCTGAAAGGAACACGCGATGGACGAGCAGGAATTCATGACCGCGGCCGATGCCGAACTGGCGCGCATCGAAGCCGCGCTGGAGGCCGCGAGCGACAGCGGTGCCGCCGATTTCGACTATGAGCTGAAGGCCGGCGGCATCATCGAGATCGAATTCGACAATGGTTCGAAAATCATCATCAATCGCCATGCCGCCGCGCGCGAGATATGGCTGGCGGCGAAATCCGGCGGTTTCCACTTCCGGCCCGATGGCGGGCGCTGGCTAGGCACCCGCGACGGTGAAGAACTGATGGTCGCGCTATCCCGCGCCGTGTCGCAGCAGGCCGGGACCAGCGTCAGGCTTTAACGTAAAACATCTCGTTCGAAGCGGTGGGTGATTGTCGAGCGATGCGAGCTGAATAGTAGCCCCGCCTTGGGGCGGGGACGGGGGTGGGGGGCCTTCATTCGCCTTTCGCGTGTTTCATCGTCAGAGGGTGACACTCGGGGCGTTCGCTCGGGGTATTGAGCGTTAGGGCTTCTTCTCGGCCGGCTTGGTAGCGACCGGCTTGTCGGCTGCGGTTTTATCGCCAGCGGACTTTTCCGCCAGAGGCTTTTCACCCACCGGCTTTTCCACCAGCTTCGGCTTCGCATCCTGCACCGGCGCGGGTTCCTGCTCGGGCGTCTCCTTCTCCTCTTCTGCGGCAGGCGGGGCCGGCAGGTGTTCCTTGTAGACCAGTTCCTTGCCTGACTTGCCGGCAGGGTCGCTGGCGATGATCGACACCAGTCCCTCTGGAACCTCGGGCCAGCTTTCGGGCACGCCTTTCAGGGCGTGCTCCATGTAGCCGATCCAGATCGGCAAGGCTGCCGCGCCGCCGGTCTCGCCGTTGCCCATGCGCTTGGGCTGGTCAAAGCCGATCCAGGCGATGCCGACCACCGTCGGCTGGTAGCCGCAGAACCAGGCGTCGATATAGTCGTTGGTAGTGCCGGTCTTTCCGGCCAAGTCGCCGCGCTTGAGCGCCGTGGCCGCCCGGGTCGCGGTGCCGCGGCGCACCACGTCATGCATCATGCTGTCCATCAGCCACGCGTTGCGGGCGTCGATCGCGCGCAGGGATTCGTCGCCGGCCAGTGCCGGCTGGATCGCCGCCAGCACCGTTCCCTTGTCGTCGCGAATCTCGCGCACGATGTAGGGTTCGACGCGGTAACCGCCGTTGGCGAAAATCGAATAGGCGGCGAGCTGCTGCCAGGGCGTCACGGCACCTGCACCCAGCGCCAGCGTCAGGTAGGGCGGATGCTTGTCGGCGTCGAAGCCGAAGCGTGTCACGTAGTCCTGGGCGTAATGGGTGCCGATCGAGCGCAGCAGGCGGATCGAAACCATGTTCTTCGACTTGGCGAGCGCCGTGCGCAGGCTCATCGGGCCCTCGTATTTGCCGTCGTAGTTCTTCGGCTGCCAGGCCTGGGAGCCGGTTTCCTCGGCGGAAATGGAGACGGGTTCGTCGGCGATCACCGAGGCCGGCGTGTAGCCTTTTTCCAGTCCCGCAGAATAGATGAAGGGCTTGAAGCTGGAGCCGGGCTGGCGCCAGGCCTGGGTGACGTGATTGAATTTGTTGCGATTGAAATCGAAGCCGCCGACCAGCGCACGGATCGCGCCATCGACCGGGCTGGCGGCGACGAAGGCGGCCTCCACCTCCGGCAGTTGGAGGATTTGCCATCCCTTGTCGAACTTTTGCACCCGGATCACCGCGCCGCGCCGCAGGCGCTTGTTCGGCGCGGCCTTGTCGTCCAGCATGCGGGCGGCGAATTTGAGACCCTCTTCGCCTATCTTGAGCAGTTCGCCGCCACGCAGGTAAGCGCGCACCTGCTTCGGCCCTGCTTCGAGGACGATCGCGGGCAGCAGGTCGTCGCTGTCATGGAAGTCCGTCAGCAGTTCTTCGAGTTCCTCGTCCTGGTCCGAAGTGATGTCCTTCATGTCGACGTAGGCCTCGGCGCCGCGATAGCCGTGGCGCCGGTCGTAATCCATTACGCCGCGCCGCAGCGCGAGATAGGCTGCCTGCTGTTCGGAGCGGTCGATGGTGGTGATGACATTCAGGCCGCGGCTGTAGGAATCGTCCGGGAAGCGCTCGACAGTGATCTGGCGCGCCATCTCCGCGACGTGTTCGGCATGCACGCCGAAGTCATTGACGTCGCGCTTGACGCGCAGTGTCTCGGCCTGCGCCGCCTTCAACTGGGCATCGTCGATGAAGTGCAGTTCGTGCATGCGGCGCAGCACGTAACGCTGGCGCAATTGGGCACGCTTCGGATTGGCGACCGGATTGAATGCGGAGGGCGCTTTGGGCAGGCCGGCCAGCATGGCGGCCTCGGCGATGGTTATGTCCTTCAGCGCCTTGCCGAAATAGAATTGCGCCGCAGCCGAGAACCCGTAGGCACGCTGTCCGAGATAGATCTGGTTGAGGTAGATCTCCAGAATCTGGTCCTTTTCGAGATTGTTCTCGATTTTGAAAGCCAGTAACATCTCGTACAGTTTTCGGGTCAGGGTCTTTTCACTGGAAAGGAAAAAGTTGCGCGCCACCTGCATGGTGATGGTCGACGCCCCTTGCCGCTTGCCGCCGCCAACGAAATTCGAATACGCTGCGCGCAGCAAGCCCTGCGTGTCGATGCCGGGATGCTGGTAGAAGCGCTCGTCCTCGGCCGCGAGGATCGCCTGGGTCATGATGGCGGGAACGTCCTTGATGCGCGCAAAATTGCGTCGCTCCTCGCCGAATTCGCCGATAAGGTGCCCATCGCCCGAATAGATGCGCATGGGAATCTTCGGCTGGTAGTCGGTCAGTACTTCCACCGAGGGCAGTTGGGGGTAAGCAAGGATCAGCACGATCCCGGCCAACGCAACGACGCCGAGCACGGTGCCGCCGAGCACGAGCAGAAAGTACAGCAGCCAGCGGGCAGGAGCGTTGAAGGAGGGAATCGGCACGAAATGAGGGGCGGGAGGCGGCGCGAAGAATTATAGCTGTGGCGCTGAAGAGACGCTGCCACCGTGGATTCTTAATAATTTTGCTTTACAGTCGATATAGTTGCTGCTAGCATCTGAAGTAAATTATCCGTATAGCTTGTAACGCAATATTTTTAAAGGAAAATCCTTTGCAGATCGATGTCTCGGCCCTGAAGTCGATCTTTAACCCGAAGCTTCGTCCGCTGATCGGGGTCGACATCAGTTCGACCGCGGTAAAGATGGTCGAACTGGTGGATGGCGGCAAGGGGCAGCCGCGTGTCGAGCGGTACGCCATTGAACCCCTGCCCAAGGATGCCGTAGTCGACGGCAACCTCGCGTCGGTCGATGCCGTTTCCGAGACCATCCTGCGGTGCTGGAAGCGCCTTGGCACGTCCACCCGCTATGTGGCTCTGGCGTTGCCGACCGCAGCAGTCATCACCAAGAAGATCACGTTGCCGGCCAGCTTGCGCGAACAGGAGATGGAGGTGCAGGTCGAGTCCGAAGCCAACCAGTACATCCCTTTTGCGCTGGAAGAGGTCAATCTCGACTTCCAGGTCATCGGCCCGGCACCGTCGAGCCCGGATGATGTCGAGGTGCTGCTGGCGGCTTCGCGCAAGGAAAAGGTCGAGGACCGCGTGGCGGCCGCCGAGGTAGCCGAACTCAAGCCGGTGGTCATGGACGTTGAGGCATACGCGACCCAGGCCGCCTATGAACTGGTCACGATGCAGCTGCCACAGGGCGGCGCCGGACAGATCGTTGCCCTGGTCGACGTAGGTGCCTCCGCCATGAAGGTCACCATTACCAAGGACAACCAGCAACTCTATGCGCGCGAACAGGCTTTCGGCGGTTCGCAATTGACCGACGAGATCATGCGCGCCTACGGCATGGGCGCGGAAGAGGCCGAGAACCTCAAGCGTTCCGGTACCCCGCCCGACAACTACGAAGCAGAAATACTGCACCCCTTCATCGAGAACATGGCGCAGGAAGTTGCACGTGCCCTGCAGTTCTTCTTCACATCGACACCGCACAACGAAGTGCATCACATCATCCTCGCCGGTGGTTCGGCGCTGATTCCGGGCGTCGCGGAAATCGTGGGCCAGCGCACCAATGTGAATACCATCCTCGCCGATCCCTTTGCCGGAATGACCATTTCGCCGCGAATCCGGGCCAAGCAACTGGCCGCTGACGCACCCTCGCTCATGGTGGCTTGCGGGCTCGCTTTAAGGAAGTTCGATCAATGATCCGGATCAATCTCCTTCCCCACCGCGAAGAAAAGCGCAAAGCCAGGCGCCAGCAGTTCTATGTCCTGACGGGACTGGTTTCGGTGCTGGCAGCCGTGATCTGGTTCCTCGGGTATTCGCTGATCAGCCGCGAGACGGACCTGCAGAACGAAAAGAACGAGTTCCTCAAGAAGGAAATTGCCAGCCTCGACAAGGAAATCAGCGAAATCAAGAAGATTCAGGAGCAGACCAATGCGCTTCTGTCGCGCAAGCGCGTGATCGAGGCCCTGCAAGCCAACCGTACCGAGACGGTGCATCTATTCAATGAACTCGCCAAGCAGGTTCCCGAAGGCATCTACCTGCGCACCCTGGTGCAAACCGGACCGAAGATCGTGCTCTCGGGGTACGCACAGTCGAATGCCCGAATTACTACCTTGATGAACAACCTTGACGAATCGCCGCTCCTTGAGGCTTCGACCCTGGTTGAAACCAAGGCGGAGACCGTCGTGGGACGTCGGCTCAATGCGTTCAGCATCACGACGATGATTACGCGCCAGACCGCGCAGGCACCGGGGAAGAAATGATGAAGCTGCCCTCCCTGAAAGACCTGTTCAAACGCAAATCGGCAGCCGAAAAGCTGGCGGAGAAGCATTCGGCCAAGGTGGAGCCTGCTGCACCGAAGGCGCCGATGATCGATTTCCAGCAACTGGCGATGGACTTCAAGACGCTGGATCCGAAGGATCCGGGGTTGTGGCCGCTGGCGCCGAGGGTCGTCATCCTCTTGGGCTTGTTCATTGCTTTGATTGCAACGGCCTGGGGATTTGGTGCTCTTGGCTGGAGTGTGCAATTGGAGGAGTTGGAGGCCAAGCGCGCCGAGGAGGTCAAGCACAAGGAAGACTGGCTGAACAAAAAGCGGCAGGCCGTGAATCTGGACGAATATCGGCGTCAATTGGCGGAAATCGATCGTTCGTTCGGTGCTCTGCTCAAGCAGTTGCCGAACAAGGCCGAAATGGGCGACATGCTGGTGGACATCAACAAGGCCGCCCAAGGCAGGGGCTTGCTGGTCGAACTCTTCAAGCCGGGTGGCGAGGCGCCAAAGGAATTCTATGCGGAAGTTCCGATCGCGCTCAACCTGACCGGTACTTATCACGATATCGGAGGATTCACCGGGGATATCGCGAAATTGCCCCGCATCGTCACGCTCAACGACATCAGCATGACGGCGAATCCAAATGGGACTCTGGCCCTGCGGGCGACCGCGAAGACCTTCCGCTATCTGGATGAGGGCGAGATCGCCAACCAGAAGAAGGCCGTCAAGGGAGGCAAGAAATGAAGCCCAGTGCCCTCCTGATTGTGTTAGTGCCTTTGCTGGCCGGCTGCGCGGCGGAACAGCATCAGGATCTTCGGGAATGGATGCGTGAGGAGGCCAAGACCATGCGGGGCAAGGTCGCTCCGCTGCCTGAGATCGCGGCGTTTCCAGTTGTCGCCTATGAAACCGAAACGCTTACGCCGCCATTTGCCTCGGGAAAAATCGTGACCTTGGAGGCTGTTGCCGACAAGTCCGCGCCGGATCGGTCGCGGCCGCAGCAACCGCTAGAAACATTCCCGATCGAGGATCTTAAGGTGATGGGCATCATCATGGCCGGTCCGGTGCCATACGCCCTGATCCAGACACCGCCGCCCAACAAGCCCAAGCACGTGAGGGTAGGGGAATACATGGGCCGCAGTTTCGGCAAAATCACTCAGATTTCCAGGGATAGCGTTACGGTGCTTGAAACCGTCAAGGACGCGAACGGCGCATGGGTCGCGCAGGAGAAGGTGCTCATGGTGCCGAACGAAGGAGGACGTAAATGAACAAACTTAAACTTGCCGCCCTGGCCATGCTGGGCTTTTGCCTCGGCTTGTCAGCCAACTCGTTCGCGGCCGACAATTCCATCAAGCAGGTTCAGGTGAGGCGCGATGGTGATCAGGTGTTGCTCAAGGTCCAGATGTCAGCTCCGCTGAAGGCGTTGCCAGGCAATTGGAGCGTGGTCGAGCCGCCGCGCATCGTGATCGATTTTCCGGACACGGACAACCAGTCGGGCAGGACCCTTCAGCAGGTGTCCGAGGGAGACCTGCGCAGCCTGAACCTGGTCCAGACCGACAAGCTGACCAGACTGGTGCTGAACCTTTATCGGCCGACGAAGTTTTCCACCGAGATCGTCGGCGACGCGCTTTTCATAAAGCTGCAGGCGCAGGGCGTGCAGGCCAGCCAGGAGCCGGCGCCAAGCGTCTACCAATCGGCCCCCACCGCAGCCGGTACGGCCGCAAAGTCCGCGCAGGCGACCGACACAGCCGCCGTTCGCGACATCATGTTCAGGCGTGGCGAAGATGGCCAGGCGTCGATCACCGTTGACCTGACGGACGGCACCGCGCCTATCGACATTCGTCGCTCAGCTACGGGTATCACCGTGGAACTGCGTGACGTTGAAATCCCGGAGCGCTTGCAGAACCGCCGTGACGTCAACGACTTTGCGACGCCGGTGACCACGATTACCTCGCGCGCTGAAGGCAACATGACCCGGCTGGAAATCGCGGCACGGGGGCGCTGGTTCCACCAGGCGCACCTTACGAACAACCAGCTTAATATCGAAGTCAAGCCCATTCCCGCCGACGAGGCGAACAAGCTGGTTCAAACCGGCCAGCAGGGGCAGAAGGTATCGATCAACTTCTTCAATGCCGACGCAACCATGGTCCTGAGGACACTTGCCGACATATCTGGCAAGAACGTTCTGATCGATCCGTCGCTGAACGGGAAGGCGGTGACCGCAAACCTCGATAATATCCCCTATGACCAGGCGCTTGAAATCATCATGGCGCAGGTGAATGCGGGCATGCGAGTACGCAATGAGGTCGTTCTATTCGGCGACAGGGCCGTTTTGCAGAAGCGCGATCAGGATACCGCCGACGAACTGGCGCGAGCGAGCGACATCGCGCCTCTTGTGGCGGAAACCTTCAAGCTGAGCTACGTAAAGGCAGCCGACATCGTTTCGCTGGTAAATACGAGCTTTGCTCCGGCCGGCGCCGCAGGTGCCGCACCTGCGGCGGGCGCGGCACCTGCGGCAGGCGCACCCGCGGCAGGCGCGTCAGGAGGCGGCGCCAACAAGGGAATGCTCACCGCGCGCGGAGGGATCTCGATACACGATGCCACCAATCAGGTATTCGTCCGCGACACGGCGGCGGTGATCGAGGCGATACGCGAAGTCATCCGCAATGTCGACCTTCCGCCCAAGCAGGTGCTGATCGAGGCGCGCATCGTCGAGGCGTCCACCGGGTTTACCGGTTCGTTGGGAGTCAGGATGAATGCATTCGGTCTCCAGCGGGGAGGCAGCCAATTTCCCGGCACCACACGGGGAATTCTTTCAGTCGGGCCTCCGCAAACCGGCAACAATATTGATGTTTTCGGAGCAGGCTCGTCACCGTCGCTAACCGCCAGCACCCAGATCTTCCGGCCGGGCTATGAATTGGCCGGAGCCGCCAATTTCGGGTTGATGCTGTTCAATAGCGCCGCCACGAAACTGATCCAGCTGGAACTTCAGGCCGCAGAACAGGATACCCGCAACAAGACTATATCCTCACCACGCATCGTTACCCTGAACCGCAAGGCAGCGACAATCAACAACACCCAACAGGTAACGATTCTGACGGGTGTCAATGCAACAACCGGCTTGCCGATCTACCAGACGTTCTCGGCTCCGCTGACCTTGGGAGTGACTCCCTCGGTGAATCCGGATAATCGCATCAGCCTGGAACTCAATATCGCCAAGAGCACGATCACGAACGCAACTACGGGTAGCCTCGACACCAACACGGTAACCACCAATGTGATAGTGGAAAACGGCGGCACGGTCGTCATTGGCGGTTTTTCGAGGGAAGGCGACAACCAGATTCAGGATCGAGTGCCGTTCCTCGGCGATTTGCCGTACGTCGGGTTTCTATTCAAGACCACCACGAAAGTTCAGTCGCGCAGCGAACTCCTGGTGTTCATAACACCCCGCATCATCAGCGAAAGCCTGGCGCAGCGGTAACGAGTCGCCCGGGGCCAGCCCCCGGGCAGCGCGCCTCCCGGCGCTATCACAGAATATGCAGTCGACGGCATCGGCGCGGAATCAGCGTTGATGCTGGGTGCTTTTGTCTTCCTGTTCCTGAAGGCTACAATCCTGCCGTGAGTACAAAGCACAACATCTACCTTGTCGGCATGCCGGGCGCAGGAAAAACCACTATTGGCCGACAGCTAGCACGTCGGCTGGAACGGACGTTTGTCGATGCCGACCATGAGATCGAAGCCCGCACCGGCGTCAGGATCCCGCTGATTTTCGATATCGAGGGCGAACAGGGGTTTCGCGATCGCGAAGCGAAGGTGATTGCCGATCTCGCCGGTGACAGCAATCTGATCGTCGCCACAGGAGGTGGTGCGGTTTTGCGACCTGAGAACAGGGCCGCGCTGAAGCAAAGCGGTACTGTGGTCTACCTGCAGGCCGCACCCAGGTTGCTATTCGAGCGAACACGGCTCGATCCCAACCGCCCGCTGCTCCAGGTTGCGAATCCAATGCAAAAAATCGAGGAACTTTTTGCCCAGCGCGATCCGCTTTACCGCGAAGTCGCAGATATTGTCGTCAATAGCCTTGGCGGCAGCATCAGCCACCTTGTGAAGCAGCTTGAACGGGAATTGCAGAAGCTATGCGCCGCCTGAACGTCGAACTCGCAGCACGCAGTTACCCGATCCTGATCGGACGCGGCCTGTTGGGCCGCGCCGAGCTGTTGCTCGACCACCTGCGCACACCGCGCGTCGCCCTGGTCAGCAACACGACAATCGCGCCGATTTATGCTAATCGATTTGCCGAAGCCCTGGAGAAACTTGGCGTGGGCGTCACGCCGATTATTCTCCCGGATGGCGAGGCATACAAGAACTGGGAATCCCTGAACCAGATTCACGATGCTTTGCTGGCGGCGCGCTGTGACCGGTCTACCACGGTCGTGGCTTTCGGTGGCGGTGTCATAGGCGACCTGGCAGGATTCGCCGCCGCAACCTATCAGCGTGGCGTCCCTTTCATCCAGGTCCCTACGACGCTTCTGTCCCAGGTCGATTCGTCCGTGGGCGGCAAGACCGGCATCAATCATGCGCGCGGCAAGAACATGGTGGGAGCTTTTTGGCAACCCCAACTGGTACTAGCCGATACCGATACCCTCCAGACGCTCCCGGCGCGGGAACTGTCGGCTGGATTGGCGGAAGTCATCAAATATGGCCTGATCCGTGACTTGCCCTTCCTCGACTGGCTGGAAACGCACATCGACGGACTCATGGCACGCGACGGAGACCTCCTGGCCGAAGCTGTTGAGCGCTCCTGCGCCAACAAGGCCGAGGTCGTCGCGGCCGATGAATTCGAGACGGCGAAGGATGGCGGCCGGGCGCTGCTCAATCTAGGCCACACGTTCGGTCATGCCATCGAAACCGGCATGGGGTATGGCGAGTGGCTGCACGGCGAAGCAGTCGCCGCCGGCACGGTGATGGCCGCCGAGCTTTCCCGGCGCCTGGGATGGATCGGGAAGGCCGAAGTCGACCGCATCATCGTGCTTTTGAAGCGCGCGGGATTGCCTGTGCGCGGCCCCGACCTGGGCGCAGACCGCTATCTTGAATTGATGTCGCACGATAAAAAGGTGATCGCCGGCAGCTTGCGCCTGGTCCTGCTCAGGCAAATGGGCGACGCGGTCACGAGCGCCGAGGCGCCACGCAAGGAAATCGCCGCCGCGATCGAAGCCTGCAGCCATGCCTGACTTGGCACCTTATGCGGTCGGTGACGGCAACAGTCACGGTCGTGCATTCGTCGAACCTCGCCCCAAGGCGCGCAGTGAATTCCAGCGCGACCGCGACCGCATCGTGCACTCGACGGCATTCCGCCGCCTCGAGTACAAGACCCAGGTTTTTGTTAACCACGAAGGCGACCTGTTTCGAACGCGGTTGACGCACAGCATTGAAGTCGCCCAGATTGCGCGTTCGATAGCGCGGGCGCTGCGCCTCAACGACGATCTGGCCGAGGCCATCGCCCTGGCCCATGATCTGGGCCACACGCCTTTTGGCCACGCCGGACAGGACGCACTCAACGAATGCATGCGGGAACACGGAGGTTTCGAGCACAACCTGCAGAGCCTGCGCATCGTCGATCGCCTGGAAGAGCGATATGGGGCTTTTGATGGCCTCAACCTGATGTTCGAGACGCGCGAGGGCATCCTCAAGCATTGCTCGCCGGCACGGGCCCGCCAATTGGGCGACCTCGGCCGGCGGTTCATCGAAGGGAGCAGCCCATCGCTCGAGGCGCAGATATGCAATCTTGCCGACGAGATCGCCTACAACAACCACGACGTCGACGATGGCCTGCGATCGGGCGTGCTGACCCTGGAACAGTTGCAGGAGATCTCCCTGTTCGCCCGCCACGCTGCCGAGGTGGGCGCGGAATTTCCGGCCATTGCCGGGCGCCGCCGGGTGCATGAAACCATACGACGCATGATCGACGCGCAGGTGACCGACCTTCTCGCCGAGTCAGCGCGGCGCATCTCGGAATCGGCACCCAACAGCCTGGAAGACGTGCATCGCGCGCCCGAAATGATCGATTTCACGTTGGCGATGAAAGAGGAGAACCGGGCACTGAAGAATTTTCTGCGCGAACATCTCTACCGCCACTATCAGGTGCTGCGCATGACCACCAAGGCGCGGCGCGTGATCCAGGAATTGTTTAGTGCATTTGTCGACAATCCGCGACTGCTGCCGCCCCAATACCTCGAGCTTGCCGCGCGAGAGGGAATTGCCCGAGCCACGGCGGACTACATTGCCGGCATGACCGACCGTTATTCGATGAAAGAGCATCGACGCCTGTTTTCAGTGGGCGAGTATTAGGCCCGGCCGGGAGTTCGGTTCCGTTTTCGGCGCCTCGTCCCGGACCGGGCGCTGGTAAAAATCCAAAATTGTCGGACGTCGTTCGGCAGCGCTGCCCGGATGTCGCGATGTTGCGTTGCAGCGTATTGAATTCAACCGCCAATGGCGGTATATTTGCACGCGTGTCCGTTGTCAGTGCGGACCATTCAAGGCCGGGGAGAGGGATCACCCCGGCTTTTTTGCCGGCCGCCTCCGGCGTGTGCCGGTCGCATTACCGAGGAAGATAACGATGGCCCTCCCCCAGCGCCAAGGTCTTTACGACCCGGCGAACGAACACGACGCCTGCGGTGTAGGCTTTGTCGCCCATATCAAGAACCAGAAGAGCCATGCCATCATCGAGCAGGGCCTCAAGATTCTGGAGAACCTTGAACATCGCGGCGCAACCGGTTATGACCCGCTGCTCGGCGACGGTGCCGGCATCCTGATCCAGATTCCTGACCAGTACCTGCGCGAGGAGATGGCACGCCAGAACGTGGTGCTGCCGCCTGTCGGCATGTACGGCGTGGGCATGGTCTTCCTGCCGCGCGGAGACGCCAGCCGGCGCTCCTGCGAGGCAGTGATCGAGCGCGCCATACGCTATGAAGGGCAGGTGCTGCTTGGCTGGCGCGATGTGCCGGTCGACAACAGCGGCCTGGCCCAGGCGGCCAAGGACATCGAGCCGGTGATCCGCCAGGTTTTCATTGCCCCGGGCCCCGGCGTCACCGATACCGATGCCCTGGAACGCAAGCTCTACATCCTGCGCAAGGCCATCGGCCATAGCATCCAGGCGCAGAAGCTGCCCGACGGCAAGATGTTCTACGTGCCCTCGATGTCGGCGCGCACGGTGGTCTACAAGGGCATGCTGCTGGCCAACCAGGTGGGCACTTACTACCTCGATTTGCAGGACCCACGTGCGGTGTCGGCAATGGCCCTGGCGCACCAGCGCTTCTCCACCAACACCTTCCCGACCTGGGATCTGGCCCATCCTTTCCGGATGATTGCGCACAATGGCGAGATCAACGCCCTGCGCGGCAACGTGAACTGGATGCGCGCGCGCGAGCACGGCATTTCCTCGCCGGTGCTCGGTGAAGATCTGGCCAAGGTCTGGCCGCTGATCTACGACGGCCAGTCGGATTCGGCGTCCTTCGACAATGCGCTGGAACTGCTGGTGATGGGCGGCTACAGCCTCGCCCACGCCATGATGATGCTGATCCCCGAAGCCTGGGCCGGCAATCCGCTGATGGACGAAGAGCGCCGCGCCTTCTACGAGTACCACATGGCCCTGATGGAGCCCTGGGACGGCCCCGCCGCCGTGGCCTTTACCGACGGCCGCCAGATAGGCGCAACGCTCGACCGCAACGGCCTGCGTCCGGCCCGTTACCTGATCACCGATGACGACCTTGTCGTGATGTCGTCCGAAATCGGCGTGCTGCCGATCGCCGAAGAGCGCATCGTCAAGAAGTGGCGCCTGCAGCCGGGCAAGATGTTCCTGATTGACCTGGAGCAGGGTCGCATCATCGACGACACCGAACTCAAGCGCACCATGTCCACGGCCAAGCCCTACCGCAAGTGGATCCAGCAGTCGCGCTACTTCGTCGATGACCTGCCGGAGGCGAAGCCCGCCGAAATGCTCAAAGGTCCGCTGCTGAAGATCCAGCAGGCCTTCGGCTACTCGCAGGAAGACTTCAAGTTCATCCTCGAGCCGATGGCGACCCAGGGCGAGGAAGCCACCGGCGCGATGGGCAACGACAGCCCGCTTCCGGTGCTCTCCGATCGCGCCAAGCCGCTGTTCAACTATTTCAAGCAGCTCTTTGCCCAAGTGACGAACCCGCCGATCGATCCGATCCGCGAGGAAATCGTCATGTCGCTAATCTCGCTGGTGAGCCCGAATCCGAACCTGCTCGGCGTAGACGAAAAGGTGCCGACGCCGCGCCTGGAAGTGCACCAGCCGGTACTGACTCCCGCCAACATGGCCAAGCTGAAGCGGATCGCCAAGCTGACCAACGGGATCTTCCGCTCGATCACGATCGGGATCACGACGCCGGCGCTGCAGGGGTCGGCCGGCCTCTCGCGTTCGCTGTACCAGGTGTGCACCCGCGTCGAGGCCGCGGTGAACGAAGGCTACAACGTTGTCATACTTTCTGATCGCGGCGCGGATCGCGACAACGCTCCGATCCCCGCCCTGCTGGCCTGCTCGGCGGTACACCAGCACTTGGTCGGCATCGGTCTGCGTACCTCCTGCGGCCTGGTGGTGGAGACGGGTGCCGCACGCGAGGTGCATCACTTCGCCACGCTGGCCGGCTACGGTGCCCAGGCCATCCATCCCTGGCTCGCCTTCGAAAGCATCGCCGGAATTGCCGGACAGTTGCCGAACAAGCCGACCGTGTATGACGCGCAGAAGAACTACGTCAAGGCGATCAACAAGGGCCTGATGAAGGTGATGTCCAAGATGGGGATCTCCACCTACCAGTCCTATTGCGGAGCGCAGATCTTCGAAGCGGTCGGCCTGTCATCGGACCTGGTGCGCAAGTACTTCACCGGCACACCGACCAAGGTCGAAGGCATCGGCCTCAAGGAGGTCGCCGAAGAAGCGCTGAAGACCCACGCCGACGCCTGGAGCGACAATCCCGTGCTGGCCGACATGCTCGACTGCGGCGGCGAGTATGCCTTCCGCGTGCGTGGCGAAGAGCACATGTGGACGCCGGACGTCATCGCCAAGTTGCAGCATGCGACGCGCTCCGGCAAGACAGACACCTACAAGGAATACGCCAAGCTGATCAACGACCAGACCCGGCGCCACATGACGCTGCGCGGGCTGTTCGAGATCCGCCCGGCAGGTCCCGCCGTCTCGATCGATGAGGTCGAGCCGGCCAAGGACATCGTCAAGCGCTTCGCCACCGGGGCCATGTCGCTGGGTTCGATCTCCACCGAGGCGCACAGCACGCTGGCCGTGGCGATGAACCGCATCGGCGGCAAGTCGAACACCGGCGAAGGCGGCGAGGACCGCAAGCGCTTCGCGCCCGTGACGAAGGATACGACGCTGGCCGATGTCATCGGCAAGGGCCGCATCTCGCGCGACATCCGGCTCAAGGCCGGCGACAGCCTGCGTTCCGCGATCAAGCAGGTGGCCTCCGGCCGCTTCGGCGTCACCGCCGAATACCTGGCCAACGCCGACCAGTTGCAGATCAAGATGGCACAGGGTGCCAAGCCGGGCGAGGGCGGCCAGTTGCCCGGACACAAGGTTTCCGAGTACATCGGCTTCCTGCGCCATTCCGTGCCCGGTGTCGGCCTGATTTCGCCGCCACCGCACCACGACATCTACTCGATCGAGGATCTTGCACAACTGATCCACGACCTGAAGAATTCCAACCCGCAGGGCAGCGTCTCGGTCAAGCTGGTTTCCGAAATCGGTGTCGGCACGGTCGCCGCCGGCGTGGTCAAGGCCAAGGCCGACCATGTGGTGATTGCCGGCCATGACGGCGGCACGGGCGCATCGCCGATCTCCTCGATCAAGCATGCCGGCACACCCTGGGAGCTTGGCCTGGCCGAAACCCAGCAGACCCTGGTGCTCAATCGCCTGCGTGGTCGGGTGCGCGTGCAGGCCGACGGCCAGATGAAGACCGGCCGCGACGTCGTCATCGGCGCCCTGCTTGGCGCCGACGAGTTCGGCTTTGCCACTGCGCCGCTGGTGGTCGAAGGCTGCATCATGATGCGCAAGTGCCACCTCAACACCTGCCCGGTCGGCGTTGCCACCCAGGACCCGGTGCTGCGTGCGCGCTTCAGCGGTCAGCCCGAGCACGTCGTCAATTACTTCTTCTTCGTCGCCGAGGAAGTGCGCGAGTACATGGCCCAGCTGGGCATCCGCAAGTTCGACGAGCTGATCGGCCGCTCCGACCTGCTCGACATGAAGAAGGGCGTCGAGCACTGGAAGGCGCGCGGCCTCGACTTCTCGCGCATCTTCTACCGCCAACCGGAAATAGTTGGCGTTGCCCGCCGCCACTGCGAGACCCAGGACCACGGTCTGAGCAGGGCGCTCGACCACAAGCTGATCGACAAGGCGGCCGGCGCGCTGGAGCGTGGCGAAAAGGTCGTCATCGAGACGACCATTCGCAACCAGAACCGCACCGTCGGCACCCTGCTGTCGCATGCCGTCGCCAGCCGCAAGTGCGCCGACGGCCTGCCCGACGGCAGCATCACGGTCAAGCTGACCGGTACCGCCGGGCAGAGCTTCGGTGCCTTCCTGGCGCGCGGCATCACCCTCGACCTGACGGGTGAAGCCAACGACTACGTCGGCAAGGGCCTGTCCGGCGGCCGCATCGTCGTGCGTCCGCCCAAGGCATTTCGCGGCACGCCGAGCGAGAACATCATCGTCGGCAACACTGTGCTCTACGGCGCCACCGAGGGCGAGGTCTTCTTCCGTGGCGTCGCCGGCGAGCGCTTCTGCGTGCGCAACTCCGGCGCGCAGGCCGTGGTCGAAGGCACCGGCGACCATGGCTGCGAATACATGACCGGCGGCACCGTCGCCGTGCTCGGGCTGACCGGGCGCAACTTCGCTGCCGGCATGTCGGGCGGCATCGCCTATGTCTACGATGTGGATGGCATGTTCGCCAGGCGCTGCAACATGGCCATGGTGGCGCTGGAGAATGTGCTGCCCGAAGCCGAACAGGCGGATGACGGCACCCGCCATCGGGGCCGCGGCGACGAGGCTCAGCTCAAGCAGATGATCGAAGACCACGCGCGGCTGACCGGCAGCGAGCGGGCGCAGGAAATCCTTGCCGACTGGGCCAAGGCCCGCGGCAAGTTCGTCAAGGTGTTCCCGAACGAGTATCGCCGCGCGCTGAAGGAAATCGCGGCAACGCAACTGAAGGAAGCAGCATGATCAGGGCATTCCCCCCGGCCCCCTTGCCCAGCAAGGGGGTGACAATGGTTCAGTCGCCGTGCTGCGCGCGCCGACTTCCGTACATTGACTCGCTGCCTCTTTGGGGCGGCCCTGCGGAGGCAGCGTAATGGGCAAGCCAACCGGATTCCTCGAATTCCAGCGCATCTCGGAGAGCTACGAGAAGGCCGAAACGCGGGTCAAGCACTACCGCGAGTTCATTCCGCATCTCTCCGACGAGCAGGCGCGCACCCAGGGTGCGCGCTGCATGGACTGCGGCATTCCCTTCTGCAACAACGGCTGCCCGGTCAATAACCTGATCCCGGACTGGAACGACCTAGTCTATCGCGGCAAGTGGCAGGAAGCCATCACCACGCTGCACTCGACCAACAACTTCCCCGAGTTCACCAGCCGCATCTGCCCCGCACCCTGCGAGGCCGCCTGTACGCTGAACATCCCGCAGACGCCGGTGGGCATCAAGTCCATCGAGCGCGCCATCATCGACAAGGCCGGCGAGAACGGCTGGGTGCTGCCGCAACCGGCGGCGAAGAAGACCGGCAGGAAGGTCGCCATCGTCGGCTCCGGCCCGGCGGGCCTGGCCGCCGCCCAGCAGCTGGCACGCGTCGGCCATGCCGTGACGGTGTTC
>JACRIY010000081.1 GCA_016235805.1 Rhodocyclales bacterium
GGCTGATGCTCTGCAGCTGGATCATCAGCAGCGTGATGACGCCGACGATCATCAGCGGCACCACGGCCTTGATCGAGTTCTCGCCCTTGGCCGATTCCTCGGTCGAGCCGCCCAGTTCGATGCGGAAACCGGGTGGCAGCATGGCTCGCAACTCCTGCAACTGCGCGTCGATCTCGGTCGAGATGGCCTGCGGCTGCATGGCGCCGACCGAGTCGGCCCGCACCGTGATCGCCGGCAGCCGGTCGCGGCGCCAGATCAGGCCCTCCTCCAGCACCGGCACCAGGCGCGCCACCTGGGCCAGCGGCACATGCCGACCGCTGGCGGTGACGAGGTCGAGGTCGGGCAGGCGCGTCAGCGTACGCGGATCGGCATCGCCCTGGCGTCCGCCGTCGGCGCGCCAGACCACGTCGATCAGCTGGTCGTTCTCGCGGAACTGGGTCACGGTGGCGCCGACCAGCCAGCCCTGCAGGGTCAGAGCCACGTCCTGGCTGGACACGCCCAGGGCGCGGGCGCGACTCTGGTCGATCTCGACGCGTACCGACTTGACGCGATCGTTCCAGTCGAAGTTCACGTTGCGCAGGTTGGGGTGGGCCCGCATCACGGCGGCGATGCCCTCGGCGTTGTCGCGCAGGGCGAGCAGGTCTTCGCCCAGTACGCGGAACTGCACCGGATAGCCCACCGGCGGCCCGTTCTCCAGGCGCACCACGCGCAGGCGCAGGTGCGACCAGGAACCGTCGGCGGCATCGAATGCGGCTTCGAGACGGTTCTTCACTTCTTCGCGCTCCTTGAGGCCCTTGGTGACGATCACCATCTGCCCGAAGTTGTCGGCGAAGAGCTGCTGATCCAGCGAAAGGAAGAAGCGCGGCGCGCCGTTGCCGATGTAGGACGACCACGAAGCGATGCGTTCGTCGCCCGCCAGCAGGGCCTCGACGCGCTTGACCTCGCGCTCGGTGGCCTTGAGCGAGGCGCCCTGCGGCAGCCAGATGTCGATCATCACCTCGGGCCGGCTGGCGGCGGGGAAGAACTGCTTCTGCACGCCCTTGTTGAAGGCCACCAGCGACAGCACGAAGACGGCGATGGTGGCGCCAATCACCAGCCAGCGATGGCGCAGGCACCAGACCACCAGGGCGCGAAAGCGCCGGTAGAAGGGCGAATCGTAGATGTCGCCGCCGTGCTTCTCGGCGATCGCCCGCAGCTTCACCGGATCGAGCAGCTTGTAACCCAGCCAGGGTGTGAAGACGACGGCGACGATCCACGAGACCAGTAGCGAGATGGTGACCACCTGGAAGATCGAGATCGTGTACTCGCCGGCGCCCGACTTGGCAAAGCCCACCGGCGTGAAGCCCGCCGCGGTGATCAGGGTGCCGGTCAGCATCGGAAAGGCGGTCGAGGTGTAGGCGAAGGTGGCGGCCTTGAAGCGGTCCCAGCCCTGCTCCATCTTCACCACCATCATCTCGGCGGCGATGATCGCGTCATCGACCAGCAGGCCCAGGGCGATCACCAGCGCGCCCAAAGAGATGCGCTGCAGGTCGATGCCGAAGACCTTCATGGCGAGGAAGGTCATCGCCAGCACCAGCGGGATCGACAGCGCCACCACGGTGCCGGTGCGCCAGCCGAGGCTGAGGAAGGACACCGCGAGCACGATGATCATGGCCTCGCCCAGGGTTCGCACGAAAAGGTTGAGCGAGGTCTTGACGATCTGCGGCTGGTCGAACACCACGTGCGCGTCCATGCCGACGGGCAGGTCCTGCTGCAGGCGGTTCATGGTCTTCGCCAGGTTCTCGCCGAGGTCGATGACATTGCCGCCGCGCGCCATCACCACGCCGATGCCGATGGCGTCGCGCCCGGCAAAGCGCATGCGCGGCTGCGGTGGATCGGCCAGACCGCGGCTGACGCGCGCGATGTCGCCCAGACGGAATGAGCGCCCGCCGACGGCGAGCATGGTTTCGCGGATCGCGTCGACACTGTCGAAGGGGCCGGTGACGCGCAGGCGCACGCGGTCTGTCTCGGTTTCCACCTGTCCCGCCGGCACCACGGCATTCTGCCGCTGCAGCGCATCGAACACCTGGGTCGGCACGAGACCCATGGCGGCCAGCCTGGCCGGGCTGACGTCGATATAAATCTTCTCGTCCTGCACGCCGATCAGTTCGATTTTCTTCACGTCCGGCACGCGACGCAGTTCGCGCGCCAGCTTGTCGGCCTCGCGGCGCAGGTCGCCCATGCTGTAGCCGGTCTTGTCGTCACGCGCGGTGAGGGCGAAGATCTTGATCTGCACGTCGCCGAACTCGTCGTTCGGGAATGGCCCCTGCACACCGGCCGGCAAGGTATGGCGGATGTCGTCGAGCTTCTTCCTCACCTGGCGCCAGGCCTCGGGCACCTCGGTCTTGGGCGTGTAGTCCTTGAGCATGACGACGGTCAGCGACTCGCCCGGCTTCGACGCCGTGCGCAGCACGTCGACCCAGGGCGTTTCCGAAAGCTTCTTCTCGATGCGCTCCGTCAATTGCTGCTCGACCTGCTGCGCATTCGCCCCCGGCCACAGGGTGCGCACCACCATGACCTTGAAGGTGAAGTCCGGATCCTCGGCGCGGCCCAGGCTGAAAAAGGAAATCACGCCGCCGACCATGAACACGATCATCAGGTAGAGCACCATGGACTGGTGCTTGAGCGCCCATTCGGAGAGGTTGATCTGCTTCATTTGCCGGCGGCCTGGGTGGCGATACGGACCTTCTCACCCGCGGTCAACAAGTTAACGCCGGCCGCCACGATCTGTTCGCCGCCGGCGAGGCCTTCGCTGACCACCGCACCGGCATCGGTCAGGGCCGCCACCTTGATGCGCTGCAGATTCACCGTACCGTCAGCGCCGACTTTCCACACCGCCGGCTGGTCGCCCTGCTGGAACACCGCAGCCAGCGGAATCACCAGCGCCTTGCCACCGCCCGCCGTGCCGGCAAATCGCACCGTGGCGGTCATGCCCAGCGGCAGCAGCGGATCGGCGTCCTTGAGGCTGATCCGCGCGGCGAACGTCCGCGTTACCGGATCGGCCACCGGCGACACCTCGCGCAGGCGGCCCGCCAGCGGCTTGCCGGCGGTGCCGGACGACCAGAAGCTGACCTCGGCGGCCTGCCCCGCCTTGAAGCCTGTAACCTCGCCTTCGGGAATGGCAATGGCAATTTCGCGATCGCCGTCGGGCGCCATGCGGAACACGGCCTGACCGGCGCTGACGACCTGTCCCGGCTCGGCCAGTACCTGGCCGATCACGCCGGCGCGGTCGGCCACCAGCGAGGTGTAGCCCGCCTGATTCTTGGCCAGCTGCGCCTGCGCATCGGCGGCCTTGAAGGTGGTTTCGCGCGCATCCAGCGCCGAAGCGCTGATGAAGTTCTTTGCCCGGAGGTCGCGATAGCGCGCCAGGTCGGCGGCGGCCAGCGAACGCTGCGCCTCGGCCTGCGTGGCCTGCAAGGCTGCGTCGACCGGATCGAGTCGCGCCAGCACCTGGCCGGGCTTCACCGCCTGACCGACGTCGGCGCGACGCTCGACGATCTTGCCGGCGATGCGAAAACCCAGCGTGGTCTCGATGCGGGCCCGCACTTCACCGCTGTAGCTGCGTTCGGTGCCCGAATTCGCCGTGTCGCCGGCGCCGACTTTCAGCGTGCGTACCAATTTCAGCGGCGCGGGCGGTGCGGGCGGCTCGCTGCAGGCGGCAAGCAATGGAAGGATGAGAAGAAAGGCGGCGCGTTTCATGAAAGCTCCTTCAGGCGTGTGGCTTGGGCAACAAGTCCTGCACGCGATGGACGAGGTCGTCGACATAGGTAAATACCACCGGGATCACCAGCAGGCTGAGGAAGGTCGAGGTGATCAGGCCGCCGATGACGACGATCGCCATCGGTGCGCGGAAACTCGGGTCGGTGCCGAGACCGATTGCAATCGGCATCATGCCGGCGCCCATGGCTACCGTGGTCATGACAATCGGCTGGGCGCGCTTGCGGCAGGCGTCGAGCAACGCATGCCAGCGATCGAGGCCATGTTCGCGCCGCGCCAGCACCACATAGTCGATCAGCAGGATCGAGTTCTTGGTGGCGATGCCCATCAGCATGATGAGGCCGATCATCGACGGCATCGACAGCGCGGTATGGGTCACGAACAGGGCCAGGAAGGCGCCCGGCACCGATAGCACCAGCGCGGCGAGGATGGTCACCGGCTGCACGAAATCCTTGAACAGCAGCACCAGCACGACGTAGATGCAGAGCACGCCGGTCAGCATCGCCAGGGAAAAGCTCTCGAACAGTTCGGCCATGGCCTCGGCATCGCCCACCGTGGTCTGCAGCACGCCCGGTGGCAGGACCTTCAGGCTGGGCAGGGCGAGCGCCTGCTTCTCCACTTCGCCCAACGGCTGGCCGTTGAGTTCGATCTCGAAATTGATGTTGCGCAGGCGGTCGTAGCGGTCGATCTCGGCCGGGCCGCCGGTGATGGCAAGGCTGGCGACGGCGCTGATCATCACCGGACCATGTTTGCCCGGCACCGAAAGCCGTTCGAGCAGGCCGAGGTCCTGGCGCGCCGTCGCCGGCAGCTTGACGACGATCGGGACCTGGCGCTGGGCCAGGTTCAGCTTGGCGATGCCCTGGTCGTAGTCGCCGGCGGTGGCGATGCGCAGCACGTCGGCGATGGCCGCCGAGGTGACGCCGAGGTCGGCCATGCGCGGGAAATCCGGCTTCACCACCAGTTCGGGTCGCGCCAGGCTCGCCGTGGTGGTGATCGTTCCGACGCCGGGAATGGTCCGCAGGTCGCGCTCTACCTTGCGCGCGTGCTCCGCCAGCAGCGGGCCATTTTCGCTCGCCAGCACCAGAATGTACTTTTCGTTCGAGCCGCCCAGGCCGACCTTGATCTGCACCCCGGGCAGGGCCGTCAACGCCTCGCGCAGGTTCTGCTCCACGGCCTGCTTCTTGACCCCGCCGCGCTCCTTGCGCGGCGTCAGGTTGATGGTCAGCGTCGCCTTGCGCACCTCGGAAGCACCGCGCGGCGCGAACGGGTCGCTGCCTGCCGCACCGCCACCGATGGCGGTATAGATCATCCTCACATGCTGATTCTTCTCGACGATGCGGCGTGCCGCCTCGGCGGCGGCCTGCGTGTCCTTGAAAGTGCTGCCCGGCGGCAGCGAAATATAGACCTGGGTTTGCGAGAGATCATCCGGCGGCAGAAAGCCGGTCGGCAAAAGAGGCACCAGCGCAAACGAACCGAAGAAGAAGCCGGCGGCGGCCAGCAGCGTCGCCACGCGGTGCTGCAGGCACCATGTGACCCAGCGCGTATAGATACCCATCCAGCGCGGTTCGCGGTGCTCACGGGTGGGTGGCCGCAGCAGGTAGGCGGCCATCATCGGCGTCAGCATGCGCGCCACCACCAGCGAGAAGAACACGGCGATCGCCGCCGTCCAGCCGAACTGAACGAAAAACTTGCCGGCCACGCCTCCCATGAAGGCAGTGGGCAGGAAGACGGCGATCAGGGTGAAGGTGGTCGCGATCACCGCCAGGCCGATCTCGTCTGCCGCTTCCATGGCCGCCTTGAAGGGCGTCTTGCCCTCGCGCAGGTGGCGCATGATGTTCTCGATTTCGACGATCGCGTCATCGACCAGGATGCCGACCACCAGCGACATCGAGAGCAGGGTGACGACGTTGAGGGTGAAGCCCATCAGGTACATCACGCCGAAGGTCGGTATCGCCGACAGGGGTAGTGCCGTGGCCGAAACGAAGGTGGCGCGGCCGTCACGCAGGAAAAGCCAGACCACCAGCACGGCGAGCACCGCACCCTCGACCAGCAGTGCCATCGAGCCCTCGAAGTTTTCGATCACGGGGTCGACGAAATTGAAGGCTTCGGTGACCACCAGGTCGGGATGGTCGACCTTGAGTTTTGCCAACGCTGCGCGCACCCCATCGGCGACGTCGACCTCGCTGGCGCCACGACTGCGATTGATCTCGAAGCCGACTACCGGCTTGCCGTTGAGCAGCGCCGCGGAGCGCTGCTCGGCGACCGTATCGCTCACTTTGGCCAGTTCGGAAAGCCTGACGCGCCGGCCATCGGCCAGGGCAATCTCGATGGCACCGGTTTCTTCGGCGCTTTGCACCGTGGCGATGGTTCGCACCGACTGCTCGGCGCCGCCGACGTCGGTGCGGCCGCCCGAGGCCTCCTGCTGCACCTGGCGCAACTGGCGGGAGACATCGGACGCCGTGGCGCGCAAGGCCATCAGGCGATCCGGATCGAGTTCGACGCGGATCTCGCGCGTCACGCCGCCAACCCGCGCCACGGCGCCGACGCCGCGTACGCTCAACAAGGTCTTGGTCACGGTGTTGTCGACAAACCAGGACAGGGCTTCCTCGTCCATCCGTGCCGACGCCACCGTGTAGGTCAGAATCGGCGCACCGGCGACGTTCATCTTGGTGATCACCGGATCCTTCAGGTCGCCCGGCAGGTCGGCGCGCACGCGCGAGACCGCATCGCGCACGTCGTCGAGCGCCTCCTGGGTCGGCTTTTCGAGGCGGAACTCGACGGTGACGGTCGCCGTGCCGTCCTGCACCTTGGTGTAGATGTGCTTGATGCCCTGCAGCGTCGCGATGCTGTTTTCGATCGGGCGCGCCACCTCGGTTTCCATCTGCGCCGGCGCGGCGCCGGGCAGGACAGCGGAAACCGTGACCGTGGGCAGGTCGATGTCCATGAACTGCTGGATGCGCATGCCCTTGAAGGCCATCAGGCCCGCCAGGGTGAGCATGATGAACAGCAGCACCGCCGGAATGGGGTTGCGAATCGACCAGGCGGAAACGTTCATTGCTTGGGCTTTGCTTCCGCGTTATCGACGATGCGCACCGTGTCGCCGTCGGCGAGGAAGCCGACGCCGCTGGCGACTACTTTGGCGGCGGCATCGAGCCCGATGACTTCGATCCGGTTGTCATTGCGGCGGTCGGTGGCCACCTTGACCTGCACCACCTTGCTGCCGTCCAGCTTGAACACGTAGGCAAAACCTTCGCGCAACAACAGCGCCGACTGCGGCAGGGTCAGCGCCGGCTTGCTGCCGAGCCTGAATTCGCCGCGGGCGAACATGCCTGCACTGAGCTTTCCAGCGGCCGTGGCTGGCAAGTCGACATAGACCAGTGCGGTGGCGGTTTTCGGGTCGACGGTCGGCGCCAGGGCGCGCACGGTGCCATCCACCTGATCGCCACCCGGCGCGGTCAGCCGCACCGCTTGTCCCGGCTTGATCCGCCCCAGGGCTGCCGCACCGACTTCGGCGCGCCATTCAAGACGTGCGCCGCGAATGATGCGAAACAGTTCCTGTCCGGGCTGCACGATCATTCCGACCGTGGCACTGCGGGCCGAAACGATGCCGTCGTCGGAGGCGACGATCGATGTCCTGGATTTCTTCAGCGCGGCCGTCTGCAGGCGCGCATTGGCCGCCTCCAAACGCGCCTGGGCCGTATCGGCCGCAGCCTGGGTCTGGGTCAGTTGTTGCGGGCTGTAGAAGCCCTTGTCGCGCAACTGGCGGGCGCGTTCATGGTTGGCGCGCGTTTCGGCGACCACGGCCTGCGCCTCGGCAACGCTGGCGCGGATTTCCGCGTATTCGCTGTCCACGGTTTCGGGCGCAATCGCCGCCAGGGGCTGGCCGCGGCGGACCACATCGCCGACATTCACCCTGACTTCCGTGATGCGGTAATTGCTGATTTCCGGACCGATCACCGCCTCCTGCCAGGCGGCGACGTTGCCGCCGGCCTCGAAGGCCTGCGGCCAATCGACCTGCTGCGGGACGACCGTGGTCACGGTCAGGGCCGGCTTCGCAGCGGCGGGAGGCGACGCCTCCTTCGGCGAGTCGCCACAGGCCGCGAGCGCGAATGCAGCCAGGACCGGCGAGAGGCGCCTCACGATGGCTTCCTCCCCGTTGCGAGGCCGTTGAGCGCCAGATCGAGGTGGGTCCGCAGGTAGCTGTCCGGGTCGTGGCTGCCGCAACCGCAGGCTCCGAGTGAGTAGCGCCAGACCAGCATCATCAGCACGGGGGCGAAGATCACGTCGATCGCGGTTTCGATATCGACCGAGCGGAATTCGCCGGCGGCGATGCCGCGCTGCAGGATGCGGCGCATCAGTTCTCGGCCGCGGGTGATCACCGTATCGTTGTAGTAGGTCGCGAGTTCAGGGAAATTACCCGCCTCGCTGATCATCAGCTTGGGCACACCGGCCAACGAGGTACTGCCGATGCGCAACCACCATTCGCGAATCAGGCCGCGCAACAGGTCGGCACTGCTGCCGGTGAAACTGTCGACCATGCCGGCACCCGCTTCCAGGATCGGCACGATGCCCTCCTGTATCACGGCCTTGAACAGGGCCTCCTTGCTGTCAAAATACAGGTAGAGGGTTCCCTTGGAGACGCCCGCGCGCGCCGCGACGTCTTCCAGCCGGGTGCCGACGAAGCCCTTCTCGACGAAGAGCTCCAGTGCCGCCGCGGTAAGCTCGGCGGGACGCGCCTCCTTGCGGCGCTGACGGGGGTGGGCAAGCGTTTCCATGGGGCTCTTTAATTACTGACCAGTCAGTCAGTATACGGATTGATCCATGAAGGTCAAGCCCCGCTACGGCACCCGTGCCTGACGCCCGCTGCGGTTCCGGGGTAAAGTCAAAGCGGACCGGCCGCCACCGCTGAAAATCGGGCGCAGTGCCGGTCGGCAATTGGGGGCAGACACATGCGCATCGAAGAAGAACTCAAACTCGATTTCAAGGACGTCCTGATCCGGCCCAAGCGCTCGACGCTAACCTCGCGCTCCGATGTCGATATTTCGCGCGACTTCGTCTTCCGCCATTCCGGGCGCCGCTACCACGGGGTGCCGATCATCGCGGCGAACATGGACACCGTCGGCACCTTCGAAATGGCGCGCGCGCTGGACCGCCACCAGCTGGCGACCGCGCTGCACAAGCACTACGACGAAGCCGCGCTGGTGGCCTACTTCCAGGCCCTGCCGGAATCGTCGACGGTGTTCTATTCGATGGGCATCACGCGCGAGGACTACGAGAAGTTTCGCCGCGTCAAGGAAGCGGCGGGCGACGCCATCGCCTGCGTCTGCGTCGATGTCGCCAACGGCTACACCAAGTCTTTCGTCGATTTCCTGCAGCGCCTGCGCGCCGGCTACCCCAACATCACCATCATGGCCGGCAACGTGGTCACCGGCGAAATGGCGGAAGAACTGGTCCTCGACGGCGCCGACATCGTCAAGGTCGGCATCGGTCCCGGCTCGGTATGCACCACGCGCAAGATGACCGGCATCGGCTATCCGCAGCTTTCCGCGATCATCGAGTGCGCCGATGCCGCCCACGGCCTGGGCGGCCTGATCTGCGCCGACGGCGGCTGCACTTCGCCCGGCGACCTGGCAAAGGCCTTCGGCGGCGGCGCCGATTTCGTCATGCTGGGCGGCATGCTGGCGGGCCACGACGAATGCATGGGCGAGGTGGTGGAGCAGGACGGCGTGAAGAAGCTGCGCTTCTACGGCATGAGTTCGCGCGCCGCGATGGACATTCACTCCGGCGGTGTCGCCAACTACCGCGCCGCCGAAGGCAAGGAGGTGCTGCTCGACCTGCGCGGACCGGTCGACGGCACGGTGCAGGAGATCCTCGGCGGCGTGCGCTCCGCCTGCACCTATGTCGGCGCCCACAAACTGCGCGAATTGTCGAAGCGCACCACCTTCATCCGCGTCGCGCGACAACTGAATGAAGTCTTCGGTCAGTCTTGACGCAAGACACCTTGTTCGGAGCCACCTGTGAATTACGCGCCTAGCGCGCCGATTGGTAACCCCCCGCGAGGGGGGAAGGGGGGCGGGCCTTCAATTCGGCTTTCGCGTGTTTCATCATCAGCGGGTGTCTCTCGCTGCCATGAGCGCTAAGTTGGCATGAACTCACGGGGTCGATTCGCGCGGAGGTTGCTCGCGATCTTCGTCCTGCTGCTTGCCGCGGCCTGCGGCGGCAGCAAGGAATCCCCCCTGCCGGCCGGCACCAAGGTGCTGGCGCTGGGCGACAGCCTGACCGCGCCGCACGGCGTCAGGCCCGGAGAAGACTGGCCCACCCTGCTCGGGCAGCGCACCGGCTGGGTGGTGATCAACGGCGGGGTCAGCGGCGACACCAGCGCCGGCGCGCTGGAACGCCTGCCGGCACTGCTCGAAGAACACCAGCCGAAACTGGTGCTGGTGACGCTGGGCGGCAACGACATGCTGCGCAAGGTCCCCGCGGCGCAGACCGTGGCCAACCTCGGCCGCATGCTGGATCTTGTCAATTCGCGCGGCGCCAAGGCGGTGTTGCTGGCGACGCCGAAGCCCAGCATCGCCGGCGCGGTGTTCAACAACCTTTCGCCGCCCGACTTCTACGCCGATCTCGCCAAGGACAAGAAGGTTCCGCTGATCGAAGATGCAATCCCAAAGGTGCTTTCCGACACCAACCTCAAGGGCGACCAGATCCATCCCAACGCGGCCGGCCACGCCAGGCTCGGCGAACTGATCCACGCCGACCTGAAGAAAATCGGCTTCGTGCGCTGATACCTTTGCACCCGAGAGCTTGATGCGCTATCATCAACGCATCACCTCATCACCCGCTCCCATGCGCACCACCCTCGATATCGAAGACGACGTACTGCTCGCCGCCAAGGAACTCGCTCGCCGCAGCGGCAGCAGCGCCGGGCAGGTGATCTCGCGCCTGGCGCGACAGGCGCTGACGCAGGCGCCGGCGTCTGCTGCAGCCGGCGTCAAGGAACCGGAAGCCACCTACGGCTTTCGCCCCTTCCCCTCTCGCGGCAGCGTGGTGACCAACGAGCAGGTCGACAAGCTGCGCGACGACGAAGGCATTTGATGCGGGCGCTGCTCGACGTCAATATGCTGATCGCGCTGCTCGACGGCGCGCACCTGCACCATGCGCGCGCGACGGCCTGGCTGAGGGAGCACATCCGTGCAGGCTGGGCCTCCTGTCCGCTGACCCAGAACGGGTGCATACGCATCATGTCTCTGCCGGGGTATTCGAATCCGGCGCCCGCGGCAGCCGTCGCTGAACGACTCGCCGCCGCAACGTCAACGCGCCATCACGAATTCTGGCCGGATGCGGTCAGCCTGGTCGACGCCGGCCGCATCGAATGGACCTCGGTACTCGGCAGTCGCCAGGTCACGGACGTTTATCTGCTGGCGCTGGCGGTCGAGATGAATGGCTGCCTTGCCACCCTGGATCGGTCAGTGCCGCTGCAAGCGGTGCGCGGGGCAAAGCCGCGCAATCTGGTCGTGATCTGATCTCGCCCTTCCCTGCAACCCTGCCGGCCGCCGGGTTGCATTCGCCCCGCCTTTCCAGTAGCTTCGACATTCCGCCCCAGCCGTCCCAGAAGTGAGCCAGCCCCATGAACGCCAACGAAAAATTCATCGCCGCCGACGCCCATGTCGATGCTGCCGCCATCGCCCCGCTGCCCAGTTCGCGCAAGATCTACGTCGCCGGCAGCCGGCCCGACATCCGCGTGCCGATGCGCGAAATCGCCCAGAGCCCGACCGCCGACCTGCCTAATCCGCCGATCACCGTCTATGACTGCTCCGGACCCTACACCGACCCGGCGGCCAGCATCGACATCCGCAAGGGCCTACCCCAGCTGCGCGCCGGCTGGATCGCCGAGCGCGGCGACACCGAGGAACTGTCCGACCTGTCATCCGAATACGGCCGGCAGCGCGCGATCGACGCCGAACTGGCCGGTCTGCGCTTCGACCTCGCGCGCCGCCCGCGCCGCGCATTGGCCGGCAAGAATGTTTCCCAGATGCACTACGCCCGTCAGGGCATCATCACTCCCGAGATGGAATACGTCGCGATCCGCGAAAACCAGAAGCTCGACGGGCTCGACGACCTGCTGCGCCAGCAGCACCCCGGCCAAAGCTTCGGCGCCTCGATCCCGCGCGTGATCACGCCCGAGTTCGTCCGCGACGAAGTCGCCCGCGGCCGCGCCATCATCCCCAACAACATCAACCACCCCGAGTCCGAGCCGATGATCATCGGCCGCAACTTCCTGACCAAGATCAATTGCAACATCGGCAACTCGCCGCTGGCCTCAACCATCCAGGACGAAGTCGACAAGATGACCTGGGCCATCCGCTGGGGCGGCGATACGGTCATGGACCTCTCGACCGGCAAGAACATCCACGAAACGCGCGAATGGATCGTGCGCAACTCCCCGGTGCCGATCGGCACGGTGCCGATCTACCAGGCGCTGGAAAAAGTCGATGGCAAGGCCGAAGACCTGACCTGGGAAATCTTCAGGGACACGCTGATCGAACAGGCCGAGCAGGGCGTCGATTACTTCACCATCCACGCCGGCGTATTGCTGCGCTACGTGCCGCTGACGGCCAAGCGCATGACCGGCATCGTGAGCCGCGGCGGCTCGATCCTCGCCAAGTGGTGCTTGTCGCACCACAAGGAGAACTTCCTCTACACGCATTTCGAGGATATCTGCGAAATCATGAAGGCCTACGACGTCGCCTTCAGCCTCGGCGACGGCCTGCGTCCCGGCTCGATCTACGACGCCAACGACGCGGCGCAGATGGGCGAACTGGAAACCCTCGGCGAACTCA
>JACRIY010000085.1 GCA_016235805.1 Rhodocyclales bacterium
CATTCGTCGCAGGCCGTGCATTCGGGCGATTCGACCCAGACCGGCTCGTAGTCGCCGCCGCCGGCAGCGGAAATCGCCGTATCACCAGCGCCAGCGCGGTGCGTCCCTGCGGGAACTTTCACATCGCCAGCCGGCATCGACGTCGCCGCACCACCCTGCCCCAGCACCGCGCTGATCTTCGCCAGCAGGTCCTCGCGCACGCGGCTTTCGACCTCGGCCATGTCACCCGCCTCGGCGCCGGCGCCGGCCAGGCCGCGCAACTGGCGCCAGAAATGCAGGCGCTCCTCGACCGACTTGATCAGTTCGGCAGTGACCAGCAGGCGCATCAGGCGGTTCTTCTTGTCCACCGCCCAGATGAAGGGAAACTTGCCTTCGCGCTCGTCGGCATCGAGTTCGAGGAACTCGGCCACCGCCACCATGGACTCGTTCCAGGTCTCGGGTGGCGCCTTGCGGAAATTCTTGAGGAAGCGCGCCTCGGTCGCCGCGAAGTCGGCGAAGGTCATCGGCAGCGTCATGCTCTGCTGGGCACCGGCTTCATCCACGTACTTCAGCGTGTAGGTCGGCCAGTCCGTGTCGAGCGAGGGATTGCCTTCCAGGCTCACGCATTCGGCGAAGGTGGTGCCGGCATCCGGGTCGAAGCGAAACAGCGGGTAGGCGCGGCCTTCGACCGCCAGCTTGCTCTGGTCCACGCTGCGGTCGTCGCCGACGCCGTGTTCGGGCGGGCAGACGGCGTAAATGTTGAACAGCGCCGGACGGCGGCTGTTGAGGCCGTCGATGTAGCTCTCGATCAGGTGATTGACGTGGGCGATGGTGCCCGACATGACATAGGAGGTGCGATGCGCGAGGCCGATCAGCGAGATCTCCTTGCGGGTTTCCTGCTTGCCCTTCTGTGCCTTGCCGAAGGGCGCCATGTCGGACACCTGCGAGATGAAGCCCGAGGTGCAGGCCTGGCCGCCGGTGTTGGAATACACCTGCGTATCGACGACGAGGATCTTCACCGGCATGCCGGACATCAGCGCGCGCGAGAGGTTCTGGAAACCGATGTCGTACATCGCGCCGTCGCCGCCGAGCGAAACAACCGGCGGACAGAGCAGCCATTCTTCCTCATTGAACTCGTGCCAGGTGAAGCGGCGGAAGAAGTCGTTGTCGCGATCCGGCAGAAAGTCGTTGGCGAGCTCTTTCTCGGCCATGCGCACGGCCTTGAAGCCTTCGGCCATCTTCGCCATGTGGCCTTCAAACAGGCCCATCGCCACCGAGGGCGAATCCTGGAAGAGGTGCGACGTCCATGGGAAGGGATAGGGGTGGAACGGCCAGGTCGAGCCCCACACCGAGGTGCAGCCCGTCGAGTTGACCACACCCATTTCCGCGCGGCCGCGCTTGGTCGGGCCTTCGACATAGCGCCACTTGAGATCCTTGAGCTTCTCGAGCAACTGGGCGGTGTTCTTGACCCACACCGGGTCGAGCAGTTGCGAAGGCTTGTTCTCGTTGAGCTTGGAGGCGAGGTTCGACAGCGTCAGGTCGTGCTGGCCGGTCGCCTCGACCGCGCGCACCACGGCATTCGTGTCGGTCAAGTCGACCGCCGAAGCCAGCTTCACGCGCATATGCTGCTCGAGCTTGCCGATCAGCTCGTCAAGCTTCTCGACGAACACTTTGACGCGCGGCTGCATCAGTGCGGTGACCGTCGAGGTAAACAGGTGAATTGCCGTCTTCTCGCCGCAGCCCAGGCAGGCGCCATCACCGCAAGCCATCGAGTTGTAGTTGTGCTTGTCGAGCAGCAGGGTTTCGAGTGCGCCGATCTTTTCGTCGAGGTTGTCGATGCGGCTGAATTCCTTCGGCGTGGTCGGCAGGTCGAGCCACAGGCTCCAGTCGTCGCGCAGCTTCTGCACGGATTCCTCGGTCTGGGTCACCATCTTCAGCGCATCGTCCTCGCAGACCGTCACGCACAACGCGCAGGCCTTGCAGGTGTAGGGGTTGATGGTGATCGAGAACAGGCCGCCGCTGCCCTTGGCCTTCTTTTCCTTCTGGTCCCAATAGGGCTTGGTGGCGGCGAACTGGAAGCCGCCCAGCTGCACTTGCAACAGCGTGAATTCGGCGGCCAGGGCGGAACGCTCGGCCTCCGGCGCCTCGGCCACCACTTCATCGATGGCGCGGTCGATCAGCGGACGCACGGCGCCGCCCTCGCGGTCGATCAGCGCGCGCAGCTTCTTCTCGACGCTGCGCACGGCGCGGCGCAGGAAGCGCGTCGGCTGGCCGCCGGTCTCGATGCGGTTGACGGCGGTGTTGAACACGTCGGCCACCGAATTGACCAGGCCGGGAATGGCCGAGTCGGGGCACTCGGTGTAGCAGTTGCCGCAGGCCGTGCAGTTCTCGGCGATCCATACCGGATGCTCGAAGCGGATGCCGGTCATGTCGCGGAAGACGCCGGTCGAGGCCGGCATCAGCGAGGCACCGATAAACGGATCGACGAGGTTGTCCGACCCCTTGCCGGTGAGATAGAAATTGCCGGTCTGCTCCCAGAAGCGGTGGATGTCGGCGACGCCGCCGTCGGCGGTCGGAATCTGCTGGAGCATGATCGGCAGGCCGGCGTCCTTCTTCGCCAGCTGCTTGCGCGAGACGCCGACTTCCTTGCTCTTGATCTCGATGAGTTCGAGGAAGCCGCGGCGCACCACGCGCAGGTTGTTGTCCACCACCGCCTGCCCCTTGCCGCCGAACTTCGATTGCAGCTGCTTTTCGATGGCGCGGAACAGCGCATCCTCGGAGAGGCCGGCATTGGCCATGGTCGGGCTGGCGGCGAAGAAGGCGCCCTGGAAGGCGTTACCCTGCATGCGCAACTGCAGCTCGGCGCTGCCGGCCTCTTCGCGGGCGATCTTGAAGGCGTCGATGTAGAAGACGCGGATTTCATTATCGACGATGAACTTCTGCGCCCAGATCGGGAAGCTCGCCCAGGTTTCCTCGCCGAGATTGGACTGGATGATGAAGAAGCCGCCCTTCTTGAGGCCGGAGAGCGGATTGGAGTGGCCGAACACCGCCGGGTCGGGCGAGAGCACGACGTCGACGTAGAGGTATTCGCAGTTGACGCGGATCGGTTCCGGCGCCGCCGACAGATAGTAGGTGGTCGGCTGGCCTTTCTTCTCGGAGCCGTACTTCGGATTGGCCTTGATGTCCCAGCCGAGCAGCTCGAACAACGTCACCGCCAGGTTCTTGCCCGTGGTGATGGCGCCCCAGCCGCCGATCGAATGCATGCGCACGGTGATGGCGCCCTTGGGCAGCAGGTTGGGATTTTCCGAGCCGCGCACCGCCATTTCGCGGATGCGCGGATAGGCTTCGAGGATGCGCTCGTTGTGGATTTCATCCTTCGGGTTGAAGGCCTGGCTGCGCACGAAGTCGATCGAGAGATAGAAGAACTTGCGCTGGGTGCCGCCGGGCAGCATGTTCTCGATGGCGCCGATCAGCGCCTCGGGCTGCATGTCGCGTGAACCCAGGCCATAGCAGCCGGAATAGAGGTTGGGCATGTCGCCGCGCTGTTCGAAACTTTCGTAGGCCGGGTAGGGCTTGGCGCCGCCGACGCCGGCCAGGCCGTTTTCCATGCACTTGGTCAGCGCCGCGCGCACTTCGCGCATCAGCGGCAGGTCTTCGGACAGCGGCTGGTCGGTGCGTTCGAGCACCACGGCCCCCTTCTTGCCTTTCAACACCTGGCCGAGCAGGTCGCCGGGGAAGGGGCGGAACATGGTGATGTTCACCACGCCGACCTTGAGGTTGCG
>JACRIY010000091.1 GCA_016235805.1 Rhodocyclales bacterium
AGCTCGGCGACGGCGATCGAGGGGTGGGTATCGTTGAGTTGCACCGCCACCTTGTCCGGCAGTTGGTCGATCGGCGTCTCCGATTTGGCGAAGCGGTAAAGCATGTCCTGCAGCGAGGCCGAGACGAAGAAATACTGCTGCTTGAGGCGCAGCTCGCGGCCCATTTCGGTGGTGTCGTCGGGGTAGAGCACCTTGGACAGGTTCTCCGATTCGTTCTTGTCCTCGACGGCGGCGATGTAGTTGCCTTCGTTGAAGTAGCGCAGGTCGAAGTCGCGGCTGGCCTTGGCGGCCCACAGCCGCATGTTGTTCACGGTGCCGGTGTCGTAGCCGGGGATCGGGTAGTCGTAGGCCATGGCCATGACGTCGTCGGAATCGACCCACTGGTGGCGCTTGACGCCCTGCTCGTCGGTGAATTCGACGACGCGGCCGTGGAACTTGACCTGGTAGAGCACCTCGGGCCGCGGGAATTCCCAGGGGTTGCCGTAGCGCAGCCAGTTGTCGGGGTGCTCGACCTGCTGGCCGTCCTCGATGCCCTGGTGGAACATGCCGTATTCGTAGCGGATGCCGTAGCCGTAGCCGGCGACGCCCATGGTCGCCATCGAGTCGAGGAAGCAGGCGGCGAGCCGGCCGAGGCCGCCGTTGCCCAGCGCCGCGTCGGGCTCGATTTCGGCGATGTTTTCCGGCTTGATGCCGATCTCGCCCAGCGCGGCGAGCGCGTCGCGGAATTCCTGCTCGGCGCAGATGTTGAGCATGCTGTTGGTCATGGTGCGGCCCATGAGGAATTCCATGGAAAGGTAGTACACCCGCTTGCGGTCCTCGACGTAGTAGCTGCGCATGGTTTCCATCCAGCGTTCGATCAGGCGCTCGCGCACCACGGCGGCGGCGGCGTAGAACCAGTCGCGGTCGGTGGCGGTGATCGGGTCCTTGCCGATGGTGTAGATCAGCCGGTTGTGCAGCGAGCGGCGGATCGATTCGGCATCGAGTTTCGGGTGGTCGAGGTCGGGCAGGGCGGCGGGCTTCTTCATCGTGGCGTTCCCACAGAAATAACAGGGGCATCATACCCGCGGCGCCCGTGGTGGTGCCGGGCTTCCAAACCGCCCGCGCCGCGCGGGCTGTTCCGCATTTCCCGATTCCCGCCGATAATGCGCGCTCCAAGGGGGGCACGGGATGGTCGGCAGCGAATCGAATACGCAGGAAGAAGCCAGCGCCAAGCCGATCGCGCTGGAGGAGGCGCGGCTGCAGATCGGCGACCTGATCAACCTGCAGGCGCAACTCAGCGACCGGGTCGAGCGCTACTCGGTGCGGCTGCTCGGCATGGCCAAGGGCCGCAGCGTGCTGGTGACGACGCCGATGGTCGACGGCCACTACCTGCTCATGCGCGAGGGCCAGTCGCTGATCCTGCGCGCCTTTTCGGGCAAGAGCGCGTATGCGTTTCCGACCCAGATCCTGAAGACCGTCAATACGCCCTACCCCTACCTGCACCTCGCCTACCCGCGCGAAGTGCGCTCGCTGGTGGTGCGCAAGGGCGCCCGCGCCAACGTGAATGTGATCTGCGCCATCACCCGATGCGACGACACGCCCATGCAGGCCGCCGGCGCCCTGGTGAACATGAGCGTCGGCGGCGCGCTGATGGTCGCGAAAAGCCCACCGGGCAAAAAGGGCCAGCGCCTGTCGATCACCTTCAAGGTGATGCTGAACGGCATCGAGGCGCTGCTGGAACTCGAGACCATGATCCGCGCGATCGGTTACGAGCCGGGCGGGGATGCCGCGATGCCCTACCAGATCGGCATCCAGTTCCTCGACGTGTCGCCGGAGAACTCGATCCCGCTGCTGGCCTTCGTCTACCAGGCGTTGCTGGAACAGTCACCGGGCGCCTGAGGCGCCGCGCTCAGCCCGTCAGAGCCTCGCGCCAGCGCGCGAGCTTTTCCGCGTAGGCCATGCCGGCATTGGCCGGGCTGGTGGAAGGCAGCACCACGGCCTGAAAGCCCAGGGCTTCCATTTCGCGGATGCGCGTCGCCGCCATGCGGCCGTTGAAGCAGATGCGCCGTAGCGCCGGCGCCGACTTTTTGATTTCAGCCAGCGGATTGGGCACCGCATCGCGGATCGCCGCGTCGAGGCTGCCGGCGCGTTCGCAGGTGGCGAACACGTCCCAGATGGCGATGCCGGCCGCCTGAACCGCGGCCAGGCGCGCCGGGTAGTCCATTTCCCGCAGCGGCTGTTTGATGGTTTCGCCGACGATGCGCCAGAACAGGTTCTGCGGATGGGCGTAGTACTGCTGCGCGGCAAGCGAGGCCGTTGACGGAAACGAGCCCAGGACCAGCACCCGGGCTCGGTGGTCGATGACGGGCGCGAGGCCCGTCAGCCTTGTCATCGCAAAGCTTGCGAAGAAATCGTAGCGAGCGGGCCGCAGCGGGGTGCGGCCGGAGCGCAGCTACCGGAATGCACGTGGTTGTGCATGAGGATAGCGAGCACCGCCCAAGCCCCGATCCGGCACGCGCAGTAGATTTATTCGCAAGCTTTTAGGAACCGCTCATTTCGAGCATCAACTGGTTCATCCGCTTGACGAAGGTCGCCGGGTCGTCGAGCTGGCCGCCTTCGGCCAGCAGCGCCTGGTCGAACAGCACCGCGCACCAGTCGTCGAAGCGCTTGTCTTCGTACTTCAGGCGCAGCACCACCGGGTGCTGCGGGTTGATTTCGAGGATGGGTTTCGAGGGCGGCGCCTTCTGCCCGGCGGCCTTGAGGATGCGCGCGAGGTTGCCGGAAACGTCGTGCTCGTCGGCCACCAGGCAGGCCGGGCTGTCGGTCAGGCGGTGCGTGACGCGCACTTCCTTGGCCCGCTCGCCCAGGCTCTTGGCGATCTTCTCGGTCAGTTCCTTGAATTCGCCGGCGGCCGATTCCTGTTCCTTCTTCTCGGCCTCGTCTTCCAGCTTGCCCAGGTCGAGGCCGCCCTTGGCGACGGAGACCAGCGGCTTGCCTTCGAACTCGGTCAGGTGCGAGACTACCCACTCGTCGACGCGGTCCGACAACAGGATGACCTCGATGCCCTTCTTGCGGAAGACTTCGAGGTGCGGGCTGTTCTTCGCCGCGTTGAAGGTTTCGGCGGTGACGTCGTAGATCTTTTCCTGCTCGGGCTTCATGCGGCCGAGGTAGTCGGCCAGCGAGACGGTTTCGTCCGGCGTGTCGGCGTGGGTGCTGGCGAAGCGCAGCAGCGCGGCGATCTTGTCCTTGTTGGCGTGGTCTTCGCCCATGCCCTCTTTCAGCACCTTGCCGAACTCGCCCCAGAACTTGGCGTACTTTTCCTTCTGCGCGGCGTCCTCGCTGTTGGCGAGGTCGGCCAGCATGCCGAGGACCTTGTTGGTGCAACCCTTGCGGATGGCGTCGATGTCCTTCGATTCCTGCAGGATCTCCCGCGAGACATTCAGCGGCAGGTCGGCCGAATCGACCACGCCGCGCACGAAGCGCAGGTAGAGCGGCATCAGCTGCTCGGCGTCGTCCATGATGAAGACGCGGCGCACGTAGAGCTTGACGCCGTGGCGGGCATTGCGGTCCCACAGGTCGAAGGGCGCGCGCGCCGGCACGTAGAGCAGTTGCGTGTATTCGGTCTTGCCCTCGACGCGGGTGTGGGTCCAGGTCAGCGGGTCCTCGAAATCGTGGCCGACGTGCTTGTAGAACTCCTTGTACTGCTCTTCCGTGATGTCGTTCTTGGAACGGGCCCACAGGGCCGAGGCCTGGTTGACGGTCTCGTCCTCGTCGGTGGCGACCTGCTTCTTGGCCTCCTCGTCCCACTTTTCGCCCTTCATCACGATGGGCTGGACGATGTGGTCGGAGTACTTGCGGATGATGGACTTGATCTTCCAGGCGGACAGCAGGTCGTCCTGGTCTGCCTTGAGGTGCAGGGTGATCTCGGTGCCGCGGGCCGGGCGGTCGACCATCTCGATGCTGAATTCGCCCGTGCCTTCGGATTCCCAGCGCACGCCCTGGCTGGGCTCGGCGCCGGCGCGACGGGTCAGCACGGTGACCTTGTCGGCGACGATGAAGGAGGAGTAGAAGCCGACGCCGAATTGCCCGATCAGGCTGGCGTCCTTCTTTTCGTCGCCCGACAGTTTGGAGAAGAATTCGCGGGTACCGGACTTGGCGATGGTCCCGAGGTTAGTAATCACTTCCTCGCGATTCATTCCCACGCCGTTGTCGGCGATGGTCAGGGTCCTGGCGGCCGGGTCGAAGGCGATGCGGATCTTGAAGTCGGAATCGCCCTCGAACAAGGCCGCGTTGTGCAGCGCCTCGAAGCGCAACTTGTCGCAGGCGTCCGACGCATTGGAGATCAGTTCGCGCAGGAAGATCTCGCGGTTCGAATACAGCGAGTGGATCATCAGCTGCAGCAGCTGCTTGACCTCGGTCTGGAAGCCGAGGGTTTCTTTTGAAGCGGTCGGGTGTTGGGTCGCGGTAGTCATGGAATTCCCCTAAAGAAACAGAATGTACCGGCCCGATATGGGGGCGGGCATAGCCGTTTCAAGGGAGGGGATTTCGATCGCCGGCGGGTAACCCCGCCGGCCCGGCCTGGGATCGGGCGAGGTACGGCCCGGCCCCGGCGGAATTAGTTGGCACCTCGGCGCAAATAGTCCGCCGCGGGGCAGGAAAACGGGCCGAAAGCTGCGCGCCTTGGCCCATTCGGACTATTGCCGCGCCTCCGGCGAATCCATATGCTGAAGGCAATTCAATGCGAGCTCCAGCCGACCCCAAGCCAGATCCGAGCGCAACCACATGAAACCCCAAGTGAAAATCCTGCTCCTGGCCGTCCTGGTGTTACCCGGCGGGGTCTTCCTGCTGCTGGTTCCGCCGGCCAAGATGCTCTGGCGTTACGGCGCGGAACGCCTGGCGCGCAAGCCCGCTTAGGGCTCCCAGGCGCCAACAAGCCGACCCACCCAGCCCCGCGTCAAGCGGGGTTGTCGTTTCCACCGGCCGCAGCCGCTATACCCCGGTGACCTGGCCGCAAGCGGCCATGCGCCCGAGTTCCGGCAGGCAGGAGCCGCAGGACGTGCCGCACTTGCGCCTTTCCTTCAGCGTCGCCAGATCGAGGCCGGCGGCGAGGTCGGCGCGGATCTCGTTTTCCGATACGTCGAAGCAGTTGCAGACGATGCGACCGCGCGCCGGTCCGGCGGCGGGCGGCATGGCCAGCGGGGCGAACAGCCATTTGCGCAGTTCGGCGGTGCTGCCGCCGCGCACGATGAGGTCGAGCAGCCAGTCGGTGGCGCGGGTTTCCTTGCACAGCAGGGCGCCGGCGAGGCGGTCGTCCTCGATCAGGGCACGCTTGGCGATGCCGCGCCGGGCGTCGTCGAAGGCCAGCATCCGCGGCGAATCGAGACCCATCGCGGCGGCGAGTTCGGCCAACAGTTCCGGGGTTGGCGCGGGACTGCCCTCGCCACCCCAGGCGCGCAACACCACCACCGTGGATTCACGCCCGGCCAGCGTCAGCGAGGCGGAGTCGAAGCGCGCCAGCCACGGCTGCAGTGCGGAGTGCAGACCGCCGCCGCTTTCGCCACCCTGGTCGCGGCGCATGGCGACCAGTTGCCAGGCGGTGGCGAACTTCTCGACCTGCACCGCGGCGTGCTTGAGCTCGGGCTGGCCCGACACCGGATCGGTGGCCTGCGGCATCAGGGCATTGACGCCCTGGCCGCGCATGAACTGGCCGCCCCAGTGCATCGGCAGGTAGATGTGGGACGGGCGCAGCGTCGTCGAGGCGGCGGCGCGCAGGCGCAGGCTGCCGCGCTTGTTCTTCAACGTCACCAGGTCGCCGTCACGGATGTCGCGCCGCTCCATGTCGCGCGGATGCATTTCCAGCACCGGCTCCGGCGCATGGGCGAACAGGCGCGGCACGACGCCGCTGCGGCTCATGCCGTGCCACTGGTCGCGCAGCCGCCCGCTGTTGAGGTGCAGCGGCAGGCGGGCGTCCGTGCTTTCGGCGGTGGGCCGATGCTGCACCGCCTTGAAGCTGGCGCGGCCGCTGGCAGTGGGGAACTTGCCGGCGGCATACAGCCGCGCCGTGCCGGTCGCGGCGCCCGCCGGCCACGGCCATTGCTGCGGCCCGGCGGATTCCAGCAGCGCCCAGGACAAGCCGCCGATGTCGAGGTCGCGGCCGACGGTGCTGGCACGGTGCTCGTTGAAAATCTGCTCGGCGTTCTCATAGGGGAACAGCGTGGCGCCGTGTCGTGGGCGCCGACTCTCGAGCTTCTGTTCCAGCCGCTGCGCAAAACCGACGGCGACACTCCAGTCGGCCCGCGCTTCACCCGGCGGTGGCACGGCGGCGCGCACGCGTGAGATGCGGCGCTCGGAATTCGTCACCGTACCCTCCTTCTCGCCCCAGCCGGCCGCCGGCAGCAGCAGGTCGGCGAAGGCCGCGGTGTCGGTGGCGGCGCTGACTTCCTGCAGCACCACGAAGGGGCAGGCGGCGAGCGCAGCATGCACGCGCTTGAGGTCGGGCAGCGACTGCGCCGGGTTGGTGCAGGCGATCCACAGCGCCTTGATCTCGCCGCGGCCGACGGCTTCGAACAGTTCGACCGCCGTGAGCCCCGGCTTTGCCGGCACCTCGGGCACGCCCCAAAGCGCGGCGACTTCGGCGCGATGTTCGGCGTTGCCCATGTCGCGATGGCCGGAGAGCAGGTTGGCCATGCCGCCGACTTCGCGCCCGCCCATGGCATTGGGCTGGCCGGTCAGGGAAAAGGGCCCGCAGCCGGGCTTGCCGATCTTGCCGGTGGCGAGGTGCAGGTGGATCAGCGCGGCATTGTTGTCGGTGCCGTGGCTGGATTGGTTGAGGCCCTGGCAGTAGAGCGAAAGCGCAGCGGGCGACTCGCCGAACCAGCGCGCGGCGGTGGCGATGTCCTCGGCCCCACGTTCACCAAGCCCGCAGATGTCGGCCGCCATGGCCGGCGGGTAGTCGCGCACGATGGCCTTGAGCTGATCGAAGCCCTCGGTGTGGGCGCGGATGTAGTCGAGGTCGACGCGGTCCTCCCACAGCAGCACGTGGAGCATGGCGTTGAACAGCGCGATGTCGGTGCCGGGCTGGATCGCAAGGTGCAGGTCGGCGGCCTCGGCCGTGTCGGTGCGGCGCGGATCGACGACGATGAGCTTCATCCCCGGACGCGCCGCGCGCGCGTCCTCGATGCGGCGGAACAGCACCGGGTGCGCCCAGGCGGTATTCGAGCCGGCGATCAGCAGGCAGTCGGTGTCGGCTATGTCGGAGTACGAGCAGGGCGGCGCGTCGGCGCCCAGCGTGGCCTTGTAGCCGGACACCGCCGAACTCATGCACAGGCGCGAGTTGGTGTCGATGTTGTTGGTGCCGACCAGGCCCTTGGCCAGCTTGTTGAAGACGTAGTAGTCCTCGGTCAGCAACTGGCCGCTGATGTAGAAGGCGACGCTGTCGGGGCCGTGTTCGGCGATGGTGGCCGCGAACGTGTCGGCGGCGTGGTCCAGCGCCTCGTCCCAACTGACGCGCCGGCGCGCGTCGTCCTTCGTCCTGCGCAACTGCGGGTGCGTCAGGCGTTGCGCCATTGCCTGCGGCGTCATGGTCAGGTGCAGGGTGCTGCCCTTGGTGCACAGCCGGCCGAAATTGGCCGGGTGATCGGGGTCGCCGCGCACGCCGGTGATCTGCGTCGCATCGTGCTCGATAATCACACCACAGCCGACGCCACAGTAGGGGCAGGTCGATTTGGTTTCCATGATCGATGAGTCGGCGCTAGTCAGACGGCGAAATGCGCGGAGATTACTTGAGTTGAAGCCACACAACGCCCGCTTCGAGCTTGACGGCGAAGGTCTTGGCGCAGCCCTTGTCCGGCGCCTGCGCCTCGCCGTCCCCGAGGCCGACCTTGAAGCCGTGCAGCGGGCAGGTCTCGGTATCGCCATGGACGATGCCCTGCGACAGCGGTCCGCCTTTGTGCGGGCACTTGTCGTGGAGGCCGAACACCGCATTGTCGGCGGTGCGGAAGATGGCGATGTCGCCCTGCGAAGAAGCGACCACACGACTGCCCTGCGGCGCGATCTCGTCGAGCGCGCAGACCTTGATCCAGTCGCTCATGCCGTCACCTCGACTTCCTTGATCTTGATGATCTCGTACTCGCGGCGCACCGCCGGCTGCTGCACGGCCTGCTGCCAGGGGTCCTCGTAGTCCTGCAGGGCGAACAGCAGGCGCTCGTAGAGTTCCTTGCGCCGCACCGGATCGTCCACCACCGCCGCCTTGACGTGGTCGAGGCCGACGCGGGCGACGTAATGACACGTGCGTTCCAGGTAGTAGCCTTCCTCGCGGTAGATCTGGAGGAAGGCGCCCGAGTATTCCTTGACCTCCTCGTCCGTCTTCACCTTGCAGAGGAACTGGGCGACTTCGGTCTTGATGCCGCCGTTGCCGGCGACATACAGCTCGTAGCCGGCATCGACGCCGATCACGCCGACGTCCTTGATGCCGGCCTCGGCGCAGTTGCGCGGGCAGCCCGACACCGCCAGCTTGACCTTGTGCGGGCTCCACATGCCGAACAGCATGCGTTCCAGCTTGACGCCCATGGCCATCGACTTCTGCGTGCCGAAGCGGCAGTGCTCGGCACCGACACAGGTCTTCACGGTACGGATGCTCTTGCCGTAGGCGTGGCCGGAGACCATGCCCGCCGCACCGAGATCGGCCCAGACCTTGGGCAGGTCCTCCTTCTTGATGCCGAGCAGGTCGACGCGCGCGCCGCCGGTCATCTTTACCGTCGGCACCTGGTACTTGTCGGCGACGTCGGCAATGGCGCGCAATTCGGACGGCGTGGTCAGGCCGCCCCACATGCGCGGCACCACGCTGTAGGTTCCGTCCTTCTGGATGTTGGCATGCGCGCGTTCGTTGATGAAGCGCGACTGCGGATCGTCCCTGGCTTCGCCGGGCCAGGTCGAGATCAGGTAGTAGTTGAGCGCCGGCCGGCAGGAGGCACAACCGCTGGGCGTCTTCCATTCCAGGTACTTCATCGTCTCCGGGATCGTCAGCAAGTGCTGGTCGCGGATCGTCTGGCGCACCACGCCGTGCGAGTGGTCGGTGCAGCCGCACATCGGCTTGTCCCGGGTATCGGCCGGCGTGTAGGCGCCGCCCACGGTCGAGGCGAGGATCTGCTCGACCAGGCCGGTGCAGGAGCCGCAGGAACTCGATGCCTTGGTGTGCTTGCGCACGTCGTCCAGGGTGAACCGGCCGTTGGCCTTGATCGCCTTGTCGATGTCGCCCTTGCAGTCGCCTTTGCAGCCGCAGACCTGGGCGTCGTCGGCCATGGTCGCGGCCAGCGTCTTGCCGGCATGGCCGACGTCGCCGACGTGGTTCTGGCCGAACATCAGGTGGTCTCGGATTTCGTGGATGTTCTGGCCGTCCTTGACCAGCTGGAAATACCAGGCGCCGTCCGCCGTATCGCCGTAAAGCACGGCGCCGACCAGGGTGTCGTTCTTCACCACCAGCTTCTTGTACACGCCGCCCGAGGGATCGTTGAGCACGATCTCGTCGGTGCCCTCGCCGCCCATGAAGTTGCCTGCGGAAAACAGGTCGATGCCGGTGACCTTGAGCTTGGTCGACAACACGGAACCCGAATAGCGCGCGATGCCGAAATTGGCCAGGTGGTTGGCGCAGACCTTGGCCTGCTCGAACAGCGGCGCCACCAGCCCATAGGCGATGCCGCGATGGGCGACGCATTCGCCGACGGCATAGATGCGCGGGTCGTAGGTCTGCATCGTGTCGTTCACCACGATGCCGCGGTTGCAGTAGATCTTTGCCGACTCGGCCAGCGCCGTGTTGGGGCGGATGCCGGCGGCCATCACGACGA
>JACRIY010000088.1 GCA_016235805.1 Rhodocyclales bacterium
CCACGGGAATCTCGAACTGACTGATCTGGTAGCCCTTGGGCAGGTCGGGGTAGAAGTAGTTCTTGCGCGCGAAGATCGAACGTGGCGCGATGGTGGCACCCACCGCGAGGCCGAACTTGATGGCGCAGACCACGGCTTCGCGGTTCAACACCGGCAGCACGCCGGGCAGCGCGATGTCGACGGCATTGGCCTGCACGTTGGGCTCGGCGCCGAAAGCTATGCTGCTGCCGGAAAAAATCTTCGACTTGGTTTGCAACTGGGCGTGGGTTTCCAGCCCGATGACGACTTCCCATTGGCTCATTTCATTTCCTCCGGCATGCGGGTATGCCAGTCGGTGGCCTTCTGGTACTGGTGCGCGGCCTGCAACATTTTCGCTTCGCCGAACCAGTTGCCGATGATCTGCAGGCCCACCGGCATATTGCCGGCGCCAAAGCCGCAGGGCAGCGACATGCCCGGCAGGCCGGCGAGGTTGGTGGAGATGGTGTAGATATCGGACAGGTACATCTGCACCGGGTCCGCGCTCTTGGCGCCAAAGGCGAAGGCCACCGAGGGTGATGTCGGCCCCATGATGACGTCGCAACTCTCGAAGGCCTTTTGAAAGTCGGCGGCGATCAGACGGCGGATCTTCTGTGCCTTGAGGTAGTAGGCGTCGTAATAGCCGTGGGACAGCACATAGGTGCCGATCAGGATGCGGCGCTTGACCTCGGCGCCGAAGCCTTGGGCGCGCGACTTCGAATACATGTCGTTGAGGTCGCCGTACTCCGGGGCGCGATAGCCGTAGCGTACGCCGTCGAAGCGCGACAGGTTGCTCGACGCTTCGGCAGGCGCGATCACGTAGTAGGCAGGCACCGACAGGCCGGAATTGGGCAGGCTGACCTCGACCGTGGTGGCGCCCAGCTTGCGGTATTCGGCCAGCGCCGCTTCCACGGCGGCGCGCACGTCGGCATCCATGCCTGCGCCGAAGAACTCCCGCGGCAGGCCGATGCGCAGGCCGGTCAAAGGCTGCTCCAGGTCGCGGGAATAGTCCTCGGCGGGACGTTCCAGCGAGGTCGAGTCGCGCGGGTCGAAGCCGGCCATGGCCGTGAGCAGCAGCGCACAGTCCTCCGCGCTCTTGGCCATCGGCCCGGCCTGGTCGAGGCTGGAGGCGAAGGCGATCATGCCGTAGCGCGAGACCGCGCCGTAGGTCGGTTTCAGCCCGGTCAGGCCGCACAGCGCGGCCGGCTGGCGGATCGAGCCGCCGGTGTCGGTACCGGTCGCGGCCGGCGCCAGGCGGGCGGCAATGGCGGCGGCCGAGCCGCCGGAGGAGCCACCTGGGACGCGGGCGACGTCCCAGGGGTTCTTCACCGGGCCGAAATACGAGGTTTCGTTGGACGAGCCCATGGCGAACTCGTCCATGTTGAGCTTGCCCAGGGTCACCATGCCGGCGGCGGCGAGCTTTTCAACCACATGCGCGTCATAGGGTGAAATGAAGTTCTCCAGCATGCGCGAGCCGCAGCTCGTGCGCCAGCCCCTGGTGCAGAAAATGTCCTTGTGCGCCAATGGGATGCCGGTGAGCGCCGTAGCGCCAGCGCCGACTTTTAATGTTTCGTCCGCGGCACGGGCCTGGGCCAGTGTCTTGTCGCGATCCAGCGCGATGAAGGCGTTGAGGCCGGGATTCAGCGTTTCGATGCGATCGAGGAACAGGGTCGCCAGTTCCACGGCGGAGACCTTTTTCGCGGTAAGTGCGGCCCCAAGCTCCTTGAGCGAGGCGTTGATCAGGTCGCTCATTCCACCACCCGCGGCACGAGGTAAAGGCCCGCCTCGGTTTCCGGCGCCACCGCCTGGAAGTCCGCGCGGCGGTCGGTTTCGGTGACCAGGTCGGGGCGCAGGCGTTGCACCACATCGACGGCGTGGGCCATCGGCTCGATGCCGGTGGTGTCGACGGCCTGCAACTGCTCGATGAAGCCGAGGATGCCGTTCAACTGGTCGCGGGTGGTTTCGAGTTCCGCGGCGGAAAGTTCGATGCGCGACAAAAGGGCGATGCGGGAGATGTCTTCCGGGCTGAGGGACATGGCGAGGAGTGGGGTGGATAACGTGGAGCCCGACGGAAACTAGGCGTTTCACTGCCTGAATCGACGGGCGCGATAGGTTATCATATGCGACCTTTGGCTACGGCCGCCGCGCGTGACGCCGGCAAGCGCCAGCGTCAGCCTGCACAGACACTTCGATTTCAGCCCCAGCCTTCCCAAGGCGGGCTTCTACACTGGGACCACGATGTTCGGCTTTCTCCGCTCCTATTTTTCCAATGACCTCGCAATCGACCTCGGAACCGCCAACACGCTGATTTACGTGCGCGGCAAGGGCGTGGTCCTCGATGAACCCTCGGTTGTCGCCATACGCATAGAAGGCGGCCCCAACGCCAAGAAGACCATCCAGGCGGTGGGCAAGGAGGCCAAGGGCATGATTGGCCGCAACCCGAAGGAAATCCAGGTCATCCGGCCGCTGAAGGACGGCGTGATCGCCGACTTCACCGTTACCGAGCAGATGCTCAAGCAGTTCATCAAGCGTGTGCACGAGTCGCGCCTGTTCTCGCCCTCGCCGCGCATCATCATCTGCGTGCCGTCGGGTTCGACCCAGGTCGAGCGTCGCGCCATCCGCGAATCGGCGCTCGGCGCCGGCGCATCGCAGGTGTACCTGATCGAGGAACCGATGGCTGCCGCGATCGGCGCCGGCCTGCCGGTGTCGGACGCTACCGGCTCGATGGTGGTGGACATCGGTGGCGGCACCACCGAAGTCGGCGTGATCTCGCTGGGCGGCATGGTCTATGCCAATTCGGTGCGCGTCGGTGGCGACAAGTTCGACGAGGCCATCATCTCCTACATCAGCCGCAACTACGGCATGCAGATCGGCGACAACAGCGCCGAGAACATCAAGAAGCAGATCGGTTCCGCCTTCCCCGGCGCCGAAGTGCGCGAGATGGAAGTCTCCGGCATCAACCGCGCCGAGGGCATCCCGCGCAAGTTCACGATTTCCTCCAACGAAGTCCTCGAAGCCCTGTCCGAGCCGCTCAACCAGGTGGTGAAGGCGGTCAAGGACGCGCTGGAAAAGACCCCGCCCGAACTCGGCGCCGACATCGCCGAGCGCGGGCTGGTGCTGACCGGCGGCGGCGCGCTGCTGCATGATCTGGATCGCCTGCTGACCGAGGAAACGGGTTTGCCGGTGATCGTCGCCGACGATCCGCTGACTTGCGTCGCGCGCGGCTCCGGCATGGCGCTTGAAAAGATGGACAAACTCGGCAGTATTTTTGCCAACGAGTAAGCGCGGCCCCGTGTAGCTTGCCAGCTGGCCCCGGGCCTACCCGCACGGGGCGTTTCCGGGTCCAATTCTTCCGAGGGCGCACCTGCCTTGATGTCAGTCGTTGGCCATGCACCGCCACCCTTCTTCAAGCGGGGTCCGGCACCGCTCGTGCGGCTGGCCTTCTTTGTTTCCCTCTCGCTGGTCCTGCTGGTCGCCGACCTGCGCTTCCAGACCCTGGAGTGGGTGCGCCTGGCCGTGGCCACCGCGGCGTGGCCCCTGCAGCGCGCGACCGGAATGCCGATCGACGCTGCCGGCGATTTCGGCGCCTACCTGTCGCGCCAGGCGACGCTGCTCAAGGAAAACGAGGACCTGCGCCGGCGCCAGCTCGGCACCGCCAACCTGCTGCTGCGCCAGGACCACCTCGAACGGGAAAACAAGCGCCTGCGCGCGCTGCTCGACATGCGCGAACGACAGCCGGTCGAGGGGCGTATCGCGGAGATCCTCTATGCCGCACGCGATCCCTTCTCTCGCCGCGTGATCATCGACAAGGGCAGCCAGCAGGGCATCGCCGCCGGTCAGGCGGTGGTCGATGACATCGGCGTCATCGGCCAGGTCACCCGGGTCTTTCCGCTCACCTCCGAAGTGCTGCTGCTGACCGACAAGGAACAGGCGATTCCGGTCGAAGTGCAGCGCAACGGCCTGCGCGCGGTGCTGGCCGGCGCCGGCTCCGGAATGATGGAGCTGCGCTTCCTTGCCGCCAACGCCGAGGTCCAGGTCGGCGACATCCTAGTCACCTCCGGCCTCGATGGCGTTTATCTGCCGGGCCTGCCGGTGGCCAGGGTGGTCAAGATCGACCGCGACAGTTCGCACTCCTTCGCCCGCATCACCTGCGCGCCGCTGGCCGGCGTCGAGCGCCACGGTCTGGCGCTGGTGCTCGGCGGCCGCACGGCGCTGCCGCCGCAACCTGATGACGCCCCGGTCACGCCCGACCAGCCGACGCGCGGCAAGCGCGTGAAGAAAAAGGTTCGCTGATGCAACCCACACACTCCTCGCGCCGCATCCTGCGTCCGGTCAGGAACTGGTTCATCTTGTTCACCCTGCTGGTGGCCCTGGTGGCGAACCTGGTGCCGTTCGGCCGCTTGCCGGGCATCCCCGACTGGGTGGCCCTGGTGCTGGCCTTCTGGTGCGTGCACCAGCCGCTGAAAGTCGGCATGGCGGCGGGCTTCGTGCTCGGACTGGCGATGGACGTGGCCGACGCCAGCGTCATGGGCCAGCATGCGCTCGCCTACGTGCTGCTGGCTTTTGCCGCCGCCGGCTGGTCGCGACGGGTGCTGTGGTTTCCGCTGGCGCAGCAGGCCTTGCACGTGTTGCCCATGTTCCTCGGCATGCAACTGGTGATGATGGTGACGCGCATGATCGGCGGCGCCGAATTCCCCGGCGTGCTGTGGTTCCTCTCCAGCTTCACGGCGACGCTGCTGTGGCATCCGGCTACTTACCTGCTGCTGATCCCGCAGTTCCGGCCGGAAGACAAAGACGTGCATCGGCCGATATAACGCTTGTGGCACCCAGATACACTCACTGAAGATGAAACACGCGAAAGGCAAATTGAAGGCCCCCCACCCCCATCCCCGCCCCAGGGCGGGGCTACCAAGTAGCTCGCTTCGCTCGACTATTTCCGGTCGCTTCGAACGAGTTGTTTCACGTCGATAGTGGAATTCAAGAACCCCCAGGAGGAACTCGAACGTTTCCGTTCGCGCCTGGCGGTGGCCGGGGGCTTCGTGCTGCTCTGCTTTACCGTCCTCTTCCTGCGCTTCATCTGGCTGCAGATCGTGCAGCACGACTACTACCAGACCCGCGCCGAGGACAACCGCATATCCCTGGTGCCCATCGTGCCGAATCGCGGCCTGATCGTCGATCGCAACGGGACCGTGCTGGCGCGCAACTACTCGGCCTACACGCTGGAGATCACGCCCTCGCGCGCCGGCGACCTGGAAAAGACCATCGACGGCCTGGCCACGATCATCGAGATCGAGGCCAAGGATCGCCGCCGCTTCAAGAAGCTGATGGACGAGAGCAAGAGTTTCGAGACGCTGCCGATTCGCACCCGGCTTTCGGACGAGGAGGTGGCGAAGTTCATCGCGCACCGCTATCGCTTTCCCGGCGTCGAGATCAAGGCGCGCCTGTTCCGCCAGTATCCGGGCGGCGCCTATGCTTCGCACATCCTCGGTTACATCGGCCGCATCACCGACCGCGACCTGGAAAAGATCGAGGCGCGCGACGACGACGCCAACTATCGCGGCACCGACCATTTCGGCAAGACCGGCCTTGAACTGCGCTATGAATTCGACCTGCATGGCGTCAGCGGCCACGAGCAGGTCGAGGTCGATGCCGGCGGCCGCGCCGTGCGTACCCTGACGCACACGCCGCCGATCGCCGGCAACCAATTGACGCTGACCATCGACGCCGAGCTGCAGCGCATCGCGGAACAGGCCTTCGGCGACCGCAAGGGGTCGCTGGTGGCGATCGAGCCGTCGAGCGGCGGCATCCTGGCTATGGTCTCGGTGCCCAACTACGACCCCAACATGTTCGTCGATGGCATCGATACGCAGAATTGGCGCGAGCTCAACGAGTCGCCGGACAAGCCGATGGTCAATCGCGCACTGAACGGCGCCTATCCGCCGGGGTCCACCTTCAAGCCCTTCATGGCACTGGCGGCGCTGGAACTTGGCAAGCGGCGGGCGGAGCAGGCGATTTCCGATCCGGGCTTCTTCAATTTCGGTGGCCACCACTTCCGCGACGACAAGAAGGGCGGGCACGGCATGGTGGACATGTACAAGTCGATCGTGCATTCCTGTGACACCTATTACTACATGCTGGCCAACGACATGGGCATCGACAACATCGCCGCGTTCATGGGCCGTCTGGGCCTGGGGCAGCGCACCGGAATCGACATCGATGGCGAGTCGGAAGGCGTGCTGCCGTCGCAGGAGTGGAAGAAGAAGCGCTTTCGCAAGCCCGAGCAGCAGAAATGGTACGCCGGCGAAACCATCTCGATCGGCATCGGCCAGGGCTACAACGCCTACACCCCGATCCAGCTCGCCCAAGCCACGGCGACGCTGGCCAACAACGGCGTGATGTTCCGCCCGCACCTGGTCAAGTACGTCACCGACACGCGGACCGGCGACAAGCGCCTGATCGAGCCGGAGCCGCTGCGTGACTTGCAGCTCAAGCCGGAACACGTGGCGGTGATCCGCAACGCGATGATCGGCGTGAACAAGGAAGGCACCGGCGCGCGCGCCTTCGCCAAGGCCGAGTACGTGTCCGCAGGCAAAACCGGTACGGCACAGGTTTTTTCCTACAAGGGTGCCGAGCACAAGACCGAGAGCATGGCGGCCCACCTGCGCGACCATGCGTTGTTCATCGCCTTCGCGCCGGCCGACAAGCCGACTATTGCGCTCGCCGTGCTGGTCGAGAACGGCGGCTTCGGCGCCCAGGCCGCGGCGCCGATCGCGCGCCAGGTGCTCGATTACTACCTGCTCGGCAAGAAGCCCAAGGCGCCGGCGCAGCCGGACGAGGCCGCCGTCGAGGAGGACGGGGAATGAACCGGGGATTCGGCCTCGCCGCGCTGCGCGCCTGGGGACAGAAGCTGGTTGCGCCGATCGACGGCCCGCTGATGCTGATCGCCGTGCTGCTGCTGTTGCTGGCCGTCGGCATCATGGCTAGCGCCTCGCCCGAGCGCATCAACGCCCAGCTGATCAACGTCGCCATCGCGCTGGTGGTGATGCGCGTGCTGGCCCAGGTGCCGCCGCAGCGCCTGATGCACCTGGCGGTGCCGATCTATGTGCTCGGCGTGCTGCTGCTGATCGCCGTGGCGCTGTTCGGCGACGTCTCCAAGGGGGCGCGGCGCTGGCTCAACCTCGGCTTCATGCGCGCGCAGCCGTCGGAACTGATGAAGATCGCCATGCCGCTGATCCTAGCCTGGTTCTTCCAGCAGCGCGAAGCCATGCCGCGCCTGCGCGACTACGGCATCGCCGCCGCGCTGCTGCTGCTGCCGGTCGGACTGATCGCGCGCCAGCCCGACCTGGGCACCGCCATCCTGGTAATGGCCGCGGGTTTCTACGTGATCTTCTTCGCCGGCCTGTCGTGGAAGATCATCATCGGCATGGTGGTTTCGGCGATCGCCGCCGCGCCGCTGGCCTGGAACCTGCTCCACGACTACCAGCGCAACCGCATCATCACGCTCTTCGATCCGGAAAAGGATCCGCTGGGCAAGGGCTTCCACATCATCCAGTCGACCATCGCCATCGGCTCCGGGGGGCTGTTCGGCAAGGGCTGGCGCGCGGGCACCCAGGCCCAGCTCGAGTTCATCCCGGAACGCCATACCGATTTCATCTTCGCGGTTTACTCGGAAGAGTTCGGCCTCTTCGGCAACCTGCTGCTGCTGGTGCTATACGCCCTGCTGATCGGACGCGGGCTGATGATCGCGGCCAACGCGGCGACGCTGTTTTCGCGCCTGCTGGCCGGCGCGGTGACCATGATTTTCTTCACCTATGCCTTCGTCAACATGGGTATGGTGTCCGGCATCCTGCCCGTGGTCGGCGTGCCGCTGCCGCTGGTCAGCTACGGCGGCACGGCGCTGGTCACGCTGTTCATCGGCATCGGCATCCTCATGTCGATCCACGGCAACCGCATGCTGGTGCAGAAGTGATCCGCCTTGCGCCGTTGATCCTGACCCTGGCGCTTGGCGCCTGTGGCACGCAGGCGCCACGGCCGGTCGATGATCGTGGCGAGGCGCCGGCAGCCGCCGTGCCGCCAGCGCCGACTTTTACTACCGCGACAAAGAAGCCCTTACCGCCAGCGAAGTTCGGTGGTGGCTACAAGGACGACGGCCCCGGCGACGGCCCGGCGGTCGATCCGGACACGATTCCCGATGCGGTGCCAAAGCCCGAGCCGCTGCACCGTTTCGCCAACAATCCCTACTCGGTTTTCGGCCGCGACTACAAGCCGCTGCGCGAGCTCAAGCCCTACAAGGGGCGCGGCATCGGTTCCTGGTACGGACGCCGCTACCACGGGCAGAAGACTTCCAGCGGCGAGATCTACGACATGTATGCGATGACGGCAGCCCACCCGGTATTGCCGATCCCGTCCTACGTCCGCGTGACCAATCCGGCCAACGGCAAGTCGGTGGTGGTGCGCGTCAACGATCGCGGGCCGTTTCACGCGGGGCGCGAAATCGACCTCTCCTGGACCGCGGCGTACAAGCTCGGCTACACCGGCCAGGGCAGTACGCTGGTCGAGGTCGAAAGCGTGTTGCCCGGCCAACTAGCCGCCGTCGCGCCAAACCCGCCCGCAAGGGATACCGCCTCCGGTTCCGCCGGAGGCATATCTTCTGCGCCGACACCACAGCCCGAGGACGGGGACGATCCGATTGCAAAACTGGCGGCGGCCGAACCCGAGCCACCGCTGCCGCAGGTGCAGGATGCCCGCGGTCATTTCCTCCAACTCGGGGCCTTCGGCAATCGCGACAACGCCGAGGCGCTGCGGGCGCGCCTGGGGCGGGAACTGGGCGACCTCGCCGGCAAGCTCGTGGTGCAGTCGGCCGGCAAGCTGTTCCGCGTCCAGCTCGGCCCCTGGCCGGACGCGGCCGCCGCGCAACTCGCCGGCGGGCGCCTGCGCGAGAGCCTGGGCATGAGCCCGGTGGTCGTGCAGCGCTAGCCGTCCCGGCCGAAGGCGCTGCCCAACTTATAATCACTTCCCTTCCCCGTTTTGACACTCTTCATGCGAATTTTCGTTTTGCTTTTCACCTTGCTGGCCGCTGCCGCCAGCCATGCCCAGCCCATTCCCGCGCCCACCCTGAGCGCGCGCGCCTGGCTGTTGATGGACTATGCCAGCGGCCAGGTGCTGGCCGCGCAGGAGCCGGACCTCAAGCTCGAGCCCGCCTCGCTGACCAAGGTGATGACGACCTATCTGGTTGCCGAGGCGCTGCAGAACAAGACGCTCTCCCTGACGCAGCCGGTGACGGTGTCCGAGCGTGCCTGGCGCACCCAGGGCTCGCGCAGCTTCGTGCCGGTGAACAAGGGCGTGTCGGTCGATGACCTGTTCAAGGGCATGGTGATCCAGTCCGGCAACGACGCCTCGGTGGCCCTGGCCGAGGCCATCGGCGGCTCGGAAGACCAGTTTGCCGCGATGATGAATCGCACCGCGCAGCGGCTCGGGCTCAAGGACACCAACTTCCTCAATTCCAGCGGCTACTTCGAGGGCCCCGCGCCGACCCATTACTCGACCGCGCGCGACATGGCGAAGCTGGCGGCGGCGCTGATCCGCGACCATCCGGAAACCCATGCCCTGCATGCGATGAAGGAATACACCTACAACGGCATCCGCCAGCACAACCGCAATCGCCTGCTGTGGGCCGACCCGACGGTGGATGGCCTCAAGACCGGCCATTCGAGTGCCGCGGGATACTGCCTGATCGCCACCGCTAAGCGCGGGCCGCGCCGGCTGATCTCGGTCGTGCTCGGCACAGCGTCGGAAGAAGCCCGCGCCCGCGATTCGCTGAATCTACTCAACTGGGGCTTCACTGCCTTCGACGCGGTCAAGCTCTACGACAAGGGGCAGGCGATTTCGCAGCTGAGGGTGTTCAAGGGCGCACAGAACACCGTCGGCGCCGGCTTCGCCGAGGATTTCGTGATTTCGATTCCGCGCGGCGCGACCGACAAGGTCGGCGCACAACTGGTCAGCCGCCAGCCGCTGCTGGCCCCGATCGCCGCCGGCAGCCAGGTCGGTGCACTTAAGCTTACGGTGAACGGCCAGCCCTGGGGCGAGTATCCCGTGGTGGCGCAGGCTGAAGTTCCAGTCGCCGGAATCATCGGCCGGCTGTGGGACGACATCCGGCTGTTCTTCCAATGACGGCGCACGTCTTTCTCAACGGCGAATGGTTGCCGGCCGAGGCGGCGCGGGTTTCCGTCATGGACCGCGGCTTCCTCTTCGGCGACGGGGTATACGAAGTGATCCCGGTCTATTCGCGGCGGCCCTTCCGCCTCGAACAGCACTTGCAGCGCCTGCAGCACAGCCTCGACGGCATCCAGCTGGCCAATCCGCATGGCATCAAGGAATGGATCGGCTTCGTCACGAAGCTCGCCGGCGAAGCCGAATGGGAAGACCAGTCCATCTACATCCAGGTCACGCGAGGGCCGATGGCGGTGCGCAACCACGCCTTTCCGAAAGTAGTGAGACCGACTTCGGTGATCTTCGCCGAGCCGATGACCACGCCGCCGGCCAGCCAGCGCGAGCAGGGCATCGCCGCCGTGTCGGCCGTCGACATCCGCTGGCTGCGCTGCGACCTGAAGACCACCTCGCTGCTGGCCAACTGCCTGCTGCGCCAGATGGCGGTGGCCGCCGGTTGCGTCGAGACCGTGCTGTTCCGCGACGGCTTCCTGACCGAGGGGTCGGCCTCGTCGATCTTCGTCGTCAAGGATGGCGTGCTGCTGGCGCCGATCAAGAATCACCTGATGCTGCCCGGCATCACCTACGACGTCATCCTCGAACTCGCCGCCAGCCACGGCCTGCCGCACCAAGTGCGCGACATCACCGAGGCCGAGACGCGGTCCGCCGACGAACTCTGGATGTGCTCTTCGACCAAGGAAGTGCTACCCATCGTCACGCTCGACGGCAAAAGAGTCGGCGCTGACGGTACGGCGGGACCGGTGTTTGCACAGATGTACGCCTGGTACCAGGAATTCAAGGCGACGGTGATGCGGGCCGAGTAATGGAAAAGCAGAGCCTGCTCGAATTTCCCTGCGACTTCCCGCTCAAGATCATGGGCGCGAATGCCGAGGGTTTCGCGCAGTCCATTGCTGAGCTCGTGTGCGTCCATGCGCCGGACTTCGATCCGGCGACCATGGAGATGCGCCCCTCGAAGGCGGGCAATTACCTGGCGCTGACCTGCACCGTGCGCGCCACCTCGCAGGCGCAACTCGACGACCTGTATCGCGCGCTGACCGCGCATCCGATGGTCAAGGTCGTGCTGTGAGCGCGCCGATCCTGCGCGAACTCGGCCTCGTCGACTACGCGCCGACATTCGCCGCGATGCAGGAGTTCACCGCCATGCGCGGCGCCGACACGCCCGACGAACTCTGGCTCTGCGAGCATCCGCCGGTGTTCACCCAGGGGCTCTCGGGTCGGCCCGAGCACCTGCTGGCGGACATCGGCATCCCCGTGGTGCAGATTGACCGCGGCGGACAGATCACGTACCACGGTCCCGGCCAGACCGTGGTCTACCTCCTGCTCGACCTGCGTCGCCGCGAGTTCTCGGTGCGCGGCCTGGTGCATCGCATCGAGCAGGCGGTGATCGATCTCCTGGCGGAATACGGCGTCACCGCGCAGCGCCGCGACGGCGCCCCCGGCGTCTATGTCGGCGCCGCCAAGATCGCCGCGCTGGGCCTGCGCATCAAGCACGGCTGCAGCTATCACGGCGTCTCGCTCAACATCGACATGGACCTCGCGCCCTACGACGCGATCAACCCTTGCGGCTATGCGGGAATGGCAGTGACGCAACTGAGTGCGTGTTCTCCACAATGGCGAGCCGGCCTGGAAGCTGCGATAGTAGGCAGGCAGCTGGCCACCCACCTGGCCAGACAACTGGAAACGGATTACAAATGACGACCAAGCAGAAAGGCGAAGCCAAGACCGCGCGCATTACGATCAAGGTGGTGCCGGCCGAGACCACGCTGAAGAAACCTTCGTGGATCCGCGTCAAGGCCGGCAACAGCGCCGCGCGCTTCGGCGAGATCAAGCAGATCCTGCGCGAGCACCAACTGCACACCGTCTGCGAGGAAGCCACCTGCCCCAACATTGGCGAGTGCTTCGGCAACGGCACCGCCACCTTCATGATCCTCGGCGACTTGTGCACCCGCCGCTGCCCCTTCTGCGACGTCGGCCACGGCAAGCCGCTGCCGCCGGATGCGGAAGAACCCGAGAAGCTCGCGCGCACCATCGCCGCGATGAAGCTCAAGTACGTCGTCATCACCAGCGTGGACCGCGACGACCTGCGCGACGGCGGCGCCCAGCACTTTGCCGACTGCATCGCGAAAGTTCGCGAGTACTCGCCGGGAACCAAGATCGAGGTGCTGGTGCCGGACTTCCGCGGCCGGCTCGACATTGCGCTCGAAATCCTCGCCGCGACGCCGCCCGACGTCATGAACCACAACATGGAAACCGTGCCGCGCCTCTACAAGCAGGCGCGCCCCGGCGCCGACTACGTGCACTCGCTGCAGCTGCTCAAGGCCTTCAGGGCTCGCGTGCCGAACGTTCCGACCAAGTCAGGCCTGATGGTGGGTCTGGGCGAAACCGACGAGGAAATCCTCGAGACGCTGCGCGACCTGCGCGCCCATGACGTCGAGATGCTGACCATTGGCCAGTACCTCGCGCCCTCCGGCCATCACCTGCCGGTGCTGCGTTACGTGCATCCCGATGTGTTCGCGATGTATGCCCGCGAGGCGGAGGCGATGGGCTTCACCCACGCCGCCTCGGCACCGCTGGTGCGCTCCTCCTACCACGCGGACCAGCAGGCGCACGGCGCCGGCGTGGCCGGGGCGACTTAGGCCCAGTCTCCGCGCAGGGCCGTAACATCGGCCTGCAGGCGTTCCGGAAGCGCCGCCGCCGCGGGCACCGCGGCACCCATTACCAGTTCGATGCGCGAGAGCACACCGCGGCGGAAGGGCCGCGTCATGGCCGGGCCGTCTTTGCGCGAGAAGAAGCTGCCCCACAGGCCGCGCAGCGCCATCGGCACCACGGGCACCGGGTTGCGCGCCAGTATTCGCGTGATGCCGGGGCGGAAGGGGTTGATGCTGCCGTCGGCGGTGATCTTGCCTTCAGGGAAGATGCCGACCAGGTCGCCGGCGTCGAGCGCCCGGGCGACTTCGTCGAAGGCTTTTTCCATCATCGCCGGGTCTTCCTTGGCCGATGCAATCGGGATGGCCTTGCTGGTGCGGAAGACGAAATTCAGCACCGGCCAGCGGAAGATGTGGTGGTCCATGACGAAGCGGATCGGGCGCTTGCAGGCGGCCATGATTACCAGCGCATCGACAAAGCTGACGTGGTTGCAGACGATCACCGCCGGTCCTTCATCCGGCACCTGGTCGAGTTCCTGCACGCGCAGGCGATACACGGTGTGGATCAGCATCCAGATGATGAAGCGCAGCAGGAACTCGGGCACCAGGCCGTAGATGAACAGCGCGACCGCCGCATTGCAGACGGCGGCGACCGCGAACAGCATCGGTATGGTCAGGCCGGCGGCAAGCATGCCCGCGGCGGCCAGCGCGCCGACCACCATGAACAGCGCGTTCATGATGTTGTTGGCGGCGATGATGCGCGCGCCGTGCTCGGGGTTGGAGCGCTGTTGCACCAGGGCGTAAAGGGGCACGATGAAGAAGCCGCCGAAGATGCCGATCAGGGCCAGGTCGAGTAGCACGCGCCAGGTCTGGTCGTAGGCGAGCAGGCCGATCGCACCGAGCGGAGAAGGCGAGGGCGCGGCGGGCGATGCCAGCGCCAGGTCGAGCGCGAACAGGGTCAGGCCGATCGAACCCAGCGGCACCAGGCCCAACTCGATGCGTTTGGCCGAGAGCTTTTCGCAGAGCAGGGAGCCGACGCCGATGCCGAAGGTGAAGGTGGCCAGGAGCAGGGTCACTGCCGTCTCGCTGCCGCCCAGCACGTTCTTGGTATAGGCCGGGACCTGGGCGAGGAACAGCGCGCCGAACAGCCAGAACCAGGAGATGCCCATGATGGACAGGAACACGGTCTGGTTTTCGCGCGCGAAGTTGATGTTGCGCCAGGTTTCGGTGAACGGATTGGCGCTGATCGCAAGAGTCGGCGCTGGCGGTGCGGCGACGGGAATCCCGCGCGAGGCGACATAGCCGCCGATGGCGATGGCGAGACCGACGATGGTGATCCAGGTCATGCCGTCGCCGCTGCCGGCGAGCAACCCGCCGAGCAGCGTGCCGAGAAGGATGGCGACGAAGGTGCCGGCTTCGATCAGCGCGTTGCCGCCGACCAGTTCCTCGCTCTTCAGGTGCTGCGGCAGGATCGCGTATTTCACCGGGCCGAATAGCGTCGAATGCAGGCCGAGCAGGAACAGGGCGACGAAAAGCACCGCCAGGCTGTGCACCACGAATCCCGCGCCGGCCACCAGCACGATGCCGATTTCCAGCAGCTTGACCAGGCGCGCCAGCGCGGCCTTGTCGTACTTGTCGGCGAGTTGCCCGGCGGTGGCCGAGAACAGGAAAAAGGGCAGGATGAATATGCCAGCCGCGAGGTTGGCCAGCAGTTCGGGCTTGATCGTGGTCCAGTTCGCCGCCTGGAAAGTCAGCAGCACGACCATCGCGTTCTTCAGCACGTTGTCGTTGAGCGCGCCGAGGAATTGGGTGACGAACAGCGGGGCGAAGCGGCGCGCGCGCAGCAGGCCGGATTGGTTGCTCATGAAGGTGTCCTCTTGCGGATTGCGGGCGAAGTGGCGGATTCTAAGTCGTTTGCATGGTGGCCCGGGGAGGCATGCCGGACGGCGGCAATGTGCGCAGGCGCAGCGGCGCACCGCCGAGTCCGGAGCGTTCCAGCCAGGCAAACACCGAGTCAACCGTGACGGTATCGATCTGCCCGCCCATGCGGCGGCCGAAGGGATGGTCGTCAAAGGCGATGTGGGCGGTGGCCACGCGTGCACCGAGCCGCTTCAACGGATCGATCTGCAAGGTGGTCGGCCGATAGTCCTGCTGGCGCAACCAGTTGCGCGCCGCGGCACGGCTGGCGACGGAAGGCTCGACCAGCATCGCCAGGGTTTCGATCGCCCACTGGTTGCTCTGCTGGTAGGGGCCGGACCATGGGTAGGCGAGCATGTTGTAGCGCGGTTCGTGCAGCACACTCAGCAGCGTGTCGTCCTTCAACTGTTCGATGATGCGCGCGGCGATATCACGCTTTAGCGCGACCACGCCGGCCTCGTGCAGGTAAAGGCCGTCGCCGAAGAACTCGGCCAGGCCCTGGCGATGGAGCGTGCTGCGACCGCTGCCGCACTCGTTGAGCTTGTGCACCACGCGCCAGGCGCCGTGACCATTCACCGCAGCGTCGTCGCGATAGGCGATTCCGAGGTGCGAATAGCGCAGGCCGTACTGGCCCAGGTCCTGTCCGGCGCGGGCGATCAGCAACACCTTGCTGCCGTCGCGCTGCGCCATGTCGTCGAGTTGCTGGGCGACGCTGGCGGCCAGCGCGAGGTCGCGACGAATCGAGTCCAGCGTCGGGCGGCGCGCTTCGCAATTCTGGCCGGCAAGCGCCGGGGCGGTGATGCAGGCCAGCATAAGCGTGGCCAGGGCGGCGCACAGGGCGCGCCTGAGCTTGTCGAAGGCGTTCATCAGCGGATCCTTTCGTTGTGCAGCAGGGATTCACCCAGTGCGTTGGGCACCAGGCAGATCACCTCGCCGGCGACCGACAGCAGCCAGCCGGCGGCGATCACAGTGACCGAGATCGCGGTCCCGGCCACTACCAGTGACGCGGCGGCGGCTTGGCCGGTGAAGCGCAGGCTGGCGGTGGCGCCGTCCGAAGCACGGCGCAGCAGCCAGACGGTACCCGCGGCCGAGGCTTCGACCGCGACCACGGTGAGCACCGCGCCGGCGCTGAGGATCATCACCGGCGCCGCGCTGAGCACGGCGATGGGCAGAGAGAGGGAAAGGCTCGACGCAGCGCTGGCGTCCGATGCGCCGCCATGGGCGCGGCCGGGGCCGGCGAACAGCGCGGCGGTCGGGACAAGGGCGAGGCCGCAGAATGTGCGCAGGGCGCGGCGGCGTGAAGTATCGATGGTCATGATGGTCTCCTTGTTTTTCGGGTTCAGTGGCTGGCGACCGCGATGTCGGCGGCGGACTGGGTGGTGGCGACGTCCTGGCCGTGCTCCAGGCGATCGGCCTCGTAGGCGTCGCGCAGGGTCTTGGCCAGGGTGAAGGCGGACGAGATCAGGTAGAGCCAGCTCACCATCAGGTAGGCCTTCCAGGTGGGGTTGATCTCCATGCGCCACAGGCCCCAGGCGGTCAGTGTCATCGACAGCGCAAAGCCGCCCCAGACCACCAGCGACCACATCGGCGTGTCCGAAGGCGAGGCGGCGTTGTCGCGCACGTACTTGGCCAGCACGAAGGCCGACGAGAGGCAGAAGAAGTAGCCCATGACCATGAAGGCGCGGTCGAGGTCGCCTCCCGGCAGCCAGGCCAGTCCCGTGCCGCAGACCAGCAGGGCGATGCCGAACGAAATCCAGACCTGCAGGCGCCAGGCGCCGGTGTCGCGTTGAATGATGCGTACCGTGTTTTCCATGATGTGCTCCTTGTGGTTGTGTGATGTGACGGACGCATCATGGCCAAGGCCGTTCGACGGTACAAGCAAGGGCGACGATGTGCTTTAAGATGTGACTTGTAGTAGCGTATAAAGATACTTTTATGGAAAATCGCCAATGTCATGAGTACCACAGCCGATCTGATCTCGCTGCTCAAGGCTGAACTCAAGGCCGCCGGCATCACCTATGCCGTGGTCGCCGAACGCCTCGGCATGGCCGAATCCAGCGTCAAGCGCATGTTCGGCCGCGGCGGTGACATGCCAGTGTCACGCATCGACGACATCTGCCGCATCATCAACCTGGACTTCGCCGACCTCGCGCGCCGCGTCGCCGATACCCAGCCGCTGATGCTGGAGCTGACGCTGGCGCAGGAGAAGGCGGTGGTGGCCGATCGCACGCTGCTGGTGGTGGCGATCTGCGTCATCAGCCAGGTGCCAGCCGAAGAGATCCTCGCCACCTACGAACTGACTGAGGCGAAGCTGGTGAAGGCGCTGACCCAGCTCGACCGCATCGGCATCATCGACCTGCGTCCCGGCAACCGCTATCGGCTGAAGGTGGCCAAGGGCTTTCGCTGGCTGCCGCAGGGGCCGGTGATGGAGTTTTTCCGCAAGGAGGTGCTGGACGACTATTTCGCCGGCGGCTTCGATGGCGAGTCGGAAATGCTGATGGTGGTGCATGGTGAAATCGGCCGCGGCCTGGCCAATTCCTTCCGCGAGCGGCTGATGCGCGTCGGCCAGGATTTTTCCAACCAACACCTAGCCGACCAGAAGTTGCCGGCCGACCAGCGCCGGCCCTACCCCATCGTCATCGGCATGCGCTCATGGCTGATGGCCGCGCTGGCCGACATGCAGCGGCGCAAGCCGGGCGCGGTGCTCGCACCCGCCAAACCAGGCGGCCGACGATGAGGGCGGCGGCCCCGGTCGCCAGCAGGTGCTTCAGCGTGTGGCCGGTCACGGGGCCGATCACGGCGGCGATGGCGTGGTCGTTGAGTTCCGCCAGCTTGGCGATGACGTAAATCGCCAGGGCGCCGCCGAAGGCCAGGCGATCGGCGGCGGGCGCCTTGTGAATCCACTGCCAGAGCGGAATCAGCAGGATCGGCAGGCCCTGCAGCAGCAGGTAGGGGCGCAGGTCGCCGTTGCCTGTCAGGTCGGTGAAATACCACCAGGCGACGCTCGCCACCGCCGCCAGCACCAGCAGGCTTGCCATGGCTTTGCTGTCGCGCTGACGCACGTCGCCCATTACGCCAGCCAGCAAACCGGCACAGGCCAGGGCGATCGGCAGCCGATCCCAGACCAGCCGCGCGTTGTCCGGGGCGAGGTGGTACCAGGTCGATCCGAGCGCGGTGAGGAATAGCCCGGCCAGGAACAGGCGGTAGCCGGCCCACCCATGGCGCAGTTCGGGATGCGCGCGGCTCGGCGCCAGCAGGATCCAGCCCCAGAAGGCGGCCAGCGCAAAGCCGAGGTTGGAGGTCACGTCGCAGAAGTGGGGCACGCCCCAGACCAGCGACTGGTCGGCGAAGTCGTGGTAGCCGTCAGGTTGGTGAATCGGGCCGTGCAAGAGGGCAGCGGCGGCTAGCAGCAGCGTTATGGCCGTCGGCAGGTAATGCGCAAGCGATTTCATGGCGTTCTCCAGGTTCAAGGTGAAGCCAGAATGCGGGCGGGCCGCGGCGCGGTACAGTAAAACCGACGAAGGCGCGGCAAGCGCACTGAACAGTATCGAGCGGCAATACCGCCGGGCCAAGTCGTTGCTGACGGCAGCCAAGGCAAATGCAATAATGCCAGACAATAAAACGGAGGAGACCCAAATGGAAAAGTCCTGGATCAAGCACTATCCGGCCGGGGTGCCGGCAGAGATCGACCCCACCCAGTACGAGACTGTATCGCAGGTGCTCGAAGAGGCGATGAAGAAGTACGCCGCGCGCACCGCCTTCATCTGCATGGGCAAGTCGATCACCTACGCCCAGCTCGACACGGCGTCGCGCAGTCTCGGTGCCTGGCTGCAGTCGCGCGGCATTGCCCCGGGCGGGCGCGTCGCGATCATGATGCCGAACATCATGCAGTACCCGGTCGCGGTGGCCGCGATCCTGCGTGCCGGCTACGTGGTGGTGAACGTCAATCCGCTCTATACGCCGCGCGAACTTGAGCACCAGCTCAAGGACAGCGGCGCCGAAGCCATCATCATTATCGAGAACTTTGCCACCACGCTGGAAAAGGTCATCGCCAATACCCCCGTAAAGCACGTGGTGGTTGCCGCGATGGGCGACCTGCTCGGCGGCCTCAAGGGCATGCTGGTGAATTTCGTGGTGCGCAAGGTCAAGAAGATGGTGCCGGAGTTCTCGCTGCCGGGCGCTTTCCGCTTCAACGACGTGGTCTCCCTGGGCGCGGGTATGCCGCTGAAGCCAGTGGTGCGCAATCGCGAGGACGTCGCCTTCCTGCAATACACCGGCGGCACCACGGGGGTGTCGAAGGGAGCCACGCTGCTCAACCGCAACATCATCGCCAACATGCTGCAGGTCGAGGCCTGGATGCAGCCGGCGATCAACACCCATACGGAAGAGCAGAACAACTTCGTTTGCGCGCTGCCGCTGTATCACATCTTCGCGCTGACGGTGTGCAACATGATTGGCACGCGCACCGGCTCCTGCAACCTGCTGATTCCCAATCCGCGCGACATCCCCGGCTTCGTCAAGGAGCTGTCGACCTTCAAGTTCAACGTCTTCCCCTGCCTCAACACCCTGTTCAACGCGCTGGCGAACAACCCGGAATTCGCCAAGCTCGACTTTTCGACGCTGAAGATCAGCCTTGGCGGCGGCATGGCCACGCAAAGGCCGGTGGCCGAGAAGTGGATGGCGCTCACCGGCAGCGCGATCGTCGAAGGTTACGGGCTGTCCGAGACCTCGCCGGTGGCGACCTGCAACGTCGCCACGCTCAAGGGCTTCACCGGCACCATCGGCCTGCCGGTGTCCTCGACCGAGATCGCGATTCGCGACGAGGACGGCAAGGACGTGGCGCTGGGCGAATCCGGCGAGATCTGCATCCGCGGCCCGCAGGTGATGGCCGGTTACTGGCAGCGCCCCGACGAAACCGCCAACGTGATGACCGCCGACGGCTTCTTCAAGTCGGGCGACGTCGGCATCATGGACGAGACCGGCGCCACGCGCATCGTCGATCGCAAGAAGGACATGGTTCTCGTATCCGGCTTCAACGTCTATCCGAGCGAGATCGAGGAAGTCGCCATGAAGCATCCGGGCATCATGGAAGCCGCGGTGATCGGCGTGCCGGACGAGCATTCCGGCGAAGTGCCGAAGATCTTCATCGTCAAGAAGGACCCGAACCTGACCGAGCAGGACGTGCAGAATTTCCTCAAGGAACAGCTCACGGGCTACAAGCGGCCGAAGTACGTCGAGTTCCGCGCCGACCTGCCGAAAACGCCGGTGGGCAAGATCCTGCGCCGCGAACTGCGTCCGAAGTAAGCTTCGAGCTCATCGGCCGCCGTCCATCCGGGCGGCGGCCGTTTCTTTTCAAGGAGTGTCCGACATGCGTCCCTTATTTGCCCTGCTCACCGGCCTGCTGTTGGCCACTTCCGCCCACGCGTTGAGCCTAGCCGACATTTCCGGCAAGGACGCCGGCGGCGGCCTCAAGGAGGCGCTGACCCAGGGTGCCGCAAAGGCGGTCGACCTGCTCGGCAAGCAGGATGGATTCCTCGGCAATCCGAAGGTAAAGATCCCACTGCCGGAAAGCGTGCAGAAGGTCGAGGGCGTGATGCGCGGGCTGGGCATGGGCAAGCAGGCCGACGAACTGGTCAATGCCATGAATCGCGCGGCCGAGGCCGCCGTGCCGCAGGCCAAGACCCTGCTGGTGAACTCGATCAAGCAGATGTCGGTGCAGGATGCCAAGGGCATTCTCTCGGGCGGCGAGGATGCGGCGACGCAATACTTCCGCCGCACCACCTCGGGCCCGCTGGGCGAGAAGTTCAAGCCGGTGGTGAAGCAGGCCATGGCGAAAGTGAAGCTGGCCGAGAAATACGACCGGCTCGCCGGCAAGGCATCGAAGCTCGGCCTGGTGCGCGAGCAGGATGCGCAACTGGAAACCTACGTGACGCAGAAGACGCTGGATGGCCTCTACCTGATGATTGCGGAAGAGGAAAAAGCCATTCGCAAGGATCCCGCCGGCGCCGCCGGCAAGCTGGCGCAGAAGGTGTTCGGCGCGCTGAAATAGTCCGCACGTTCAGTGAAACTGCAGAATGGGTCGCTGCTGATATCGAGCGCAGCGAGCCAATCAATAGCCTCCCCGCGAGGGGAGGATGGGAGGGGCGGGCCTTTATGCCGCTTTTCGCGTGTTTCATCCTCGGCGGCGGATTCTCGCTGCCATAAGCGTTCGCCCCCAGAAGTCGGCGCTGGCGGTACGGCGCCGACGGTAATTCCGCCATGGTAAAGCTCAACCCGGCGCAACTCGAAGCCGTGCGCCACCTCGACAGTCCCTTGCTGGTGCTGGCCGGCGCCGGCTCGGGCAAAACGCGCGTCATCACGCACAAGATCGCCTGGCTGGTGGAGGACTACGGCGTCAAGCCGAGCCAGATCGCCGCCATCACCTTCACCAACAAGGCCGCCAAGGAGATGAAGGAACGCGTCGGCAAGCTGATCGGCGGTCGCGCCGAAGGCCTCATCGTCAGCACCTTCCATGCGCTGGGCGTGCGCATCCTGCGCCAGGAGGCGGGAAAAATCGGCCTCAAGCCGGGCTTCTCGATCCTCGATGCGGCCGACACGGTGGCGCTGTTCCAGGAACTCGCCGGCAATGTCGACAAGGCCCGGCTGCGCGCGCTGCAGTCGCGCATCTCGCTGTGGAAGAACCAGTTGCTCGAACCGGAGGCCGCGCTGGCCGTTGCGGTTGACGAAATCGAAGCCGCCGCGGCACAGCTCTATGCCGCTTACGAAAGCACGCTGCGCGCCTACCAGGCGGTGGATTTCGACGACCTGCTGCGCCTGCCGGTGAAGCTGTTCTCCGAGAATGACGAAGTCGCCCAGCGCTGGCGCAGCCGGCTCTGGCATGTGCTGGTGGACGAATACCAGGACACCAACCGCGCCCAGTACCGCTTGCTGCAACTGCTGACGCATGGCCGCGATTCCTTCACCGCGGTGGGCGACGACGACCAGTCGATCTATGCCTGGCGCGGCGCCGACAGCGAGAACCTGCGCCTGCTGAAAGAGGACTATCCGAGCCTGAAGGTGGTCAAGCTGGAGCAGAACTACCGCTCCACCTCGCGCATCCTGCACGCCGCCAACACGCTGATCGCCAACAATCCCAAGCTGTTCGAGAAGAAGCTCTGGTCGGAACACGGCCAGGGCGAGGCGATCCACATCCAGACCTGCCGCGACGGCGACCACGAGGCGGAGTGGGTGGTCTCGCGCCTCTCTGCCCACCGCTTCGAGCGGCGCACGAAGTTTTCCGACTACGCCATCCTCTATCGCGGCAACCACCAGGCGCGTGCCATCGAGCAGCAGTTGCGCGCGCAGCGCATCCCTTATGTCATATCCGGCGGGCAGTCCTTCTTCGATCGCGCCGAGATCAAGGACATCACCTCCTACCTGCGCCTGCTTTCCAACCAGGACGACGATCCGGCCTTCATCCGCGCCGTCACCACGCCCAAGCGCGGCATCGGCGGCACCACGCTGGAAGCGCTCGGTCGCGCTGCCGGCCGCCGCCACCAGAGCCTGTTCGCCGCAATCTACGCGCCGGGGCTGGAGGCCGAGCTCAACGTCAAGCAGCGCACGTCGCTGCGCGAATTCGGCGACTTCATCAAGCGCATGGAAGCCCGCGCAGCGCAGGAACCGGCCGGCACCGTGCTCAACGACCTGGTGCGCGCCATCGGCTACGAAAGCTGGCTGTTCGAATCGCTGGAGCCGCGCGAGGCCGAAGGGCGCTGGGCCAATGTCGGCGACCTCGTCGCATGGCTCGAGAAGAAGGGCGTCGAGGAAAGCAAGAACCTGCTCGAACTGGCGCAGTCCGTGGCGCTGCTGTCGATGCTGGACCAGAACGACGGCGAACAGGATGCCGTCCAGCTGGCGACGTTGCACGCGGCGAAGGGGCTGGAGTTTCGCCACGTCTTCCTGGTCGGCGTCGAGGAAGGCCTGCTGCCGCATCGTGACTCGCTGGAACCGGCCAAGCTGGAGGAAGAGCGGCGCCTGATGTACGTCGGCATCACCCGCGCCCAGGCCAGCCTGACCGTCAGCCACTGCGAGAAGCGCAAGCAGGGCCGCGAACTGATGGCGCGCGAACCCTCGCGCTTCATCGTCGAAATGGGTGCGGCGGTCGCCTCGTCCGCGCAGCAGCGCAACACGGTGCCCGAGCCCGACGCCGCCCGCGCCCGCGCCAGCGCCCTGCGCGCGATGCTGGCAGGCAAGCGTTAGGAAGGTCTTGCCGTATCGCCGGATGCGGCGATGCGGGCTTCGATCTCGCTAAGCAACTGTTCCAGCTTTTCCGCCAAAAGGCCAGCCATGTCCATCGCGTCGGGACTCGCGGCGCGCGCGGCCGTTTCGGTGCGCCCTGCCAGGACATGCAATTCTTCCGCGAACAGGCTGGCACTCGCGCCCTTGATCGAATGTGCGACGAAGGCGATCCGTTCCATGTCCGCGCTTGCCCGGGCCTCCCGCAGTTCCGCCAAGGTTGTCGTCTGGCTATTGATTGCGATGACGAGCATCCTGATCAGGAAGCCCGGACGCTTGGCATGAACCTGCTCAAGCCGCGCCAGGTCCAACGCAGGAGGACGCTCCGCCACTGGCATGTCCGGCGTCTCGGGGAGAGCACCGGAGGAGGCGTCCGGCTGCGACGTCGGCGGCATTTCCATGTTCGGCACACGGCGCGAATGATGGCGGACCACCGAAACCAGGCTCTCGATCTCGATCGGCTTGGTCAGGGTGAACTTCATGCCGACGGCGCGGCATTTGTCGCGATCCTCGTTGAAGGCGTAGGCAGTCTGTCCGACGATGGGTAGCCCGGGGTCGATCCGGCCGATCAGGGCGGCGGCTTCCAGACCGTCCATCTCAGGCATCTGCACATCCATCAGTACCAGATCGAAACGATCCGCACCCGATTCGACGGCATCCACCGCCTGCCGGCCATTGGCGACCAGGGTGACGCAGGCGCCTTCCTGGGCGAGGATCTCTTCCAGCACCACCCGATTCAATTCATTGTCCTCGGCCGCCAGTATCCTGATGCCAGCCAAACGCTTGCCGGCGTCGGCAGGGGACCAGACCGCAGGCGAGTCGCGGTGCGCTTCCACCATCGTCACGCAGGGCAGGCGGAACTCGAATTCGCTACCGGAGCCCGGCGTGCTCCTTGCCAGCAGTTCGCCACCCATCAGCGCCGCCAACTGGTGGCTGATCGCCAGGCCGAGCCCGGTGCCGCCATATTTGCGGGTAGTGCTGTTGTCACCCTGTTCGAATGGCAGGAAGAGCTTCGCGAGTTGTTGCTGCGACATGCCGATGCCGGTGTCGCTCACGCGGAACACCAGTTCGCCCCTGTCCAGGGACGCAGTCAGTCGCACTTCGCCATGCTCGGTGAATTTGACGGCGTTGGACATCAGGTTGAGCAACACCTGGGATATCCGCAGGGGATCGCCGAGGAAGGCGGCGGGCAGGCTGGCATCCTTGTCGGCAACCAGCGAAAGCCTTTTCTCGTTGGCGGGTAGTGCCATCGCACTGATGGCTTCGTCCACGATCCGGCGCGGATCGACCGGAAACGCCTCGATGGTGAGCTTGCCCGCCGCGATCTTGGAAAAATCGAGCACGTCGTTGACGATCGCCATCAGCAGCCGGCCCGATTCGAGGATCCGCGAAAACATCCGGAGCGCACGCTCCCGCCCCGCAGATTCACGGTGGCCGATCTGCGCCAAACCAAGCACGCCATTCAGCGGCGTGCGGATCTCGTGGCTCATGTTGGCGAGGAATTCGCTCTTGATGTTCGCGTCGCGCTCCGCCGCGCGACGCGCCTCTTCCAGCCGCACCCGCGCCAGGTAGTCCATGCGGATCATCAGTTCGCGCCACCAGCCGATCCCGCCGGCAAGCAGGAACACGGTCGCGACGTGGTAGGCCCAGTAGGCGAACATGCCCGGCTGCTCGGCGACACCCCGATGAACCGCGAACAGGAACGCGCCGAGGACGACTGTTCCATACGGCAGGGCAATGCGGAAGCGCAGGCCGAGGATGACAAAAATATAGAACTCGATGAACGTGAAATTGAGCACCCCCACCCATGAACGGAGCCCCATGCCGCCTTCGCGGTCGATCCCATGCAGTATCCAGAACAGTCCCAGCGCCAGCGTCACCAGCACCCCGCCCATCACCGGCTGCCAATGTTCCCGCGCGTGGCTGAAAAAAGAATAGGCGATCGCGGCGCAGAGTATCGGCGTCGCCACCGTGATCCGAAGGAGGTTTGCGGTGGCGTCGGGAAAGGCGAATCGATCGACCAGGAAATCGCCGAAGATCAGCAACAGCCCGATGCCGAGGCTGGCCTGGGCAAACCGATAGTAGTAGTCGATGTAATAGACATCGAACTGTTGTTCGAGTCGCGCGTCCCTGAAGCCCGGAAAGAAGCCCAGGGAAATTCCGTCGATGCCATACGCGTCATGAGCGGCAATGCCGGGGGACGTGGCTCCGCCGTCGCTTTTCGATTTCATGTCCGGGTCTTTGCTCATGTCATTGGCCTCGCCATGCCGGGGGCGCAACCGCCGATGTCGGCTTCGGCTGGGCGCAGTTCGATTCGCCGGGACAGATTGCGGCCACAACCATGCAGGCTATGCACAAAGTAATAGTCGATTGATTTTGAAAGGATTAGTCTAGGCTCGTGGCGATCCACGGCCTTTGATCCAGATCATCGATCCAGCGTTGCGCTACGCCCGTCGGCAGCGGCGGGACACGGAGGGAGGGTCCCTGCCGTGGATGGCAAAACCAAAGGGACCGCGAGCGGTCCCTTTCAGAAGACGCCGGCAGTGCGGCCGGATTACTTCTTCGCGGCGGGTTCCTTGAAACTGGCGCCCGACTTGTTCGCCATGTAAACGATGGTGCGCGCCAGTTCCACATCGTTCGCGTCCGAGGCGCCGCGCGGCGGCATGGCGTTCTTGCCGGCGATCGCCGATTTCATCAGGCCGTCGAGGCCCAGCGCGATGCGCGGTGCCCAGGCCGCCTTGTCGCCCAGTTTTGGTGCGTTGGCCACGCCGGCCTCGTGACAGGCGCCGCAAACCGCCTTGTAGATCTGCTCGCCGCTGCGGCTACCCGCTGCCGCCGCACCTGCCGCCGCGGCCATTTCCACCCGGGACACCGGCGCGATGCGCTTGCTGACGGCTTCCTCGTCACCCGCGGGCCGACCGCCCATGGCGAAAGCACTGACGGAGAGTACGAATACGCCCGCCGCAGCGAGGGTACGGCTATTCAAGTGTGCCATGAGCATCTTCCCGAGAGAGTCGAACAGAGGGCGAGATTATAGCGGAATCGCCCGCCGCCATTGGACGCAGCCACCCGAACGCGCTATGCTTCGCCCCCTCCGCGCGCTCGTAGCTCAATGGATAGAGTACTGGCCTCCGAAGCCAGGGGTTGTGGGTTCGATCCCCGCCGAGCGCGCCAAATTTTCGTTTCACCGATCTTCGCTACGAGCGAATTCCATCCGCGACAGTTCCCGATACCGATTCCGTTGCGCCCGATGCGGGGTCAGCCCAGGCTGCGCTGCGGACTCTTGAACACCTGTTTGCGGTGCCAGTCGAGAAACTCGGGCTGCGGCATGTAGTCACGACTTTGCGGCAGGATCAGGCTGGCGCCGTGATAGGCCAGCATTTTCTCGGCCGAGTCGTCGCTGCCGTTGAGGTGCTGGCTGAAGATCATCTGGTAGCTGTCGGGCAGGATGGTGAAGGCGCCGAGATCGAACACCTTGTGGTGCAGGGAGCACAGGGCGATGCCGTTGGGAACGACGTCCGGGCCCTTCGCCTGGAACCACTTGATGTGCGCCGCTTCGAGCCCGATCGGCTGGTGCCCCAGGCGCAGGTTGTGGCCGCAGACGCCGCAGCGGTACTGGTAGGCCAGCAGCACCTTCTCCCGAAACGCCGGATCGCGCCGCCGCAGCTGCTCCACTGTTGATGCCGCTTCTGTCAGGTGCGCCGGCAGGCCCACTGCGGCGAGCACATCCGGGCGGATCGACTCCGGGAAGTGGGCATCGACGATGCGCCGGGCGATGGTGGCGAGCAGTTGCGGATCGCGGATCAGGGCCTCGCGCACGGCCGTCGGGAATCCGCCGCGAACATGGTGTGCGCGCAACTCGCCCAGGGTCGGTGTCGCCGACGGTGGTCGGGTCAGGATGCTTGGCGGGCCTTCAAGTTGCCAAAGGCCATCGGTCTGCAGGTGCCAGAAGGGATGGTGGCGGGAACTCCCCGATCCATCGGGGCCGAGCTCGTCGAGCAAGGCTTTCAGGTGAGGTTCTGCCTCGTTCCAGTCTATCGTCGCCGTATCGCCAGCGCCGACTTTTGCGAGCGCGTACAGGACCAGAAGCGGTTTATGCACCGCACGCTGGTCGCCGCGCTGCCAGACGCGCATGCGGTCGAATGCCCCGAGGATCTCATCGCGTGTCATGGCCAGTATTTGGCCTTCTCCGGCAACACCCAGCGCACGCCGCCGCGCGGATCGCGGCCGTCACCGGCATAGCGCGGGATCAGGTGAATGTGCAGGTGGCCGACGGTCTGCCCGGCGGCGGGACCGTCGTTGATGCCGATGTTGTAGGCATCGGGACGGAGCTCGGCGTCGAGCCTGGCCTTGGCCTCGTCCAGCAGGCGCAGCATCTCTTCGCGTTCGGCGGCAGTGGTCTCGAAGAACGAACGGACATGGCGGCGCGGGATGATCAGCGTGTGACCGGGCGACACCGGAAAGCCGTCGCTGATTGCGGCGGCCAGGGTGGTTTCGCCGACGATGCGAGCCGACGCTACGGTGCAGAACGGGCAGGGGCGATTCATGCGGGAGGAGCTGTGTTCATGTCACGTTCCGGATGGCTGAAAGCGGCCGCCGTGACCGCGGCTCGCTTGCTCAACGGTTGCTTTCCAGCAACCGGACCAGCGCGTGGATGGTGCGATTGACCGGCGTGGCGATGCCCAGCGCCGCGCCGCGTCGCAACACGTAGCCGTTGATGTGGTCGATCTCGCTTCTCCGGCCGCGGGCGACGTCGTGGGCGGTCGAGGATTTCTGTGTCGCCATCGAGGCCGCAATGCCGGCCACCGCGGCGCGAATGTCGCCGGGCACCGCGACACCGTCGGCCTGTGCCACGGCTAGGCATTCGGCGACGATGTCGTCCATCACGCCGGCGATGCCTTCGCCCGGCGCAATGCGGCCGTAGGGCAACTGGGTGATGGCCGAGAGGCCGTTGTAGACGCAATTGATGATCAGCTTGGCCCACAGGGCGCCGGCGACGTTGTCGGAGACCGTTACCGGCACGCCGGCCAGGGCGAATTCGGCGATGACATCGGCGCCGCGGTCGAAGGGCCCGATCACCAGTTCGCCGCGCCCGTGGTGGCGCAGGTGGCCCGGGCCTGCCATCTCGGTGGCGACGTAGACCACGGCCGGATGCACCGGCCGACCCAGCGCCGCCTGCAGGCGTTCGGCATTGTCGTAGCCGTTCTGCAGGCTCAGTACGATGGCATCAGGCGACAGATGCGGCGCCATTTCGGCGGCCGCCTGCAAGCTGTCGGTGGACTTCACGCAGCACAGCACCATGTCGGCGCCGGCGATGCCGCCGGCGTCGGTGCGCGCCGTCACCCTGACGTGCTCCTGGAAACTCAGGGTTTCCATGTAAAGGCCGTCGCGATTGATGGCATCGGCATGCTGCGGGCGGCCGATCAGGACCACTTCGCGGCCGGCCCGCGCCAGCATGCCGCCGTAGAAACAGCCGACGGCGCCGGCGCCAAGAACAGCGGTCTTCACGGCCTCAGCGACCCAGCTTGGCCGCGGCGAAGCGCGCCGTGACGGTGTCCATGCTGCCGATGTGCGCCACCAGCCATTCGCCGACGCCGATCTCCAGCCAGTGGCACAGTGCGCCCAGGTCGCCGTCCTGTTTCCAGAGCGCGATGCGCTGGATCATGTCGGCCAGCACGCCGTCGTGCTCCTCCTTGTGCACTTCATACACGGGAAAGCCTGTTTCTCGCATCACCTGCTCCTCGTCGGCGAAGTGGCGCACGGTATGGGCGTGAAGCTCGTCCAGCATGACGTCGATGCCGGCCGTGGTGCCGGTGGCGATTCGCGCGAGCAGCTTCTCGCGCAGTTCGGCGAATTCCTGATGATCGTGGTTCATGAAGTCGAGCGCGACCTGCGGAAAGGAAAGGCGATGGGTGTTCATGGCAGGCGTGTTCCCTTGCATGGCCTTGCGCTGGGCGGGCCGAATCGACAAATTGCCGGACCCAGGGGTCGGCGCTGCCGGCAATTCTAGTATGGGCGACAAGTTTGCGGCGCGTGCGGGCAGGCGCCATGGATGCTGCGGCGCCGGGGTCGGGAGTATAAGGCCGTTGGCATTTATGCCTTGGCCCGGCGACCTGCGCGTTCGGTCTCCGAAATGCGGAAGAAGGTCATGAGTTCCTGCAACTGCTCCGCCTGGCCGCCCATTTGTTCGGCGGTGGCGGCCAGTTCCTCGGAAGCCGAGGCGTTCTGCTGCGTGGCCTTGTTCAGTTGTCCCATGGCGCCGTTGATCTGGCCCACGCCGGCACTCTGTTCCTGGCTGGCGGCGGCGATCTCCTGCACCAGGTCGGAGGTCTTCCTGATGCTGGGCACCATCTCGTCGAGCAGCTTGCCGGCCTTCTCGGCCATCGTCACGCTGGAACCGGCCAGTTGCCCGATCTCCCGGGCGGCGACCTGGCTGCGTTCGGCCAGCTTCCTGACTTCGGCGGCGACCACCGCGAAGCCCTTGCCGTGCTCGCCGGCGCGTGCCGCTTCGATCGCGGCGTTCAAGGCCAGCAGGTTAGTCTGGTAGGCGATGTCGTCGATGATGCCGATCTTGCCGGCGATGGACTTCATGGCTTCGACGGTGTCCCGGACGGCCTTGCCGCCCTGCTCGGCTTCGACAGCGGACTTGGTGGCCATGTTGTCGGTGACTCGGGCGTTCTCGGTGTTCTGCGTGATGCTGGCGGTCATCTGCTCGATGGACGCCGTAGTCTCTTCGACCGAAGCCGCCTGTTCGCTGGAGGACTGCGACAGGGACTGCGCCGTGGCCGAGACCTGGTCGGAGGCATTGGAGAGGGCATCTGCCGAAACCTTTACCTCGCCGATGATCTGGTTGAGCCGGCCGACCAGGTCACGCAGTCCCGCGAGCACGCTGCTCTTGTCTCCCGGGCGGAGGTGAATGTCGACCGACAGGTCGCCGTTCGCCACCTGGTTAACCATCTTGGCGGCATAGGCGGGTTCGCAGCCGAGTTGGCGCCCGATACCGGTACCGATGCGCCACATGGCCACGCCGAGGAAAGTCATGATGGCCAAGGCGATGCCCCCGAGGATGGTGCCCTGGCGGCGGAACTCGGTTTCGACGTCGTCGATGTAGATGCCCGACCCGATGACCCAGCCCCAGGCGTCAATCTTTTTCACGAACGACAACTTGAGGTAGAGCTCGTCGGTGACGCCGCCACCGGTCTTGGGTTTCGGCCACATGTATTCGACATAGCCCTGCCCGGCCTTTTCCACTACCTGGTTGAAACTGACGAAGAGGTTCCTGCCGTCCAGCGCAATGGATGTTCCGCCGCTGCCCGGCTGCATCGAGGTGGCCTTGTTGAACTTGGGATCGTCCAGCACCTTGCCGTCCAGGGCAGGCACCGTCGGGTGCATGATCATCTTCGGTACCGGCTTGCCGAGGTCGTTGATCCAGAAGTACTCGGTATTTTCGTAGCGCAATTCCTTGATGGCGCGGATAGCCTGCGCCTGCGCGTCGTCCAGGGAGAGCTTGCCGGTCTTTTCCAGGCCATGGAAGCCTTCGGCCAGCTTGTGGGCGACCTCGACCAGGGCCTTGGTCTTCTGTTTGCGGCCTTCGATCAGGTTATTGCGTACCTGCATGACCGAGACCACGCAAAGCAGCAGCAAGCCAAGCAGCATGACCGCGGAAAGAAGCAGCATCCGTACGCGGACGTTGGATAGTCTGGAGAGGTTCATTTCCGGCTCCCGTGGCAACCATGGGATTGTTCCGGGCCGGCTGGGATCCGGAACGCCCATGCGTTAGTAATACCGGGCCGGGATCTCCTCCGTGGCCGCGGTCTCACATGCAATCGGCTGGCGCCCGAAGGGGTGCTTAGCCGCTTCCTCCGTTACTTCCCTTTCGCGATTCCGGACGGCCTGTCGCCTTGTTCGCCGCGATCCGGCCTTTGATGCCGACGCGGTTTCATCAGCCGCGCTTTTGCTTTGAATGGCAATTAAACATGTCTTGACGATTGGACGCCATGCGTATTTCTACGCAGCCGCACCGTATTCCCCGCAGGGAGTGCCGCCCAGTCGGTCCTGCGCCTACTTGCGGCGGGCGGCATCCTTGTCGTCGGTCTTGAAGAATTCCATCAATTCCTGGAGCTGCGCGGCCTGGCCACCCATTTCTTCGGCCGTGGCCGCCAGTTCTTCGGAGGCCGAGGCATTCTGCTGGGTGGCCCGGTTCAGTTGGCCCATGGCACCGTTGATGCGGCCGACGCCGGAATTCTGCTCCTCGCTGGCGCTGGCAATTTCCTGGACGAGTTCGGAGGTCTTGCGGATGTCGGGGACCATGGCATCGAGCAGGGTGCCCGCATGTTCGGCCAGTGCGACGCTCGATCCGGCCAGCTGGCCGATTTCCTGCGCGGCAACCTGGCTGCGCTCGGCGAGTTTTCGCACTTCGGCGGCAACGATCGCGAAGCCCTTGCCGTGCTCGCCGGCGCGGGCCGCTTCGATTGCGGCATTCAAGGCCAGCAGATTGGTCTGGTAGGCGATGTCGTCGACGATGCCGACTTTTCCGGCGATCGACTTCATGGCGTCGATCGTGTCCTTCACGGCCTTGCCGCCTTCGACCGCTTCGGCCGAGGAATGGGAGGCGATGGCGTCGGTGGTCCTGGCGTTTTCGGTGGTCCGGTCGATGGCGGACGACATATGCTCGACGCTGGTGGTCGTGTCCTCGACGCTGGCCGCCTGCTCGGACGATGCCTGCGAAAGCGTTTGTGCCGTAGCTGCCACCTGCTGCGAGGAATTCACCAGCATGTCCGCGCTCTGCCGCACTTCGCCGATGATGTGGGCGAGGCTCTCGCTGGTCTTGCGAATGGCATAGAGCAGGCTGGCGTGGTCGTTCTTTGCCAGCTGGATGTCGTCGGTCAGGTCGCCCGCGGCGAGGTGGTGCATCACCTCGACAGCATAATCCGGCTCGCCGCCGAGCACCCGGCGCAGGAAGCGCTGGATGGCGAAGGCGAGCAGCGCCAGCAGCGGAAGCGAGACCAGCGCGGCAATCAGCACGCTGGTGTTCAGGAAGCTGCTCGCGGCAGCTTCCACCTTGTCCAGCGAGATCTTCATGCTGACCGCCCCGAGCGGCGTGCCGACCGCGACTTGGTGGCAGGTGGTGCAGTCCTTGCCCAGGTAGTTCTTCGACGCCAGCGCCGGCTTGATCACGCGCAGGTAGCTGCCGTACTTGTCGTCGTGCTCTTCCCGCAGGATGTCCTTGCCGGAGGCGATCGCCTCCTTTTCCAGCGCATCCGGCGCGCGTCCCGTGCCGGGACCAAATGTCGCGACGAGGGCGTCGCTGCGCACCACGGCGAGATCCTTCATCACCGCGAGTTCCTTGATCTGGTCGAGGAAGACTTCGCGCTGGCCGATGGTGCCGGTGATCATCATCCCGGTCAGCCCGGCCATGGTCATCTCGTGGATGCTGCGCGCCACGTCGGCGGCCTGCTCGATCGCGTTGGCCCGATTGACCCGCGATTGCCAGGCGATGGTACCGGCCAGCACCAGTGCCAGCATCAGGACTACCAGCGCCGTGAGTCGCTGCCAAACCGGGAGAGTGGAGATTCGAAGCATGGCTTTCCTTACCCGGACTGCGCCAGATTGAGCCGTGTTGACGACGGCAGTTTGAAGAAGGCCATCAGCTCCTGGAGCTGAGCGGCCTGGCCACCCATTTCCTCGGCCGTGGCGGCCAGTTCCTCGGACGACGAGGCGTTCTGTTGCGTAGCCCGGTTGAGCTGGCCCATGGCGCCGTTGATCTGCGTCACGCCGGCCGACTGTTCCTTGCTGGTGGCGGCGATCTCCTGCACCAGTTCGGAGGTCTTCCTGATGCTGGGCAGCATCTCCACGAGCGAATCGCCGGCCCGTTCCGCCGTCCTGACCGAGGCCCCGGCGAGTTCGCTGATTTCCTTTGCCGCAACCTGGCTGCGTTCGGCCAGCTTGCGCACTTCGGCGGCGACCACGGCGAAGCCATTGCCATGCTCGCCGGCGCGCGCGGCTTCGATCGCGGCATTCAATGCCAGCAGGTTGGTCTGGTAGGCGATGTCGTCAACAATGCCGATCTTGTCGGCAATTTGGCGCATGGCGTCTACCGTCTTTTTCACCGCGTCTCCACCGTCATGCGCCTGGCGAGTCGCCGCCGCGGCCACGGCATCAGTGGCATTGGCGTTTTCGGTATTCCGGGTGACCGAAGCTGTCACCTGCTCGATGCTGGCAGTGGTTTCCTCCACGCTTGCCGCCTGCTCCGACGCCGACTGCGACAGCGCCTGCGCCGTGTTGGACACCTGGTTCGACGCGTTCGCCAGCGTGTCTGCGGAGTCTCTGACCTCGCCGACGATCTGCTCCAGCCTGCCCACCATCTGCTTGATGCCGTAAAGCATGCTGCGCTGGTCGGCGGGCCGGGTTTCGATCGAGACGGCCAGGTCGCCCGCGGCGACACGGTCCACCACCGACGAGAGATCGCGGGGATCGCCGCCAAGCTGGCCCAGTACGTTGCGCACGATCAGCAGCGTCGAGCCGATGCCGACCACGGCGACCAACAGGCCGAGGATCATCATCCAGCGCGTCGTCGCGTCGAAGGCCTGTTGCATGCGTGCCGAGGCGGCTCGGGTGCCGGCGCCATTGATCTCAGTGAGTTTCAGGAGGCTTTCCTTGAGGGCACGGTCGGCGCCGACAATGGATTTGTCGATTTCGTTTGAGTTCCTGCCGGCAGCGTGCATATCCGCCGCCGCGGCGATCGCCTTTCGATAGGCGAGCAGGCCTTCCTCAATCTGGCGCAAGAGGCGATCTTCGTCGGCGCTTATCGCGCCCGCCTTGCGGTACTCGGCGACCCCCGCCGCGATCCGGTCCATGTCGCCGCCAAAGCGTGTCGCATAGTCCTTGCCACGCAGGACGAAGTTCTTGAAGTTCTGGATGCCATCCTGCAGACCGAGGATCCCCGCCGTGATCGCCTCGCGCTTGCGCAGCGTTTCGGACTCGAACTGCCGCCAGTCGCCGGCGATGCCATTGACCCTGGTAAAGGCGGTGGCCGCCATGACGAGCGCCACGGCGATCACGGCACCGAAGCCGAAGCCCAGCTTGGACGACAATCTGAATTTGTTCCACACGTTGCGGCCACTCCTCGTAAGCGCCGATTCGACGTCGGCCGACATTCGCCGAGATGAACTCCAGCCGGCCTGGTTTCGGCGGCCTTCGATGCGTCGCGCCAACTCGGAGCGTCGATTACCAAATTGGATACCCTTCGGGCATTTACCGCCATGCGTAGTTATACGGCCGCACCTCCGTAATCACCGCAGGGCGCGGCTGGAGCGCCGCTCGAATGAAATGTTCAAGCCTAAAGCAAGTGCGCCCTCCCGCCTTGATCGTCAGCCGTCGGGTCGTGTCGACATGACTGAAATTCTGCGCGCCGGCGTCATCTGCGCAATCCGAAAAATGTTTTCCGATCAATGCCCGCGCTGGCGTCGAGCTATGACTTTCGGCTAGGGAGGTGCAGGCTGCTTGCGTACCGAGCCGTATCGCCGGCGACCGAAGGAAGTCCCTGTGGGGCGCCGACTTTTGGCCGTGGCCGGCCGTCAGATCAGGCGCAAGCCGCGCAGCAGGACGATGCCGGCGCTGGTGGTGACCAGCGAGCCGAGCGTGGTCAGGGCGATGATGTTGGCGGCCAGCGCGGCGTTGCCGCCCATCGCCCGCACCATCACGTAGCTGGCGGCGGCAGTCGGCGCCGAGGACATCAACAGCAGCACGCCGAGTTCGATGCCGCGAAAGCCCCAGAGGATGCCGCCACCGACGAACAGCACGGGCACGGCGAACAGCTTGCCGGCGGCAGCCAGCAGGGTGTCGCGCGGGTCGTGGCGCAGGCTGCGGAAGTCGAGCGCGGCGCCGGTGCACAGCAGGGCCAGCGGCAGTGTCATGTTGGCGAAGTATTCGCCCGATTGCAGCACGATGGCCGGCAGGCGCAGGCCGGAGATCGACACCGGCAGCGCCAGCACGATGCCGATGATGAGCGGGTTGGTCGCCACCGAACGAAGCACCGGCGCGATGCCCTGCTGCGCGTGCAGGGAGCGGTTCAGCGTCACCACGGAGAGGATGTTGAACAGGATGGTGACGATGCCGACATAGAGCGAGGCGGCGACGAGCCCGGCCTCGCCATAGGCATTGACGCAGTAGGCGAGGCCGATGATGGCCATGTTGGAACGGAACGCGCCCTGCACCACCACGCCGCGATCGCGTTCCGCGCTGACCGCGAATTTCGCCAGCAACTCGGCGAGCCCCCAGGCCGCCAGCGTTGCCAACAGGCCGAAGCCGATCAGCGCCAGGTTGGCGGAGGTGTCGAGGCGGGTCTTGGCGACGCTGATGAACAGCAGCGCCGGCAGCGTGACGTTGAACACCAGCCGGCTGCCGACCTCGATGAAGGCTTCGTTGATCATGCCGACGCGGCGCAGCCAGGCGCCGAGGCCGAGGATCAGGAAGATCGGCCCGGTGACGGCGAGCGAGAATTCGACGGTGGCGAGAAAGTCCGAAAACATGCAGTCGCTCAGGGCTTGTGGTTCTGCGGCGCCGCATCCGCGCCGCGTACCGCCTTGAAGCGCGCCAGGGTGCGTTCGCGCGCGGCGGCATGGTCCACCACCGGTGCCGGGTAGTCGCGGCCGATGACGACTCCGCAGGCAGCCTGTTGTGCCGCATCCATGCGCCACGGCGCGTGGATGAACTTTGCCGGCACCGCGGCCAGTTCCGGCAGGTAGCGCCTGATGAAGCGTCCCTCGGCATCGAATCGTTCGGACTGCGTCACCGGGTTGAAGATGCGGAACCAGGGCTGGGCGTCGCAACCGGTGGAGGCGGCCCACTGCCAGCCACCGTTGTTGGCGGCGAGGTCGAAATCGAGCAGCTTCTCGGCGAACCAGGCTTCGCCCAGGCGCCAGTCGAGGCCGAGGTCCTTGGTCAGGAAGCTGGCGGTGACCATGCGCAGGCGGTTGTGCATCCATCCGGCCTGGTCGAGCTGGCGCATTGCCGCGTCGACCAGCGGATAGCCGGTGCGCCCGGCCTGCCAGGCGGCAAGCAGCTCGGGAGCGTGATCCCAGCGCAGGGCGTCGAAGTCGGGCTTGAAGCATTGCGTGACGACGCGCGGGTGGTGCCACAGGATGGCGTGGTAGAAGTCGCGCCAGATCAGTTCCGACAGCCAGGTCGCGGCGCCGCGCCCCGACTGCGCATGGGCGTAAGCGGCGAGCTGGCGGATCGAGATCGTGCCGAAGCGCAGGTGGGCGGAAAGGTAGGAACAGCCCTTCAGCGCCGGGAAGTCGCGCTTGGCTGCATAGTCGTCGATGCGTTCGGCGAAATCGCGGAACATGGCCTGCGCGCCGCTCATGCCGGTGGGCAGGCGCAGCGCGGCGAGGTCGCTGGCCTCGAAGCCGAGCTCCTCAAGGCGGGGCATGCGCTCGTCCGCTTGCACAGGGGCCAGCCGCGCAGCGTAAGGCTCGACCGGAAACTGATTGAGGTCCGCCGAGGACAGCCGCCGCAGCCAGGCGTTCTTGTAGGGCGTGAATACCGAAAACGGCGTGCCGCCCTGGGTCATGACCTCGTTGCGCTCGAAGATCACCTGATCCTTGCAGTCGATCCAGCAAGAGTCGGCGCCGGCGAGACGGCGTTCGACCTCGGCATCGCGCGCAATTGCCGCCGGTTCGTAGTCGCGATTGGCGACCACCGCGGCGACGCCGAGTTCGGTGGCAAGGCGCGGGATTTCCTGGCGCGGATCGCCGTGGCGCACGATCAGGCTGCCGCCCATGGCGCGCAAGGCCGCATCCACCTCCTCGACCGCGCGCAGGATGAACTCGACGCGCCGGTCGCGGCGCGGCAGGCGGTCGAGGATGGTCGAGTCGAAGACGAAGGCGCAATGCACGCGTTCGTAATCGCGCAGCGCACGGTGCAGGGCGGTGTGGTCCTGTACGCGCAGGTCGCGGCGAAACCAGACGAGGGCAGCGGGCATGGGGGTTTTGGGGAGAGTATGCGCGGGCACGGGCCGACAGATTACAATGGCGCCACAGTCATGGAAACCATCAGCCTCGCCAACCACTTCCTGATCGCCATGCCCGCCATGGCCGACCCGAATTTTTCGCGCACGCTGACCTACATCTGCGAACACAACGAGGATGGCGCCATCGGCATCATCGTCAATCGGCCGATGGACATGAACCTCGCCGGCCTCTTCGACCGGGTCAGCATCCAGCTCGACGACGGCGAGGCCGAAGCCCGCTTTGCCGGGCTGCCGGTGTATTTCGGCGGCCCGGTGCAGACCGATCGCGGCTTCGTCCTGCACCGCCCGGCCGGGCATTGGCAATCCTCGCTCAACGTCAGCGAGAAAATCGCCCTCACCAGTTCGCGCGACATCCTGCAGTCCATGGGCAGCACCGGCGAACCCGCCGAAGTGCTGGTCAGCCTCGGCTATGCCGGATGGACCGCCGGCCAGCTCGAATGGGAGCTGTCGCAGAACTCCTGGCTGACCGTCGAAGCCGATCCCGGCATCATTTTCATGACCCCGCCCGAAGAACGCCTGCCGGCCGCAATGCAGCTGCTGGGAGTGGATTTCGCCAGGCTCTCGGATGTGGCCGGACATGCCTGAGTGCTTGACGCCGGGCCGTCCCAAGGCAAGCACAGTGTTTACCGCGGAGCCGTCAACAGACGGCGAACCATTGTCACCCCCGCTTGGGCGGGGGATGGGGGGTGGGTTGTGACTCCCGGCGGGGCGGTACTCGCCTTCGATTTCGGCCTGAAGCGGATCGGTGTCGCCATCGGCATGCAAATGGAATCGGGAAGCATTGGCGCGGCGCGGCCGCTGGCTACCATCGACGGCGAAGCCAGCGATGCGCGCTTCGCCGCGGTCACGGCCCTGATCGCCGAATGGCAGCCGCGGCGCCTGCTGGTCGGGCGCCCGCTCAACGACGACGGCACTCCGAACGACATGACCGCGCGCTGCGAACGTTTCGCCAACCAGTTGCGCGGGCGCTTCCGCTTGCCGGTCGATGCCGTCGACGAACGCTTCACTTCGACCGAGGCCGACGCGACGCTGCGCGAGCGCGGGCTGGACTGGCGCCAGCGCAAGCAGCAGGTCGACGCCGAAGCCGCGCTCGTCATCCTCAACAGCTGGTTCGAGACCCATGCCAACACCCATGCAACTGCCTGACGCCGAAGCACTCTGCACCGCCCTCGCCGAGGCCATGCGGCCACGCGTCGATCCCGAGCGCATCGCACTGGTCGGCATCCACACCGGCGGCGTCTGGGTGGCCGAGCGCCTGCATGCCGCGCTGGGCCTAAAAATTCCTTCCGGTTCGATGGACGTGTCCTTCTATCGCGACGATTTCAACCAGCGCGGCCTGCACGCCAATGCCCGCTCCTCGCACATTCCCTTCGACGTCGAGGGCGCCCACGTGGTGATCGTCGACGACGTGCTCTACACCGGGCGTACCATCCGCGCCGCGATGAACGAACTGTTCGATTTCGGCCGCCCGGCGCGCATCGACCTCGCCGTGCTGACCGACCGCGGCGGCCGCGAACTGCCGATTGCACCGACCTTCTGCCCGCATGCCATGAGCCTGCCTGCGGCGCAGATGCTGGCGCTGGAACGCGCGGCCGACGGCGGGCTGTCCTTCCGGGTGATGGAAAAATGAATTTCATGTCCGCGAGCGGCAATCCGCAGCTCAACAAGCATGGCGAGCTCAATCATCTGCTGACCATCGAAGGCCTGCCGCGCGAGGTGCTTGAGCGCATCCTCGATATTGCCGCGCCCTTCACCGGGGTCGCCGAGCGCGAGGTGAAGAAGGTGCCGCTGTTGCGCGGCAAGAGCGTGTTCAACCTGTTCTTCGAGAATTCGACGCGCACCCGCACCACCTTCGAGATCGCCGCCAAGCGGCTGTCCGCCGACGTCATCAACCTCAACATCAGCACCTCTTCCGCCAACAAAGGCGAAACCCTGCTCGACACGGCGGACAATCTCGCCGCGATGCAGGCCGACATGTTCGTCGTGCGCCATGCGTCCTCCGGCGCGCCCTACCTGATCGCGCAGCACCTGGCGGCCACCGGGCGCGACCACATCCATGTCGTCAATGCCGGCGACGGCCGCCATGCGCACCCGACGCAGGGTCTGCTCGACATGTACACCATCCGCCACTACAAGAAGGATTTCAGCCAGCTCACGGTCGCCGTGGTCGGCGACGTCCTGCATTCGCGCGTGGCGCGCAGCCAGATCCACGCGCTGACCACGCTGGGCGTGCCCGAAGTGCGCGTGATCGCGCCCAAGACGCTGTTGCCGACCGGAATCGATCGCCTCGGCGTGCGGGTCTTCAATGACATGCGCGAAGGCCTGCGCGGCGTCGATGTGGTGATGATGCTGCGCCTGCAGAACGAACGCATGCAGGGCGCGCTGCTGCCTTCGACACAGGAGTACTTCAAGTCATGGGGTCTGACGCCGGAGAAGCTGGCGCTGGCCAAGCCCGACGCCATTGTCATGCACCCGGGGCCGATGAACCGTGGCGTCGAAATCGACTCCGCCGTCGCCGACGGCAGCCAGGCCGTGATCCTGCCGCAGGTCACCTTCGGCATTGCCGTGCGGATGGCCGTGATGGCCATGCTCGCCGGAAACTCATGAATAAATCTACTGCGCGTGCCGGATCGGGGATTGGGCGGTGCTCGCTATCCTCACGTATAACTACATACGTTCCGGTAGCTGCGCTCCGGCCGCACCCCGCTGCGGCCCGCTCGCTACGATTTCTTCACGAGTTTTAGGTTTATGAAAATCCACATCAAGAACGGTCGCCTGATCGACCCCGCGAGCAACACCGACAAGGCGCTCGACCTGTTCATCGGCGCCGGGCGCATCGTCGGCGTCGGCAGCGCGCCGGCGGGGTTCGAGGCCAACAGCGTGCTCGACGCGAGCGGCTGCATCGTCTGCCCCGGCCTGGTCGACCTCGCGGCACGCTTGCGCGAGCCGGGCTTCGAATACCGTGCCACGCTGGAATCCGAAATGGCCGCGGCCGCCGCAGGTGGCGTCACGCGGCTGGCCTGCCCGCCCGATACCGACCCGGTGCTGGATGAACCCGGCCTGGTCGAGATGCTGACTCACCGCGCGCGCCTGCCCGAATTTGCCCACGTCCATCCGGTCGGTGCGCTGACCACGCAACTCGAAGGCAAGGCGCTGACCGAGATGGTGGAACTGAGCGAAGCCGGCTGCGTCGCCTTCGGCCAGGCCAATCGTGCCATCGTCGATACGCAGGTGCTGCTGCGCGCCATGATGTACGCGGCCACCTTCGACTTTCCGGTCTGGCTGCAGGCGCAGGATCCCTTCCTGGCCAAGAAGGGCGTCGCCCATGATGGCGAAGTTGCCGCACGCCTGGGCCTCGCCGGTATTCCGGTGGCAGCCGAAACCATCGCCCTGGCGACCATCCTGCACCTGGCCCGCGAAACCGGCGCACGGGTGCATGTGACGCGGGTTTCCTCGGCGGCAGGCGTCGACATGATCGTCGCTGCGCGCGCCGCGGGCATCGGCGTCACCTGCGACGTGGCGATACACCACCTGCACCTGTGCGAGGTCGATATCGGCTTCTTCAATGCCCACGCCCGGCTCGACCCGCCGCTGCGCTCGGTGCGCGATCGCGATGCCTTGCGCGCGGGACTGGCCTCGGGAGCGATCGACGCGCTGTGTTCCGATCACACGCCGGTCGATGACGATGGCAAACAGATGCCTTTCGACGAAGCGGAAGTCGGCGCCACCGGCCTCGAACTCCTGTTGCCGCTGACCCTGAAGTGGGCGCGGGAAATGAAGCTGCCGCTGACCACCGCGCTGGCGCGGGTCACTTCCGATCCGGCGCGCATCCTCGGCGTCAAGGCCGGCAGCCTGGCCGTCGGCGCTGCCGCCGACATCTGCGTCTTCGACCCGGTGGCGGAATATGCCGTCACGCGCGAAAGCCTGCGCAGCCAGGGCAAGAACACTCCCTTCCTCGGCGTGGAGTTTCCCGGTCGCGTGCGCTACACGCTGATCGACGGCCACCTGGCCTTCGACGGCACGCTCGCCTGGTAGGCGGGCGCCACTCGGGACTTGATCGCCTCAGGGTGCCGGGGCCGTGACATATGTCACGCGATGGCCCAAACGGACTATCGCCGAATCCTGCCAAGGTCCGAACGGGCTATTGCCGAATTTCCCGCTGCGCCTAGGATGACGAACAAGGGCAGTGGAAACGTTTCGAATCGAAAAGCTTCCGCACCGCCTGAACATTCCGACAGACAGGAGGCGATCATGTCCCACACTCGCGATTTACGGAGTTCAGGCTACGAAGGCCGGGCTCTGCACCTTGCCCGTTACCTGACCGACGACGACAGGACGATCAATCAAGCCTACCGTTACGGCGTGCCGACGCGCCAACCGGATACCGCGCGCAATCTGGACGAAATCGGTCACGCGGTGAACGTCCGCCAGGTTCCGGATTTCTGGAAACCCTGCGAAGACTGGACCCTGGACTGAGTCCGGTCCGGCGGCGCGACCGGGGCCACTCCGACCGCGCCGCCGTTGTGGGGGATTCCGGGTCATGCACGGGAGCACCACCATGAACATGCTGCTGGCAATCGACAACGAACCGATCCGTTCGCGCGCAAGCGCGATACCGGGGCTGCGCAGGCTGGCCGAGACCGTTGGCCAGCACCTGGCTGCCGGGCGCAAGCGCGACGCGGCACTCTTCATGCGCGAACAGCGCCTGGCGCCGATCGCCCTGGGCTTCGTCGCCACCTGCCTGGCGCGGCAGGGCGTCGATCAAAAGGATATCGAGGCCGTGCTGTTGCACTGAGCCGAGCCTGCCGGCCTGGCCTCCGGCCTCACTCGCCGATCGCGAAAACCCGTTTCACCCGCGCCGCATCGACGCCGCCCACGCGTACCCGCTTGGCGCGAGAGGACTCGCCGCTGAGCAGGTCGACCGCCGCCTTGGCGACACCGAAGCGGTCGGCAAGGAAACCGATCAGGCAGGCATTTGCCTTGCCATCGACCGGCGGCGCGGCGAGGCGGATCTTCAGGGCTTCACCGTGCAGTCCGGCGATCTCGGTCTTCTTCGCGCCGGGCTGGACGTGCAGGCGCAGGATCACGCCATCGCCGTCGGCGGCCAGCCAGGTCACGATTTGCCGCCGGGCCGTCCGCGCTGGCGCGGGATCAGGCTGGACACCCCCTCCCATCCTCCCCCGCCAAGAGGGGGAGGTGACCAGTCACCCCCGCCCTTGGGGCGGGGGAAAGGGGGGTGGGCCCCATGTATCCCCAAGGGGTGCGCTAGCGCACCCCTTCTCTCGGAGAAGGGGCCGGGGGATAAGCAGTTCACGACGTCAGGATCAGCGGCATCACGCTGTGGCGCAGGCCGGCGATCACGAACAGCGCGATCTGCAGCACCAGCAACAGGGCCAGCGGCGACAGATCCACACCACCGACGGGTGGAATGAATCGGCGAAACGGCCGCAGCAGGGGGCGCGTCAGGGTGTTGAAGACATCGGCCAGCGGCGCATGGGGATTGACCCAGGAAAACACCGCCGACACCAGCACCGCGCCGAATACCAGGTAGAGCCCGAGCTTGGCCACTTCCAGCAGGGCCAGCGCGGCCACCACAAGAGTCGGCGCTGGCGACACGGCGGCCAGCACGCCGCTGAAGCCCAGCACTACGCCCTGGTTGGCCACCTGCCACAGCCAGGCCAGCAGCAGGCTCGCCATGTCGAGGCCGAACACGCCGGGCACCAGGCGGCGCACCGGGCGCACCATCCAGTCGGTCACGGCGACCACGAATTGTCCCAGCGGATTGCGGAAGGGCGTGCGCGCCCATTGCATGGCGAAGCGCACCAGCAGCGCCAGCGACAGGAAGCCGCAGATGCTGTCGAGGACGAAGAGGAGGATCTGGACCAGCATCGCGGCGCCTTAACGCTCGTGGCGGCGAGAGCCACCCGCCGAGGATGAAACACGCGGAAAGCCAATTATTCGCCCGCCCCCCTTCCCCCCTCGCGGGGGGTTACCCGTTGGCGCGCTACGCGCGTCTATCAAAGGGGACTTCGAACAGGGTGCTTTCATAGTTAATCCTTGCCCAGCACGTCGCCGAGCTCGCGGCCGCGCGCATCGGCGGCGAGGATGCCCTTGCCGATGGCGCCGGCGATGTCGCTGGCGGCGAAGGACAGCAGCGCGGCTTCGGTGGTGCCGCCCTTCGAGGTTACCCGTTCGCGCAGGGTGGAGATCGACTCGCTGCTCTGCGCCGCGAGGCGCGCGGCGCCGATGAAGGTTTCGATGCTTAGCTGGCGCGCGGTGGCCGCGTCGAAGCCGAGCCGGACCCCGGCGGCCTCCATCGCTTCGAGGAAATAAAAGACATAGGCCGGGCCGCTGCCGGACATGGCGGTGACGGCATCCATCTGGGCTTCGTCGTCGATCCAGACCGTGCGGCCCACTGCCTGCAATACCTTCTCGGCATTGGCGCGCCCGTCGCGGTCTACGGTCGGGTCGGCGCACAGCGCCGTAATGCCGGCGCTGATCAGCGCCGGCGTGTTGGGCATGGTGCGCACCAGCTTGCCGTAGCCGCCCATCCAGCGCGATATGTCGGCCATGCGCAGGCCGGCGGCGATGCTCACCACCAGTTGCGTGCCCAGCTTGCCGCGCAGCGGCGCGACGGCCTCCCGCATCTGCTGCGGCTTGACCGCCAGCACCAGCACTTCGCAGTCCAGCGCGGCGGCATCGACCGCGCCCGTGCAGCGCACGCCGAAGGTTTCGGTGAGCTTCTCGCGCGACTCGGCGAAGGGCTCCACCACCTGTATGCCGGGGGCGGAGAAGCCCTGCTTGCGCAGGCCGCCGATCAGCGCGATGGCCATGTTGCCGCCGCCGATGAAGGTGATTTTCATGTCGTGTATTGCCTTTGTCCGAAAATTGCCGTGCCGATGCGCACGATGGTTGCGCCTTCCATTATCGCCGCTTCGAGGTCATGGCTCATGCCCATCGAAAGGGTGTCCAGCGCGAGGCCGGTGTCGCGATTGATCGTTTCCAGCGTCCGGCGCAACTGGCCGAACTGGCGGCGCTGCAGGTCCACGTCATCGCTGGGCTCGGGAATTGCCATCAGGCCGCGCAGCCGCAATTGCGGCAATGCGCCGATGGCGACCGCCAGGTCGCGCGCCTCGGATGGCACGCAGCCGCCCTTCGACGCTTCACCCGAGACATTCACCTGCAGGCATGCCTGCAACGGCGCCATGCCCGGGGGACGCTGTGCGGCGAGCCGCTGCGCGACCTTGAGGCGGTCGATCGAATGCACCCAGGCGAAGTGCTCGGCCACCGGCCGTGTCTTGTTGCTCTGCAGGGGGCCGATGAAGTGCCATTCCAGCGCGCAATCGGCCAGTTCGGAGGCCTTGTCGAGCGCTTCCTGCACGTAGTTCTCGCCGAAGGCGCGTTGCCCCGCGGCAATCGCATCGCGCAGGCTGGGCGCCGGCCAGGTCTTGGAAACCGCGAGCAACCGCACCGAGTCGGCCGCGCGCCCGGCGGCAAGGCAGGCGGCGGATATGCGCGCACGCACGGCTTGCAAGTTGGCGGCGATTGATGTCATATAGCGTCTGCAAAGTATATCGCACCCCAACTTCAGGAAAGCGCTCATGGACATCACCGAACTGCTCACCTTCGTGGTCAAGAACAAGGCTTCCGACCTGCACCTTTCCGCCGGCCTGCCGCCGATGATTCGCGTCCATGGCGACGTGCGCAAGATCAACCTGCCGCCGATGGAACACAAGGACGTGCACGCGATGATCTACGACATCATGAATGACGGCCAGCGCAAGGTGTACGAAGAGATGCTGGAGTGCGACTTTTCCTTCGCGATCCCCAACCTGGCGCGCTTCCGTGTCAATGCTTTCGTCCAGAACCGCGGAGCGGCGGCGGTGATGCGGACCATTCCGTCGAAAATCCTCACGCTGGAAGACCTCAAGTGCCCCAAGATCTTCGAGGAACTCGCCGACCAGCCGCGCGGGCTGGTGCTGGTCACCGGGCCGACCGGCTCGGGCAAGTCGACCACGCTGGCGGCGATGGTGAACCACAAGAATGAAAACGAGTACGGACATATCCTCACCGTCGAGGACCCGATCGAGTTCGTCCATGAAACCAAGAAGTGCCTGATCAATCAGCGCGAAGTCGGGCCGCACACGCTGTCCTTCAACAACGCGCTGCGCTCGGCGCTGCGCGAAGACCCGGACGTGATCCTGGTCGGCGAAATGCGCGACCTGGAAACCATCCGGCTGGCCATGTCCGGCGCCGAAACCGGCCACCTGGTGTTCGGCACGCTGCACACCTCGTCGGCGGCGAAGACCATCGACCGCATCATCGACGTGTTCCCCGCCGCGGAAAAGGAAATGATCCGCGCCATGCTCTCGGAATCATTGAAGGCGGTGATCTCGCAGACGCTGTGCAAGACCATGGACGGCACCGGCCGTGTCGCCGCGCACGAAATCATGGTCGGCACGCCGGCCATCCGCAACCTGATCCGCGAAGCCAAGGTGGCGCAGATGTATTCCGCGATCCAGACCGGCCAGCAGTTCGGCATGCAGACGCTGGACCAGAACCTGCAGGACCTGGTCAAGAAGAAGGTCATCTCGCCTGCGGAGGCGCGCAGCAAGGCCGCGAATAAAGACAATTTCCCGGTCTGATGACCGGGACTTGTCTTTTTCGCAGATTTACACCCGCCCCTCCCGTCCTCCCCTCGCGGGGAGGCTACTAGCCAGGGCCGCTGCCGCGGCCAATCAAAAGCAATAACCGGAGTGCACCATGGAACGCGATGAAGGCTTGAAGTTCATGTACCAGCTGCTGACGATGATGATGCAGAAGAAGGGTTCCGACCTCTTCATCACCGCCGGTTTCCCGCCCGCCATGAAGATCGACGGCAAGATGACGCCGGCGACCACGCAGCCGCTGTCGCCGCAGCACACGCAGGAACTGGCGCGGGCGATCATGAACGACAAGCAAGCCGCCGAGTTCGAGGCGACCAAGGAATGCAATTTCGCCATCTCGCCCGCCAGCATCGGCCGCTTCCGCGTCAATGCCTTCGTCCAGCAGGGCCGCGTCGGCATCATCATGCGTACCATCAACGTGCAGATCCCCGAGTTCGAGGACCTCAAGCTGCCGCCGGTGCTGAAGGACGTCTCGATGACCAAGCGCGGCCTGGTGCTCTTCGTCGGCGGCACGGGTTCCGGCAAGTCGACCTCGCTCGCGGCGATGATCGGCTACCGCAACCAGAACAGCTACGGCCACATCATCACCATCGAGGATCCGGTCGAGTACGTGCATGACCACCGCAACTGCGTCATCACCCAGCGCGAGGTCGGCGTCGATACCGACTCCTGGGAGATCGCGCTGAAAAACA
>JACRIY010000089.1 GCA_016235805.1 Rhodocyclales bacterium
GACGTGCGGACGGTATCCCCCGGCGGGATATGTCCCCGCGCTTGGCGGGGACGGTATCCCCTGGCGGGACTCAGCCGCCGAAGCGGCGCAGGCCGTCGAGGTCGAGTACCGTCACGCCGCCGTACTTGGCGACGAGGAAGCCGGATTTCTCCAGGGTCTGCATGCTGCGATTGACCCGCTGGCGCGAGACGCCGGCGAGGTAGCCGATCTCTTCCTGCGAAATCGCGATGCGCGATTCGATGCCGGGTTGCAGCACGGGGTGAAACAGGGCGGCAATGGCGCGGGCGACGCGCGCATCGACGTCGGCCAGTCGTTCCGATTCCAGCAGGCCGATGAAGAGGCCAAGGCGCTCGTTGATCTGGTTGATGATGAAGCGGTTGAAGGCGATGCTGTTGTCGAGCAGCCAGTGGAAGGTTTCGCGCTTCATGCAGGCGACATGGGAGTCGCGCAGGGCGATGACGTCGTAGCGCCGTGGCTCGGGTTTCAGCATCGAGCCTTCGCCGAACCAGCCGCCGGCGGCAATGCCGGTATAGCTGGCGGTCTTGCCGCTGGCCCAGTCGCTGGACATCTTGGCGAGTCCGTCGATCACTCCATACCAGTGTTCTACCGGCGCGCCTTTGCGACAGACGAAACCACCGGCTTCGACGAAGCGTTCGCAGGTGCCATCGCAGGCGCGGCTGAAGTCCTCAGCGGACAACGAGGACGCCCAGCTTGTGCGGCGCAGCATCTGCTGAATCGACGCTGTTGAATTTTGACAATTGTCAGGCACGCGACAATTATAGGCAGCTGTTTGCCTTAGACTCAATATTTGCTGCGGAACAAACGCGATAAAAGAGCGGGTCCGCAAGGCGAATGCTGGAGGAGAAAAACGCATGTCTGTTTCCCAATCGGGGCGGGCTTCAGGCCCGCTCGATACGTTTCCCCGTCTGTTGTTGAATCACGCCGCGACGCGCGGCGATCGTCCGGCGACGCGCGAGAAGTATCTCGGCATCTGGCAGACCTGGAACTGGAGCCAGGTTGCCGAAGAAGTCCGCGCCATGGCCTGCGGCCTGGCCGAACTCGGCTTCAAGCGCGGCGACAACCTGGCCCTGATCGGCGACAACCGCCCGCGCCTCTACTGGGCGATGTGCGCGGCGCAGATGCTGGGCGGGGTGCCGGTGCCGCTTTACCAGGACGCCGTGGCGACAGAAATGGCTTTTGTCCTGACCGACGGCGAGATCCGTTTCGCGATCGTCGAGGACCAGGAGCAGGTCGACAAGATGCTGGAAATCAAGGACCAGTGTCCGAGCCTGCAGCACATCCTCTACGATGATCCGCGCGGCATGCGCCACTACACCCAGACCTACCTGCAGGGCCTGGACGAAGTGATCGCCATGGGCAAGGTGCACGACAGGAACCAGCCCGATTTCATCGTCGGCGAAATCGCCAATGGCCGCCCCGAGGATGTCGCGGTCATGCTGTACACCTCCGGCACCACCGGCAAGCCGAAAGGCGTCTGCCAGACCCACGAAACCTTCATCGCCGCGGCGCAGAGCGGCGTCGGCTTCGACCACCTGACCGACCAGGAGGACATCCTGTCCTACCTGCCGATGGCCTGGGTCGGCGACCACCTGTTCTCCTACGCCCAGGCGCTGGTCGCCGGCTTCACGATCAATTGTCCCGAATCCGGCGACACGGTGATGACCGACCTGCGCGAGATCGGGCCGACCTATTACTTCGCGCCGCCGCGTGTGTTCGAGAACCTGCTGACCACCGTGATGATCCGCATGGAAGATGCCGGCGCACTCAAGCGCAACATGTTCCATTACTTCATGGCGGTGGCCAAGCGCTGCGGCTCCGACATCCTCGACGGCAAGTCGACCGTATCAAGCACCGACCGCCTGCTGTATGCGCTGGGCAACCTGATGATCTACGGCCCGCTGCGCAACGTGCTGGGCATGAGCCGCATCCGCGTCGCCTACACGGCCGGCGCCGCGATCGGGCCCGACCTGTTCCGCTTCTACCGCTCGATCGGGGTCAACCTCAAGCAGCTCTATGGCGCGACCGAGACTTGCGCCGCGGTGTGCCTGCAGCCGGACCGCGAGATCAAGTTCGACAGCGTCGGCAAGCCGGCGCCGGGCGTCGAAGTGAAGATTGCCGACAATGGCGAAGTCCTGGTGCGCGGCAAGCTGCTGCTCAAGGAATACTACAAGCGTCCCAAGGACACGGCCGAGGCGATCGATGCCGAAGGCTGGTTCCACACCGGCGACGCCGGCTTCTTCGATGAAGACGGCCACCTCAAGATCATCGACCGCGCCAAGGACGTCGGCAAACTGTCCAACGGCGCGATCTTCGCGCCGAACTACATCGAGAACAAGCTCAAGTTCTTCCCGCACATCAAGGAAGCGGTCTGCTTCGGCCATGACCGCGACATGGTCTGCGCCTTCATCAACATCGACATGGGTGCGGTCGGCAACTGGGCCGAGCGCCGTGGCCTGCCATACTCGGGCTACACCGACCTCGCCGGCAAGAAGGAGGTCCTCGACCTGGTGCGCGAATGTGTCGAGCAGGTGAATGCCGAACTGTCGCACGATGCGATGGTGGCGGAGACGCAGATCCATCGCTTCCTGGTGCTGCACAAGGAACTCGATCCGGATGACGACGAGCTGACGCGCACGCGCAAGGTGCGGCGCGGCTTCATCTCTGAAAAGTACAACGTGCTGATCGACGCCCTGTATTCCGGCAAGACCTCGCAGTTCATCGAAACCCAGGTCAAGTTCGAGGATGGCCGCACCGGCAAGGTGGCCGCCGACCTCGCCATTCTCGAAGTCAAAACCTATCCGACGATGAAGAAGGCCGCCTGATGAACGGAAGAAAAATCGGCGAGGTCATCCTCGACCTCAAGAACATCAGCCTCAGCTTCGGCGGCGTCAAGGCGCTGACCGACATCTCCTTCGATGTGCGCGAGCATGAAATCCGCGCCATCATCGGCCCCAATGGCGCTGGCAAGAGCTCGATGCTGAACGTGATCAACGGCGTGTACCGGCCGCAGCAGGGCGACATCATCCTGCGCGGCGAACACCATGCCAACATGGATTCCTACGGCGCGGCGAAAGCCGGCCTGGCGCGCACCTTCCAGAACATCGCGCTGTTCAAGGGAATGTCGGTGCTCGACAACATCATGACCGGGCGCAACCTGAAGATGAAGGCCAACATGCTGCAGCAGGCCATCTGGTTCGGGGCGGCGCAGCGCGAGGAACTCGAACACCGCGCCAAGGTCGAGGAGATCATCGACTTCCTCGAAATCCAGCACATCCGCAAGACGCCGGTCGGGCGCCTGCCCTACGGCCTGCAAAAGCGCGTCGACCTGGCGCGCGCGCTGGCCATGGAGCCGCAGATCCTGTTGCTGGACGAGCCGATGGCCGGCATGAACGTCGAGGAAAAGCAGGACATGTGCCGCTTCATCCTCGACGTCAATGACCAGTTCGGCACCACCGTGGTCCTGATCGAGCACGACATGGGCGTGGTGATGGACATTTCCGATCGCGTCGTGGTGCTCGATTACGGCAAGAAGATCGGCGACGGCACCCCGGACGAGGTTCGCGCCAATCCCGACGTCATCAGCGCCTATCTCGGCGCCAGCCACTGAGGACCCTGACCATGGCTTTTTTCCTGGAAACCCTGCTTGGCGGCCTGATGAGCGGCATGCTGTACTCGCTGGTGGCGTTGGGCTTCGTGCTGATCTTCAAGGCCTCCGGCGTGTTCAATTTCGCGCAGGGCGCGATGGTGCTGTTCGCCGCGCTGGCGATGGCGCGCTTCTCCGAATGGATTCCCGACTGGCTGGGCATGGAGAACCTGTTCGTCGCCAACCTGCTGGCGTTCGCCGTCGCGGTGGTGGTGATGTTCGTCGTCGCCTGGCTGATCGAGCGGCTGGCGCTGCGCTACCTGGTCAACCAGGAAGGTGCGACGCTGCTGATGGCCACGCTGGGCATCGCCTACGTGCTTGACGGCATCGGCCAGACCATCTTCGGCAGCGACATCTACAAGATCGATGTCGGCATGCCGAAGGACCCGGTGATGATGCTGGAGAGTGTTTTCGAGGGCGGCATCCTGATCAACAAGGAGGACTTCATCGCTGCGCTGATCGCGGCCCTGCTGGTCATTTCGCTGTCGATCTTCTTCCAGAAGACCGCTACCGGCCGCGCGCTGCGTGCGGTTGCGGACGACCATCAGGCCGCGCAATCGATCGGCATTCCGCTGGACCGGATCTGGGTCATCGTCTGGTGCGTCGCCGGCATCACCGCGCTGGTGGCCGGCATCATCTGGGGCTCCAAGCTCGGGGTGCAGTTCTCGCTGTCGACCATTGCCCTGCGCGCCCTGCCGGTGGTGATCCTCGGCGGCCTGACCTCGGTTCCCGGCGCGATCATCGGCGGCCTCATCATCGGCGTAGGTGAAAAACTGTCCGAGGTGTATCTGGGGCCCTACGTCGGCGGTGGCATCGAGATCTGGTTTGCCTACATGCTGGCGCTGGTTTTCCTCCTGTTCAGGCCGCAAGGTTTGTTCGGGGAGAAAATCATTGATCGCGTTTGATTCGGGGACTGCGTAATGTTCTATAGAGAAAACGGTCAGTTCAAGACCTCGTACAAAGCCGATCAGCAGGCGTTCGCCATTCCGCAGGACCGCTGGGCGATCTATGCCATCGTGGCCTTCGCCTTCATCGGCGTTCCGCTGCTGGTCGACGAGTACATGTTCCGCGCCATCCTGGTGCCCTTCCTGATCCTGTCGCTGGCGGCCCTGGGCGTGAATATCCTGGTCGGCTATTGCGGGCAGATCACTCTGGGTGCAGGTGCCTCGATGGCGGTGGGCGCCTATGCCGCCTACAACTTCCTGATCCGCGTGGATGGCATGCCGGCGCTGGCGGCGATCCTGCTGGGCGGCCTGGTAGCCGCTGCGGCGGGCATCGTGTTCGGTGCGCCCAGCCTGCGCGTGCGTGGGCTCTACCTTGCGGTAGCGACGTTGGCCGCCCAGTTTTTCTGGGACTGGGCTTTCCTGCGCATCAAGTGGTTCACCAACAACGCGTCGTCGGGGTCGGTGTCGGTCGCCGACATCAGCCTGTTCGGCTGGACCATCAGCACGCCGACCGACAAGTACCTTTTCAGCCTCGGCATCCTGGTCGTCTTCGCCGTGATGGCGAAGAATCTGCTGCGCGGCAACATGGGCCGGCAATGGATGGCGATCCGCGACATGGACGTGGCGGCAACCGTGATCGGCATCCGCCCGATGTACTCCAAGCTCACGGCCTTCGCCGTCAGTTCCTTTTACCTGGGTGTCGCCGGGGCCCTGTGGGGTTTCGTCAACCTCGGGTCTTGGGAGCCGGCGGCATTTTCCATCGACCGTTCGCTGCAACTGCTGTTCATGGTCATCATCGGCGGCATGGGCGCGATTTCCGGCAGCTTCTTCGGCGCCGCCTTCATCGTGATCCTGCCGATCTTCCTCAACCAGATGCTGCCGCTGGTGGGTAGCCTGTTCGGACTGGAAGTTTCGACTGCGCTGGTTTCCCACGTCGAGGTCATCATCTTCGGTTCGCTGATCGTGTTCTTCCTGATCGTCGAACCGCACGGAATCGCGCGCCTGTGGGCCACGGGTCGCGAAAAACTGCGTTTGTGGCCCTTCCCGCACTGAACGTCGCGGCAGCTTATCGCTCGTAAAGGCTCTGCAGGTGTAGCACCCATATCATCCAAGAGGAGACAACATGAAACTACGCAAACTCGCCGCCGCCGCATCGCTCGTCGCGATCGGTCTGTCCGGCGCACTCACCACCCCGGCTTTCGCTGCCGAAGAGCAGTTCTTCCCGTTGCTTGTTTATCGCACCGGTGCCTATGCGCCCAACGGGGTACCCTGGGCCAACGGCTTCCTCGACTACCTGAAGCTGACCAATGCCCGCGGCGGCGTCAATGGCGTCAAGATGATCTGGGAAGAGTGCGAGACCGGCTACGCCACCGACCGTGGTGTCGAATGCTACGAGCGCCTCAAGGGCAAGCATGGCGGCGGGACCGCCGTGCAGCCCCTGTCCACCGGCATTACCTTCGCCCTGACCGAAAAAGCTCCGGTTGACAAGATCCCCGTGATCACCGCCGGCTACGGCCGCAGCGAGTCGCAAAACGGCGCCGTGTTCGGCTGGAACTTCCCGCTGGTCGGCACCTACTGGATGGGCGCCGACGTGCTGGTGCAGCACATCGCGAAGAAGGAAGGCGGTTTCGACAAGCTGAAGGGCAAGAAGGTCGCCCTGGTCTACCACGACAGCCCCTACGGCAAAGAGCCGATCGCCCTGCTGCAGGAACGCGCCAAGATGCACGGTTTCGACCTTTCACTGCTGCCCGTTGCCCACCCGGGCGTCGAGCAGAAGGCCACCTGGCTGCAGATCCGCCAGAACAAGCCTGACTATGTCTTCCTCTGGGGCTGGGGCGTGATGAACTCGACCGCGCTCAAGGAAGCCCAGGCGACCGGTTATCCGCGCGAGAAGATGTACGGCGTGTGGTGGGCAGGTGCCGAGCCTGACGTCAAGGACGTCGGCGACGGCGCCAAGGGCTACAACGCCCTGGCCATGCAGCACGGCGCCGAGCCGGACTCCAAGGTGGTCAAGGAAATCCTCGAAAAACTGCACGCCAAGGGCCAGGGTACCGGTCCCAAGGAAGAAGTCGGCCAGGTGCTGTACATGCGCGGCCTGATTTCCTCGATGCTGCAGGTCGAGGCCGTGCGCGTCGCCCAGGGCCGTTACGGCAAGGGCAAGCGCATCACCGGCGAGCAGATGCGCTGGGGCCTGGAGAACCTCGACCTCGACCAGAAGGCGCTGGACGGAATGGGCCTGGGCGGCGTGATGCGTCCGGTGAAGACTTCCTGCCTCGACCACATGGGTTCGGCCTGGGCGCGCATCCATACCTGGGACGGCAAGAAGTGGAACTTCACCTCCGACTGGTACCAGGGGGACGAGAAGGTCCTGCGTCCGATGGTGATGCTGGCTTCGGCCAAGTACGCGGAAGAAAAGAAGATCAAGCCGCGCACTCCGGAAGACTGCAAGAAGTAATCAGCCCGACGGCGGGGGACGGTTTGCCGTTCCCCGCCTTCTGTCTTTCGTTCCCTGAAAGAACACATGACTACAGCCAACATTCTCCTCAACGTCAATAGCATCGAGGTGATCTACAACCACGTGATCCTCGTGCTCAAGGGCGTTTCGCTGTCCGTGCCCGAAGGCAGCATCGTCGCCCTGCTGGGCGGCAACGGTGCCGGCAAGACCACCACCCTGCGTGCCGTCAGCAACCTGCTGCATGGCGAACGCGGCGAAGTGACCAAGGGCTCGATCGAGTGCCGCGGCGAGCGCATCGAAGCGCTGACGCCGGCCGACCTGGTCAGGCGCGGCGTGGTCCAGGTCATGGAGGGCCGCCACTGTTTCGGCCACCTGACCATCGAGGAAAACCTGATGACAGGCAGCTACACGCGTACCGACGGCAAGGCCGCCGTGGCGCAGACGCTGGAGAAGGTTTACAACTATTTCCCCCGCCTGAAGACGCGGCGCACCAGCCAGGCCGCCTATACCTCGGGCGGCGAGCAGCAGATGTGCGCCATCGGCCGCGCGCTGATGGCCAACCCGACCATGGTGTTGCTGGACGAACCCTCGATGGGCCTCGCACCGCAGATCGTCGATGAGGTGTTCGGCATCGTCAAGGACCTCAACCAGCGCGAGAAGGTCACCTTCCTGCTGGCCGAGCAGAACACCAACATGGCCCTGCGCTATGCCGACTTCGGCTACATCCTCGAAAACGGCCGCGTCGTGATGGAAGGCGCCGCGTCGGAACTGGCCAACAACGAGGACGTCAAGGAGTTCTACCTCGGCATTTCCTCGGGCGAGCGCAAGAGCTTCCGCGAAGCCAAGCACTACCGCCGCCGCAAACGCTGGCTCGCTTGAGTCCCGCGGATCACGCGGCGCGCTGCGGCGTTGCTCAAGGCCTCGTTTAGAGAAACTAAACGTCGGCCTTTCGCGCCTTGCATCGCTTGGTGCTC
>JACRIY010000010.1 GCA_016235805.1 Rhodocyclales bacterium
CAGTGTCCAGGAGAGCGACGACTGGACGATATCGGTGCCCGCGTTGGCGTTCTCGGTGACAGCGTCGCCGGCGTTATCGACGACATAGGTGTCGCTGCCGCCGCCGCCGTTCATCACGTCCGCCCCCCCGCCACCGTCGAGGACGTTAGCGGCGGCATTGCCGGTGAGGATGTTGTCCAGAACGTTGCCGGTGCCGCTGAGGGCGGCCGTTCCGGTCAGCGTCAGGTTCTCGAAGTTGTCGTCCAGCGTCCAGGAGCGCGCGGCCTGGACGGTATCGGTTCCTTCGTCGGCGTTCTCGGCGAGGCTGTCGCCGGCGTTGTCGACGACATAGGTGTCGTTGCCGCTGCCGCCGTTCATCGCATCCGCACCCGCGCCTCCGTCGAGGACGTTGGCGCCGGCATTACCGATGAGGATGTTGTTCAGACCGTTGCCCATGCCGTTGATGGCGTTCGTGCCGGTCAGCAACAGGATCTCGACGTTGGCGCCCAGTGTCCAGGAGAGCGACGACTGGACGATATCGGTGCCCGCGTTGGCGTTCTCGGTGACGATGTCGCCCGCGTTGTCGACGACATAGGTGTCGCTGCCACCGCCGCCGTTCATCGCATCCGCACCCGCGCCGCCGTCGAGGACATTGGCGCCGGATGTCCCGGTGAGCACGTTGTCCAGCGCATTGCCGGTGCCATTGATAGCGCCCGTGCCGGTCAGCGTCAGGTTTTCGACGTTGGCGGCCAGTGTCCACGAAATCGATGACTGCACCGTGTCCGTGCCTTCGCCCGCGTTCTCGGTCACGACGTCGCCCAGGTCGTCGACGATATAGGTGTCGTTGCCGCTGCCGCCGATCAGCGTATCGGCACCGGCCCCACCGTCGAGCTTGTCGTTTCCTCCCAAGGCGGTCAGGATGTTGCTCCCATCATTGCCGTAGAGATAGTCACTCCCACCGTCAGAACCGGTGCCGTTGAGAGCTGCAGTTCCGACCAGCCTCAGTTCATTCGTGCCGCCGTCGGCAAGCGAGTACGTGACGGAGCTATAGACGACGTCCCAACTGCCGTCGCCAACCTCGTGAATCACGTCGCCGACGTTATCGACATAGTAGGTGTCCGCCCCGCCGCCGCCGTTCATCACGTCCGCGCCGAGGCCGCCATCCAGTACGTCGTTCCCGGCCCCACCGCTGAGCACGTTGCTGCCGTCATTGCCGGTTATGCGATTGTCGCGGTCGTTCCCGGTGCCATTGATGTCGGCAGTGCCAGTGAGTGCCAAGTTCTCCAGTTCGACGCCAACCGTGTAACTGAATGCGGCGACGATAGTATCTGTGCCCTCACCGGCATATTCGACAACCATATCCGTCGCATCGATCACATAGGTATCGTCTCCCAGTCCTCCAACGAGGGTATCCAAGCCGTCGCTGCCCGCAAGGCGGTTGTTCAGGTCGTTGCCCACAACAGTGAAACCGCCGCGGGTCTGTATGGCATTCTCGACGTTGTCCGGCAAGACGTAGGCATCGCCGACCACTACCGTATCGACGCCGGCGCCGGCCAGTTCGATCACCGTGTCGGTGGAGTCCGTCGCATATGTGTCGTCGCCCAAGCCGCCTTGCAGCGTGTCGGCCCCCAGGCCGCCGTCCAGTCGGTCGTCGCCGTCGCCGCCAAGCAGCGCATCGTTGCCGTCGCCTCCGAACAGGGCGTCGCTCCCCGTTTCGCCGCTCAGCGTATCGTCGCCGAGGTCGCCGGAAAGCGCGTCGGATCCCGTTCCGCCGGAAATCAGATCGTTGCCTTGTCCGCCGAAGACGATGTCGTTTCCGTCCTCGGCGCTCAGGGCGTCGTGGCCGTCTCCGCCGACGATCAAGTCGTCGCCCTGCCCGGCGAACACCACGTCGTTGCCGCCGGCGCCCAGCACGATGTCGTTGTTGTCGCCGCTATACACCACGTCGTCGCCGGCACCGGCGTCGATGAAGTCGTTGCCGTCCGCCGTCATCACGACGTCGTCGCCGGCATCGGCGGTTACGCGCGTGCTGCCGGTCTTGCCGAGAAGAAGGTCGTTTCCGGGAGTGCCGGTGACCACGCCAGCGGCATGGGGGGCCTGGGTTGCAATCGAGCCGTCGGGCATGCGCACCTGGTCCGCCACCGGAATGATGGCGTCTGCGGCATCGAGAACGCTGCCGTCGGACAGATGCACCTTGGCGATACCTTGTACCGTGACTCCGTTGATGACCGAAAACGCGCCGTCGCTTGTCAATTCGATCGACGCCACGCCCATGGCATCGAGGGACTGAAGTTCTCCGGAATCGGTGACGCCGTCGCCATCGGCATCGTTCCAGATGCCGAATCTGTTCCAACTGCTGTCGGCTGCCGAAAGCAAGCCGTCCCGATTGGAATCGAAAATCGCCGCCAGTCCCGCCAAGTCCGACGTCGCATCGGCATAGCGCGCAGCAAACGCCAGTTCGGAGCCCTTGTCGATCTTGCCATCGCCGTCTTCGTCATAGGCCAGCCAGCCATCGCCGGCGCCGACCCAGCCGACCTTACGCTTCCAGCCGTCGTCGTTGATGTCGAAGAAAACGCCGGAATCGTCCACGCCCTTGAACTGGAAGCCGTTACGATCGAGATCGATGGAAATCGGTTTCTTCCCGCCGCCACCGCCACTGCCGGTATTGGGGAAATAGGCACCGCGATGTATCGCGTTGATGGTCACCGTCGAACTGGCGCCGTGCGCATCCGTCACTCGCACCAGGAACGGATCTGCCTGTGTTTCAGTCGTCGGCGTGCCGTTTTCGTCATACGTCTCTAGGGTGCCCTGCATGTTGGGCTGGGTCCAATTGATGTACTGGACATTGCCGTTGGCGTCGATGCTCGCCCCACCCATGGTCGGCTGGCTGACGACGGTATAGGTAAATGGCCCGCTGGGATCGTCGATATCCTGGGCCACCACGGTGGCCGAATTCGGGCCGTCCGTATCGGCCGTTCCGATAGGCGTGTAGCACCAGCGAAGGCTCCCGTCGGCGCCGTAGGACAAGCCCGGCGAGAACACCGGAGCGCCAAGAGTAAGCGTCCCGGATTCGTCGATAGTGCCGCTGTATCCATAGATAGGCATCAAGTGCGGATCCACCGTCGCCGTCGGTGCGTCGTTCACATTCGCCAGCGCGATATCCACCCTTCCCGTTCCGGTCTCTCCGGTCGGCGCGGAAATGCTGTACTCGAACCCGGCGTCGGCGCCGAAATAGTTCGCCTCCGGCATGAAATGGACGAAGCCGTTCCCATCGAGGAAGCCCGTCCCATGCCGGAACCCATTCACGCCGGTGATGCTCAACGCGCTTGCGCTCGCACCGCCCAGCGTCTGGTTCGCCAGCAGGTCGGCGCCCGACACGATCAGTTCCAGGTCTTCATATCCGCCCACCGCGTTGCGGCCCGGCGCCACGGCGCTCGTGTCCGTCACGTGCGTCACGACCAACGACATCTTGCCGTCGCTGGTCGCGACGACGATGCCTTCCGGCACGTTGCGGATGATCGTCCCCGCCGTGTCCGCCGCCAGATCCACCGACGTCATTTGCTTCTGCTCGCCGTTGCGCGTGTAGGTGCCCATCGCATAGTGGAGCCCGCCGACACCCAGGTCGGCCAGCGTCTGGGTTTCCTCGTTCGCCGCGACGCCGTCCTGGTTCGCGTCACGCCACACCTTCAGTTCGCCGAACACCGGATCGCTCGCATCCAGCCAGCCGTCCAGGTTCGCGTCCAGCCATTGCAGGCCGCGCAGGCCCCGCTGCGACAGATCCACCGTGCTGTTGCTGAAAAGTTCCTTGCCCGTGTCGATGCTGCCGTTCAGGTTGCGGTCCAGCACCAGGAAGCCGTCGCCGCCGCCGATCCAGCCTGTGGCCTTAAGATAGCCCGAGTCGTCGACGTCGAAGGCGACGCCGGACGCGGTTTTCGAGACCGCGGCGATGCCGCCGCCGTCGAGGTCCAGCGCCACTACCCGCATCGTCTGCGTCGCGCCGGTTTCGGCTGCGGCCAGATGCCCGTTGCGCCCCGCCCGCGCTTCTTCGGTGAGACCGGCTTGCGGATCGTTGGCGGCGGTTTGCAGCGCCGCCGTCGCCACTTCCCAGTCCGGCGCGATCGCGCCCGCTTCCAGGGCGGCGCGCAGGAAGCGCTCGGAGAAGGATTGCCCGGCCAGTTCGCTGCCCGGCGTGGCGTTGATCGGCCGGTAGCTGACGACGTCGTAGCGCAACTCGGCGTTGCGCTGCTCGCCGCTGAGCGGATCGACGTCGGCGAGTGCCAGCCCGTTGCCGGCGCGGTAGCTGAGGCCCGGCAGGCGGTTGGCGATCACCCCCAGCGCCAGGCCCGGATTGGCCGCCCCGACCTGGGCCGCCAACTGCTCGAGGTTGTCGATCAGCGCGTCCATCAGGTTCTTCGCCGTCGCTTCGCCGCCGCTCTCGCCCCAGTAGCGGCTGACGGCGTGGCCGTTGTCCCACGCGGCCTGGGCGCCTCCCCAGGGCGGCGGCGCCTCGTTGCCGCCGAAGAGACCGCCGAAGATCATGTCGGCCACTTGCAGCGCGACGCCGAGCGGGGCGGTGACCGGATTCAGGGTGAGGATGGCGGAGGCGATGTCGATGGCATCGCCGTGCGCCAGACTGTTCACCAGGTTGAGGTAGGGCAGCACGCCGTCGGTGAGGCCGAGGGCATTGGTGCCGCCGCTGCCGTTGAGGAAGGTGCCGAGTTCGCTCTGGAGCGGAATGCCGTCGACGGCGGCAAAGTTCTCATAGGCGCGGACGCCGAAGCTCAGGGCGTTGGCGGCTGAGGTCAGGGCGCCGACGCCGTCGCGGTTCTCGAGCGCTTTGTCCAGGGCGGCGAGAGAGAGGATGCCGCTCGCCACGTTCGAGGCGCCGCCCAAGGCGGTGTCGCCAGGGTTGAAGTCGGCGGTCAGCCGTAGGCCGGAGGCAAGGATCGGCAAGGGCTCCCCGGACTTGATCGCCCGCAGCAGGGCGAGGGCGTCGACGGTTTTGGTGAGGGCGGCGGTGAGGGTTTGAGCGCCAGATTCGACCGGGACTTCCGTTACGTTCCCGCTCGGGTCGGTCGTGCGCCGAATTACGCTGCCGTCGGATCGGGATATGTCGTCGATGATCGTGCCATCGGTGAGGGTTCTGCGGGTCGTAACGCTCAAAGGGCTCCCGCTGGAATCCTTTTCGGTAATCCTGGCAACATCGATTGAGCCGGGAAGACTCTTAAACTGGACGCTGATCGTTCCTGCGGCGTTTTCCTCGTCCAGTCTGTAGCTACCGTCTTCACCAAGCCAAACGGTCGTCGAATTGCCGTTTCTGTCCGTGAAGATCAGTCCGTCGGCGAGATCGATATCGCCGGCCGTCGCCAGCGGAGCCGGCTTCTGGCTGCTCCCCGACGCGCTGCCGATGGCGCCATGCACAGTTTCGATCATCGTCATGTCGCAACCGGCACCGAGCTGACCATATCCCACGAATGCGGCGCGGCAGGCTTCCGCCAACCGGTCTGACACACTGCCGTGGTCAATATAAAGCTGTGCGATCCTGGCTTCGATTTCCGTCTGAGTGGCATTTGCTGGCAACTGGCTTCTTGCCGTGGCGAGTTCGGCTTCGTAGATGGCGGCGCGGCGATTCATGTTCGCATCGAGACCGCCACCATAGCCGAACAGGTAGATTGGATCCTGCACACTCGCATTGGCGGAATCGAAGCTGAATCCGGACTGCTTCATTTCGTACAGCCGCTTGTCATTTCCAGCGTTGGCCTCGGCCTCTCGGAGCAAATAGATGCGCACATAACTGTCGGCATCGGTAACTTCCCGCGCCCAAATCGCGGCATCGTATGCGGCATTGGTTTCGTGGCTGAATTCGTGGGCTATGACCTCTTGGAACAGGTAGGCAAGCTGACCTGCAACTTCAGAGTAGTCCTGAGCAGCGGTTTTAAAGGCGACCGAGAACTGGATGCCATCGTCATGGCTTTCACCAGCAGCCTCGTTACCCACAGCGGCATTGGCAAGTCGTCCCCATCGGATGGGCTGAAAAGTTTTCTGCGCGCCATCCCCCGCTACAATTTGGGTGCCTACCTTCGCTGCATAAGCTAGGACATCTGTCGTTAGCGTGGCCGAAGCGTTCACCATGCGCACGACCATGTTCCTGCTGGCCTCGGACAGGCCAAGATTTCCGAAGACAGTCGAATACCATTGAGGTATGACGTTGTCGGTCATGTTGATTACTCCTGTTGGTAGGTAAATTCGATAAGCCAGGCACAACCCGGGCGTTCATAAAGAAATAGAAATCTGATGCCAACAGATCCCCATACGATGGGCGCTCCAATGCCGTAACCGCTTGGTCCGTCCGTCCAAAATCTCCGTTTCCACTTGCCTGGCTCAGGTGGAGCACCAAACATGCCTTCGATGGCCGGGTTGAAAGGTTCCAACTGTTCAGGCAGGCCGAATTCTCTATGGAAGAGAGGGAGAACGCTCTCGATGCGCACGCAGGCTTTGCCAGGTGTTACGTTAATGACTCCAGGTCTTACCCAATGGATTTCCGATACCACACTCGGGGGATCGCCGTCGAGTTCGCCGTGGCTGTAGAAGTAACCAGAACCTTGATGCGAGTAGGGCTTAGGCTTCTCGCGTACGCCAAAGATGGCCATCGTCCGTTGATCCCTCTCATCTCGGCTTAACCCGGGCTCGCTCGCAATCCGGAGCGCTTTCACCACCAGGTCCAAGAGCGCAGGCGCATTCGAGATGTTGGCCATGTTCCAGGCAAACCGCTCCTCACGGGTGACCGGCATCTTCGCCTCTTCCGCTGCGCACAATTGCGCGCCGCCCAACAAGCATGAAACAAGCGCGAAAACAAACGGCATCCGGTTGGGAGTCCGTAAGGTAGTCATGCCCGCAACCGCCGCACGGCCATACCCGCCAAATCCTTCAATTTCAATTCTTCAATTAGCGCATCCGCCTTCTCGAACGGCGACACCACATCCACCAGCCAGACATGCGGTCCGCCATTCCACTCGTGCGGAGCGATCTGCCCGATACCGTCGGCGAGGCGCTGATTGACTTCGTCGCTGACCTTGGCCCAGGTGACGAAAGCCCAGGGAATGCCTTCGCGGAACCAGATCCTGCACTGGTCCAGCACCAGCGGCGGCATGAGGCGGGCGTCGATGTCGGCGAGAAACAGGTACTTTTTCGCCGCGTCGCGGGCGTAGAGCCAGAGCGCGGGTCCGAGGATGGGCAGCTTGGCCAGTTGTTGGGCGGCGGCGCGGATTTCGGCGAGGTGCGGAGGGTGGGCGGAAGAGACGTTCTCGGTCATGGTGCGGGTTGTCCTTGTGTCTGGCCAGGATTGAGAATGAGGGAATAGTTGCCGCCGATGAAACGAAAGCCGAGCTTGCGCAGAAAGCGGTCCATTTTTTTGAGTTCGACGCCGCTGCTGATGCCGGCATTCAATTCGAATACGCCGCGGTTTTCCGCCCACTTACGAAAAGCGATCATGAGTCGCAGCGCAGCGCCACCCATGCGCTTTTCCGGGAGGACGTCGTAATGGATGAGTGTGGCGACGAGCTGGTCGGAAAACACGTGGCGCTCGACGCAGCCGACCAGGCCGCCAACCGGCAACCCGGTGCTGTCCTCGGCGACGAAGAAACAATACATACCGCGCGTATCCTGTATGAGCGCCGCGAGGTTGCCGGCAACGCGATCGGGGTTGAACTCGAACTGGCTGAAGCGGGTAACGGCATGGATGCGGCGCCCGAGTTCCACCAGGGCAGGCACGTCTTCCAGTTTGGCGAAGCGGATCTTCATGACGCCGCGGTTGGTGCCAGAGGCAGGCGGTAGTTGCCGCCGGTCAGGCCGGCGCCGAGTTTCCTGAGCAGGCGGTCGGTGCGCTGGATGCCTTCGCCGCTGGTCACGGCGACGACAATTTCGTCGGCTTGGCGGGCAGCCGCCCAGCGGCGGAAGGCAAGCCAGAGCTTGATCCCGGCCGGGCCGTGACGATAGCCGGGCAGCACCCACCAGAGCAGGACGCGGGCGACGCGCGCGTTGGAAAAGTAGGGGCTTTCGATCTGGGCGGCCAGCAATCCGCGTATTTCGCCGGCCAATTCGGCGACGAGCACGACCACGACCCCGCCGCGGTCTTCGACGGCGCGGCGCAGGTGGTTGCCAAGCTTGACCTCGTCCAGGGCGCCGCCGCTTTCGGTGCGCGGTCCGGACGCGCGCCAGCGGGCAACGATGGCGGGTATGTCGTCGATGACGGCGGCGCGCACTTGCACGCCCTGAAGCGATCGGCGGCTGATCACGACGGGCGCCCCGGCGGAAACAGGCTGTCCAGCATGACCGGATAGACGTCGGGATGGACCATCGGGTTGGCGTTCATTTCGAGAAACCAGACGGCATCTTGGTCGTCGACGATGGCGTCGAGGGTGAACACGACGCCGTCGCGCAGGGATTCGGGAATGCCGGCAAGGCAGATGGGGCCGGCGTCGGCGAACTGGCGGCCGATAAGGCTGTCGCGATGCCCGTCGATGACGTTCTCGTTGGTCGTGCAGCCCGGATCGTAGGGCGTGCCGTACTTGAAATCCGCTTGCAGGCTCGCGCCCTCGGCGGATATGTCGTCGAGCTTGACACCCTGGAAGTGGGCCATGGTCTCCAGGGCGGACCAGTCCGGGGCGATCCGGCAGCGGCCCTGGGCAAGCTGGCGCCAGGTTTGGCGGCCGTCGCCCAGCAGCCGGGGTGGCGGCCGCAGTTCGAGGGCAGCCCAGCATCCGTTCCAGTACCAGGCCTTGGCGATGCGGCCCGCGACATAGGTTTCGTAAAACTGCTGCGGCGCCAAGGCGGCATGCGGAGCGCCGGCGTCGCCGGCGGGAAACGGCCCCCGCATGCCGACGCCGAACGAAGACTGCTTGCCTTTGATGATGAAGGGACGCTCGTCCGGCGGAGCGACCGCGCTCCCCGGCGGAACGCGCAAGCCGTTGGACCGGGCGTAATCCTTGAACGACGGCTTGTCGGCCGAAAGCGGCCAGCTACGCGGAAAATACGGGCGCCAGCCGATGAACCCGCTTACGTCAGGCCCGAACCAGGGGCGATATTCAATGCGCTGTTCTCGACTGATGGTGAACTGCGGCTGAAACTGCCGGGTTCGCCCCCTGAGGGAAACCTCCAAGACCAGGCTCTCCACGTCGACCCGTGCGCCTCCCCTTTGGCCACGCACGAGCTTGTGCACGGCCTTCAGGTGATTGAGTATGGTCGGAACGTAGTACATGGCAAAGGCGTCAGGCGGCCTTGCCTTGGGGAACGGGCCGGACGGGCGCGCCACAAGGCTCGGCGCAACCGGCGGGCAGGGCGACTTGAGACGGTGTCAGGCGTTCGCGCCGTATCGTCCAGGAGAAGCGTTCGGGCGAGGTCGTACGCGAACCTGCTGCAGTGCGCTCGGCATTGGCGATGGCTTGTTTCATGGGAATCTCCTAGGCAAAGGGATGGGGGAACAAAGGACGAAACCCGGACGGACGTCGGCCGGGGTGGAACAAATGCTCTCTGGCTCGCGGGAGGCCGAGCGCCTCGGTGCCGTAGCCGAAGTTGATGGGGACGAGTCCGGGCATGATGGCGCGACCGACGACCAGGGGTTGCCGGCCCTGCGCCAGGGCAGATCCGGGCACTGTGAGGTCGATCCAGAGCAGGCGATGGCCGCGTGCCGCGATGGCATCAAGCAGCGCCGGCCAATTCTGCGGAGTCTCGCTTCCGGCCTGGTCGAGGGTAATGACGCTTGCGTCCTGAGCGAGGAAGTCGGCGCGGCGGTAATAGCGCTTTTGGCGATAGAGCCGCCCGTGATCTGCGGGGAGTACAACGTCGCACGGCGTCAGCGGATCGGGACGATGGTTCGCAGCGCAGGCGAGTCCCGCCTCGAGTTCGGCAAGGGCATGATCGAGCACGCCTTCGCGCTCGAAGCCGGCAGCGGCTGCAACGCGCGTGATGCCCAACGCATGGGATTGGGCAAAGAGCATGAGGACGGGCGCCCAATGGCGCGAGATGTCTTTTACCGTGACCTCGAAGCCTTTCCGCTGCAATTGGTCGAGCCGGTACCGAATGGTAGCGGGCAAGCCCGACCGGGCTATCGTCGGCAGGGATTGCCCGGAAAGCCAGGCGGTCATGAAGGCGTCTCTTTCCACCAGTTCGAGAACCGCAGTCTCCATGGCTTCTGCGCGGCTCGGATGGGCGGCGACGCCGGAAGTGCTGGCAGAGCTATGGGGCTTGCCGACCGGCTCGGGAAGCGCGGGGGCGAAGTACACGAAGTCGGCCAGGACGGCGACTCGATGGCCGTCGATGACGTCTTCGGCCATCGCCCAATGGGCGAGCGCCTGGTCCTCATGTCTCGCGAACGGAAATGCCGGTCGCCGATACTGCCCCGGCAGGTAGGCGGCAATAGCGTCCGGCGGAATCGCGCGATCGAAGTCGGCCATGCGTCCCGGCAGCAGAGAGCCGGCTGTGCCGCACGCGAGACGTTCCAAGGCTTCGGCATTTGCCTTGAGGTGGGCCAGACGCGGATCGACAGCATGTCCCCAAGACCATTCGCCGTCTTCGTTCCCGGCGCGGGCGCAGCCGACGTGCAGGGTGCCGAGATCGACATCCAGCCAGTGGAAATCGATGGCCGGGACGGCCGCAGCGAGGGCGACTTGACTTGCGTCGGGAAGGGCGCCGAAGACCAGGGAAATCAGGGGCGTCATGGCGTCCGGGTTGCCGAGCGCTCTGGTCAATCGTTGTTCTTCGAAGCCGGCGAACTCTACGAGGCCGAGATCCGCCTCGGCGGCGGCAAGCGAAATGTTCTGCGCGACGTGGCCGGCTTCCAGCGTCACCAGGAGCGCCGCCCGGTTGCCATATTTTTCGGAGGTCGGATGAAAGTCCGACGAGACGACGATGACGCCTTGTGCATGGCTCAAGACGGCCGGGTTTCCCCAGGCACGCCAGACCGGTCCGACGTCGGCGTCGATTCGCTGCAGCCCGACGCCGTACGCGGCGTCGCATGCAACCCGGTAGATACCCTCTGCCAGCGGCGGCGCCGGCCTCAAGAGGATCAGGTCGATCTGCAAGGGGTAGAGGCCGCCGCCGGAGGGCACCGCGCGGCGCGCGGGGAAGCCATAGCCGGACCAGAGCAGGCCGGCAATCAGGTCCGCGGAGACGGGCTCGGAGGCGAACGTCCGGCTGCTTCGGCGCCTTGCCAGCAATCCCGTCAGCGTGGTCGCCGCCGGTCGGAAATATTCGTGGGAACCGTGGTCGCGCCGAAGCGATTCGACTCCGGAATTACCAGGAATTGCTTGCGGCGCTCCCAAGGATCTTGGGTTCGTCAGCAGCGACCATTCCGTGACGAATGCACGGTTCGCTTCGACGAGTATGCCTTCGCGCGCAAAGTCCGCCAGGAGCGCGATCAGGTCTTCCCGATTCCAGCGCGAGGAAAGACGCGCCAGGATTTCATCGTGGGTCGTGCGGCCGTCGCAGAGACGGAACAGCTCGCGCAGCAGCCGATCCGGCGCCGTGATTTCGATGTTGCCGCGGTGATGGCCGATTTGCGCCCGGTTTCCCCGCAGCAGGACGTTGCCGGAAAAATAGGGATGCTTCATGCAGGTCTCGTTCGCTGCCGTTCTCACGCCTATCGCTCCCGCAGGCTCTCGTCCTTGTACTGAAGCAAGGGCGAGAGGAAGTATTCGACGACGCGGCGCCGGTTGGTTTTGATTTCGACCGTCACGGCCATGCCGGGCGTGAGGTTCACCCTGCGCTCGTCCACTTGCATCGTGGCGCGTTCGAGCTTCACGCGCGCGGAATAGAGCAGGCCCTTCTTTTCGTCGGCGATGGCGTCGTTCGAGACGTGGGTGACTTCTGCGCGCACCGTGCCGTATTTGGTGAAAGGAAAGGTTTCCACCTTCACTTCGGCCTCCTGCCCGGCATGGACGAAGCCGATGTCCTTGTTTTCCAGCAGCGCCTCGACTTCGACGGCATTGTCTTGCGGCACGATGGACATCAGCGCCTGGGCGGGCGTCACCACGCCGCCGACGGTGTGGACGGCAAGCTGCTGCACGGTGCCCGACACCGGCGCAACGATGGTCATCAGGCGGCCGCGGGTTTCGTTCTTGATGAGTTCCTGGCCGTTGGCCACGATTTTCTGGCCCGCTTCGTTTGCGGTATCGAGGGCCATGCGCCGCGTCTCGGCGACGAGGGCGGCGCGTTGTCCGTGCGCCTCCGCCAACGCCGCAGCCAGTTCCTTGAGGCGACTTTGCTGCGTAGCGAGGTCGGCCTCCATTTCGATGCGCACCTGTTCCTTTTCCAGGTAGCCGTGCTTGGAGACGAAGTTTTTGGCGACGAGATTCTTGAAGTCATCGGCCCGCTGGCGGGCGATGGGTACCGTCTGCTCCAGCTTGCGCACGATCTGGCGCGTCGAAGCGAGTTCGGCTTCGCGCTTGGCGATTTCGGCGTCGATGCGCGACATCCGCGCCCGATACTCGCCATAGAGCCCTTCGAGCACGCGCTGTTCCTGGACCAAGCGATCCGCCGGAATCCCTTGTAGGCGCTGAAGCACGGGCGGCCTGCCGCCGGCGATGGCGGCGAGCAGCGCCTCGCTGCGTGCGGCCTGGAAACGGGCGGCGGCGAGGTCGTTGGCGTTGCGTGCCGAGTCCGCCGTGGCGGCGGTGGCGTCGAGTTCGAGCAACACCTGGCCGGCGGTGACCTGCTGGCCGTCGGTGACGAGAATGGCCTTGACGACGGCGGCTTCGAGCGGCTGCACGACCTTGGTACGGTCGTTCGGCACGATCTTGCCGTGGGCGCTGGCGACGACGTCGATGCGGCCGAACGTGGCCCAGAGCAGGGCAAGGAAGGCGAAGGCGATGAGCAGCCACATGGCAAGGCGCGGCGCGGCGGAAACCGGGGTTTCCTGTAGTTCGAGGGTGGCGGGAAGAAATTGCGCTTCGTGGGCCAGGCGCGGGACCGGATCGAGATCGGCGCGAACGCGCCAGGCGTGGGCGAAGACGGCTGCATAGCGCTGCAGTAGGTCGCGGGCGGCTTGCAGGTGCAGGCTGGCCATGTTCATCCCGTCTGCATCCGGTACAGCCGCGCGTAGTGCCCGGCTTCGTGGGCGAGCAACTCGGCGTGGCTGCCCTGCTCGACGATCTGTCCACGGTCGACGACGACGATGCGATTGGCGTCGCGCACGGCCGAGAGGCGGTGCGCGACGATGAGCACGGTGCGTCCCTGGCAGATGGCCTTCATGTTGTTCTGGATGATGCGTTCCGATTCGTAGTCGAGAGCGCTGGTCGCTTCGTCGAAAATGAGGATGCGCGGATTGCCGATCAGGGCACGGGCGATGGCGATGCGTTGACGCTGGCCGCCCGAGAGTGTGGCACCATGTTCGCCGACCATGGTGTCGTAGCCTTCGGGCAGTTCGAGAATGAACTCGTGGGCGCCGGCGAGCTTGGCGGCACGGATCACGTCCGCCAACGGCAGGCCGGGGTCGGCCAGCGCGATGTTTTCGCGAATGCAGCGGTTGAACAGCATGTTTTCCTGGAGAACGACGCCGATCTGCCGCCGCAGGCTGGAGGTATCGGCCAAGGCAAGGTCTACGCCGTCGATCAGCACGCGTCCGCGCTCGGGTAGATAAAGCCGCTGTACAAGCTTGGCGAACGTGCTCTTGCCCGAGCCGGAGCGGCCGACGATGCCGATGACTTCGCCGGGCTGGATGACGAGGCTGACCTCGCGCAGCACTTCGGGGCCGTCCGGGCGATAGCGGAAAATCACTTGCTCAAGGTCGATGCGGCCAACCAGCGGCGGCAACGTACTGCGGTTGGCGCGGGCGATCTCGGTGCGGGCATTGAGGATGTCGCCCAGGCGCTGCACAGAAATGCCCGTTTGCTGGAAGTCCGTCCAAAGCTGCGCAAGGCGCATGACGGGCGTCGCCACGCGCCCGGCCAGCATATTGAAGGCGATCAGTTGGCCGACGGTGAGCGCGCCTTCGATGACCAGGCGCGCACCCAACCACATCGTCGCCACCGTGACCAACTTCCCGATGAGTTTGACGCCCTCCTGGGCAAAGACGCCGAGCGTGGCAGTGCGGAAGCCGGCAGCGACATAGGCGGCGATCTGGCTGTCCCAGCGCCGTGTGATCTGGGGTTCTACCGCCATGGACTTGAGGGTGTCGATGCCATTGATCGTTTCGACCAGAAAGGCCTGATTCTCCGCGCCGCGGTTGAACTTCTCGTGCAGGCGCGCGCGCAGAAGCGGCGTCACGAGGACGGAAAGCGCCAGGTAGCAGGGCAGCGAAAGGACGACGATCAAGGTCAGCAATCCGCTATACCAGAGCATGACGCCGATGAAGACCACGGAGAAGAGAACGTCGAGAACCAGCGTGATGGCGTTGCCGGTAAGAAACTGGCGGATGTTCTCGAGTTCGCGCACGCGGGCAACGGTGTCGCCGACGCGACGCGCCTGGAAGTAGGCCAGCGGCAGGTTCAGCAGATGCCGGAACAGCCGCGCGCCGAGTTCGACGTCGATGCGGCTGGTGGTATGGGCAAAAACGTAGCTGCGCAGGCCGGAGAGCACGACCTCGAACACCGAGACGACTAGCAACCCCACGGCGATGACGTCGAGGGTGGTCATGCCCCGATGTACCAGCACCTTGTCCATCACGACCTGGAAGAACAGCGGAGTGACCAGTGCAAAGAGTTGCAGTGCGAACGAGACGAGCAAAACCTCGCCGAGCAGCTTGCGATATTTGACGATGGCCGGAACGAACCAGGTGAAGTCGAACTTGGCCAACTCGCCGGCCAACGAGGCACGCGAGGCGAACAGGATCAGCTCGCCGGTCCAGCGGTTTGCGAATCCGTCCACGGTCAGGACTTGCGGGCGTTCGACGCGCGGGTCGTGGATCAGTACCTGTCCCTTGTCCGCACTCGCCAGTACGAAATAGTGTCCTGCGATATCCACCGCCAAAGCCGGCAACGGAGTGCGATCGAGCCGCGTCGTTTCCGTCCTGACGCGGCGTGCCTTGAGGCCGAGATGCTTGGCGGCAAGCAGGATCTGCTCAATGGCAAATGGGCGCCCGGACCGCTTGAAGTCATGCGCCAACTGGTCCGCGTCGGCGGCGATGGCGTGGAAGCGCGCCATGATCACCAGGCCGAGAAGTCCGGTATCGGGTTCAACCGGAGCGCTTGAGTCCTCGCAACCCGTCTCGGGGTCCGGCACCAGCTTGAGCGGCGGCGATGCCTCCGTCACTTGCGCCGCCGTTCCAGCAACGACGGAAAAAGCATCCTCGGTCGGATAGTCCCCACGCTACACCTCCTCCCCTGCGAATCGATCTTGTTGTTCTGTCTTGGTCAAGAAGCGAGGGAAGCTTACTGAAGTCCGTGAAATAGTTCCATATGTCATTCGCTATAGGACATGGACATATAGTAATAGGGGGGGGGGTAGCGCATTTCGTTGTAAAACAATGGGATATATATGAATCGCGGCGACATCGACTTCCGTGCCACACGTTCCGGCGCAGTGCCGATCCGGACCGCATGCCCGAACCGCCGCTCTGCGGGCACGCCGGTCGACCACTATGGCGTCGGCTTCGCCGGTAATCAGATCACTGGTCGAATCGCCGCACCGGCCGTCGTTCCAGGTCTTCCTCGCCGCCTGGAGCGAGCGCCTGCGCAGCCTCAAGGCGCCGCGCGATCTGCGCTGGCATCTGGACGTGGATCCGCTGGAGTTCTAGTCCGGGGAGCGATAAGGCGGCACGTAAAGCCTGTCATCGCTCAGTCTCCGGCAATGGTCGCGC
>JACRIY010000087.1 GCA_016235805.1 Rhodocyclales bacterium
CGCCGAAGAAGCGGACGATGAATGGAACGCGCTTCATATCCGTTCTCGACGAAGCGGCCCTTGAGGGCGACCAGCCCCTGCGGACGCTGCTGGATGACCATGATGAGGAACACCAGCACCACGATCTTGGCGATCACCGCGCCGGACCAGGCTTCGATGAACTTGGTGACGATGCCCAGCCCCAGCGCCGCCCACACCGCGCCGGCCAGCTGCCCGACGCCGCCCAGGACCACTACCATGAAAGAATCGACGATGTAGCCCTGGCCCATGTCCGGGCCGACGTTCGCGATCTGCGACAGCGCGACGCCGCCCAGGCCCGCGATGCCGGCGCCGAGCGCGAAGGCCACGGTGTCAATGCGTCCCGTCGGCACGCCGACGCAGCCGGCCATGGCGCGGTTCTGCGTCACGGCGCGAACGAACATGCCCAGCCGCGTCTTGTTCATCAGCGCCCAGACCAGGGCCAGCACGAAGAGCGCGAAGCCGACGATGACGATGCGATTGAGCGGCAAAACGATGCTGGGCAGGATTTCGATGCCGCCCGACATCCACGTCGGGTTGGCCACTTCGACGTTCTGCGCGCCGAAGATCACGCGCGCCGCCTGGATCAGCATCAGCGACAGGCCCCAGGTGGCGAGCAGGGTTTCCAGCGCGCGGCCGTAGAGCCAGCGGATCACGGTGCGCTCGAGCAGGACGCCGACGGCGGCAGCCGCGAAGAAGGCAACCGGCACGGCGGCCAGCAGGTACCAGTCGAGATGCGCAGGGAAGTAGCTGCGGAACAGGCCCTGCATGGCATAGGTGGCATAGGCGCCGATCATCAGCAGTTCGCCATGCGCCATGTTGATCACGCCCATCACGCCGTAGGTGATGGCCAGTCCCAGCGCCGCCAGGAGCAGGATGGAGCCTAGGCTCAAGCCGGAAAATACGCGGCCGATGTTTTCGGCCAGGGTCAGCCGGTCCTTGACCGCGAGGTAGGACTGGAAGGCGGCGCGGCGCACTTCGACTTCGGTTTCGTTGGCAGGCTCGGACTGGGCCTTGAGCGCGGCCTTGGTATTGGGGTCGGCGCTGGAAGCCAGCGCCCTGGCGGCGGCGATGCGCACCTGCGGATCGGCGTCCTTCAGCGTCGCGGTCGCATAAATTTCCACCAGCAGGGCGCGTATCTTCGGTTCGGTCTCGCGATCGCGCGCCTTGGCCAACATCGGCGCCATCGCCGCGTCGACATTGCCGGCGATTTCCTTGACCGCCGCAAAGCGCACGACCGGGTCGGGATCGATGAGTTTGAGTACCGCCAGCGCGCCTTCGAGTTCGCGGCGCACGCGGTTGTTGAGGGTGATCTCTTCGCCCTTGTCATCCTTCAGGCTGCCGTCGGCGAGTTGCTGCAGCACGGCCAGCGCTTCCGGCTCGGCGGTCAGCGCCAGCTTCTGGATCGCGGCGATCTTGTCGTCGGATTCCTCCGCCGCCAATTGGCGCACCAGCGCGGGATTCGGCGCGGCGTGCGCGGCGCAACCCAGCAACAGCATCAGCAGGAGGAAAATTCGCGGGATCATGGGTGTCTGGAAAAAGGCGCGGCCGGCCGTTGCCGGCCGCGCAATACAGCTCTCTCTACCTACGCAAAACGACTACCTGCCTTACTTGCCCTCGGGCTCGTCCTTCTTCTTGTCGTTGCCGGCAATGAAGGGCGACCAGGGTTGGGCCTTGACCGGGCCCTTGGTCTTCCATACCACGTTGAACTGGCCGTCCGCCTTCACTTCGCCGATGAACACGGCGCGGTGCAGGTGGTGGTTCTTTTCGTCCATCTTGATGGTGAAGCCGGACGGCGCCTTGAAGGTCTGGCCGGCCATGGCCGCGATCACCTTGTCGGTATCGGTGCTCTTGGCCTTCTCGACCGCCTGCTTCCACATGTGGATGCCGATGTAGGTGGCTTCCATCGGGTCGTTGGTGACCACGGTCTCGGCCTTCGGCAGCTTCTGCTTCTTGGCCCAGTCGCGGTACTGTTTGATGAACTTGTCATTCTCCGGGTTCTTGATCGACTGGAAGTAATTCCAGGCGGCCAGGTGGCCGACCAGCGGCTTGGTATCGACGCCGCGCAGTTCCTCTTCGCCCACCGAGAAAGCCACCACCGGGAC
>JACRIY010000086.1 GCA_016235805.1 Rhodocyclales bacterium
ATCAACTGGTCAGTACCGCGATCGTGCTCAACAACGAGCAATGACGAACAAGACTTCATTGGAGACCCCTCATGTCCGCCACGCCTGAAATCCACACCGAGAAACTGACTTTCCGCCGCTACAAGGAAGGCGAGACCAAGGTCAAACGCTGGCAGGAGCAGATCTTCCAGGCCAGCTACAGCTACAAGTGCCCGACCTACGTCCAGTCGACGCCGCCCTGCCAGGGTTCCTGCCCGTCCGGCGAGGACATCCGCGGCTACCTCAACATCGTGCGCGGCATCGAGAAGCCGCCGACGGGTGTATTGGGCGCCGATGGCAAGCAGATGGGCTGGCAGGAATACGCCTGGCGTCGCCTGACCGAAGCCAATCCGCTGCCTGCCGTGATGGGCCGCGTCTGCCCGGCACCCTGCGAGACGGGCTGCAACCGCAACCAGGTCGAGGACCATGTCGGCATCAACTCGGTCGAGCACTACCTTGGCGACTGGGCGATCAAGAACAACCTCAAGTTCAAGGCGCCGGAAAAGAAGACCGGCAAGAAGGTCGCCATCATCGGCGGCGGCCCGGCCGGCCTCTCCGCGGCCTACCACCTGACGCTCAAGGGCCACAGCTGCACGATCTTCGACGAGCACGAATTCCTCGGCGGCATGATGCGCTACGGCATCCCGGGCTACCGCACGCCGCGCGACACGCTGGATGCCGAAATCCAGCGCATCCTCGACCTCGGCGTCGAAGTGCATCTGAAGACCCGCATCGGCACCCATGTCACCCTGGAACAACTGCGGGAAAGCTATGACGCGATCTTCCTCGGCCTCGGCGCCCAGGCCGGCCGCGCCCTGCCGCTGCCCGGTGACCCGGCCGACCATGCCGCGCCGAACGTGGTGACCGCCACCTCCTTCCTGCGCGCCTTCAACGACGGCCGCCTGAAGACCGTCGGCCACCGCGTGGTGGTGGTCGGCGGCGGCGACACCTCGATGGACGTCGCCACCGTCGCGCGCCGCCTCGGCCACATCGAGAAGGTCAATCCGACCGACTTCGAAGGCGCCATCGCCGGCCACATGGCCCAGGACGTCGCCGACATTTCCCTGCGCCAGGGCGCTGAAGTCACCCTGACCTCGGTGTACATGACCGCCAGCAAGCCCGAAATCGAGCACGCCCAGGCCGAAGGCATCACCATCATGGGCGGCTGGATGCCGATCGGCGTGGTCAAGGGCCCCGACGGCCGCGCCACCGCGCTGCGCGTCATGCAGTGCGAAGCCAAGATGATTTCGGGTCGCCTCGACATCAAGAAGATCGAAGGCACGGAAAAGGAACTGCCGGCCGACCTGATCGTTTCCGCCATCGGCCAGGCCGTGGATTTCACCGGCATCGAGGAATTCAACTCGGGCAAGGGCATGGTCGCGGCCGACAAGAACTACCAGGTCACCGGCAAGGAAGGCGTCTTCGCCGGCGGCGACGTGATCCGTCCGCACCTGCTGACCACCGCCGTCGGCCACGGCGCGATTGCCGCCGACGGCATCGACCAGTTCCTCGCCGGCCAGGAAATGGTGCGCCGGCCGAAGATCGACGTGCATGCCTTCGACCTGATGCGCAAGTACGTCGAAAAAGGCATTCAGTTCGGCGAAGTCAAGGGCGCCACGCACGGCACCGACAAGAGCAAGGAAGTGGTGCACAACTACGAGAACCGCTCCGAGCGCTACGTCATCCCGCACGACCAGCTCTTCCTCGGCCACTTCCAATACACTGCCCGCAACAAGCGCCACATCACCCACCTGAACAAGGACTCGGCGCTGGGCAACTTCGACGAGCGGCTCGACGCGCTGACCGAAGCGCAAGTCGTCGCCGAGGCCAAGCGCTGCATGAGCTGCGGCCAGTGCTTCGAGTGCGACAACTGCGTCGTGTATTGCCCGCAGACCGCGGTGTACAAGGTCAAGAAGACCGAGACCCTGACCGGCCGCTACGTCGCCACCGACTACGACAAGTGCATCGGCTGCCACATCTGCGCCGACGTCTGCCCGACGGGTTACATCCAGATGGGCCTGGGCGAGTAAGCATCCATGAAGCTGTCGCGCCTCCTCGTTACCGCCGTCGCGGCTTTCATCGCCGTGTCGTCAGCGCCGACTTTTGCCGGCGACGGCGGTCGCACCGCGAAACCCCTGGTCGAAATTGCCAATCCGGGGAAGTGCGTGGCGCCCGCCGAGGAGATGCGCCGCAACCACATGGAAATGCTCAAGCACCAGCGCGACCGAACCCTGCGCGCCGGCATCCGCGGCGAACCGGCATCGCTCAATGCCTGCATCGAATGCCACGCCAGCAAGGCCACCGGCTCGGTGCTCGGCGCCGCCGAAGGCGGCAAGGGCCGGAACTTCTGCGAGAGCTGCCACAGCTACGTCGCGGTCAAGCTCGACTGCTTCGAGTGCCACCAGCCCAAGGCCAAATTCAAGGCCGCAGGATTGAAGCCATGAGCCAGCAAGAACCTACGCAATCCCGCAACCCGCGTCGCGCCTTCATCGCCGCTGCTGGCGCCGGCGTAGCCGGCCTCGGCTTCACCGCCATCGCGCCCGGCCTGCACCTGATGGCCGTGGGTGAAGCGAACGCCGCCAACCAGGACACCAATGCGGCGCGCAAGGCCGGCAGCGCCGCCTCGCCCGCGGTGCGCTGGGGCCTGCTGATCGACGCCAACAAGTGCGCTCCCGGCTGCACCAAGTGCATCGATGCCTGCCACACCGAGAACGGCGTCAGCGAAAAGCTGCCCGATCCGCGGCAGAACTCGCAGTGGATCCGCAAGATCGAACTGGTCGACCGCCGCAATGGCAGGAAGACCGAACTGCCGATGATGTGCCAGCACTGCGCCAACCCGCCCTGCGTCGATGTCTGCCCCACCGGCGCCTCGATGAAGCGCGCCGACGGCATCGTGCTGGTCGACCGCCACACCTGCATCGGCTGCCGCTACTGCATGATGGCCTGCCCTTACAAGGCGCGCTCTCTGGTCCATGTGCCACTGACCGAACAGAACCCGGAAGTGCCGCGCGGCCAGGGCTGCGTCGAATCCTGCACGCTCTGCGTGCATCGCGTGGACAAGGGCCAGACCCCGGCCTGCGTCGAATCCTGCCCCGAAGGCGCCATGGTCTTCGGCGACCTCAACGACCCGTCCAGCGCCATCGCCAAGCGCATCGCCAGCGTGCCGACCACGCAAGTTCGCAGCGACCTGCGCCTCAACCAAGCTGTGCGCTACCAAGGCATCTAACATGGCCACACTCAACCCCCGCCACGAAGAGGGCTTCTTCTACCTGCTCGCCGCCATCGGCGGCCTGGTCTCGGCCGTCGGCGTCGGCGCCGCGCTCTACATGGAGCACTCGGGCCACGTCGTGACCGGCATGAACAACCAGATCGTCTGGGGCCTGCCGCACGTATTCGCCATCTTCCTGATCGTCGCCGCTTCCGGCGTGCTCAACGTCGCTTCGATGGGATCGGTCTTCGGCCGCACGCTCTACAAGCCGCGTGCGCCGCTCTCGGGCCTGCTCGCGCTGGCCATGATCAGCGGCGGCCTGGCGGTGATCATGCTCGACCTCGGCCGCGCCGACCGCATCATCGTCGCCGCGACGCACTTCAACCCGACCTCGGTGTTCGGCTGGAACGTGATCCTCTACCCGGTGTTCTACGGCGTCGTCGCGGTCTATTTGTGGACCATGATGGAACGGCGCATGTATCCGTGGATGAAGGTGGCCGGCTTCGCCACCTTCATCTGGCGCATCGTGCTGACCACCGGCACCGGCTCCATCTTCGCCTTCCTCGTCGCGCGCCAGGCCTACGGCACCGCGCTGCTGGCGCCGATGTTCATCATCATGTCCTTCTGCTGGGGCCTCGCGGTCTTCCTCGTGGTGCAGTCGACCATGTACGCCTGGAACGGGCTGACGCTGCCGCCGCTGGTCCTGCAGCGCATGAAGAACCTGCTCGCCACCTTCGTCGCCGCCGTGCTCTATTTCACCATCGTGCTGCACCTGGCCAATGCCTACTTCGCAAAGAACGTCGCCTTCGAGTATTTCATCCTGTTCGACAGCGAATTCGCCGCCATGTTCTGGCTCGGCCAGATCCTGGTCGGCACGCTGCTGCCGCTCGCCCTGCTGTTCTATCCGCCGACAGCGGCGCGCGCGCTCTGGGTGAACATCGCCGCCCTGCTGGTGGTGGTCGGCGCCTACTTCCACCTCTATGTCTTCATCATCGGCGGCCAGGCCTTCCCGCTCGACATTTTCCCGGGCTACGACGTCAAGAGCAGCTTCATGGACGGCGCGGTGGATCACTACAGCGCCAGCCTGCCGGAACTGCTGCTGTCCCTCGGCGGCCTCGGCATCGCCTTCACGATGACCACCATCGGCGTGCGCATCCTGCGCTTCCTGCCGCAGGACGACTTCGCCCACATGGAAGCGGCCGGCGACTGATCCGGAACGGGCCGGCGCGATGCATCGCTTCCTGATCTCGGCGGCCCACAAGTCCTCGGGCAAGACCACCATCAGCATCGGCCTCGCCGCGGCGCTGAGTTCGGGCCGTCACGGCCAGCCGCCCCGCTCCGTGCAGCCGTTCAAGAAGGGCCCCGACTACATCGATCCGCTGTGGCTTTCCGTCGCCGCCGGACGCCCCTGCTACAACCTCGACTTCTTCCTCTCTCCCGACGAGGAACTCAAGGCCCAGTTTGCCCGCCATGGCCACGACGCCGAGGTCTGCCTGGTCGAAGGCAACAAGGGGCTTTACGACGGGCTGGACCTGCAGGGATCGAACAGCAATGCTGCGCTGGCGCGCCTGCTCGACCTGCCGGTGGTGCTGGTGCTCGATGCGCGCGGCATGACGCGCGGCATCGCCCCGCTGATCCTCGGCTACCAGGCCTTCGATCCGAAAATCCGCATCGCGGGAGTGATCCTCAACCGGCTCGGCGGCCACCGCCACGAAGCCAAGCTGCGCGCCGTGATCGAGCACTACACCAATGTGCCGGTAATCGGCGCGGTGCAGGAAGACCCGGTGCTGGCCCTGGTCGAGCGACATCTCGGACTGATGCCGGTCAATGAAACCGCCGAAGCCGAGCGCCACATCGAAGCGATCGGCGAACGCATCGCCGCCCAAGTCGACCTGTCGCGCCTGCTCGACCTCAGCCGCAGCGAGTGGGACCTGGTCGCGCCGCCGGCCACGCCGCCCAGTAGCGAACAACCGGTACGCATCGCCGTCGCGCGCGATGCCGCCTTCGGCTTCTATTACGCCGACGACCTGGAGGCGCTGGCCGCCGCCGGCGCGCAGACCGTGTTCTTCAACACCCTGACCGATGCCCGGCTGCCGCCCTGCGACGGCCTGCTGATCGGCGGCGGCTTTCCCGAATGCTTCCTCGAGCAACTTGAAGCCAACGCCCCGCTGCGCGAGGACATCCGGCGCGCCATCAAAGCCGGGTTGCCCACCTATGCTGAATGCGGCGGCCTGATGTACCTCTCGCGCAGCATCGAATGGAAGGGCAAGCAGGCCGCCATGGTCGGAGCGATTCCTGGCGACATACAGATGCACCCCAAGCCCGTCGGGCGCGGCTACGTGATCCTCGAAGCCAACGCCAGCCACCCCTGGCGCGACCCGGCCGTCATCCCCGGCCAGAACCAGCCGCCCCTGCACGCCCACGAGTTCCATTATTCGAGCATTACCGGCCTGCCGCCCGACACGCGATTTGCCTACACCATGCGTCGAGGCCACGGCATCGACGGCAAGCACGACGGCATCCTGCTGCACCGCCTGCTCGCCTCCTACACGCACCTGCGTGCCACCAGCGGCTGCGACTGGCCGGCCAAGTTCGTCCAGCACGTCCGCAGTTGCCTCGCCACCGACCCAACGCTCATGGCAGCGAGAACCAGCCGCTGACGATGAAACACGCGCAAGGCGAATTCAAGGCCCGCCCCTCCCGTCCGCTTTGCGGCCCACGGCTGGCTTTGCACAGCCAGCCGGCTGCGGCGGCGCACCGCATGCGGTGCGAAACCCCGCCTCGCCCCCTCGCGGGGAGGCTATTAGTCGGCTCGCTGCGCTCGATTATCAGCACTCGCTCCGAGCATTTTGTTTCACGCTAAAGGAATCCATCCCATGTTCGCCCTGACCCCTCCCGCCGCCGAGCAGATCGTCCGCGCCGCCGCCGACCAACCCGACCCCCAGCCCATGCTGCGGGTGGCCGCCAAACTCGACGAGGACGACGGCGAACTGGTCTATGGCATGGGCTTCGACGAGCAGCGCGAGAACGACCTGGTGGTCGACTGCGGCGGTGTCACCATCCTCATCTCGCCCCCCAGCCAGCCCCTGCTGGCAAACACCACGCTCGATTTCGCCGAGGTCCAGCCCGGTGAATTCCAGTTCATCTTTCGTGGCGGCTGCGCCAGTCCCGAGCCGAAAAAGGGCTGCGAAAACGAAGTTTCAGTGAAGGCTAACGTCGGCTGTATCGACGTTAAGCGTAGCGGCCGTAGCTAAAGTTGCGGCGGCGGTTGTTCCTGATCAAGTCACGACGAAAAATCCTCGGCTAGCATCCTTGTCCATGAAACCGACATCCGCACAACCCGGCTGGGTCTACCTGGTCGGCGCCGGCCCCGGCGACCCCGAACTCCTGACCATCAAGGCCGCGCGCCTGATCGGCGAGGCCGACGTCCTGGTCTATGACAACCTGGTCTCCAAGGCCGTGCTGGCCATGGCCCGGCCCGATGCGGAACTGATGTACGCCGGCAAGGAACGCGGCAACCACTCGTTGCCGCAGGAACAGATCAACCAGTTGCTGGTGCGACTGGCGAAGACCGGCAAGCGCGTGGTGCGGCTCAAGGGCGGCGACCCCTACATCTTCGGCCGCGGCGGCGAGGAAGTCGAAACCCTGCAGGCCGACGGCGTGCATTTCGAAGTCGTGCCCGGCATCACCGCGGCGGCCGGCGTCGCCACCTACGCCGGCATCCCGCTGACCCACCGCAACCACGCCCAGGCCTGCGTCTTCGTCACCGGCCACCTCAAGGACGGCAGCATGAACCTGGACTGGCCGGGGCTCGCCCGCCGCCGCCAGACCGTGGTCATCTACATGGGCCTCTCCGGCCTGTCCTACCTCTGCGCCAAGCTGATGGAACACGGCCTGCCGGCGGACTGGCCTGCCGCCATCGTTCAGCACGGCACGCGACCCAGCCAGCGTACCGTCACCGGCACGCTGACCACCCTGCCCGACCTCGCCACGGCCGCCAACCTGCGCGCGCCGACGCTCATCATCGTCGGCGAAGTGGTGACGCTGCGCGACAAGCTGCGCTGGTTCGCCGAAACCGGCGATTGACGCACGGCGCCGTCATCACGGCGTAGTCGCAAAAGTCGGCGCCGGCGATACGGCGTCGAGCGAGCTCCACAGCATTTTCGACCGCGGCGGTGGTTGGCACGTGAGTGTGGAGGCGTGCTTTCGGCCAGAAGCGGAAGTTCCATGTGGCGGAAGAGCTGCTATCTGAACGGCTGGTCCACTCAGCAAGCCGCCAGATAGCCGCTATGAATATCCATCTTGGCAGCGTTGTACTGTCGTTATATCGGGTCCGCAAGTTCCCGGTCTGTCAGCACAAAGTCTGGATTGTCGGTAAGTTGCTCCACAGCAAAATCGATGAACCGGCGTACCCGTGCTGGCTGGGCACGCCGGCTGCCGTAATAGAGATACACCCCCATATGATCCGTCACATGCTGCACCAGCACGGGCCTGATTTTTCCTGCACGAATGTGGGGCACCGCCGAGATTCCTGAGAGCTGAGCGATAACCTGGCCGTCGAGAACGGCTCTCAACTCCACCTCGACGTCGTTAGTCGACAGCGCAGGAGGCAAGTCGCGCCGGACAACTTCGCCGTTAACCTTCAGGAACCACGGGAATACTTGCCCCGTGGCGGGATGGCGAAACACGCTGCATCGGTGTGCGCTCAGATCGTCAAGTCGCTGGGGTATGCCATGGCGCGCCAGATAGGCGGGTGAAGCACAGACGATCAGCTGGACGGGGAAGAGCCTGCGCGCAATCAGCCCTTCTTCGGGCGGAGCGCCGATGCGAAATCCGACATCGGCCCGCTCCAGCACCCAGTTGCTGACCTGGTCATCGAGATGCAGGTCGGGCTGAATTTCCGGATACTGCCGGCAGAAGGCATCGACGACTGGCCAGAGAACCGACGCAAACCCCGAGCGCGGTGCTGCAATGTGCAAGGGCCCGGCAATTTCATCCTTCGTCGTCCGTGCCCGCTGCAACGCACGCTCCAACATCGCCAGTGCCGGCTGAGCCGCCTCCAGAAGTTGTTGCCCCTCTTCGGTCAGGGCAATGCTTCGGGTCGTTCGGTGCAGGAGTCGCACCCCCAGATGTTGCTCCAGCTGCGACAAGGCTTGACTGGCCGCCTGCGGGCTGATGGCTTGGGCGGCCGCAGCCTTGCGCAGGCTGCCGAGTTCGACCGCTTTGGCAAAGATTTCCATTGCACGCAATTCGTTGATCGGCATCGCTTTCCTCCGGTCTTGTCGCTGACGCCAAGATGCTTAATTATCAACTAATTATTGCTACTGATACAAGTCATGTACGGCTATTCAATTGATAGTACGGGGGCTAATCTTCGTTCCATCGCATAAGAACGACTCCCTTCACTCATACCCCTGTGACTGACTGACCATGACTACGACCCACACCGACAACCAGCACACTGCGCGCAATCAGGTGCTGGCCATCGTCCTGACGAGTTACCTGATGATCGTACTCGACATCTCCATCGTCATCACTGGCCTGCCGGATATCCAGCAGTCACTGGGCTTTTCGCCCGTTGCACTGTCCTGGGTCCAGAACGCTTACCTGCTCAGCTTTGGTGGCTTCCTGCTATTGGCGGCACGCGCCGGCGACCTGTTGGGGCGCAAGCGCATGCTCCTCGCCGGCCTGGCACTATTTACGACGGCTTCCCTGGCCGTCGGGCTTGCCACCACACCGGCCTGGTTGATTGGCGCCCGTGCCGTTCAGGGGATCGGGGCAGCCATCCTTGCCCCTTCCGTACTTGCTCTCATTTCGACCACTTTCCCGGAAGGCGCTGAGCGCACGCGAGCGCTGTCCTATTACTCCATGGTTGCCGGCGCCGGCTCAGCCATCGGGCTGGTGCTCGGCGGCTACTTTGCCGGCCAGATCTCGTGGCGGGTTGGCTTCTTTATCAACGTGCCCATTGGGATTGTGCTCATGGCTAGCGCGGCGCGGGTCATACGCGAATCGGAACTGCACACCGGCGCGCTGGACCTACTCGGTGCCCTCACCTCGACGGTAGGGATGATCTCCCTGGTCTTCGGGATCGTGCAGTCGGCCGAATTGGGCTGGTCATCGTCGCAGACGCTCACCGCGGTCGCAAGCGGTTTAGTTCTGCTTGCCGTCTTCGTTGCCATCGAGGCCCGCGCCGTGCAGCCGATCATGCCCCTGCGCCTGTTTGCCAGCCGCCAGCGCTCCGGCGCCTATCTGGCACGGATGCTGTTCCTGGGCGGCATGGTGAGCTTCTTCTATTTCACGACCCAGTTCCTACAGCGCGTCCTGAGCTACACGCCCTTCGAGGCCGGACTGGCCTTCCTGCCCATGTCCTTGATGACCTTCGTCGCCGCCATGCGGGTGCCTGGATTAACGCGTCGTCTGGGTAACGCCCGAGTGCTCAGCATCGCGCTGGGACTCACCGCAGCCGGGCTGCTATGGCTCAGCGCCGCCGATGAGCATGCCCGCTTCGCCTTCGACATCGCGCTACCCATGGCCATTGTTGGCTTCGGCAACGGCCTGTCCCTTGGCCCACTGACCGTGGCGGGCGTTGCCGGCGTTGCCGACCAAGACCAAGGTGCAGCCTCCGGCGTCGTCAACGTATTCCACCAACTGGGCGGCTCTCTGGGGCTTGGCCTGCTCGTGGTGGTCTTTGCCTCCAGCAACGCCTCCGGTCTTACCGGTGTGCAACTGCTCAGCCACCGCATCGGAATGGCGCTTACCGGCGCAGGTTTCATGCTCACCCTTTCCCTCGTTGCCGCGCTACTGCTCGTCCTGCCGGCCGAGCGGACGGTAGCAGCACAGGCCGGCCACTGATCACTTCATCGACACGCATTTCCTAAAGGAGAAACATCATGACTTATCCCGTCAAGAGCTACGCCGCCCAATCCGCTACCGATCCGTTGGCCCCGTTCGAGATCAAGCGTCGCAGCCCAGGGCTCGACGATGTGGTGATCGAGATCTTGTTCTGTGGCATCTGCCACTCTGACCTGCACTACACGCACAATGACTGGGCCGACGTCCTCCCTGCAATGTACCCGTGCGTGCCAGGCCACGAGATCGTGGGGCGCGTGACAACGGTGGGCCCTCGCGTGACGAAGCACAAGGTTGGCGACCTGGTGGCCGTGGGCTGCCTGGTCGATTCTGATCACACCTGCCCCAGCTGCCAAAGCGGGCTGGAAAACTTCTGCCAGAACCTGACGCTCACCTTCGGTTCAGCAGATAAGCACGGCACCGCACCAGTGACCTTCGGTGGCTATTCTGAGAGCATCGTGGTGGATGAGCGGTTTGTACTCCGCGTTCCGCCAAACCTAGACCCAGCTGGTGCGGCCCCGCTCCTGTGCGCCGGTATCACCACATACTCGCCTCTGCGCCGCTTTAGCGTTGGCCCGGGCAAGAAGGTCGGCATCGTCGGTCTGGGCGGGTTGGGGCACATGGGCGTAAAACTCGCTCGTGCTTTTGGCGCCCATGTGGTCGTTTTCACGACCTCGCCGCGCAAAGTTGAAGACGCCATGCGTCTAGGTGCTCACGAGGTCGTCATTTCCAGCAATGCCGACGAGATGACCAAGCACGCCGGGTCATTCGACTTCATTCTCGATACGGTGTCGGCTGACCACGATATCAACCAGTACCTCTATCTGCTACGGATCGACGGCAACCTGACCCTCGTCGGTGCTCCGCCGAAGCCCTTGGCGTTATCGTCGTTCGCGTTGATTTTCGGCAACCGCAGCGTGTCCGGATCGAACATCGGCGGCATCGCCCAGACCCAGGAGATGCTCGACTTTTGCGGCGATCACAACATCACCGCCGATGTCGAAGTCATCCCCGTCCAGAAGATCAACGAGGCTTGGGAACGACTGGAGAAGGCCGATGTGAAGTACCGCTTCGTCATCGATCTGGCGTCGCTGAAGTCCTGAACTGGCGACCGCTCATAGCCTATATCCAAAGGAGAACTGCAATGAAATTGACAACTTCCCAACTTAGCCGTCGTGATTTCCTGACGGCAACCATGCTGCTTGCCGCCACGGCAATGCTGCCTGGCGTGGCCACGGCTAATTCGGCTACTTCATCAATGGCAAAAAGCGCGATGCCACGTCGGCGACTGGGCGCACTCGAAGTCTCAGCCATTGGACTCGGCTGCATGAATCTCGCCTGGGGGTTTGGCCCCCCCATGGAAAAACGGAAGGCCATCGAGTTGATCCGCGAAGCCTACGAACGCGGCGTGACCCTCTTCGATTCCGCTGAAGCCTATGGTCCGTTCATCAGCGAAGAATACGTCGGCGAGGCACTCGCCCCCGTGCGCAATCAGGTCGTCATCGCCAGCAAGTTCGGCTTCGACATTGGTCCGTCGGGCGAGCTTCGCGGTCTCAACAGCCGCCCGGCTCACATCCGGGATGTGGTGGAAGCTTCACTCCGGCGCTTGCGGACGGGCCATATCGATTTGCTCTATCAGCACCGCGTCGATCCCAGCGTGCCGATCGAGGATGTCGCCGGCACCGTCAAGCGGCTGGTCGATGAGGGCAAGGTGCTGCATTTCGGCCTATCCGAAGCTGGTGATGCGACGATTCGTCGCGCCTACACCGAGCTGCCGGTGGCGGCGCTGCAGAACGAATACTCGATCTGGACACGCGATCCCGAGGGCGAGGTGCTTCAGACATGCGAAGAACTGGGGATCGGCTTGGTGGCCTGGGGGCCGCTCGGCAAGGGCTATCTCGCCGGCACCATCCCGCCATCGGCGACGTTCCAGAAAGGCATCGATCTGCGTGCATCAATGCCGCGTTTCACCCAGGAGGCCATGACGGCGAATCGCTCCATCGTTGAACTCATTGAGCGTATGGCGCAACGCAAGGAAGCGAAACCCGGCCAGATCGCCCTGGCGTGGCTGCTGGCGCGCAAGCCGTGGATCGTTCCCATTCCCGGCACAACCAAAATCGAGCACCTGACAGAGAACATTGCGGCAGCGAGCGTTCAGCTCAATGCTAGCGACATCCAGGAAATCGAGACGGGCTATGCCGCCATCAAGCTCCAGGGGGAGCGTTCCAGCGAAGCGGTGATGGCACTCATTGACGACGGTGCCAGGGCCGGCACGAGTTCCAAAGGGGGGCATGGCAAGTCCCCGCTGCGGGCCAAGGCGTCCGCAAAGTGAAGGAGGAAATAGTCATGAGCAATACATCGCGTAGCCCCGAAGCTGGGGCGGACAAACCGAGTCTCAATCGTCGTGAATTCATCACTGCCGGCGTGAGCCTGGCATTGGCGACCATGGTTTCGCACGGGGCGCACGGGGCTTTGGCGGCCCCGAACAGGAAGTCGGTGACGATACCCCGCCGCAAGCTCGGCGCCTTGGAAGTCTCGGCGATCGGCCTGGGCTGCATGAGCATGAATGGCGGCCAGTACAACCCACCCAAGGACAGGCGCGAGATGATCCGGGTAATCCACGCGGCCGTGGATCGGGGCGTGGACTTCTTCGATACCGCCGAGGTCTATGGCCCCTTCGTCAATGAAGAACTGGTCGGTGAGGCGCTTTCGCCGATCAGGAACAAGGTGATCATTGCGACGAAGTTCGGCTTCCACATCGAATATGCCACGGGACGGCGTACCGGTGGGCTCAACAGTCATCCGGAGAACATCCGGAAGGTGGTCGACGCCTCATTGAAGCGACTCAACATCGATACCATCGACTTGCTCTACCAGCACCGGGTCGATCCAACGGTGCCCATCGAAGACGTTGCCGGTGCAGTCAAAGACCTGGTCGCGGCAGGCAAGGTCAGGCACTTCGGACTGTCGGAACCAGGCATGCAGACGCTGCGCCGCGCCCATGCGGTGCTGCCCGTATCCGCCGTGCAAAATGAATACTCGCTGCTGTGGCGCGGCCCGGAGAAGGAAGAACTGGCTATCTTCGAGGAACTCGGCATCGGCCTGGTCCCCTGGAGCCCGCTGGGTGCGGGCTTGCTGACCGGCACGATCAACGAGAACACCCGGTTTGGCGGTCCCGGCCACACGGATTACAGAAGCAGCAACCCGCGCTTCACCCCGGAGGCGCTGAAGGCAAACATGGCGCTGGTTGAACTGCTACGCCGCTGGTCAATGCGCAAGGAAGCGACACCCGCCCAAGTCGCCCTGGCCTGGCTAATGGCCCAAAGACCGTGGATCGTTCCCATCCCTGGCACCACCAACCCCACGCATCTGGAGGAGAACCTCGGTGCATTGGCGATCACCTTTGCTCCGGCAGAGTTGGCCGAGTTCAACGCCGCTGTCTCCACCATCACGATACAGGGCGAGCGGCTGCGCAAGGAGCTCCTGGTCATGTCCGGCCGCGAGGCTCCGCTGAAAACCCGCCAGTGAGCGGAACGCACATCATGAGAAAGATCATCGCTACTGCATCGGCTCTCGGCCTGCTCACAACCGGCGCCATGGCCGAAGACGCACTATCCGTTCAAGTGAAGCATGCCGGTGCCCAAGCATCCACCGTCGGTTCCGCCGAATACTTCACCGGGGCCGTTCGCATCGACTCCCCGTTCAAGGGCACCGGATCCGCTCGAGTTGGTGGCGCCACCGTCACCTTCGAACCAGGTGCGCGCACGGCTTGGCATACCCATCCCCTGGGGCAGACCTTGATCGTCACCGCTGGGGCCGGACAGGTCCAGCACTGGAACGGCCCGGTCCAGACTATCCGGCCAGGCGACATGGTCTGGATTCCGCCCGGCGTCAAGCATTGGCACGGCGCCTCGGGCCGGACGGGCATGAGCCATATCGCCATCGCCGAATCGCTCGACGGGAAGGCTGTCGAATGGCTGGAAAAAGTCAGCGATGACCAATATCGCCAGCAACCCTGACTCCATCGGGATTTCGCCATGAGCAAGAAAATACTGATCCTGGGGGCGGCCGGCCAAATCGCACGCTTTGCCATCGATCTATTTCTCAAGACCTCTGATGTCGAACTCACCCTGTACCTGCGGCGAGCCGAGCGTATGAAGCACCTCACCTCCCCACGGGTCCGCATCGTCGAAGGTGACGTACTGGACAAACACTCCCTGAAAGTCGTCGTTGCCGGCCACGACGTGGTGTATGCCAACTTGGACGGCCAACTGGAACAACAGGCGAAGAACATCATCGCTGCCATGGACGAAGCTGGCGTCAAACGCCTGATCTTCGTCAGTTCCATGGGCATCTATGACGAGATTCCGGGCGAGAGGCACGGCAGCGCTCTCGAACTCTACTGTCGATCCGCCGCACTGGTCGAAGCCTCGGATCTCGACTACACGATCATTCGTCCAGCCTGGCTGAACAACAAGGATGAGATCGACTATGAAACGACGCAGAAAGGTGATCCGTTCAAGAATCCCGGCGCCGTCGTTTCCCGCAAGAGTGTGGCCGACTTGATCGTCAGGACGGCCCTTTCATCCAACCTGCATTCACATGCAAGCCTGGGCGTCAACAAGCCCTGAGCCGCTTAAACATAGCCACAAAGGTGACATTATGAAAACCCGCAAACTTGGCAATAGTGGTCTCGAAGTTTCTTCCCTCGGTATGGGGGCCATGAATTTGAGTTTCGGGACCGGCAAAGCGGTTGATGAAACCGTTGGAATCAAGGTGCTGCATGCCGCTATCGAACAAGGCATTACCTTTTTCGACACGGCACAGGCATATGGCCCCTACACCAATGAAATCCTGCTCGGCAAGGCGCTGGCGCCTTACAGAAAAGACGTGGTGATTGCCACGAAGTTTGGCTTCAAGCTGGAGAACGGCGGTATTGTCGGCACCGACAGCCGGCCGGGAACCATTCGTGCCGTTGCCGAAGCCTCGTTGAAAAGCCTGAGAACGGACTACATCGACTTGTTCTACCAGCACCGGGTGGACCCGAATGTGCCGATTGAAGAGGTCGCCGGCACGCTGAAGGATTTGATCAAGGAGGGCAAGATTCGTCACTACGGTCTATCCGAAGCGGGGGCCGCCACCATTCGCCGGGCGCATGCGGTGCATCCGGTGGCCGCCGTGCAGAATCAATACTCGATCTGGACGCGCGAGTCGGAAGCCGAAGTGTTGCCTGTATGCGAGGAACTGGGCATCGGCTTTGTGCCTTGGGGCCCCTTGGGCACCGGATTCCTGACCGGTACGATTGACCCATCGACCAAGTTCGACAGCAGCACTGACTTGCGGGCTAATTTCCCACGCTTCACCCCGGAAGCCATAAAGGCGAATATGCCCGTGGTGGACATGCTCCGTGCCATCGCGGCAAAGAAACACGCAACCCCCGTGCAAATCGCCCTTGCCTGGCTGCTCGCCCAAAAGCCATGGATTGTTCCAATTCCCGGCATAGACAAGGTCGAGTACATCGAGGACAACATCAAATCCGTCGACGTAGTCATGACTGCCGAGGATTTGCTTGAGATCGAACAGCAACTGGCTCAAATCAACATTCAGGGTGCCCGGCTCGATGAAGGCTTGCTGTCGATGTCGGAGAAATAGTTTGAACCTGAAGATTTCGGCGACACGGAGCGAAGCTGGATGACAGATGCTTCTGCGGCAGGTAAAGAATCCATACCGCCCGTTACCTTGGGATTTTTCCAACGGCAACATTGGCCGAGCAGTACTCAGACCTCAGGGGTTCGTAGTCGGCAGCTTTATGATGAGTAAGCCGCCATTGCCTATGAAAATTTCATCAGGCTGCAATGGGCACATAGCGCCAGTTGCGCGCTTGCAAGCAGCACAAGAATAACGCTCTGGAAAACCGACCCCGACCCGCTACCAAAGCACCGCCGCTCCACGGCCCTGACCTAGCGAAAAGTCGGCGCCGGCGACACGGCGCCGGACACGCCTGCGGACGAGCTATCCCTGGTAACCCTTCATCGCCTCGGCCATCGAGATGTTCGGCCGGTGGATGTGGAAGCCCTGCGCCAGGTCGATGCCCTGCAGCACCACCTGGTCGAGCACCGCCTTGTCCTCCACATACTCGGCCACGGTGCGGATGCCGAGGTCGCGGCTCAGTGTGACGATGCTGCGCACCAGGGCGCGATCCTTTTCGCTGTGCTTCATGCCGAGGATGAACTCGCCCTCGATCTTGAGGAAGTCGATCGGGAAGCGCTTGACGTAGTGGAAGGAGGAAAAGCCGGAGCCGAAATCGTCGATCGCCAGCTTGAAACCTTCGCCGTGCAGGGTGGCTATGAAGCGCTCCAGCAGGGCCATGTTCTTGATCGTCTCGCGCTCGGTGATCTCGAACACCAGGCGCGTCGGATCGATCCTGTAGCGGCTGGCGATGCGGCGCGTTTCCTGCACGAAATCGTTGAGCACCAGCGCGCGCGGCGACATGTTGATGAACAGGAAGCCTTTGTAGTTGAACTGTTCCACCGCCTCCAGCGTCATTTCGAGCTGGATGAAGTCGAGCTTGTGCATGACGCCCATCTTCTCCGCGATGGCCACGTACTCGTCGGCGATGATGTAGCTGCCGTCGTCCATGCGGATGCGCGACAGCACCTCGATCGCCTCCACCTGCCCGGTCGCGACGTTGATGATGGGCTGGAAGAAGGGCACCACGCTGCGCTTCTCGACCGCGTTGAGGATCAGCATGCTCTTCTCGCCCAGGGTGCGGAAGACGTCGATCACATCCTGCTCGTCGGGCACCGCGACGCGGTTCTTGCCCTCGGTCTTGGCGCGATACATCATGTTGTCGGCGAACAGGAACAGGTCCTTGATCGCCACCGCATGGTCGGGATAGGTGGCCATGCCGATCGATACCGAGCCGCTGACCACGGCGCCGTCGGGCGCCGTCATGGTGACGGCGCCGACCGACTCGACGATCCGCCGCGCCACGGTCGCCGCCGATTCCATGCCGGTCTCGGGCAGGATCGCGACGAATTCGTCGCCGCCGTAGCGCGACAGCAGGTCGTCGTCGCGGATCGCGCCCTTGATGCCGCCGACCAGCAGTTGCAGCAGCGAATCGCCGACGCCGTGGCCGTAGGAATCGTTGATCGACTTGAAGTTGTCGGCGTCGATCACCAGCAGGGTGAACTTCTGGCCGTGGCGAGAGGAACGCGCCGCCTCGTTTTCGATCAACTCCCAGAACACGCGCTGGTTGTAGAGGTTGGTCAGCGGATCGCGCGTGGCGTAGTACTCGAGTTCCTTGGTGTACTTGTCGATCGCCTTGACCGACCCGACCACGTTGAGCAGGGTGGCGAGGATGCTTTGCACCACCAGCAGCCGCATAGGGTCGATCTCGTACTGCGGTTGCATGCCGATGCCGACGATGCCGCCGATCTTTGGCACGTTGACCAGCAGCGACTTGATCTGCACGTCGATGTCCGGCGTGCTGAGCTCCGGCGTCGGGGTCGCCGGGTCGGCGACGTTGTGGCGCACACGGATCGCGAGCCCGGACTCGAAATGCTCTTCGCGCTTCAGTATCTGCTGCAGGCTCTTCTCGAACACCTGGCGGGTCGCCTCGGAGGGACGCCCGCGCCAGAACACCTCCAGGTCGTAGGCCTCGTCGCTGACCTTGAACACCGAGAACATCAGGTAGGCAGGCACCACCGAATCGATGTCGATGATCAGGCGGCTGACGTACTCGCGCCAGTCCTTGATGACCTCCGTGGTGAGGACGAATTTCTCCAGCAGGCGAATCTCGAATTCGAGCATGTCCTTGTCGACCGCGATGGCGCGGATGCGCTCGGTCAATTGGCGGACCTCGCTCGCCACGACATTGAACTCGGAGAATCCCAGGTCGGCCTGCCGTGCCTCCAGCCGGCGCAGGTCGGAAATCCGGTTCACCGCCCGGATGTCGCGTGCAAGGGTATCGATCGGTCCTTCCAGGCGCCGGCGGATGTAGAGGACCATGAGGAAGGTGACGACCAGCACCACCGGGATGATGGGCGCGAAGGCATAGGTGAAGCGCATCTGGTGCGATTCGACGGCGAGGCCGACGTTCTGCTGCACGTCGATCACGCCCAGCACGTCGCCGGGCGTTGCATTGACATGGCATTGCAGGCAGACCTCCTGCGCGCGCAGCGGATAGACGACGCGAATCAGGTCACCGTCCTCCAGGTGCTGCTGCCCGCCTTCGCGGAAGGCGCGCTGGATCGCCGCGTCAGGGGTCTTCTGCGCGATCTCGCCGAACAGCGCGTTGACCTTGGGGCCGCGGTAGATGTCGATCTGGCGCTGGGTGCTGTCCACCGATTTCTGGATTGCCCGCAGGAAGCCCTCGAGTTGCTGGCGGCTCCAGCCGGTGCTCATCAGTTCGAACATCGAGTTGAAGGTCAGCTCGGCAAATGCGATGGCGTCCGACGCCGCGTCGTCGCGCACCGATCGATCGTAGATGCGCGACACGACGAAGATCGTGGCGGCGAAGATCGCAATGGCGAAAAACGCGCCGGAGGCGAGCAGGAGGCCCTTGATGCTGCGGACAGGATTCATGTTTCGGGAAGAAGGACGAAGCGGGTGCGGGCGAGATTATCGCGACCGCGCGAAAGACACAACCCGGTATTCCCCGCAATGGCGGTTCAGGCCGAACCGCCGCTGTCCTCGCGGCGCCCGCCACCCGGCGCAGGGCGGCGCGGCCGACCTGCGCCTCAGTAGAGGACTTCGCTCCAGCGCCCGGTGGATTTCAGTGCCGTCTCGACGCGCAGCCAGTTGCCGCCCGAACCGGCCAGCTTGATCATGGCCTGTTCGATCACCGGCAACATGTTTGCCGTACCGGCGACGAAGACGCGCGTATTCGCCCGCTGCAGCATGTTCCAGACTTCGACCGCGTTCTGCTCCAGCGCGGCGCCCAGTGCCACCGGCGCATCCAGTGCCGGGCGCGGGCTGACGGCCTGGAAGGCCTTGAAGGTCGGCTGGTCGAAGTAGTTGGCGAGGTCGCTGTTCTCGTCATTCATGTAGAGCATTTCCAGCGGGCTCCGGGCGCCGTAGAACAGCCTCACCCTGCCCTCCCAGCGACCGACTTTCTCGTAGATCTGCCGGATCAGGGTGCGGAAGGGCGCAATGCCGGTACCCATGCCCAGCATCAGGATGTCGGAGGTCTTGTCTTCGGGAATCACGAAGGGGTAGCCGACCGGCCCGGCGAACTCCACGCTGTCGTCGGGGCGCAGGTCGCACAGGTAGTTGGAGGCGACGCCCTTGTATTCCTCGCCGTTGAAATCGTCGATGTAGCTGCAGCGGCGCACGCAGATGGCGAACTCCGTCGCATCCTTCCTGCGCTCCAGGTCCATGATCGAATACAGGCGCGCATGGCTGCGATTGCCGAACTGCCCCGGCGCCATGACGCGGATCAGGTTGCCCAGGCCCGGATCGAAGGACAGGTCACCGGTGCGGAACACGAGGTGGCGGACTTCCTCGCGCGAAGCCGGCGGAGTGATGCGCCGCGACTGCGTCAATGTCGCGGTATAGGTGCGGGCGGGCGGCGCGGCGGGGGGCGTTTGTGGCTGCATGAAATGGACTCCTCGAAAATTCAGTGATGTTTCATGGCGGATAGCGCGGGCTCGCTGCTGCAGGTGCTGTCACAACCGCTGCCGGCGGAACAGCAGCCGCATTTGCCGGGATCGCGGAAGGGCCCGAGCTGCGGATTGCGTGCGGCGAAACGCCGGTAGATGCGGTCGATCAGGATCCCGCCGAGGGCGAGGCTGAAGATGAAGGCAATCGTGATCAGGTAGAGAGCCATCATCCGCCCAGCCCGGCAAAGCCCATGAAGGACAGCGAAAGAATCCCGGCCAGCATCAGCGAAAGGGCCGTGCCTTGCGCCAGATCGGGCACGTTGGACAGCGTCAGGCGTTCGCGCACGCTGGCCATCAGTACCAGCGCCAGGGTGAAGCCGGCGCCGCCGCCGAAGCTGAATACCATCGACTGCACGAAGTCGTATTCGCGCGCCGTCTGGAACAAAGCCACGCCGAGCACGGCGCAGTTGGTTGTGATCAGCGGCAGGTAGATGCCCAGTGCGCGGAACAGCGTCGGGCTGTATTTCTTCAGCACCATCTCGACCAGTTGCACGGACGACGCGATGATCACGATGTAGGAAATCAGGCGCAGGAATTCGAGGTGGAAGGCGGTCAGCAGCAGGTTGAGTCCGTAAGCGCAAAGCGAGGCGACGAGCATCACGAAGGTGGTCGCCACGCCCATCGGGAAGGCCGTGTCGAGCTTGCCCGAAACGCCGAGGAAGGGACACAGGCCGAGGAACATCGCCAGCACGAAATTGTTGGCCAGCAGGGCATTGACGAAGATCTGGAAGGCGGATTCAGACATGCTGGCCAACCTCCGTGAGTTGCGCCGAGCGGCGCAGCTTGCGCCGTTCCAGCCAGGCGAAGAACAGCAGCCAGGCGCCGAGGACGAAGAAGCCGCCGGGCGGCAGCACCATGATCACCCAGGGCTGGAAGCCGGCGCCGAACAGCGTGACCCCGAGCAGCGTGCCGGCGCCGAGGATCTCGCGCACCACGCCCAGCGCCAGCAGGCCGATGGTGAAGCCCACGCCCATGCCGGCAGCATTGATCATCGCCGGCATGGGCGGGTTTTTCGCCGCGTGTGCCTCGGCGCGGCCGAGGATGATGCAATTCACCACGATGAGCTGGATGAAGGCACCCAGCGCGTCGTAGAGCGCCAGGCTGATGGCCTGAATGGCGTAATCGACGGCCGTGACGAAGGTGGCGATGATCACGATGTACACCGCGATGCGCACCTCCTTCGGCGTGACCTTGCGCATCATCGAGACCAGGCCGCAGGAGCAGACCAGTACGAACAGCGTCGCCAGACCCATCGAAATCGCATTGATCGCTGACACCGTGACGGCCAGTGTCGGGCACATGCCCAGCACCATGACGAAAACCGGGTTCTGGCGCCAGACGCCCTCCATGAACTCGTCCCAGGTTTGCGGGGTGTCGGCGGTAGTCATGATGGTTTCAGCTTGTCGAGATTGGGAACCAGGCGCGGCATCAGGACCTGCGCCGAATCGTTGATGGCCTTGCCCACGGCGCGCGAGGTGATGGTCGCGCCGGAGATGGCGTCGACCTGCCAGGCGTTGGTCTTGCTGCCGTGCTTGACCGCCTTGACCTCGTTGGCCAGAGCCGAAAGGTCGGCCTTGAGTTTGAGGTCGAGCGCGGTGAAATTGGCGAGGAAATCCTTGTCGGTGATGATCTTGTCGCCGATGCCCGGCGTCTCGCGCATCGAGACCACGCCGATGCCGACCACGCACTGGCAATCCGGCTGGTAGCCGAACATGATGCGCACCGTGTCGGCATAGCCCTTCGCCCCGCCCTCGGCGGCGATGCCGGCGAGCTTGCCGGTCTCGTCGTAGGCGGCGAAAAACTTGACCGCGCCGGGCGGAATCGCCGTGTCGCCAGCGCCGACTTTTGAGACGCCTCCGCCCGGCTGCGCGACGAATTCCGCAATCGACTTCGCCGCCGGGATCACCTTGAACACCGCGCGCTCGGTGGCGATGCGCTTGTTGGCAGCGACCGCGTCGTAGGTGCCCTGGTAGGCGCCGACGATGATCAGGCCGCAGATCGCGGAGACGAGCCCGAGGGTGCGGATCATCGCGCCGGTGGGCGATTCGGGCGGGGCAGCCTCGGGCGCGGCGACCGCGATCGGGATCACCTTCTTCTCGCTGGATGACTGGTCGCTCATTTCTTGGGTTTGTTAGGTAGAAAGCGCTTCTTCGGCGTCACCGCGCTGGCTTCTTCGCGCGAGATGTAACCGGGGTTCAGCGGATAGGTGGCGCGTTTCTTCACGCGATCGAGCACGCCGCGGCCGAAGGGCACGGGCTGGGTGATCTTCTCGATCAGCGGCGAGGCGGCGTTGGCGATCAGGATCGCGTACATCACGCCTTCCGGCAGGCCGCTGTAGTAGCGGATAACCACGGTCAGCAGGCCGATCAGCGCCCCGTAGACCCACATGCCCTTGGGCGTCACCGGCGACGTCGCCATGTCGGTCGCCATGTACACCGCGCCGAGGATCAGGCCCCCGGAAAACAGCATGAAAAAGGGATTCGGATAACGCGTCGCATCGAATGAATACAACAGCCAGGCCGTCAGCGCCGCGCTGCCGATGATCGCCAGCGGAATGCGCCAGTCCATGAAGCGGCGCAAGGCCAGGTAGGCGCCGCAGGCCAGGATCAGCAGGGGCGAGGGACCGACGGCGATGTGGCCGGAGAGAGATGTCAGCAGATCGGCGGCATTGACCACGACGCCGTCGAACTTCCACTTCGCCAGCGGCGTCGCGCCGGCCAGCGCATCGAGATTCTTGGCCCTGAGCCAGGCGCCGGCCTCGGCCGGGATCATCAGCGGCCAGGCCAGCGTGGACGGAATGAACTCGGAGAAGCGACCCGGCAGGAAGGACGGCGGGTCGGTGGCGATGGCCATCGGGAAGGCGGCCTGGACAAAGGCGCGGCCGACCAGCGCGGGATTGA
>JACRIY010000092.1 GCA_016235805.1 Rhodocyclales bacterium
ACCATTCGCCGGCGCGGTGCTGAAGAACGGCTGGGTGCATCCCAACAAGCGCATTTTCAACAACGCCAAGGTGAGCGATCACTTTGCCATCATCCCTACCGGAGCGGCGCCGAAGAGCCTGTCCGAGCCGGAACAGAAGATTTACGACTTGGTCACCAAACGCTTCCTCGCGATCTTCTACCCGTCGGCCGAATACAACATCACGACCCGCATCACGCGCGTCGAGCAGGAGGCCTTCAAGACCGAAGGCAAGGTGCTGGTCACCCCGGGCTGGCTCGCCGTGTATGGCAAGGAATCGCAGGAGACCCGCGAAGACGCCGGCGAAAACCTGAATCTGCCGCCGCTGGAAAAAAACGAGCGGATCTGGGCCAAGGACGTCGAGGTCAAGACCAAGGCCACCCAGCCGCCGCCGCGCTTCACGGAAGCGACGCTGCTGACCGCGATGGAAGGCGCCGGCAAACTGATCGAGGACGAGGAACTGCGCGAAGCCATGTCCGAGCGCGGGCTGGGCACCCCGGCCACGCGCGCGGCGACCATCGAAGGCCTGCTGGCCGAGGAATACCTGCATCGCAACGGCCGCGAACTGCAACCGACGGCCAAGGCCTTCTCGCTGCTGTTCGCGCTGGAAAACCTCGGCGTCGACGAAATCCGCTCGCCGGAACTCACCGGCGAATGGGAATACAAGCTCAAGGAAATGGAACACGGCCGCCTGCAGCGCGACGAGTTCATGAACCACATCGTCGACAAGACGCGCGAGATGGTCGAGCGCATCAAGACCGGCGAACTGCCCGAAGCCGCCTTCTCCACGCTGAAGACGCCCTGCCCGCGTTGCGGCGGCGTGATCCAGGAGAACTACAAGAAATTCCAGTGCAAGTCCTGCGACTACAGCCTGTGGAAGGTGGTCGCCAGCCGGCAATGGGAGCCGGAGGAGATGGACGAACTCCTGTCGAAGCGCGTGATCGGCCCGCTGCAGGGATTCCGCAGCAAGATGGGGCGCGCCTTCGCGGCGATGATCAAGCTCAAGGAAGACCACACGCCGGAGTTCGATTTCGGCCAGTCCGATGCCGACGCCGACGGCGAGGAAGTGGATTTTTCGACCCAGGAACCGCTGGGCAACTGCGCCAAGTGCGGCGGCCGCGTTTTCGAACACGGCATGGCCTATGTCTGCGAAAAGGCCGTGGGTGCCGGCCGCACCTGCGACTTCCGTTCCGGGAAAGTGATCCTGCAGCAGGAAGTGGGGCGCGGCGACATGCAAAAGCTGCTGACCACCGGACGCACCGACCTGCTCAAGGGCTTCATCTCGAACAAGACGCGGCGCAAGTTTTCCGCCTACCTGGTGCGCGACCCGGCGACCGGCAAGGTCGGCTTCGAGTTCGAACCGAGGGCGCCGAAGGCGGGCGCGAAGCCGGCGGCAGCCAAAACGGCGGAACCGGCACCGGCCAAGTCCGGCGCGCGCGCAGCGAAGACTGATGCCGCCAATGAACCGGTGGCGAAGAAGGCCGCGGCAAAAAAACCGGTGGCGAAGAAGATTGCTGCAAAAGTCGGCGCTGACGGCACGGCAAGCAAGGCAGCACCGAAGAAGGCCGCGGCAAAAAAGCCCGCCGCCAAGAAGCCGGCGGCGAAGAAAGCCGGATGACCGAGCCGGCGCCGCTCACCCGCGCCGTTTTCGACTTCTGGTTCCTGTCGCCGGACCAGGCCGGCCACGGTGCCTATCGCCCGCAATGGTTCCGCAAGGATGATGCCTTCGATGCCGCGATCCGCGAGCGCTTCGGCGCCGCGGTCGAATCCGCACTGAAGGGCTCGGCATCGGTCGACCAACAGGATGCCGACCTGCTGGCGACCATCCTGCTGCTCGACCAGTTCACCCGCAACATCTTCCGCGGCACGCCGCGCGCCTTTGCCGGCGACCCCCGCGCCCTGCAAATCGCCGAAATGCTGGTCACAGCAGGTCGCGACAAAAACCTTACGCCCTGGCAGCGCTGGTTCGCCTACCTGCCTTTCGAACACAGCGAATCCCTGCTCGACCAGGAGCGCTCGGTCGCACTGTTCGCCGCCCTGCGCCGAGAGACGCAACACGAAGCCTTCGACAGCGCCCACGACTATGCGCTGCGCCATCGTGATGTGATTACCCGCTTCGGCCGCTTTCCGCATCGGAACGCGATTCTCGGCCGCGCATCGACGGCGGACGAGATCGAGTTCCTGAAACAGCCGGGCTCGTCTTTCTGACCCTGCCACCACTTCAATCGGCCTGAAACCCGCTACCGGTTTGGTCTGCCGTTCCGGTTCCGACACGTCGAACCAACCCCGAGACTACGTAGAGACCGCAGTTTCTTGCGCGATTTGCCGATGAACAATGCCATTTCACTTTGTCAGAATGGCAGGCGTATGCGGTAGGAGCAGGGGATGGCTCCGTTTCCCTGAACGGGTAACAGCAAGGTTCGGTGCAACACACAGCCTCCGGACGGCAAACGCCGACCAAAAACATGGCGCGGCCCGGACTGCGATTGATCGGTGCCGCAGCTTGCCGGCTCTTGCGGACGCCGCTGCCTCCAGCCCGTCCAGTGGCCGCGGCTGCCGCAACCGAATGCGCCGCGCATCGACCGGCAAAGCCGGCGACAGGAAAGGGGAAACAAATGAATTCGTCAGAAGCCCGCAAAGCCTTCCGGCTCGCGGACGGCAAGTGGATCAGTGCCTGCAGCCGGGCACTGGCGGTTCTCGTCGCCATGATCGCGGCATCATTCGCCTGCGCCGAAACCTACAGCATCGGCGTCGTGCCCCAGTTCGAGTCGCGCAAGATGTTCAGCATCTGGCAGCCGATCGTGGATGAACTGGAAAAGCATTCCGGCCAACGCTTCAAGCTCGTGGTCCCACTGACCGTGACGGACTTCGAGCGCGAGCTGGAAAAGGGCAGCTACGACTTCGTCTATGCCAACCCTTACCACATACTGCGTCTGAGCCAGAAACGCACCTACCTTCCGCTGCTGCGGGACAAAAGCCCCCTGCGCGGCATCCTGCTGGTGCGCAAGGACAGCCCGCTGCGGACCTGAAGGATCTGGACGGCAAATCGCTCGCCGTGCCATCGCCCAACGCCATCGGCGCCAGCCTGCTGATCCGCGCCGACCTCGAACATCTGCACGGGGTCAGGATGAAGATGGTCAACGTCAAGACCCACAGTTCGGTGTATTTGAATGTGCTGAACGGACTGACCGAAGCCGGCGGCGGGGTCGAAAAGACTTTTGCCGAACAGGACGCGCCGGTGCGGGATGCCTTGCGGGTGATTTACACCACGCGCGAAATGTCGTCCCACCCGGTGGCGGCCCACTCCCGGATCGACCAGGCGACGCGAGAGCAGGTAAGGCGCGGCTTGCTGGCGCTGGCCGCAACGCCGGCCGGCAAGGCACTGCTCGACGAGGTGCCGATGAAGGAGCCTGTGACGGCGTCCATCGACGACTACCTGGTCATGCGCAAATGGGGGCTGGAGTCATACTGGGTCGGCGAAGGAAAGTAGGCCTAGATGCCTCTGCGCCTCAAATTGCTGTTGCCCCTGGTCGTCGCCTGCTTGCTGGCGCTGGCCTACATCGACCTGGTCTGGTCGCCGCGTTCCGTGGAAAGCGCGAAGCAGCAACACCTGACGGAAGTCGGCCACCATCTCGACACCGTAGTGGAAGGACTGGTGCCGCTGATGCTGACCAACCAGCTCGACCTCATCCAGGCGAACCTCGACGAACTGAAAAAGCAGAACGGAGAATGGCAATACATTCGGCTGGTCGGCGCCGAAGGGAAACAGTTGTATCCGTTGCTGCTGGCGGACAAAGGGCAGCCGCCGATCGTCGGCCCCAGTGTTCAGGTGCTGGAAATGAACATCGCCTTTCTCGGCAAGCCGCTCGGAAAGCTGGTTGTGCACGTCGCCTATGCGTCGTGGCTCGACGAAATCCGTGCCCAGCACCGCGACCTCACCCTGATGCTCGCGGCGATCATCGTCCTTCTGGCTCTGGTTTGGGCAGGGACACTGGAAGCTGCCGTCATCCGGCCGTTGCGACGACTTTCCGTCGCAACCTCGGAACTGGCGCAACAACGGTTCGACACGCCGCTTCCCGCCAGCGGACGCGACGAGGTGGGGACGCTGATCGGAAGTTTCGCAGCGATGCGCAACGATCTCAGGTCGAATCGTGAAGAGCTGCTGCACGAAATCGAGGTCCGCAAACTGACCGACATGCGCCTGCGCGAGAGCGAAAACCACTTCCGGACCCTGGCCGACGGCGGCACCACGCTGATCTGGACCGCGGGCACGGACAAGCTTTGCAACTATTTCAACGAACCCTGGCTGCGCTTTACCGGGCGCCCGCTGGAACAGGAACTCGGCGACGGCTGGACCGAGGGCGTGCATCCGGACGATTACGAGCGCTGCCTGCAAGTCTACGTCGCGGCCTTCGATCGTCGCCAGGCATTCAGCATGGTCTACCGCCTGCGCCATGCCGATGGTTCCTACCGCTGGATTCGTGACGATGGAAATCCGCGTTACGACAGCCGCGGCGAGTTCATCGGCTACATCGGATTCTGCGTCGACATCACCCAGGAAAAGAACAGCGCCGCCGAACTCGAGCGCCACCGGCACCACCTCGAAGCGCTGGTGGAGGAACGCACCGCCAGCCTGTCTGTCGCCAAGGAGGCCGCCGAGGCGGCAAGCCGGGCCAAGAGCACCTTCCTTGCCAACATGAGCCATGAACTGCGCACGCCGATGAACGCCATCATGGGCATGACCGGCCTCGCCCTGCGCCACGCCACCGATCCGAAACTGCGCGACCAACTGGCCAAGGTCGAACAGGCTTCCCGGCATCTGCTGGGCGTCATCAACGACATCCTCGACATCTCGAAGATCGAGGCCGAACATCTGACGCTCGAACACGTCAGGTTCGGGCTGGGCGAGGTGCTGGAAAACCTGGTCAGCCTCAACGGCCAGAAGGCGCGGGAAAAGGGACTAAAACTGCGCCTCGACCTGGCACCGGAAATCCTCCGCCTTTCGATGCTCGGCGATCCCTTGCGCCTGGGCCAGATACTGCTCAACTTCATCGGCAATGCGATCAAGTTCACCGAGCAGGGTTCGATCACCCTGCACGTACGTATCGACGATACCGGCCCGGACGACGTGTTGCTGAAGTTCGAAATCGAGGACACCGGGATCGGCATCGCTGCCGAGGACCAAAAACGGCTGTTCACCGCCTTCGAGCAAGCCGATGGTTCGACCACGCGCCGTTACGGCGGAACCGGCCTGGGTCTGGCCATCAACAAGCGCCTGGCGCAAATGATGGGTGGCGAGGTGGGCGTGGAAAGCCAGGTCGGAGTCGGCAGCACCTTCTGGTTCACCGTACGCCTGGACAAGGCGCCGGATGCCGTCGCGCCGGCGCCGACCTTGTCGGCAAATGCTGAGACGCCCTTGAAGACAGACTTTGGGGGAGCACTCGTGCTTCTGGTGGAGGACGAGCCGATCAACCAGGAAGTTTCCAAGGGCCTGCTGGAAGAAGCCGGCCTTGTCGTGGACGTGGCGCGGGACGGCGCCGAAGCCCTCGAAATGGCTCGCCGCACGCCTTACCGTCTGATCCTGATGGACATGCAGATGCCGAATCTCAACGGTGTCGACGCGACCCGGGCGATCCGCAAGGACACGCGGAACGCCGCCACGCCGATCCTCGCCATGACCGCCAACGCATTCGAGGAGGACCGCAAGATTTGCCTCGATGCCGGCATGAATGACCACATTCCCAAGCCCATCAACCCGGATCAGTTGTTCGACACGCTGGCGAAATGGCTGGCCCGGCAGGAAAATTGATTGGGCGGATCGGGGCGTCGCCTTGCCAACGCAACAGAAGCATCGACCCCGACCAGGCAGTTCAGAGTCGCGCGCCGCCCTCGTAGAACCGGGTCGTGTTTCGTCCCGCATCTTTCGCCCGGTACATGGCCGCATCGGCCCACTTCAGGATGTCGTCCTGGCTGGCCTCATGGCCCAGAAACATCACGACTCCAATGCTGGCCGAGCAGCGATGCTCGATCGTGGCTGCGGCCTTTCCGTCTTTGCGCGGGGCCAACACATAGGGCTCGGCCAACGCGGCGCGAATCTTCTCCGCGATCGACTGCGCATGCGAACGTGATTCAGCCCGGTCGGTATTCAATTCGGCCAGCAGCACGACAAACTCGTCACCACCAAAACGGGCAACGGTATCGACCTGGCGCACGCAGTCCTTGAGGCGACCGGTCACCTCCAGCAGCAGGAGGTCGCCTGCCTCGTGCCCGTGGGTGTCATTCAAGACCTTGAACCGGTCCAGGTCAAGGAACATCAATGCTCCGTAACAACCGCTGCGCTTGCCGGCTGCCCTGGCCTGGCTCAAACGGTCAATCAGCAGTCGTCGATTCGGCAGGTCGGTCAGGGGATCGTGAAATGCCAGCTGATGCACCTGATCTTCGAGGCGTTTGCGCTCCGTGATTTCCCGAGTGATGCCGTGATACCCGACAATCTCGCCCTGGGCATTGAGCTCAGGCTTTGACAAGACCTCGCCCCAGAGCAGTCGGCCGTCCTTGCAGCGGTGCTGCACCTGGAAAATCCTGAAGCCGACGTGACCGGCAGGTTCCGTGGATGCCTGACTTTCGCGCAGTATTTTCTTGACCGTTACGACCCCATCGTCGGTAAACAAGTCGAAGACCGGGTGGCCTACAACTTCTTCCGCCTTGTAGCCCCGCAGACGTTCGTCGGCCGGGCTGATGTAGGTGATGCGAAGATTGCGGTCGGTCTTCCAGATGACATCGAGGGTATCTTCGGTCAACAGGCGAAACAGCGCCTCGCTTTCATGAAGGGCCTTGGTGCGCGCCGCCACCAATGATTCAAGCGCGGTGTTGCGTTCCTGCAAACTCCTGAGCGGATAAACCTCGCCCTCCTGGACCAGGTGATAGGGAATCGAGATGCCGCTGTGCGCGATCTTCCAATCGTCCCCTTCGAGACGAAATATCAGGACCAGACGCGCCACTTCCCGCGACAGGATATGGTCGGGAACGGGAAGGTGAATGTGGAAGAACGCGGTGACCACCACCACGCTGTCGCTGATGTCCTGCAGCGAGAGATCCAGCATCTCGATCCGGATCTGGCCTTGCACCTGGGCAAAATCCTGACGGGTGATCCGCACCCATTCCTCGCGGTCCTTGACCAAAAAATTCCCGCCGCCCGTAAAGCCGCTGAAATTGTCACTGAAGCGCGCTGTCAGGCGGTCATCGCGCGACGCATACATCCGGATGTACTCGTCAAACAACGCGCGAATCTGATGCTCTCGATCAGGATTCATGGCACTGGCGAGTCTTGAAATTTAGGAGATCAAGGAACGATGCCGAGGATCCCCATGACTTTTGCGCCATGGGGCAGATCCTGGTGCAACAAGGCGTCCGCCTGGTGATTCAGCGGTGCCGTTGTCCGCTATGGTGACTGGCCGGTTTGGCACCACCAGCGCCGGCACGAGCCGGTCGCGGCGCACCGCTGCGGCTTCCGCCGTTGCCGCTGCGCGTGCGCGCCTGGGCCGGCTTCTGCGCCGGCGGGCGGCCGGCGGCGGGACGCGGTACCGAGTGGTTATGCTGCGGCTCGAAGCCAGGCAGGATCGAGGTCGGGATCTCGCGCTTCAAAAGGCGCTCGATGTCGCGCAATTGAATGCGCTCGTCGCTGCTGACCAGCGACAGTGCTTCGCCGCTGGCGCCGGCGCGGCCGGTGCGGCCGATGCGGTGGATGTAGTCTTCGGGCACGTTGGGCAGTTCGAAGTTAACCACGCGCGGCAGGGAATCGATGTCCAGCCCGCGCGCCGCGATGTCGGTGGCGACCAGTGCGGCGAGCTTGCCGGCCTTGAAATCGGCCAGCGCCCGGGTGCGGGCATTCTGCGACTTGTTGCCGTGCAGGGCCGCGGTGCGCACGCCGGATTGTTCCAGCTTCCTCGCCAGCGCGTCGGAGCCGTGCTTGGTGCGGCAGAACACCAGCACCTGGTGCCAGCCGTGGGCAGCAAAGAGGTGCAGCAGCAGGTCTCGCTTCTGGTCCTGGTCGACCTTGATCACGGTGTGCGTCACGAGTTCGGCCGGCGCGTTGCGGCGCGCGACTTCGACCATGGCCGGGTCCCGGAGGACGGAGTGGGCCAGTTCGCGCACTTCGGCGGCGAAGGTGGCGGAGAACATCAGGTTCTGCCGGACTTTCGGCAACTTCTCGATGATGCGGCGGATGTCGCGGATGAAGCCCATGTCAAACATGCGGTCGGCTTCGTCGAGGACTAGGGTCTGCACCTTGGACAGGTCGACTGTGCGCTGGCCGAGGTGGTCGAGCAGCCGGCCTGGCGTGGCGACCAGGATGTCGATGCCGCGACGCAGGGTCTGGAT
>JACRIY010000090.1 GCA_016235805.1 Rhodocyclales bacterium
CCCGCGCAATACGTCTGGCACGGCACGAAGGAAAGCGAGTTCCCGGCGGTGACCCTGTCGATCTCCAAGAAGCCGGGCGTCAACGCCGCCGACGTCGCCGAGTCGGTGATCCGCCGCGCCGAACAGCTCAAGGGCGCGGTGATTCCCGAGGGCGTCGAGTTCACCGTCACGCGCAACTACGGCGCCACCGCCACCGACAAGGCGCAGAAGCTGATCGGCAAGCTGGTCTTCGCCACGATGTTCGTGGTGCTGCTGGTGCTCTTCGCCCTGGGCCGGCGCGAGGCGCTGATCGTCGGCGCGGCGGTGACCCTGACCCTGGCGGCGACGCTGTTCGCCTCGTGGGCCTATGGCTTCACCTTGAATCGCGTGTCGCTGTTTGCCCTGATCTTCTCCATCGGCATCCTGGTCGACGATGCCATCGTCGTGGTCGAGAACATCCACCGCTGGAGCCTGCTGCACCCCGAGAAGCCGCTGTGGGAGATCATCCCGCCGGCCGTGGACGAAGTCGGCGGCCCGACGATCCTGGCCACCTTCACGGTGATCGCGGCCCTGCTGCCGATGGCCTTCGTCACCGGTCTGATGGGCCCCTACATGAGCCCGATCCCGATCAATGCCTCGATGGGCATGTTCATTTCGCTGGCCATTGCCTTCGTCATCACGCCCTGGCTGGCGCTCAAGCTGATGAAGCCGGTGGCGAGCGGTGGGCACGGCCACGGTAGCGATGCGACCACCGAGAGGCTCGACCGCCTGTTCCGCCGCATCATGTCGCCGCTGCTCGATCCGCGCACCGGCCGCGCGGCGCGGCGCAAACTGTGGATCGGCGTCCTGGTCGCGATCCTCGCATCGGTGAGCCTCGGCTTCTTCAAGCTGGTGGTGCTGAAGATGCTGCCCTTCGACAACAAGAGCGAATTCCAGATCGTGCTGGACATGCCGGTCGGCACCCCGCTCGAAGAAACCGCGAAAGTGCTGCGCGAAATCTCCGCCGAAGTCGCCCAGGTGCCCGAAGTTGCCGACTACCAGGCCTACGCCGGCACCGCCGCACCGATCAACTTCAACGGCCTGGTGCGCCAGTACTACCTGCGCAGCGCGCCGGAGATGGGCGACATCCAGGTCAATCTGGTGGACAAGAAGCACCGCAGCCGCCAGAGCCACGAAATTGCCGTCTCAGTGCGCGACCGCGTCGTGGCCGTGGCGCTCAAGAACGGCGGCAACGCCAAAGTAGTCGAAGTGCCGCCGGGCCCGCCGGTGATGTCGCCCATCGTCGCCGAGGTCTATGGCCCCGACTACGCCGGACAGATCGCCGTTGCCAAGCAGGTGCGCGCCGCCTTCGAGGGCACGACCGACATCATCGGTGTCGACGACACGGTCGACGAGGATGCCGAGAAGCTGGTGCTGCGCGTCAATCAGGCCAAGGCGGCGCTGCTCGGCGTGGCGCAGAAGGACATCGTCGAGGTGGTGCGCATGGGCCTGTCCGGCGAGGACGTTACCCCGGTGCACGACGGCGACGCCAAGTACGAGATCCCGGTGCGCATCGTGCTGCCGGCCGAGCGCCAGAACAGCATCGATCAGTTGCTCAAGCTCAAGCTGCGCGGCCGCGATGGCGCACTGGTGCCGGTGTCGGAAGTGGTCGAAGTCAGGCGCATGCTGCGCGAGAAGCTGATCTATCACAAGGACCTGCTGCCGGTGGTTTTTGTCACCGGCGACATGGGCGGCAAACTGGATTCGCCGCTTTACGGCATGTTCGACATCCGCAACAGGCTGGCCGACCTCAAGTTGCCGCAGGGCGGCACGCTCGGCGAGTACTTCTTCAAGCAGCCGAAAGACCCCTACGCCCAATACTCGATCAAGTGGGACGGCGAATGGCAGGTGACCTACGAGACCTTCCGCGACATGGGCGCCGCCTATGCCGTAGGCCTGATCCTGATCTACCTGCTGGTGGTGGCGCAGTTCAAGAGCTACCTCGTGCCGCTGATCATCATGGCGCCGATCCCGCTCACCATCATCGGCGTCATGCCCGGCCACGCGCTGTTCGGCGCGCAATACACGGCGACCTCGATGATCGGCATGATCGCCCTGGCCGGCATCATCGTGCGCAACTCCATCCTGCTGGTCGACTTCATCAACGAGCAGGTGGCCGGTGGCATGGACTTCGCCGAGGCCGTGATCCAGGCCGCCGCGATCCGCGCCAAGCCCATCGTGCTGACGGGTCTCGCGGCCATGCTCGGCGCGCTGTTCATCGTCGATGACCCGATCTTCGCCGGCCTCGCGCTGTCCTTGATCTTCGGCATCTTCGTCTCCACCTTGCTGACGCTGGTGGTGATCCCGGTTCTGTATTTCGCGGCGATGCAAGGCCGCATCGCCAAATCCAACAAACCCCTGTAAGGAGCTTCACATGACCGTCAATCAGATCGTACGCATCGTCGCCGGATTCTTCATCATGACCTCGCTGGTCCTCGCCCACGTCATGGGCCAGGTGGACATGAGCAAGCTGTCCTGGCTCTGGTTCACCGCCTTCGTTGGTGCCAACCTGTTCCAGAGCGGCTTCACCAGGTTCTGCCCGCTGGATTCCATCCTGAAAAAGCTGGGCGTGCCGGAGAGCACCGGCAACAGTTGCGCCTAAGCGAAAAGTCTGGCGAGTTCCGCGCCCGGCGAGGGCGCGCGCATGAAGGCTTCGCCGACAAGGAAGGCGCGCACGCCTTGCGATGTCATGGTCGCCACGTCGGCTGGGGCGAGGATGCCAGACTCGGTGACCACGATGCGGTCGGCCGGGATGCGGCCGAGCTGCGCCAACGTGGTGTCGAGACTGACCTCGAAGGTCCGCAGGTTGCGATTGTTGATGCCCACCAGCGGCGTCTTGAGTTGCAGCGCGACGTCAAGCTCGGCGGCATCGTGGCATTCCACCAGCACCGACATGCCGAGTGCAAAGGCGATGGCTTCCATTTCCTGCATCTGCACCAGCGAGAGTGCATCGACGATCAGCAGGATGGCGTCGGCGCCCATGGCGCGGGCTTCATAGACCTGCCAGGGATCGACCAGGAAATCCTTGCGCAGCACCGGCAGCGCGCAGGCCCCGCGCGCCGCGCGTAAGTACTCGGCCGAGCCCTGGAAGAATTGCTGGTCGGTCAGCACCGACAGGCAGGCCGCGCCGTGCTTCTCGTAATCGGCGGCGATCTCCGCAGGGCGGAAGTCCGCCCGGATCACGCCTTTGGAGGGGCTGGCCTTCTTGATTTCGGCGATGACCGCCGTACCGCCAGCGCCGACGCTTGTGCGGATGGCGCCGATGAAGTCGCGCGCCGACGCCGTTGCCTCGGCCTCGGCACGCACCGCGGCCAGCGGCTTGGCGGTCTTGCCGGCGGCAACTTCCTCGCGCTTTACGGCGAGGATCTTTTCGAGGATGTCCGCCGCCATCAGCCGAACTTCCTGGTGAAGGCGACGAAGTCGTCGAGCTTCTTGCGTGCCGCGCCGCTGCCGATGGCCTCGCGCGCCTTGGCGATCCCCTCACCGACCGAATCCGCCAGGTTGGCCGTGTACAGCGCCGCGCCGGCATTCAGCGTAACGATCTCGCGCGGCGTGCCGGGCTTGTTCTCCAGTGCCTCGAACATCATGGCTTTGGATTCCGCCGCATCGGCGACGCGCAGGCCGCGATTCGAGACCATGGACAGCCCGTAGTCCTCGGGATGGATCTCGTACTCGGTGATCCTGCCGTCCTTCAGTTCGCCCACCAGGGTGGCGGCGCCCAGTGAAATCTCGTCCATGCCGTCCTTGCCCCAGACCACCATGACGTGGTCGGCGCCCAACTGCTGCATGACGCGCACCTGGATGCCGACGAGATCCGGATGGAACACGCCCATCAGCGTGTTCGGCGCGCCGGCCGGGTTGGTCAGCGGGCCGAGGATGTTGAAGATGGTGCGCACGCCCATTTCGCGCCGCACAGGGGCGACGTTCTTCATCGCCGGATGGTGGTTGGGGGCGAACATGAAACCGCAGCCGATGGCCTCTATGCATTCGCCGACCTTCGCCTGGGTGATCATGATGTTGGCGCCAAGGGCTTCGAGCACGTCGGCGGCGCCGGACTTCGACGACACGCTGCGGTTGCCGTGCTTGGCCACCGTGGCGCCGGCCGCCGCGGCGACGAACATCGAGGCGGTGGAAATGTTGAAGGTATGCGCGCCGTCGCCGCCGGTGCCGACGATGTCCACGAAGTGGGGGTTGTGCGGCGTGTCGACCTTGGTCGACAGCTCACGCATCACCATCGCGGCGGCGGAGATTTCGCCGATGGTTTCCTTTTTTACGCGCAGGCCGGTGAGTATGGCGGCCACCATCAGCGGCGAAATCTCGCCCTGCATGATCTGCCGCATCAGGTGCAGCATCTCGTCGTGGAAGATTTCGCGGTGTTCGATGGTGCGCTGGAGCGCTTCCTGGGGAGTGATCATTTTCCGGATTCCTTCAAGAAATTTTTCAGCAAGTCGTGGCCGGCTTCGGTGGCGATCGATTCGGGGTGGAATTGCACGCCTTCCAGCGCGTATTCCCTGTGGCGCACGCCCATGATCTCGCCGTCATCGGTCCAGGCCGTGACTTCGAGACAGGCGGGCAGGGTCTCGCGGCGGATCGCCAGCGAGTGGTAGCGCACTACGGTCAGTGGATTGGGCAGGCCGGCGAACACTCCCTTGCCCTCGTGTTGCACGGGCGAGGTCTTGCCATGCATCAACTGCTTGGCGTGCACGATGTCGCCGCCGAAGGCCGCGCCTACGCTCTGATGGCCGAGGCAGACACCGAGCAGCGGCAGCTTGCCGGCGAACTCGCGAATCGCCGCCACCGAGATGCCAGCCTCGGCCGGCGAGCAGGGGCCGGGCGAAATCACGATGCGCTCGGGCTGCATCGCGGCGATCTCCTTGAGCGTGATCGCGTCGTTGCGGAAGACCTTGACGTCCTCGCCGAGTTCGCCGAAGTACTGCACCAGGTTGTAGGTGAAGCTGTCGTAGTTGTCGATCATGAGAAGCATGTTGTTCTCCTCACTCAAAACGCGTATCGAGGCCGGACTCGGCCATCTCGGCGGCGCGCAACTGGGCGCGGGCCTTGTTCAGCGTTTCCTGCCATTCGCTGTCGGGATCCGAGTCGGCGACGATGCCGGCGCCGGCCTGGACGAAGATGTGGCCGTCCTTGACCACGGCGGTGCGGATCGCGATGCACAGATCCATGTCGCCGTTGAAGCCGAGGTAACCCGCGGCGCCGGCATAGATGCCGCGCTTGCTGGGCTCCAGTTCGTCGATGATCTCCATCGCCCGCACCTTGGGCGCGCCGGAAACGGTGCCGGCGGGGAAGGTGGCCTTGAGCACGCTGGTCGCGCCTTCGTCGTCCTTGAGCGTCGCTTCGACGTTGGAGACGATGTGCATCACGTGCGAGTAGCGCTCGATGCTGAACTGGTCGGTGACGCGCACCGTGCCGGTCTTGGCGACGCGGCCGGCGTCGTTGCGGCCGAGGTCGAGCAGCATCAGGTGTTCGGCGCGCTCCTTGGGGTCGGCCAGCAGGTCGGCGGCCAGGGCCTCGTCCTCGGCGGGCGTGGCGCCGCGCTTGCGCGTGCCGGCGATGGGGCGCACGGTGACCGTCCGTTCCTCGCCGGCATCTTCGAGGCGCACCAGGATCTCGGGCGAGGCGCCGACCACGTGGAAATCCTGGAAGTTGAAATAGAACATGTAGGGCGAGGGATTCAGCGTGCGCAGCGCACGGTAGAGCGCCATCGGGCTGGCGGCGAAGGGCTTCTTCATTCGCTGCGAGAGCAC
>JACRIY010000093.1 GCA_016235805.1 Rhodocyclales bacterium
GACGAGATGGTGCCCAGCATCAAGAAGACCTCCGACCTCGTTCAGGAGATCGCCGCCGCCAGCCAGGAACAGAGTGCCGGCGTGGGCCAGATCAACGGCGCCATGGGGCAACTGAACAAGGCCACGCAGCAGAACGCCTCGTCGTCCGAGGAACTGGCCGCCACCGCCGAAGAGATGGGTGGCCAGGCCGCGCAGCTTCAAGAGCTGATGGAGTTCTTCAAGATCGAGCAGGGCAATTCAAGAGTCGGCGCCGGCGCTACGGCGAAGCGTGCCCGTCCGGCCGCCGCCGCCCCTGCCACAGCGCCGGCCCCGCGTGCGGCGCGCAAGGCAACGGTGGACGCGACCGAAGGCGACTTCGAGCGCTTCTGAGCGTCATGGAAAACCCGGTTCCGGCACCGCAAACCGCGCTTCAGGCACTCGCCGCCGCACATCATCCGGCGGCGGCGAGCGGAGTGCCGTATCCGGATCAATCGAGGCAGGTCACCCGATGAAAAACAATCTGTCAGATTCGAGCGAAAGTGTCACTCTCGCCAACGAACTCAACGATACGTTGGCCGCAATCACCGGCTTCGCCGAACTCGCCGCCGCCAACCGGCAGGTTTGCGAGGATGCCAAGCTGGCGCTCTACATCGATGAAATCCGCAAGCGCGGCCTGCACGGCAGCGAACTGCTGCTGCACTGGGCCAGCCATGTACGAGCCGAGGAAAGTGCTGCGGGCCACGAAAGAGCCAAAACCTGATTGGCCGGGGCAGTATCCCTGTCCCGGCTACCGCGCAACCGCAGGAATCCGCGCCAGCAGCGCCGCCAGCTCAACCGACGACGAGCAATTCAGCTTGTCCAGGATATTGGCGCGATGAACATCGACAGTGCGCGAACTGATCGCCAGCAGTGCCGCGATTTCACGACTGGTAAGGCCGCGAGCGATGAGTTCGGTGACTTCCCGCTCGCGCGCGGACAGCGTCGCCAGGCAGGCCTGTATTTCCTGCCGCACGGCCTGCGCCGCGCTCAGCTGGCGGCCTTGCACCAGCATCGCCTGAACGGCATCGATGAACTCGGAATTGGCAAAGGGCTTTTCGAGGAAATCGACGGCCCCCAGCTTCAGGGCCTGCACCGTCGAGCGCACGTCGCCAAAACTGCTGACGACGATGACCGGCAGGTGACAATCCCGTTCCCGCAGTTGCCTCAAGACTTCAAGGCCATTCATGCCCGGCATGCGCAGGTCGAGCAGCATCCCTCCCTGCCAGGACGGCGAAAAAGCCGCGAAAAACTCTTCGCCACTGCCAAACAGCCGCGCCGTAACGCCGATGGACTCCAGCAGTTCGCGATAAAGCAAACTCATTACCGGATCGTCCTCGACGACAAAAACGCAGGCATCCGGATTGGATTTGCCTTGCATCGCCTCAGTCACCTAACATTTGAGTTCGCAGGGTACCAAATTTCCAGGAAAACTATTGACTGTATGATTCTTCGATCAGTTTGGCGTTGCGTTTGGCGCTACCGGACTCCACGGGCACATCAGTCATGAACCATGCAGGTACTGCCGAGCCTATGGGTTGGGCCTCGCTCCGAAACCCCGCCCTGCCGCGGGCATTGCCCTTGGTTCGCCCGCGGCGGCGGACCTTGTGAAAGCACCCCCTGTGAACTCCGAAGCAAACAAGCCCTGCGCGGCGGACGGCGGCATGCCGGCAACGGCGGAGGTCTCCGGCCGCGCTTCGAATGAGATGTTTCAGTGGCGTTCGCTGCAAACCCGGCTTGCCCTGCTGATGCTGGCGGTTTTCGTGCTCGGCATCTGGTTGTCAGCGTTCTACGCCAACTGGACCTTGCGCGAGGACATGCAACGCATGTTGGGCGAGCAACAGTTCTCGACGGTGTCCGTTGCGGCCGGGGATATCAATCAGGAACTGGCTTCGCGCCTGATCGCGCTGGAAGCCGTGGCGGGAAGAATCCGTCCGAGCCTGCTTAACCATCCGGCCGTGCTCCAGAATTTTGTCGCGGATCATCCTACCCTCCTGGACTTGTTCAACGCGGGACTCGCCGTTCTGGACTCCAGGGGCACCGCGATCGCGTCCCTGCCGGCTTCGGCGGTACGGGTCGGTGTGAATTACATGGAAAGGGATTACATAGCCGCCGCGCTAAGGGACGGGCGATCCTCGGTCAGCCAGCCGACCGCCGGGACGTCGCCGAAAAGCGCCGCTTTCGGCATGGCAGCGCCGATACGCGACATGCAGGGCAAGGTCATCGGTGTCCTGGCGGGGCTGACCGACCTGGGAAAGCCCAACTTCCTCGACCGGATTAGGGAAAACAACTACGGCAAGACCGGCGGCTTCTTGCTGATCGCGCCGCAACACCAGTTGATTGTCACGGCCAGCGACGAGCGAAGGATCATGACCGCCATGCCGCCGGCGGGTGCCAATCGCTTGGCCGACGCAACACGCGCCGGTCATGAAGGTTCCATGATCGGAGTCGATGATCTCGGTGTTGGCGTGCTGGCAACGATCAAGGCGGTTCCCGCTGCAGGATGGTCACTGGTAGTCAGCTTGCCTGTCGAAGAAGCCTTCGCCCCGATTCAGGAGATGCAGCAGCGCCTGCTCCGGGCGGCCGCCCTCCTCACCACGTTGGTGGGGGTGCTGATCTGGTGGATCTTGCGGCGCCAGCTGGCGCCGATGCTGGCGGCGGTGAAGGCACTGGCCGCGTCGGCGAAGACCGGCCAATTGCAGGAACCCCTGCCCGTCGCCCGCCAGGACGAGATCGGTGACCTGATCAACGGCTTCAACGGACTGCTGGAGTCCATGGGCGAGCGGACGGTCGCCCTGCAGGAAAGCGAGGAACACTACCGGGCGGTGGCCCTGAGCGCCAAGAGTGCCATCGTGACCATCGACCGCGCCGGCAATGTCGTCCGCTGGAACCCGGCGGCGGCGATCATGTTCGGCTACAGCGAAGCCGAAATCATCGGCAAGTCACTGTCCGTGATCATTCCGGAGAAATTTCATCAACGGCACGCGGCCGGCCTGCAACAGCGCCTTGCCGACGAGGCCCAGCCGATGGGCGGCGAGACGGTCGAGTTGAGCGGCTTGCGCCGCGACGGCCGGGAATTTCCGCTGGAACTCTCGATAGCGCGGTGGACCTCGGGCGAGGAAACGTTCTTCACCGGAATCATGATGGACATCACGGAGCGCAAGGCCAACGAGTCGCAGTTGCAGAAGCTCGCCCTGGCCGTGGAGCAGAGCCCGGAGAGCATCATCATCACCAACGTCACCTCCGTCATCGAGTACGTGAATGACGCTTTCCTGCAGGCGGCCGGCTACAGTCGCGAGGAGGTGTTGGGCAAGAATCCGCGCATGCTGCAATCGGGCAAAACGCCGCCGGAAACCTATGTCGCCATGTGGCAGGCCCTGGGCAGAGGGCAAACCTGGAAGGGTGAATTCCACAACAAGCGCAAGGATGGAAGCGAATACGTGGAATTTGCCATCATCACGCCGCTGGTACAGGCCGACGGCACAGTCAGCCACTATGTCGCGGTGAAGGAAGACATCACCGAAAAGAAGCGGCTTGGCCTGGAACTCGAAGGGCACCGCCACCACCTCGAAGAACTGGTGGAGAGCCGCACTCGGGAACTGGTCGCGGCGCGCGAGCAGGCCGAAGCGGCCGTGGTTGCCAAGAGCAACTTTCTGGCCAACATGAGCCACGAGATCCGCACGCCGATGAACGCCATCATCGGCTTCACCCACCTCTTGCGGCACGGCGGCGTTACGGCCCAGCAGGCCGACCAGCTGGACAAGATCGACAGCGCCGGACGCCACCTGCTGTCGGTGATCAACGACATCCTCGACCTGTCGAAGATCGAAGCCGGCAAAATGCAACTGGAATTGACGGATTTCCACCTGGCGGCGATCATCGACAACGTCGCCTCGATTGTCGGGCAGGCGGCCCAGTCCAAGGGTTTGCGGATCGAAACGGACGCTGGTGCCGTCCCGGTGTGGCTGCGCGGCGACGTCACGCGGCTGCGCCAGGCGCTGCTCAACTTTGCCGGCAACGCCGTCAAGTTCACCGAGACAGGCTTCATTGCCCTGCGTGCCGTCCTGCTTGAAGACGACGGCGCCACGGTTCGGGTCCGCTTCGAAGTCCAGGACAGCGGCATCGGCGTCGCGCCAGACCAGATGAAGCGGCTATTCAATGCCTTCGAGCAGGCGGATGGCTCGACCACGCGCAAGTACGGCGGCACCGGGCTCGGGCTCGTGATTGCCCGCCGTGTGGCCGAACTGATGGGCGGAGAAATCGGCGCCGACAGTGTGCCGGGAGCCGGCAGCACCTTCTGGTTCACAGCTCGCCTGCAGCATGGCCAGGGGGCCATGTCCGCGCTGGCGACCATGGATGTTTCGGATGTCCAGAATCAACTGCTTCAGCACCACGGCACCGCGCGGATCCTGCTGGCCGAAGACAACGCGATCAACCGCGAAGTGGCACTGGATCTGCTGCACCGCGTAGGGCTGAACGTGGGCATCGCCGTCGATGGCGTCGAAGCCGTCGCCGCGGTGCAGGCACACGATTACGACCTGATCCTGATGGACATGCAGATGCCGGAAATGGACGGCATCGAGGCTACCCGCGCCATCCGCGCCCTGCCGGGCTGGCACAGCAAGCCCATCCTGGCGATGACGGCCAACGCCTTCAACGAGGATCGCCTCGCCTGCCTCGAAGCCGGCATGAACGATTTCCTTGCCAAGCCGGTGGAACCCGACTCGCTCTATGCCGCCCTGCTGAAATGGCTGCCCGCCTCGGTGGCTGGAATGGCCGGGGTGACGGACTGGCGGGACGGCACCTGCGCCGCTCCGGCAAGCGCGCCGACCTCAATGCCACACGACTGGCCTGAGGCGATGGAAATCGTGGCGACGCCGCGACTTCAGGATCCCGCGATTGATGCGGCGCTGGCAAGGCTGGCCGCTTTGCCCGGTTTCAACGTCGCGCGCGGCCTGGCCCTGTTGCCCGGAAAGCCCGACAAGTACATCAACCTGCTGGGCCGCTTTGCCGAGTCGCACGCTGATGACATGATGCGGTTGACCGCGAGCCTCGCCGCGGGCGACCACGCCAACATCGGGCTAATCGCGCACGCCATCAAGGGCACCGCGGCCACCCTGGGAGCCGACAACCTGGCGGCACATGCGGCAAGGCTGGAAAGCGCCGCGCAGGAGAGCCGGGGCGGGACAGTTCACAGCGACGAAGTGCGCGGGAAAATGGAGAACATCAGCCGCGAATTCGCGGCCCTGGCGGCCACGCTTCCGCCCGGAATCACAGCGGGATCCGGCAAGCTTTCCCCGCGCCAGGAAAGCTGACCCGGGCAGCCCGTGCAGTCCGTTTGCATTCAGCTGGCAAGAACATAAGGGACGTTCGGCCTGCTGTCGGCGAGGGCCTGCCGTGCCGAATTGCATGCGCTGGCCGGAAGTCGCTGCGGACACCGGCCGGATCCTTCAGGCATCGCGCCGACTAAGGGATCTCAGCAAGGTCGCAAACAACTCCTCGCGTCCCGTCATGCTGGCGCAAGGGCGCGATGATGGCCGATTCGACATGCCAGCCGGTGCAAGCTCTGTGCGCTGCCACGCACAAGATTGGAACGCCACCGATGCCGAGACCTGTTGCTTTGTCAGCGCAGGGCAGAAGCGGAAAGTCGGCGCTGGTGATACGGCAGGCGATGAGCCTGACATGCCATCGAGGCGCCCCGGAGAGCACTACCGCAAGCCGGTGGGCTGCCGAACTTGCCTATGCTGCTGCGCATCATGAACGAAGCACTCGAGGAAAAATCCGGCAATTCCGTGATTCCGTCAGCCAGATCGCGTTTCCGGCGACCGGCGGCCTTATCATGCCCCCATCGACAATCGCCGGCCTCTTCCTCCATGCCGATATCCAGAGAACCCGCCCAGGCCAGCCTGGAAAACCTGCACCGAATCTTCACCGTTCCGGAGACGCCCGATTCCACCCTCGGGCGAATCGACCAGGCCATCTCCGACAACCTGATGGGCTTTCTGCAGGACCACATCGTCGCGGTCGAGCGCGACCTCGCCGAGATCGAAGGCGACTTTTCCCAGTCGCGGATTCCCGAAGAGCCGACGTATGTTTCGGCCTATACGGAATTCCTCAAGGAAAAGGTCGTCTCCCAATCCGTCCACACCGCCTCGCCGGGTTTCATCGGCCACATGACGTCCGCCTTGCCGAACTTCATGTTGCCGCTCTCCCGCATCCTCACCGCGCTCAACCAGAACCTGGTCAAGGTGGAAACCTCGCGCGCCTTCACGCCCATGGAGCGGCAGGTGCTGGGCATGCTGCACCGGCTGGTCTACGGCGGCGACGACGCGTTCTACGCCCAGTGGATGCAGGACAGCCGCCACGCCCTCGGCGCTTTCTGCTCCGGCGGCACCATCGCCAACATCACCGCCCTCTGGGCCGCGCGCAACCGGCTGTTTCGCCCCGAGGGAGAGTTCCGTGGGATCGCCCAGGAAGGCATGTGCAAAGCCATGGAGCACCTTGGCTGCAAAGGGCTCGCCGTCCTGGTGTCGCGCCGCGGGCATTACTCGCTGGGCAAATCGGTCGACGTGCTGGGCATCGGACGCGACAACCTCATCGCGGTGGATACCGACGACGACAACCGCATCGACATGAAATGCCTGCGGCAGCAGTGCACCAGGCTCAAAGCCGAAGGCATCCGCCCGCTTGCCCTGGTGGGAATCGCGGGAACCACGGAAACCGGCAATATCGATCCGCTCGACGAACTCGCCGACCTGGCGCAGGAACTGGGCTGCCACTTCCACGTGGATGCCGCCTGGGGCGGCGCGACGCTGCTCTCCACTACCCACAGGGGCCTGTTCAAAGGCATCGAACGGGCCGACTCCGTCACCATCGACGCGCACAAGCAGCTGTACGTGCCCATGGGCGCCGGCATGGTGCTGTTCAAGGACCCCACCGCGCTGGCCGCCATCGAGCATCACGCCGCCTACATCCTGCGTGAAGGCTCACGGGACCTGGGCAGCCACACCCTCGAAGGCTCGCGCTCGGGCATGGCCATGCTGGTCCACGCCGGCCTCTGCATCATCGGCCGCAAGGGCTACGAAATCCTCATCGACCAGGGCATCGAACGCGCCCGCCGCTTCGCGCAGCGCATCGACGCCCATCCCGACTTCGAACTGATCACCGAACCCGAACTCAACATCCTCACCTACCGCTACAACCCGGCCTGGATACAAAAGGAGCTCGCCGATGCTCCGGCCGAAAAAGGCGCGCGCATCAACGAAATCCTCGACAAAGTCACCGAAACCATGCAGAAGCGCCAGCGCGAAACCGGCCGCACCTTCGTTTCCCGCACGCGCCTCGCGCCCGGCCGCTACCGCGGCGACAGAATCACCGTGTTCCGCGTGGTCATGGCCAATCCGCTGACCACCGACGAGATCCTGTCCTCGGTCCTCGAAGAGCAGTGCGAGATGGCGGAACAGGAGGAGATCCAGGTGCTGCTCGAACAGATCGTCGCGCTTTGCGCGCAGGCCGATTGATACAGTCCGACATCAGCCTGTCGGGCCGCTCGCTCGCGCCGTTCCATTTTGATCGGACGCCATAGTCCGTCTGGAGCCAAGCATGTTTCGCGTTTCCCTTGTCCGACGTCGGCAGATTTGGCTGCCCAGCGCGTTCGGTTGGCTTGTCCTGATCGCGCTCACGGGCGTGACGGCCTTGTTGGCCGGCCTCCGTGCCTACCCGTTCCTGGCGCCGAATGAGCCGGTACCCGGAGCCCGCTTGCTCGTCGTCGAAGGTTGGCTGGCAGCCAGCGAGTTCGATCAGGCAGTGGCGGCGTATCGCAAGGGGCATTACGACCGTGTCGTCACCACAGGCGGCCCCATCGATCGATTCCCAGAATTGCTTGGGGCATCGAACTATGCGGATTTCGCCGCCCGTTATCTGAAAAGCCATGGGCTTTCGGGTATCGAAGTCATCTCCGTTCCGGCACCTGCATCGGCGCAGGACCGGAGCTTTCAGAGCGCGGCCGCGCTGCGCGACTGGGCAAGCAAGCAAGGCTGGGGCGTCGTGACCCTGGATGTATTTTCGAGCGGAACCCATGCCCGGCGCTCACGCCTGGTATATCGAATGGCCTTCGGGCCGACCATCGACATAGGCATCATCGCAGCCCGGCCTGCCGAGTATGACCCCGACGGATGGTGGCAAACAAGTGCCGGGACCAAGGCGGTGCTTGGTGAATCGATCGGGCTGATCTGGACGAAATGCTGCTTTCATCCGCCCGCGCTGGCGCCGCGCGAAAAATGACAGGTGGTTTCGCGCCAAATAGCTGACTGGCCATGAATCTGCGCAACCCAGGATCCATGGCCGACACGCCAGTCAGCGCTCCCTCAGAATTCGGCAGTGCCGACGAAACCAAGTCGAAACAATATTGCAGGGCCTCGCTAACCGGCGTCGGCTTTCTAGTCCTTGATGTCATCCTCGAGCACGGCCAGACTCGTTTGCAGGTGATCGAGATGGATCAGTCGCTTCACCAGGATATCAATCAGGCAATCCCGAAACTTGACCTGCAAGGGCAAAGGCAGTTTGTCGAGTTTGTTGCCTTTGAGGACAAAACAGAATGAGTCTTCAAGCGCAATGACATTTGAAGTTCTCGGGATCTGGATCAAAAACGAGATTTCACCAAAGACATTCCCGGCGACCATCGTATCGAGAAACTGCTTCGGATTGCTGTTCTTGCTTACGCTTGCCGAACCCTGGAGCATGACGAACAGGGCATTGTCATCTTTTTCGTTTTCGCGAATCAGAAACTCGCCGGTTCTGAACCTGGAAAAGAAATGTGGCATGCCCAGCAATACCTTCTTCTCTTCATCGGTAAACTTTTCGAAGAACTGAGTCTTTTTCAGCAGCAACGGAAGATCGCCGTACATGATTTCACCTCGGAGTAAGTAGACAGCGACTCATCACCAGATCAGATCGAACCCGAACAAAACGGAGGAAAGCCGAGGCGCCGCAGGGGAGTATGGCCGAGGCCGCGTGAAATCGTCAATTGCCGATCCTGGATTGATCCTGATCCGACTTGAGTCGGGAAGGGCCGAAACCTGCAGCGCCCCGTCAGCCATAGTCCGGCCACTCGCTCCTGATCTCCTGCACGCAGGCGTCGATAAAGCCGGCCAGCGCCTTGCGGCAGATATCTGGGTGCCCTGCCCGGATCGACTTCAGCGCCGCGCCGGCCAGCGCCAGGCGCTCGGCACGGCTGCCGCCGCGGATGATGGCCACCTCCAGGCTGATCGCCTCGGACTCCAGGCCGCGTCGCGACAGCTGGAATTCCAGGTTGCGGATGCTGTCGTAGTTTTCATCGTTCGTCATCGGTACTCGCCCTCGCGGAACCCGCCCGCGCAAATTGTCTCGGCGCCGCCCGGCAAATGCGCATCGCGGCTCTGAGGCAAAGCCGCGATTTTGCCACCGCGAGCGGCGTCGCCGAAGAGCGCACGAGGGCGGCCCCGGCCCTTTGCGTTACCATTGCCCGACGCCCCTCGAGGACACCCACCGGATCCCTGCCTTGGCTGCCGAGTTGCCGCAAACCCTTTCTCCGGCCCTGTCGCCGGGCACCCTGCTGAAGGAGTACAGCCTGCTTTCTGTGCTCGGCATGGGCGGCTTCGGCATCACCTATCTGGCGGCGGACACCAACCTGCACCTCAAGGTTGCGATCAAGGAGTTCTTTCCCTCCAGCGCGGCCGTGCGCAACCAGTTCTCCGGCGCCGTGGCACTGAAGTCGGAACAGGCGCAGGCCGAGTACTCCTGGGGCAAGGACCGCTTCATGCGCGAGGCGCAGACCCTGGCGCGCTTCCGCCACAAGAACATCGTGCAGGTGTTTCGTTATTTCGAAGCCAACGGCACCTGTTACATGGTGATGGCCTATGAAGAGGGCAAGTGCCTGGAAGATGCGCTGGAGGCTGACCCGGCACGCTGGGATACGCAGGCGGTGCTGGCCCTGATGATGCCCCTGCTCGACGGCCTGGAGTCGGTACATGCGGCGGGATTCCTGCACCGGGACATCAAGCCGGCCAATATCGTGCTACGCGAGAGCGACGGCAGCCCGGTCCTGATCGACTTCGGTGCCGCCCGGGCGCCGACCTCCGGCGATGCGCTGACGGTCGTGCTCAGCCACGGCTATGGTCCGCCCGAACAGTATTCCCGCCAGGGCAAGCAGGGACCGTGGACAGACATCTATGCGCTGGGCGGGGTGCTCTACCGGATCGTCACGGGCTCTCTTCCGCCCATGTCGCTGCACCGGGTGCAGCACGATCCGATCATTCCCGCGAGTTTCCATGGCGAAGGCCGCTTCGAGCCGCAGTTCCTCGCGGCGATCGACCTGGCACTGAATGTCGATGAAACGAAGCGGCCGCAGAACATCGCCGAATGGCGCAAGCAACTGGTCGGCGCTACGACCGCTCACGCCGGCGTTGCCGCGCCGCCCGACGTCGGAGCCAAGGCCGCCTCCACGGCCGCTCCTGCGGGCAGCCAGGCCGCGGCGACGCCTTCCTCTCGCGTGCGCATCAGCCAGCGCATCGAGGAGGATTCGGAGACGGGCCTGGCCACGCGCATCGGCCAGGCGATGATCGCCCATCCCTTCCTTAGCCTGCTGCTCCTGGTGACGGCCCTGGTCGCCGGCCCGCAACTCTTGCGGCGACCGGCCACGCCGCCGCCTCCGCCGCAGGCCGTCCCGGCAAGCGTGCAGGCACCCGCAAGCGCATTCGACGCCCCCGCCGAGCGCCCCGCGCCGCCGCCGGCAAGTGCAGACGGCGACCGCCAGCCCAACATTCGCCGTGTCGCAATCGCCGCCTGCGAAGGCAAGGCGATCGGCGCCCCCTGCCGCGTCGTCACGCCGCGCAACGAGGTGATCGACGCCACCTGCATGACGTCGGCCGAAGGCCTGCCGATCTGCCGGCCCGCGCGCATTGGCACCCGACCCCCGCGCTAGATCCGCTCCTCCTCACCTTGACCCGATCCCCGCTCTGGGCCAGCGCCTTCCGCCCCTTCTACCTGCTGGGTTCCGCCTATGCACCACTGCTGGCGGCGATCTGGTTCGCGGCCTGGCTGGGTCTGTTGCCGACGCCCGGCGGCATGCCGCTCAAGCTGCTGCATGGCCATGAGTTCGTTTTCGGTTTCGCCACGGCGATCATCCTCGGCATCGTGGTCACTGCGCTGCCGAGTTGGGCCGACACCGATGAGGTCCAGGGCGGCCGCCTGGTGCTGCTGGCCGGGCTGTGGATCGCCGGGCGCCTGGCTTTCTGGCTGTCGCCCTGGCTGCCCGCGCCGCTACCGGCGATGGTCGACGGCCTGCTGTTTCCCGCCGCAATCGGGATGCTGACGCCGCAACTGCTGCGGGCAAAGAACCGGCTCTACCTGCTGCTGCTGCCGATCCTCGGCGCTCTGTTCATCGCCAACCTGCTCTACTACCAGGCGGCGGCACGGAGCGATGCGCTGCTGGCCGGGCAGGCGCTGCGCGCCGCGATCTGGGCCATCGTCGTGCTCTACGTGCTGAAGGGCGGCGTGCTGGCGCCGATCTTCACCGGCAACGCGCTGCGCGAAAAAGGTCGCGGCGACCAGGTGCCCTTCCTCATGGGGCTGGAGGTGGCCGCGCTGGCGGCCCTGCTGCTGCTGGCGGGCTGCGACCTGGCCGGCGCGCCGCGCGTCTGGACCGGCGCCGCGGCGCTGGCCTGCACACTGCTCTACGGCTGGCGCAGCCTGCGCTGGCAAGGCTGGCGCGTGGCCGACGTGCCGCTGCTGCTGACCATGCACCTGGGCTTCGCCTGGCTGCTGCTGGCCTTCGCACTCAAGGCCGTCGCCGAACTGACGGGCGCGCTGCCCGAGTCAGCCTGGCTGCATGCCTTCACCGTCGGCAGCCTCGGCATGATGATGCTGGGCCTGATGACGCGCGTCAGCCTGCGCCACACCGGCCGCCCGCCGGTGGTGCCGCGCGTGATGCTGGTCGCCTACGGCGCGATGCTCCTCGCCGCGTTGCTGCGCGTGGCCGCGGGAGTCGGCGCCCAGCATACTGCGCTGATCGGGTTGGCCACCCTGCTCTGGGCCGCGGCGTTCATGCTTTACTTCGTGCACTTCGCTGCCATCCTGCTTTCCCTCAGCCTGCCGCGCGCAACGCCAACATCATGAACATCGCCCTGCTCCTCGCGCGTTCGGCGCGCCTCCATGCCGAGCGGCCCGCGCTGGCAGTCGGCACGCAAACCGTCGCGACCTACGCCGAACTCGGCGCGCGCGTGGCCCGCCTCGCCGCCGGCCTGGCGGCGCGCCTGCAGCCCGGCAACCGCGTCGGACTGGTGATGAAGAATTGCCCCGCGTATGTCGAGCTGATGTTCGCCTGCTGGCATGCCGGGCTGGTGGCGGTGCCGATCAACGCCAAGCTGCACCCGCGCGAGCTGGAGTACATCCTCGGCAATGCCGGTGCGCGGCTGTGCTTCGCCACGCCCGACCTGCACGGCGCCGTCGCCGGGCTAGCTGTGCCGGGTTTGGAGGCCACGATCGAAATCGACGCACCGGGATGGCAAACGCTGTTCGCCGCCGAGTCGATGCCACCCGCCGAACGCTCCGCCGACGATCCCGCCTGGCTGTTCTACACCAGCGGTACCACTGGCCGGCCCAAGGGCGTGACGCTGACGCAGCGCAACCTGATGGCTGCGGTGCTCAACTATTTCGCCGACGTCGATGCCATAGCGCCGGGCGACGCCATCATCCACGCCGCGCCGATGTCGCACGGCTCAGGCTTCTACATGCTGCCCCACGTCGCGCAGGGCGGCATCAACGTCACGCCGGAATCCGGCGGCTTCGAGCCGGCCGAGATTTTCGAACTGCTGCGGGCGCATCGCGGCGTGACGATGTTTGCCGCGCCGACCATGGTCAAGCGCCTGGTCGAGCATCCCGATCCGGCCGCCGTGCCGGGGCTGAAGACCATCGTCTATGGCGGCGGGCCGATGTACGTCGCCGACTGCAAGGCGGCGCTGGCGCGCTTCGGCAACGCGCTGGTGCAGATCTACGGCCAGGGCGAATCGCCGATGACCATTTCCTGCCTGCCGCGCGCCATGCATGCCGACACCGCCCATCCGCGCCACGCGGAAAGGCTGGCCTCGGTCGGGCCGGCCTTCACCGGCGTCGAGGTCCGCGTCGCCGATGCCGACGACAAGCCGCTGGCGCCGGGCGAGATCGGCGAGGTGCTGGTGCGCGGCGACACGGTGATGGCAGGCTACTGGAACAACCCCGCCGCCAGCGCCGAAACCCTGCGCAACGGCTGGCTGCACACCGGTGATGTCGGCAGCATGGACGAGGACGGCTTCCTCACGCTGAAGGACCGCAGCAAGGACGTGATCATTTCCGGCGGCTCCAACATCTACCCGCGCGAAGTCGAGGAAGTGCTGCTGCGCCACCCGGCGGTGAGCGAGGTCTCGGTGGTGGGCCAGGCCGATGCGGAATGGGGCGAAATCGTGATCGCCTTCGTCGTGCCGCGCGGCCCCGCCCCCGACACGACGGAACTCGACGCGCTGTGCCTCGACCACATCGCCCGCTTCAAGCGGCCCAAGCGTTACGTGATGGTCGAATCGCTGCCCAAGAACAATACCGGCAAGGTGCTGAAGACCGCACTGCGCGAACTGCTCGCGGCGCGAGGCTAGCTGGTATGCTTGCGCCATGACCCCCAGCCAGATAGTCCAGTTCCTCGACCAGCATGTGATCGGCCAGGACGAGGCCAAGCGCCAGCTCGCCGTTGCCGTCTATACCCACTACAAGAAAGTCGCGCTGGCCGCGCCCGAGGGGCTGGAGATCATCAAGAGCAACGTGCTGCTGGTCGGGCCCACCGGCACCGGCAAGACGCTGATGTGCGAGACGCTGTCTCGGGTCCTCAAGGTGCCCTTCGTCACCGCCAATGCCACCTCGCTGGCGCAGACGGAATACGTCAACGACGAGATCGAGGCCATCCTGCAGCGCCTGATCGACAAGGCCGAAGGCGACATCGAGCGCGCCCAGCGCGGCATCGTGTTCATCGACGAGATCGACAAGCTGAAGGTGGTGCACAGCCAGCAGGGGCAGATGCGCGGCACCTCCGGCGAAGGCGTGCAGCATGCGCTGCTCAAGATCATGGAAGGCGCCCCGGTCAAGATCAAGGATTCGCACTACATCGACACCACGCAGATCCTCTTCATCTGCGGCGGCGCCTTCGTCGGGCTCGAGGAAGTGCTGGCGCGCACCAAGTCCTACGGCTTCATTTCCACCTCGGAAGCCGACAACCAGAAGCTGCTCGACCGCCTCAATTCGCGCGTCAAGCCGACCGACCTGTTCGAGTACGGCCTGATCCAGGAATTCGCCGGGCGCCTGCCCATCGTCGCCTCCCTGAAGCCGCTTTCGCGCGACCTGATGGTGCGCATCATGACCGAACCGAAGAATTCGATCTACAGCCAGTACCAGCAGATCATGCAGAACTCGGGCGTCGAACTGATGATCGCGCCGCTGGTCTTCGAACAGATCGCCGACCTCGCCATGGAATACAAGGTCGGCGCGCGCAGCCTGCGCGGCATATTCGAGGAAATGCTGACGCCGGTGATTTACCTCGTGCCCGACCATCCGGAAGTGCGCCAGGTCCGCATCACTTCGCTGTTCGACAATCCGAAGTTCATCGGCAGCGCGCCGGCGGCGTGACGCGCGGCGCTCAGGCCGACATCAGGACCGGCCCGCCCTTTTCCAGCGCGCGGCGATAGGCGGGACGCGCCACCATGCGTTCCTTGTAGGCCATCAGCTTCGGATAGTTGCCGAGTTTCGCGCCGCGTGACAGCGCGGCCTCGACCGGGAAGCTCATCTGAAAATCGGCGATGCTCGGTTGCGCGCCGGCGAACCAGTCGTGGCTGGCGAGATGGCTTTCCATGAATGCCAGTGCCGTGCCGACATTGGGGTCGACCAGCTTCTTCTGCACCTGCGCGCACAACTTGCGCGCGATGGGACGCACGAAGAAGGGCATGGGCTGGGTCGGGATGGTCATGAACACCAGTTTCATCACCAGCCAGTTCATCAGCGAGCCCTCGGCGTAATGCATCCAGAAACGCGCCTGGCGATGCTCCTCCGTGCCGGGCGCCGGCACGAGGCCGGCCAGATCGCCGGTCGCCAGCTTCCCGTAACGTTCGGCGATGTACTCGAGGATCGCGCCGGATTCGGCGATGACGAGGTCGCCGTCGGTGATCACCGGCGACTTGCCCAGCGGATGCACGGCCTTGAGCTCCGGCGGCGCCAGGCGCGTCTTGCGGTCGCGCTTGTAGATCACCAGTTCGTAGGGCAGGCCGAGCTCTTCGAGCAGCCAGAGGACGCGTTGCGAGCGCGAGGTTTCGAGGTGGTGGACGGTGATCATGTCGCACAGGATAACGGCTTGCCACGGTGGCGTCGAGTCGCCGGCGATTCGCGGCGCCGTGTCGCCGACGCCGTGTTCCCGGCGCCCACTTTCGGCCCCGTTATGGCGGATTGTGCGATCGGCGCGAATATCGGATAATCTTTGTATACCGCATACAAAGGATCGCACCATGACCGCCCGCTACGCCAATCCGCTGCTCGCCACGCCCAACCGTCCCCTGCCCCGCGCCGTCGCCATCATCGGTGCCGGCACCATCGGCCCGGACATCGGCTATTACCTGAAGAGCGCGATTCCCGGCCTCAAGCTTTATCTCGTCGACGTCAATCAGAAGGCCGTGGAGTCGGCCCTGCTGCGCTTCGCCGAATATTCGAAAAAGGCCGTGGCGCGCGGCAAGATGAACGAGGCCGAGGCCAGGGACGTAATCCACAACCTCTACGGCACGATCGATTACGCCGACATCGCCGATGCCGATTGGGTGATCGAAGCCGCCACCGAAAACCTGCCGCTCAAGCGCAAGATCTTCGCCCAGATCGAGGCCGTAGTCCGCGCCGATGCGCTGATCACCTCGAACACCAGTTCGCTGCCGGCGGAACTGATCTTTTCCGAGATGAAGCATCCGGCGCGCGCCACCGTGACCCACTTTTTTGCGCCCGCCTGGCGCAACCCGGCCGTCGAAGTGATCGAATGGAAGAAGTCCGACCCGGCCGTGGTCGAGTACCTGCGCTGGGCCTTCTGCGTGACCGGCAAGGTGCCGCTGCTGACGGCCGACGTCGCCTGCTTCATGCTCGACCGCATCTTCGACAACTGGTGCAACGAATCCGCCATGCTGCTCGATCGCGCCACCGCCGCCGAGATCGACAGCGTCGCCGCCGAGTTCGTCCATGCCGGGCCCTTCTTCGTACTGAACCTCGCCCATGGCAACCCCATCATCACCGAAACCAACACCCTGCAGGCCGAGATGGAGGGGTCGCATTACGATCCCGCGCCCATCTTCAAGTCGGTCGATACCTGGGTCACGGTGCCGCCCGGCAGGAAAGTCGAGGTCGCCCCGGCCACCGCGCAGGCGATCCGCCAGCGCCTGCTGGGGATACTCTTCTCGCAAAGCGTGGACATCGTCGACCGCAAGATCGGCGATTCGGCCGACCTCGACCTCGGCTGCCGCCTGGCGCTGGGCTTCAAGCACGGCCCACTGGACCTGATGCGCACGCTGGGCGAACAGACTACCGGCCAGGCCCTGATCCGCCTGCGCACGGAACGCGCCGGCATGCCAATGCCGACACGCCCCTTCGACGCCTACCAGGGCTTCCTGCGGCACATCCTGGTCGATGACCTGGGCGATGTCAAAGTCATCACCCTGCGCCGCCCCGAGGCGATGAACGCCCTGCACGACGAGATGAACGACGAGATCCTGTCGGTGATCAAGCGCTTCGAGAACGACCCCAAGGTCACCGGCTTCGTCATCACCGGCTACGGCACCAAGGCCTTCTGCGCCGGCGGCGACATCGGCCGCTTCGTGGACATGCTGGGCGACGCGGATGCCTCGGCGCAGTACGCGCGCGACTGCTCGCGCCTGCTGGTGCACCTCGACCAGATGAAAAAGCCCGTGGTCGCCGCGCTCAACGGCATCGCCCTGGGCGGCGGCTTCGAGCTCGCCGCGCGTTGCCACAGCATCGTGGCGCTCAAGCGCGCCTGGATACAGATGCCCGAGGTGACGCTGGGCATCACCCACGGCATCGGCGCCATGGCCGTTCCCTACCGCCGCTGGCCGCACGCGGCGCCGACCTTCAACGCCATGCTGCGCACGGCAGAGCGCCTGAAGGCCACGCGCGCCCATGAACTGGGCATCATCGACGGCATCGCCGACGATGTCGATCACCTGGTGGCGATGGCCGTTGCGCGAGCCCGCGAACTCGCCGGCAAGGTCAAACCGATCGGCGACAACCCGGTGCAAGTGACCATCGATCCTGTCGAAGCACGCGCCGCCAGCGGCCAGATACTGAGCCGCGAGTGCATCGAACTGATGGAACGTTCCATCCTCGAAGCGGCGGCGGCGGCGAGTTTCGCCGAGGCGCTGGAGGTCGGCTACCGATCCTTCGGCCTTTCCGCCTGCCTCGACAGCGCGCGCGAGGGCATCACGGCATTCAAGGAAAAGCGCACGCCGGATTTCAGCAAGACGAAGTAGGCCCGCGCCCCGCGCGGTCGCGGCGCAATGCCGCGACCGCGCCGGCCCTGCAGCGAGCGGCTAGCGGGCCACCCAGCCGCCGCACACCGGAAACACCTGGCCGACGAAGCAGTTCGCCGCATCGCTGCACAGGTAGGCGGCGAACTCGGAATCCTCGCGCGCGCCGACCAGCCGACCGAGTGGTACTTCGCGCTTCAGTCGCTCCTGGAAGCGCGGATTCGCCTGAACCTCGGCAGGGAAGTAGGTAGGGTTGTCCACGAAGTTCTGGGCGATCGCATTCACCTGCACGTTGTGCGCGGCAAGTTCGACGCCGACGGCCTGCACATAGGCCAGTTGGGCGCCCCGGGCCGCGCTGTAGGTCGACGCCCGCTTCATTCCCCGCAAGGCCGACGCGCTGCCCATGACGAGGACCTTGCCGGCGCGGCGCTCGATCATCTGAGGCAGCACTGCGCGTAACAGCCTCGGCAGCGGATCCACCAGGGCGGCGAAGGTGTCTTGCCATTCCTGTTCCGATACGTCCGTCACCGGCGTCGCCGGTGCCGGCAGGGCCAGGTTGGCGACCAACACATCGACCGCACCGGCCGCGGCGACCACGGCCGCCGCCGCGTCCGGATCAAGCAGGGATTGCGTACTGGCGACCACCGCGGCGCCGTGCCCGGCGAAGACCTCGCAAAGCACCGGTCCCATGAAGGCATCGGACTGGGTGATCAGGACGCGCTTGCCTTGCAGCATGTGTGATGACATCGATACCTCCTCGAATCCCCTTCAAATGACTCATTCACGAAACTCGTATTGCGCCCGGTTGCGGCGTTCGATTCCCCGGCTGGACGCCTGCCCTAGGTTTGACGGGCTACCCAGGCCGCATAGCGCGCCCTGGCGTCCTCGTTCGGCGGGTAGAGTCCGGGCAACGGCACGCCCGCCGCGACCTCGGCCATGATCCAGCCTTCGAACCTTTCCTGCTCGACGGATTCCGCGATCACCTCGGCCAGCAGCGCGGCCGGGATCAGCACCGCGCCATCGGCGTCGGCCACCACCACGTCGTTGGGGAACACCGCGACGCCGCCGCAGCCGATCGGCTCCTGCCAGCCGACGAAGGTCAGCCCGGCCACCGAAGGCGGCGCCGCGACGCCGTTGCACCAAACCGGCAGGCCGCTGCCCATCACGCCGCCCACATCGCGCACCACGCCGTCGGTGACCAGCGCCGCGACGCCGCGCTTTTTCATGCGCGAGCAGAGGATGTCACCGAAGATGCCGGCGTCGTCCACGCCCATCGCATCCACCACCGCGATGCAACCGGCCGGCATCGCCTCGATCGCAGCCCGTGTCGAAATCGGCGAACCCCACGAAGCCGGTGTCGCCAGGTCCTCGCGCGCCGGCACGAAGCGCAGCGTGAAGGCGCGACCGACCAGGCGCTGCGGCGCCGCCGCGTGCAGCGGCCGCGAACGGCGGATCCAGACGTTGCGCAGGCCTTTCTTGAGCAGGACCGTGGTCAGCGTTGCCGTGGTGACGCCGGACAGGGCGAGGATGGTGTCCGCGTCCAGCGGCAGTGGATCGATGCCCATCGGTGTTCTCCTTGTTGGTTCGTCATTCAGCTCGCGTAGCAGGCTGCCAGGGCCGCGATCATGTAAGCCGGATCCTGCGCGCCGGCGCTTTCGCGGGCGCTGTGCATGGCCCACATCGGGGAGCCGACATCGACGCTGGCGATGCCGAGTCGCGCGGCGACGATGGGGCCGATGGTGCTTCCGCAGCCCAGGTTGCCGCGATGCGAATACTGCTGGAAGGGCACGCCGGCCTGCCGGCAGGCCGTCATGAAGCGCGCCGCGGTTGCCGCCTCGGTGGCATAGCGCTGGTTGGCGTTGCTCTTGATCACCGGCCCGCCGTTCACCATCACCTTGTGGTCGGGCTCGTAGGCCGCGGGAAAATTCGGGTTGTACGCATGGGCCATGTCGGCGCTGACAAAGAAGCTCTGCGCCAGCGCCCGGCGCCGGTCTTCCTCGTCGAGTCCGAGTGCCAGGCCGATGCGCGCCAGGACGTCGGTGACGAAGCTGCCGCCGGCGCCGGCCGCGCTTTCGCTGCCGACTTCCTCGTGGTCGAACAGGGCCGCGACGCACGTCGCACCCGGCCCCTGCGTCGCCGTCAGCGCGGTCAGTGCCGCGTGGCAGGAAGCGAGGTTGTCGAGTTGGCGGCTGGCGATGAATTCCTCGTCGGCACCCCACAGGCATCCCGGCTGCACGTCGTAGGCGGCCAGTTCCCAGCTCAGCAGGTCGGTCGCCTCGGCCTGCACCGCGCCGGCCAGCCGGCGGCGCAGGCTCGCTTCGGCATCGTCGTCATTGCCCGACAGACCGAACAGCAGCGGCAACTCGGTTTGCTTGTCGAACTTGAGGCCCGCTTCGTTCACCTCCCGGTTCATGTGAATCGCCAGGTTGGGCAGGCGCAGCAGTGGCTGCTCAAAGCGCAGCAAGCGCGCTTGCGGACCCGCGGCAGTGCGCACCACGACACGCCCGGCCAGGCTGAGGTCGCGGTCGGCGAAGGTGGCCAGGATCGGCCCGCCATAGACCTCCACGCCGAGGCGTGCCATGCCGTTGCCGCCCAACGCCGGGCGCGGCTTGAGACGCAGGCCGGGCGAATCGGTGTGGGCGCCGACGATGCGAAATCCGGCCTCCGCCAGCGGCCGGCTGCCGGCCACGAAGGCGATCAGCGAAGCGCCGCCGCGCACCACGTAATGGCGCCCGCCCGGCACCAGCGACCAGCGCGCGCCTTCCTCCAGCCGTGTATAGCCGTGCGCCAAAAGGCGCTGCTCGACGCTCGCCACCGCATGCCACGGACTGGGGCTGGCGTCGATGAAGGAAATCAGGTCGAGGGCGGTGTCGCGGGCGGGGCTGGTCAGTGGCATGGCGGATCGAGGAAGTTCGCAAAAGGCGAAGCATACAACTTCAACCCTGCCCTCCCGCTGCCGGCCGCCGGGGCAGCGCCGGGACCGGGCGGCGCTACCTCAATCGGCCAGGATGTATTCGACCGCCGTCACCACGCCGGCCGCCACGGTCACCTTGCAACTGTGGCGACCGTAGCTTTTCGCATCGCCGAGGATGCTGACGCCGCTGTCCGCAATGACGCCATCAAGCCGCTTCTCGATGACGAAGGTATTCAGTTGTGCGCGGGTCATTCCTGCTTTGACCTGACTGCAAACCGCCTTCATCCGGTCGGCGCCGGTGGCATTGAAATAGGTGAAGAAAACGACGGCGAGAATGGCGGGGAGACCGAACAGTACCCCGATGCCTTTGGTGAGTGGACTCATGACCTGCCTGACGCAAGGAAAACGCGATTGTGACGCATCGGCCGAAGAACGCCAGAACTGGATGCGCCCGGAACTGGCGGCAGGGCGAATCGAATCGCCGTGTCGCCAGCGCCGACTCTTACAGTTTGAGCGCGATCAGCGCCACCGAGGGCACGAAAACGATCAGAGCGATGCGCAAAACGTCGGAGGCCAGGAAGGGAATGATGCCGATGAAGGTTTCCTTCATCGAGGTTTCCTTGGCCATGCTGCTGATGATGTAGACGTTCATGCCCACCGGCGGCGTGATCAGGCCGATCTCGACCACCATCAGGGCGATGATGCCGAACCAGATCGCCTTGCCTTCGGGATCGAGGCCCCAGAAGTCCATGCCCATGATGATGGGGAAGAAGATCGGGATGGTCAGCAGCAGCATCGACAGGCTGTCCATGATGCAGCCGAGGAACAGGTAGATGATGATGATCACCAGCATCACCAGCAGCGGCGAGAGCCCGAGGCCGATCACCCACTTCGCCAGTTCGGCGGGCATCTGCGTCAGCGCCAGGAAGACGTTCATGATGTCGGCGCCGAGCAGGATCAGGAAGATCATCGCGGTGGCCTGCGAGGTGCCATAGACGCATTCGAGGAAGCCGCGCTTCGACAGTCCGCCCGAGCGCCAGGCGACGAAGGCGGTGGCGAGCGTGCCCACCGCCGCCGCTTCCGTGGGCGTGAAGTAGCCGCCGTAGATCCCGCCGATGACGACGACGAAAATCAGGATCACCGGCCAGGTCTCGACGATGGCGGCGATGCGCTCGCCCCAACTGGCCTTCTCGCTTTCGGGGGCAGATGTCGGGTCGACGCGGGCCATGATGGCGATCACCGCCCAGTAGCCGAGCATGGCTACGATGCCGGGAATCACGGCGGCCATGAACAGCTTGGCGATGTTCTGCTCGGTGAGGATGGCGTAGATCACCAGTGGCACCGAGGGCGGGATCAGGATGCCCAGCGTGCCGCCGGCGGCGATCGCCGCCGTTGCCAGGCGTCCGGAATATTTGTGCTCGCGCAGCGCCGGCAGGGCCACCTGGCCCATGGTGGCCGCCGTGGCGAGCGAGGAACCGCAGATCGCGCCGAAGCCGGCGCAGGCCCCGACCGCAGCCATGGCCAGCCCGCCGCGCCAGTGGCCGATCAGCGTGGCGCCGGCGCGGACCAGCGCGCGCGACAGGCCACCGTGAGTAGCGAACTGGCCCATCAGCAGGAACAGCGGCACCACCGAGAGATCGTAGATCGAATAGCGTGCGTAGGCTGATGTCTTCATGTAACTGAGCAAGGGCGACGGGCCGGCGACCCAGACGTAGCCGATACAGCCGGCGATCAGCATGGCCATGCCGATGTGGATGCGCAACACCAGCAGCAGGATCATCACCCCGCCCATCAGCATGCCCTGTTCGATACCGGTCATTTGTCGGCTCCGGTGACATCGACCCAGGCGGTGTACAAAGCCGCGCAGCCCAACAGGAAGAAGGACGGCACCATCGGCGCATAGGCCCACCAGGTGGGCAGATTGAGCAGCATCGAGGCGTCGCCGTTGGCGCGAAGTTCGAACATGCCGAGCGTGATGCGCCAGGCGAAAACAAAACCGGCGACGGCGAGCAACAGGCTGGCGATGATGTCGAGGAACTTGTTGAACCTGGGCGGCGCGCTGGTGGTGAAGAAATCGACAATGATGTGGCCGCGGATCATCTGGCAGAAGGGCAGCGCCATCGACACGGCGACGGCCGACATGGCCTGAACCAGTTCGTAATCACCTAGCACAGGCTGGCTGAACAGCGCGCGACCGACGATGCTGCCCACCGACATCAGCGACATCGCGATCAGCATCAGGCCGGACCCGATGGCGAAGCCCCGGCAAACCTTGTTCAAAATCCTGCCGACGAGCGCAGTTGGCTGCGCGTCCTTGTCGACGTAAATGGCGTCAGCCATGAAAACTCCTAGGTGTCATGCGCTCCCGTGGCTCCCTTGGGCCGGCTGCGGGAGTTTGCCGGACGCCGTGAACACGGCGTCCGGCGCGCTGTGCTGCTTACTTGGTGTACTTCTTGATCAGGTCCTGCGCCGCCTTGAACAGCTTGGGACCATCGTGACCGGCCTTGGTCATGTTGGCCATCCACTCGTCATCGAGTGAGTCGGTGGCCTTCTTCCACTTCGCCAGTTCGGCGGCCGGGATCACGTTGATGGTGACGCCCGAGGCCTTAGTCTTCTCGCGGCCGGGGCCGTCGTCGGCTTCCTGCACGCGTCCGGCCATGGCGGAGAGCTCGATGCCGGAATTGGCGTCGATCACTTTCTTCAGGTCGGCAGGCAGGGAGTCGTACTTGGCCTTGTTCATGGCGATGGTGAACACCGTCGTGTACAGGGCGTTGAACTTCGGATCGGTTTCGGCGGCGTACTTGACCAGTTCATTGACCTTGATGCTCGGTACCACCTGGTAAGGAATCACCGCGCCTTCGATGACGCCTTTGGACAGCGCTTCGGGCACCGCCGGAACCGGCATGCCGACCGGCGTGGCGCCCATGGCGGCGAGCATCTTGTTCGTCAGGCGGGTCGGCGCACGGAACTTCATGCCCTTGAAGTCTTCCATCGACTTCATCTGCTTCTTGGTGGTGAACAGGTAGCCGGGGCCATGAACGTGGACGGCAAGAACCTTGACGTCCTTGAACTCGTGCGCGGCATGCGTCTGGGTGAAATCCCAAGCGGCGCGGCTGGTGCTTTCCGCATTGGTCATGGTGAAGGGCAGTTCGAAGACTTCCGACATCGGGAAGCGGTTGGCAGAGTAGCCGAGCACCGTCCACACCACGTCGGCGACGCCGTCCTTGGCCTGGTCGAACAGTTGCGGCGGCGTACCACCTAGCTGCATGGCCGGGTAGATCTGGCACTTGATGCGGTTGTTGGATTCCTTGCCGAGCTTGGCGCACCACGGCTCGAACACGCCGGTGTGGATGAAGGTCTGGGCCGACAGGAAGTGATGCACTTTGAGTGTGACTTCCTGGGCCTGGACTGCAAAGGCAGTTCCGGCAATCGATGCGGCAATCAGGGTTTTTGCGAAAAGCTTTTTCATCTACGTCTCCTCTTTGATGGCGACTGAGCCGCCTTATTTGATTGACAAGCAGATACAAACTGAAATTCGTGATACCTGAATCAGGGAACCTTATACCACATCGAAAACCGAGGTATTTCAAGCCAATTAGCGCGCTTTAATGCACTATATTGCATCGTCACCAGTGGGCCACGGGAACGATACTACACCAACCTCCACGGAACTGATTGATCTCAAGCAATTTATTTCGGTCTTCTGTCGATCACCCGCTTGGCCTTGCCGACCAGGGTGCGCTCGACCTTGTCGGTCTCGACCACGTGCACCGTGGAGGAAACGCCGACCAGCACCTTGATGCGATGCTCGACCTCGGCGCCGATTTCCCTGCGCTGTTCCTCGCTGGTCCTGTCGGACAAGTCGGCGCGCACCTCGACATAGACATCCAGCTTGTCGAGATGTCCGTCACGCGAGACCTGCAACTGGTACTGGGCGCAAAGACTCGGGTTCTTCAGCAGGATTTCCTCGATCTGCGTCGGGAAAACATTGACGCCACGAATGATCAGCATGTCGTCGCTGCGGCCGGTAATCTTTTCCATGCGCCGCATGGGGCGAGCCGTGCCCGGCAACAGGCGGGTCAGGTCGCGCGTGCGGTAGCGCAGGATGGGCAGCGCCTCCTTGGACAGCGAGGTGAACACCAGTTCGCCGATCTCGCCGTCGGGCAGTACCTCGCCGGTTTCCGGATTGATAATTTCCGGATAGAAATGGTCTTCCCAGATCGTCGGGCCGTCCTTGGTCTCGGTGCATTCACAGGCCACGCCGGGGCCCATGACTTCCGACAAGCCGTAGATGTCGATGGCGTCGATATTGAGGCGTTCCTCGATCTCGCGCCGCATCTCGTTGGTCCAGGGTTCGGCGCCGAAGAGGCCGACCCGCAGGCTGGTTTCGCGCGGGTTGATGCCCTGCTTGATCATCTCGTCGGCGATGGTCAGCACGTAAGACGGCGTGCAGCAGATCACGGTCGGCTTGAAGTCCTGGATCAACTGGATCTGCTTTTCGGTCTGGCCGCCGGACATCGGGATCACCGTCGCGCCCAGGGCTTCGCCGCCGTAGTGGGCGCCGAGGCCGCCGGTGAACAGGCCATAGCCGTAGGAATTCAGGATCATGTCGTCGGCGCTGGCGCCGGCCGCGCGCATCGAGCGCGCCATCAGCTGCGCCCACATGGCTATGTCATTCTTCGTATAGCCGACCACGGTCGGCTTGCCTGTGGTGCCGGAAGAAGCGTGGATGCGCACCACGTCACGCATCGGCGTAGCGAACATGCCAAACGGATAGGTATCGCGCAGGTCGGCCTTGGTGGTGAAGGGAAACTTCGCCAGGTCCGCCAGCGTCTTGAGGTCGTCCGGATGCACCCCGGCGGCGTCGTACTTCTTGCGGTAGTGCGGCACGTTGTCGTAGGCGTGCCGCAGCGACCATTTCATGCGCTGCAACTGCACAGCCTGCAACTCGTCGCGACTTGCCTTCTCGATGGGCTCCAGGCCGTTGGCCGGCGATTCCTGCTTGCTCATGTATCTCCCCTTATGCGCTTTCTCGATGCGCCATTTGTTTTACGAATGCAAGATTTTCCACGACCTTGGACTGGATGTGTGAAACCTGGTCGGGACTCAGGTGGCGGAAGCGTCCCATGGCTTTCAGGTATTCGGTCACCGGCAGCGGGTCGTCCACCGGCCGGGTGAAATGCAGGCCGTCCGCCGGGTTGTACTCCCACAACATGACGAAATTGGTTTCCACCGCCTTGCGCGCGACCTCCATGTTCTGGTCGGTCGGGAAGCGCCAGCCCGTGGTGCAGGGCGAATACACATGGAGATAGGCAAAGCCTCGCTTGGAGGCGGCGATGGCCTTGTCGAGCTTGTCGTAGAGGTCTTCCATGTAGGCCGTGGAGGCCGTCGCGACATACTCGCAGCGGTGGTTGACCATGATCAGCGGCAGGTTCTTCGCGTCCTGCGTCTTGCCCTGCGAAGGCATCCCGCCCGAACCGGTGCCCTGCCCGACCGGCGTGGTCGAAGTCCAGGCACCGTAGGGCGTGCAGCTCGACCGCTGCATGCCGGTGTTCATGTAGCCCTCGTTGTCGACGACCATGAACAGGATCTGCTCGTTGCGTTCGGCGGCACCGGAAAGCGACTGGAAGCCGACGTCGGAGGCACCGCCGTCGCCGGCGATGGCCAGTGCCAGCACCTCGCGCCCGACCCGCTTGTACTGGCGCTTGACGCCGGCGAGCATGGCCGCGGTGTTGGTCAGCAGCGGATGGAAGACCGGCACCTTGGTACCCGTGGTGCCGTTGAAGCCGACCGAGCCCATGCCGGGCACGCAGCCCGGCGGCGTCGCCAGCACGGTTTCCGGGCCGGTACGGCGCAGGGTGTGGCGCATCAGCAGTTCGGTGTTGCAGCCCTGGCACCCGGCGAGGCCCGGGGCGAACAGGTCTTCCCAATCGCCGACCTCGTTGTAGATGCGCGAGGTGGTGATGTAGGTCAGCGCATCGTGCGGACAGGCCGGGACGCAGGCCGGGGCGCCGTCGCAGGTGTCGCACTTGGCGACGTGGCCGGTGCCGGCGTCGAGCGCGATGCCGGCATAGGCGCAGCCGACGGTGCACAACAGGCAGTCGACGCATTTGTCGCCATTCCAGTCGATGACGCCGTTCGCGTAATTCTTGGTCAGCGCCGCGGCAGGACAGACCGTGACGCATTTGGGATCGGCGCACTGGCGGCACAGCGCCAGTTCGAAGCCGTCAGCGGCATTCCCCGCGATCTGGATGCGCGAGCGTGCCGTATCGCCAACGCCGACTTTCGCCGTGGCGCAGGCGGTCATGCAGTCGCCGCAACCGTCGCACTTGTCGGCGTCGAAGGCGATGGTGTTGTAGGCCCCTCCAAAAGTTCCCATGCTTATCTCCACGTCTTCGACATGATTTCGCGGCCGACCTTCATCGGCTCGGCGAGGAAGCGTTCCTTCACCGGCGACAGGTCGATCCGGCGCAGGATCAACTGGCACATCACGCCGCCATCGAAGAATTCGTTGACGCCGTAAATTCCCGTCAGGCGGTTGTCGGCGCTGAAGATCGCCTTCAGGTACCGGCCGCTGGCTTCATCGAAGCGGGTGACCATTTCGCCACCCTCTGGCACCTTGCTGCTGCCGACCGAGATCGCGTGGCGACCGAAGAAGTGATAGGTGTTGAGCGGCACGCCGCCGGGATATTTCTTCAATCCCGGATCCTCTGCCATCGCCATGCCGGCAATGCGGCCCTGCTCCGTAGCGTCCGGCAGGATCGCGTTCATGATCTTCGCATCGGTATAAAAGCCCTTGGCCTGGGCACAGTCGCCGGCGGACCAGACGTTGGCGACGCTGGTCTGCATGGTGTCGCTGACCAGAATGCCACGGTCGTGTTCGACCTGGCTGCCGGCCAGGTACTCCATGTTCGGCCTGACGCCGGTGGCGACCAGCAGCAGGTCGGCTTCGAGCGTCGTGCCGTTTTCAAGTGTCAGCAAGGCGCCGGCGGCAGATGGCGCGAGCTTGACCACACGGCTGCCGGTAAGAATCCTGGCACCGTTGTCGGTAAAGGCCTTCTCGATCAAGCCGGCCGCCGTCGCGTCGAAATAGCCGTCGGTCAATTGCTTCGCCATCTCGACGATGGTGACCTTGGCGCCGGCCTTGACCAGGTTCTCCGCGGCGTGCATGCCGACCAGGCCGGCCCCCATCACCACCGCCTGCTTCGACGCCTTCATCGCCGCGTTGAGCTTCGTCGCGTCGTCGAGCGTGCGCAGCACGTGGTAGGGCACCTGGTCGATGCCGGGAATCGGCGGAATCGCCGGTGAAGCGCCGGTGGCGAGCAGGATTTTTTCGTAGGCAATCTCGCTGCCATCGGTTAGTTCGGCCGCATTGCGTTCCGCATGCAGGGCTTTCAGTGCCGTGCCGCGCTTGAGCGCGACGCGGTTGTCGACAAAGAACTTTTCGTCACGCAGGAAAATGCCGTCGGGCGCGGAACGGCCGGATACGACATAGGGCAACACGGTCGGCGAATACGGCAGGTGCGGGTCACGCGTCAGCAGCGTCAGGCTGCCTTCCGGATCGTGCATGCGGATCGCCGTCACCGCTTCGAGTGCGGCGTGGCTGCTGCCGACCACGAGATATTTCGTCTGTTCCATGGTCAGTCCTTTTCGTTGAGCCAGACCGGCTCGATCGGCGCCGGACTGCTCAGCAGTTTCTCGGTCGCTTCGATGACGCGGTGGAAGTGCCCGGTGGTGATGTCGGCGCCGGCCAGGCCGCCGATGAAGCTCATCGACGGAATGTGGCGCCCGAGGCGATAGAGCACACCCATGGTTTCCTGGTACATCGGCCCGCAGTTCCAGCGGAAGCCGACCGAACGGTCGACCACGCCCAGCGCCTGTATCTTGTCCAGCGACTTGAGCAGCGCATCGATCGGGAATGGGCTGAAGGTCTTGATCTTGATCAGTCCAACGTTCTTGCCGGCGTCGCGCGCTTCGTCGATCGCATCCTTGGCCGCACCGGTCATGCTGCCCAGGGTCATGATCGCGTAGTCGGCGCCGTCGAGACGGTACTCCTCGACCAGCGGCGCGAAGCTGCGGCCGAAGCGCTGCGCCCACTCGGCATGCACTTCCTCGATCACGCGCAGCGAATTCTGCATGCCTTTGCACTGGCCCTTGCGATAGCGGACGAAGGTGGACGGCCCCTTGCCGCCCGAGCCGCCGGTCAGCGGGTCCACCGCCATCGGCCGCAGCGGGTCCAGAGCCACGTGCCAGTTCACATCCTTGACGCCCATGAAGGCATCGACGTCTTCCTGGTTCGGCAGTTCGACGCGCGAGGTGCCGTAGGACAGGTAGTTGCCGTCGAGGCAGACATTCACCGGCAGCATGACATCGTGATGCTCGGCGATCTTGAAGGCCATGATGGTGGTGTCGAGCACCTCCTGCACCGTCTCGCAATACACCTGCACCCAGCCCACCTCGCGCACCGTCATCGCGTCCTGGTGGCCGCCCCACACCGACTGCGGCGTGATGCCGTCGCGGGTGACGATGGACATGACGATCGGCAGGCGCATGCCGGAGGTACGGAAATACGGCTCGAACATGAAGGCCAGGCCCGGCCCGCAAGTCGCGGTATAGGTCCGCGCTCCGGCCAAAGCGCCGCCCTGCAATACGGAAAGCACCGAATGCTCGCCTTCGGCATCGACGATGTCGGCATCCATCTTGCCGTCGGCGATCAGCTTGGCGACGTGTTCCACCAGCGAGGACTGCGGCGTGATCGGATATACGGCGACCATATCGGGGCGCGCCAGGGCGACGCCCAGCGCGGCGGCTTCGTTGCCTTCGACCAGCATGACCTTCTGCTTCGCCGGCTTGGTCGGGATCGGCGTTTCAAGGGTGGCGGTAGTCATGCGGCCTCCATGGGCAAAAAGTCGGCGCTGGCGGTACGGCGACCAGGGTGGCAATGAGTGCTCATGTCGCCTCCGGAATCATCGTGATCGCGCGCTGCGGGCACTCGTTGGCGCAGATGCCGCAGCCCTTGCAGGTCTTCAGGTTGAAGTCGAACCAGGCCGGCTTTTCCTCGACGCACTGCACCGGGCAGTAGAGCCAGCACACGGCGCATTTCACGCACTTGTCGCGATCGACCACCGGCCGCATGCTGCGCCAGTCGCCGGGCAGCATCGGGCTCATGACGGTGGCGACGGGACTGAGGTCGTCCGGCACATTGGCGACGGCGAGGTTGAACATCGGATAGCTGGTATGCCTACTCATATGCCCACCCCCCGTCCCCCGCCCCAAGGGCGGGGGTGACATTGGTTCGGCCGCTGTAGCGGCCTCCATGCTAGTTGCTGGCGCCGATTTGGGGCGGCCCTACGTCCGGCGCTCATGCCGCTACCCTCCTGTCTATGGTGTGTACCGTCGTTTCGTTGTAGCCGCGCTCCAGCGCAACCATGTTCTGCTTTAGGCCGGCATCGCGGAAATCGGAATCTTCCAGCGAGCGTTTCAGTGCGTCCAGGGAAACTACGCCGGTAGTGCGCGCAAAGGCACCCAGCATCAGCGTATTGGTGATCGGCTTCTTGAAAATTTGCAGCGCAATGCCGATGGCGTCGCACAGACCGACCGTGCCCACCGTGTCGGCGATGACCACTTCCTCGAGGGGTCGGTGCGAGGCCTGCACCAGCGTGCCGCCGGGCTTCAGGCCGGCGAAGATATCGACCGACTTCGCCAGCGTCGGATCGACGCAAATCAGGCAGTCCGGCGTGTAGATGTTGGTCAGTTGCCGTATCTCGCGATCGCTGCAACGCAGGAAGGAGACCACCGGCGCGCCGCGTCGCTCGAAGCCGAAGGACGGAATCGACACCGCGTACTTACCCTCTTCCAGCAAGGCAGCGGCAAGCATCGCGGCGGCCGTTACGGCACCCTGACCGCCACGGCCATGAAAGCGTACTTCGTACATCACGTCTCCTCCAGTGCGACGGGGCTCGTGGGCCCCGCCTGTTATCTGCTTCCCTGATGAAACTCTTGCGTAGCGGGCGGGCCAGCAGAAGACACTGACCTCGCCGCGACGGATGAAACCGATTATCCCGCTTTGGCGCCTTGGATGGATTTCCATCCGGGTTTGACTTGCGGGCCGGAAACTCCCCGGCCGCGAGTCGGCAGGTGCTTGATCGACAGACCCTGTGTAAAAGCGGCCCGCCGCACCAGCGTGTATTTCATGAACCAGCCGCCGCCGACAGCCAGGATACCTGCCGCCAATAGCCACACTCCCGGCCCCGGCGCGCCGGACAAGGCCAGCGCGGCGGCGATGGCCGGCGCTACATGGCCGAGCAACAGCAGCCGCGACGACATCCCGTGCAGCACCTTGAGTGCCGCGTCGGGCGCACCATCGTCGTCCAGTCGGGCGAGATAGCTTTTCCAGAACCAGGCGCGCAGGCCGATCAGCACCATCAGCACCAGCGCGATCCAGGAACTGCCCGCCGCCCCGAACCCGGCGGCGACACAGGCAAGAAATCCGGCGCCTTCCGCAAGCCCGGTGCCGACCATCAGCGGCACGCTGGCCGGATGGCGCCATGCGGGAATGCCCTTGTTGGCGGCCAATATGCGTGCCTGGCTGTAGAGAAAAGCCAGGCCGCAGATACCGGCGAGGACGACGAACGCCTTTGCTCCAGTCAGCAGCGCCAGGCCGCCCATGGCAAACACGACGAGGGCCACCACCGCTTCGCGCGTCATCCACGAGGTGGCGAAATGCCGATAGACGTTCATCGCGCGCCAGGGGCGCCCGATCTCGAACCAGACGCAGGTCAGGCCGGTGGCGATGAGGGCGAGGCCGAGCAGCACCGCGATGCGCGCGGCAGGCGTTTCGAGGCCGGCGAATGCGGCGCCGAGCAGCAGGCCGCCGCCGGCACCGCCGCAGACGAAGTTGGCGGCGGCGCGCCAGTCCCAGTTGCGCTGCTGCTTGGGCGCTGCCAGCGTCGCCGCGCGAGGAATGGAAGGCTTCATGACTTGTCCCATACGTAATAGACGCTGGGCTCGGTGCCCAGTTCTTCGTGCATGCGGAAATGTTGTGTTTCGGCCAGCAGGCGACGGACGCTGCTGGCAGCATCTTCGATGTCGCCGAAACCCATGGCGCCGGAGATGCAGGAATTGACGCAGGCCGGCGTGACTTCCGGATCGACACCCGGGGTCTTGCCGGTGCGTTCAGCCAGTTCGATGCGATCCTTGCAGAAGCTGCATTTCATCGAGACGCCGACCCGATCCGGGTCGAAGCGCTTGGCTTCGGACGCCATCGGCGAGTCGCTGTAGGCGTAGTGCGGCTCATGCACGATGGAGCGGGCGTCGTAGGGACAGGCCATGACGCAGTTGGCGCAACCGATGCACAGGTCGTAGTCGATCGCCACCAGGCCATCGGCGCGCTTGGTCGTGGCGCGGGTCGGGCAGACCTGTTCGCAGGGCGGATTGCCGCAATGCATGCAGGCCACCGGCAGGAAGGTGCGGCGCACGTCGGGAAATTCGCCGCTCTCGATGTCGAGCACGCGGCGCCACTGGATACCAGGCGGCGTCGCGTTGGCGCCCTTGCAGGCGGCGGTACAAGTCTGGCAACCGACGCAGCGGCGCAGGTCGATGGTCATCACATATCTGGTCATGCTGCGACCCTCCCTTCCATGCGCCGTACCGCAACCCGCACGATGTCGGAGCCGGATCCGGTGGCGTCGGTCAGGTCCAGCGACATCGGCGCGATGCTGTTGAGGCTGGGGGCTTCCATGGTCTTGGCGAAGGGCGTCGCCCAGTGGTCGAACTGGCCGATGATGACCAGCGTGTCCGGGCGCACACCCTGCACCAGCGCTGCCTTGCCGTAGGTGGCGCCGATGTGTGAGCGCACCTCGATGCGATCCCCCTCGGCGATGCCCAGCCCGGCTGCGGTCTTCGCATTCATGATCACGCCGGCATGGCCGCGCATGTTCTGCGCCACTTCGTGCATGACCTCGATCGCAGCATTGCCGCCGGCGTGATATTGCATGCTCTTGGTGGTCAGCAGCCAGAACGGAAAATCCTCCGCCTTGCCACCGGCTTTTTCCAGGTTGCGAATCCAGCGTCCGGGCACGTCGTGCCATTCCGGCAGGGCCGTGTATTCGGAGAGCTGCTCGTCCCACCAGTTGGTTTTCTGTTCATGCAAGCGGCGGCCGAGTTCGCGACCGGCGCGCAACAGGCGTTCCTGGTATGGCAGTTCATAGCGCAGGCCATGCTGTTCCATGGTCGGCGTCAGGTACCACTCGAGGCGCGACATCGGCACCGTGTAGAAGCCGTGCTCCTTGAACCAGGCCAGGTCGTGTTCCTCGCGCCCTTCGGACAGGGTGATCGTCGCCGCGCGGCAGACGGCATCCCAGATCTGCTCGGGCGCAGGGGGCGTAGCCGGGTCGAGGCGCAGGTCGTAGCCCTCGCCCTTCAGCGGCGAAACGCCGGAAATGCCCTTGTTGATGGCTTTGACGTAGGGTTCGAGCAGGCCGGTGCGCCGCGCCAGTTCGGTGGTGATCCAGGTGAAATCGCGCGCTTCGCCCTGCGGCTCAACGGCCTTGGTGCGCAGCACGACGCCCTTGTGGTCCCAGAACTGCTCCATGTACTTGGTGCCGCCCATGCGGATCATCTGCGTCGATTCGAGGTCGGTGGCTTCCGGCAACAGGACGTCGGCCATGTAGTTGGTCTCGTCCACCGTGTAGGCGAAGCAGGCCATGAACGGAAAGCGCGCGGCGATCTCGGCCAGGTGGCGCGTATCCCAGAAGGATATCGACGGGTTGGAGCGATATACCAGCCAGACCTCGGGCAGCGTCGGCATCGGCATGTTCCAGTCGTCCGGCCGCTCGCCCTGGAACATCCAGGCCAGTTGCGTGGGGCCCAAGGCCTGGCTCCAGGCACCGTTATGGCCGACGATCGGCACCAGGCTCTGGTGCAGGTTGCGCGTCGAGGGCGCGACCTGCCACTCTTCCTTGCTGGTGGGGTTGAAGTACTGCACCATGAAACCGTCCTCGCCGGGAGCGACCGACAGGTGGCGGTTGTCGCGCGACTTGTTGAGGCGCACCGTGGTGCCGAGCAGGCCGCCGGGATTCTCCAGCGCGCCGACCAGGGCCGCCAGTACCGTGCGCGCCCAGCAGCATTCGTAGGCGCCCCAGCCGTTGTTGACCGACTTGCCCAGCGTCACCGCAACGGGGCGCAGCGGCAGGGTCTTGCCATCGATCACGATGGTCTCGCCGATGCTGGCGGCTTCCAGGTATTCGTTGGCGATGCGGCGGATGGTGGCGGCCTTGACATCGCAGATCGTCTCGGCCCATTCCGGCGAGTATTTTTCGATGTGTTGCGACAGCATCTCGTAGGCAGTCTTGCCTTCGACGTCGCTGTATTCGCGGCGCTCCTTGTCGGCATCGACCACCACTGCACTGGCAACGCGGAAGCTGCCGGCCACGGCGGGTTTCGCGCCCGTCGTGTCGTGGGGCACCGCCGTCGCGGTGTTCTCGTCCCAGATCAGCGGCTTGCCGCTTTGCGGATCGCGCAGGTAGAGGCCATCGGGAGCGATCAGGTAGGGCGACGCGGTGCGGTCGCGCAGGAAGGGAATATCGAGCTTCGCCAGCCCGTTCTCGCGCACCAGCACATGGATCAGGGCGAACAGGAAGGCCGGATCGGTCTTGGGCCGGATCGGTACCCACTCGGCGGAGCAGGCGCCGGTCGCCGTCAGGTGCGGCTCGACCTGGACGCGCTTGTAGCCACGCACGCGGGCGTCGGCATGGCGGATCACCGCACACGGACCGCCGGTGACGTCGACGTTGGCGCCGACCGCGATGTTGTAGCGGCAGTTCGGCGTGTCGGCGGCGACGGTGAAGCCACGGTGCCAAAACTCGCCGTAAAGATGCTCGGAATGCACGCACTTGACGCCCTGCCCCGAACCGAAGCTGAAATCGACATCGCCCCAGGCGGCGAGGAAGGCCGGAAAGGTGCCCATGTAGTTGGACGGCGTGCCGCCATGGCCGAGGCTCACCGCGACGCGCGGCAGGCCGGCCTCGTCGACCAGGCCCTTGGCACGCACTGCCTTGAGCTTGTCGGCGACGATGTCGAGCGCCTCGTCCCAGGAGATCGGCACGAAGCCCGGATCCTCGTTGCGGCCCTTCTTGGGGTTGGTCCGCTTCATCGGCGTACTGACGCGATTCGGGTTGTAGGTCTTCTGCACCAGGCCGTATGCCTTGACGCAGACCTTGCCCTTGGCCGGATGGACGTCGGCGGCGGCGAAGTTCGGTTCGATTTCGGTAGCGACGCCATCGACCACCTTGACCGTCATCAGGTCAGGACCCGATACGCAGTTGTAGCAGTAACTGGGCACATGCTTGACCGACTTGGGCTGGGCTGCTTCCATGTTCCTATCCTCGACTTTGCATATGGATGGCGTCCTGCGCTCTAGTGCGCCGGGACCTGATTAACCCGCTCGGGATGCGTATAAACGCAGTGGCGCTCACCGCGGACGAATCCGACCAGCGTGACCCCGGACTCTTCCGCGACCCTTACCGCCATACCGGTGGCCGCTGAAACTGCCGCCACCACCGCGATGCCGACGGCGGCGGCCTTCTGCACGATTTCGTAGCTGGCGCGACTGGTCATCAGGACGAAGCCGGCGCTGAAATCACCGCGCTGCGCGGCGACCGCACCGATCACCTTGTCCAGCGCGTTGTGGCGACCGACATCCTCGCGCACCAGTTCGATCGCGCCCTGCGCATCGCACCAGGCGGCCGCATGCACGGCGCCCGTCAGGCGAAACAACTGCTGCATCGATTCGAGGCCGGCCAGCGCCCGTGGCAAGGCGCCGCTGCCAAGCACTGCGGCGGAATCCACGCGGGACGCGCGGCGTTTCAATTGATCCAGGCTTTCGGTGCCGCAAAGGCCGCAACCGGTGCGTCCTGCCATGCTGCGACGAAATTCCTTGAGTTCGAGGGCGCGCTGCGCGGTCACGCGCATCTGGACTTCTATCCCGTTGTCCCGCTCGACGATGTCGAGGTCGAGGATTTCCCCAGGACGGCGAACGATGCATTCGCTGAGGCTAAAGCCCAGCGCGAAGTCTTCCAGGTCATCCGGCGTCGCCATCATCACGGCGTGAGAGATGCCGTTGTAGACCAGCGCCACCGGAACCTCCTCGGCAACGCTCTCCTCGCCGCCGATGACAATGCCCCCGACCCGACGCTGCACGCGGTAGCTGTTGTGTGCATCGATGCCTGCGCCTGCTTCGATCTGCATTGCCTGCCTCATCGTATGGCTGGGGCGTCATTTACCCCTAGTGACAATACGATACAGTTTATTAGATTTCATAGCAAGCTTTTTGTATCATATTAGAAACGCCTTATACGGAATACGGGATACACCCGCTTCAAATACAATGTCCCCAACGCGGTTGCTGCGCTGCACCCCGCCCGCCACCGGAACCGCGCCCACATCGACGAAAGCCAAAGTGAAAAGCCGACACCTGACCCAGTGGATCAAGGACTTCCTCGACCAGCACCCGACCCGGGCCAACTCGCTGATCATCACCATCTACGGCGATTTCATCGCCCCCCACGGCGGTACGGTGTGGCTCGGCAGCTTCATCCGCCTGGTGCAGCCCCTCGGACTCAACGAGCGGATGGTGCGCACCAGCGTCTACCGCCTGTCCCAGGAAAAATGGCTGGTTTCCGAACAACTGGGCCGCAGGAGCTATTACAGCCTGACCACGTCGGGACGACGCCGCTTCGAGCATGCCTACCGGCGCATCTACAGCGCCCCGCAGGACACTTGGACGGGAGAGTGGCAACTGGTGCTGATCCCCGGTTCTCTGGGCAATCCGCAGCGCGACCAGTTGCGCAAGGAACTGGCCTGGGCAGGCTACGGCGCGTTGGCCTCGGGCATCCTCGCCCACCCGTCGGCCGATACCGAGGCCCTGCTCGACATCCTGCAGGAGAGCGGCGCGCACGACAAGGTGGTCGCCATGAAGGCGCTCAACATCAGCGCCCTGACCAGCAAGCCCTTGCAGGAACTGGTCCATGAGTGCTGGAATCTTGACGCCCTGGCGGCCAAGTACCTGGATTTCATCGAATTGTTCCGCCCCGTCCTGCGCACCCTGCGCGCCGCCAACAGCCTGGATCCGGAGCAATGCTTCCTGGTCCAGACCCTGCTGATGCACGACTTTCGCCGTGCCCTGCTGCACGACCCGCAACTGCCTTCGCAACTGCTGCCGGCGGACTGGAGCGGCGGCGTGGCGCGCCAGTTGTGCCAGGACCTCTACCGCATCACCTACCCGCTGGCCCAGCAGCACCTGCTGCAGGTCTGCGAAACCGCGAGCGGGCCGCTGCCGGCCGCGGCGCCCTATTTCTATGAGCGCTTCGGCGGCTTGGAGCGGGCGCCGGAACCAAAGCCGCTGACCACCGCCTGATTCTGCTGGATATCAACCGATACAGTTCATATACTTTTTGATGATATTTCTGTATCTGTTATAGTGCCGCACCGACAGGGTGTAACCGGCCCTGCGCAATCCAGGGAGCAAGCACCATGGCAAGCACAGCAAGCGCCACATCGGACCGCCCAGCGGCCATCGTCGAAATTCGCAACCGCATCCGCAGCGCTGCGGCAAACGGCATAACGGCCCTCGACCGGAACGACCTCGCCGACCTGCTGGCAGCCATCGGGGCCGGCTTTGCCCCGACAGCCGCATCAGCCGCGGGCGGCGAACTGCGCATCAGCCTCGACAACACGCGCGAGTTCGGCATGGTGATCAGCGCCGGCATCGGCGGCACCGACGCCGAACTCGACGAAGGCAATTTCCGCAAGGATCGCGCCTCGGTGTACGCGGTCGCGGAGCTGACCGATGCCGCCGACTTCCTCGCCCTGTTTCGCCGCAGCATCGCCTACCAGCGCCTCGCCGCCGCCGCGAAGCGCAGTGGCGGCCCGTCGCCCGACGCAGCGCTGACGAGTTGCTTCGAAGGCATGCTGGCCCTCGCACAGGGACTGTCGCCGGGAAATCCGGAGTCGAAGGTCGTGCTGCAAAGCCTCGAACTCAACCCGGCAATGGTCGGCAGCGGCATCAGCGTCGGCGCTGCCAAATGCGAGTTCTCGGCCGCCACGCCCGCACGCCTGCCGCGACCGGTCGGCAAGATCGAGAAGTTGATCCATCCCAAATCGATCGGCATCATCGGCGTCTCGTCCACCAACATGAACTTCGGCCGCATCATCCTCAAGAACCTGATGGGCAGCGGCTACCCCAAGGAACAGATGTGCATCATCCGCCCCGGCGAGAGCGAGATCGACGGCGTGCGCTGCGTCGAGGGGCTGCAGGCCCTGGACGGCAAGCTCGACCTGCTGATCGTCGCCGTGGCGGCCAGCGCGGTCTATGACCTGGTCGACGAGATCATCGCCACCGACTCGGTCGAGTCGGTCATGCTGATTCCCGGCAGCCTGGGCGAAACCCGCGCCAGCCGCGAACCTGCCGCCGCGCTGGCCGCGCGCATCAATGCGGCGCACGCCAATCCCGGCGGCGGCCCGGTTTTCCTCGGCGCCAACTGCCTCGGCGTCGTCTCGCATCCCGGCTGCTACGACTCCTGGTTCATCCCGCTGGAGCGCCTGCCCAAGCCGAAGAAGAAGGCCGAGCGCAATTCGGTGATGCTGAGCCAGAGCGGCGCCTTCATGATCACCCGCATCAGCCAGAACCCCTGGCTCGATCCGCGCTACATGCTGGCCCTGGGCAACCAGACCGACCTGACCCACGGCGACATGCTTTCCTACTTCGCCGAACTGCCCGAGATCGAAACCATCGGCATCTACATCGAGGGCTTCAAGGATCTCGATGGCCTGGATTTCGCCCGCGCGGTGCGCAAGGCGGTGGCCAGGGGCAAAGACGTGGTCGTGTACAAATCCGGCAAGACCGCACCCGGCATGGGCGGCGTGATGGGTCACACGGCCTCGATCGCCGGCGGCCCGCTGCTGTTCGATTCGGTGGTGCGCCACGCCGGCGCGATCGTCGCCGACGATTTCAATACTTTCGACGACCTGTTCTACATCGCCGGCGCGCTGCACGGCAAGAAGATCGGCGGGCGGCAGCTGGGCGCAATCAGCGGCGCCGGCTTCGAGGCCGTGGGCATGGCCGACTCCATCGAATCCGAAACCTTCGCCATGGAGATGGGCGCGCTGGAAGCCGCCACGGTGACGCAACTGGAAGATATCCTCAAGGCCAAGAAGCTGGATGCACTGGTCGAGGTGCGCAATCCCATCGACATCAATCCGGGCGCCGACGACGAAGCCCATCTGCAGATCGTCGAGGCCTTCCTGCAGGACCCGAACATCGATGCGGTGGTGGTCGGCCTCGACCCCACAGCCCCCTCGGTGCGCGCGCTGGAATCCAGCAAGCTGCGCCCCGGCTTCGACATCAGCGACCCGAAGAGCACGGTGCACCTGATGCCGCCGCTGGTGAATCGCAACGAGAAGCCGATCATCGGCATCGTCGATGGCGGCAGCCTCTACGATGTCATGAGCGCCCGCCTGATGGACCAGGGTGTCTGCATTTTCCGTAACTGTGCGCGCGGCACGAAGGCGCTGGTGCGCTACGTCGAGGCCCGCCTCAATGCCGACGCGATCCGTCGGCGCCAAGCAAACTGAACCGAACACACCAAGGAGGAAACACCATGAGCGACACCCTCAAGCCCGGCCTCAGCGCCACCCGCCGCGTGGAAATCGACCGCGATCGCACCATCAGCTTCATGGGCGACGACTGCCGCGTGTATTCGACGCCGAACCTGCTCTACGACATCGAGATGGCCTGCCGCGACCTGCTGCTGGCAAACATCGAGGCAGGCAAGGATTCGGTCGGCACCCGCGTCGAACTCGACCATGTCGGCGCCACGCTGATGGGCATGTGGGTGGAAATCACGGTGACGCTCAACGAAGTCAATGGCGGTGCCGTTTCCTTCAGCTTCACCGCACGCGACGCGGTGGAAGAAGTCGCACGCGGCAAGCACAACCGTTTCATCGTCGGCATCGAGAAGACCGCGCAGCGCCTGCAGGCCAAGCGCGCCAAGGCCGGCTGAGAGCCTGCGAATAAATCTACTGCGCGTGCCGGATCGGGGCTTGGGCGGTGCTCGTATCCTCATGTACAGAAACGTACATTCCGGTAGCTGCGCTCCGGCCGCACCCCGCTGCGGCCCGCTCGCTACGATTTCTTCACAAGCTCGGAGCGGAAATCGAAAGTCGGCGCCGGCGATACGGCGCCGCTACTCTTCGACGACGTCCGAAAGATTGAGCACGTCGGTGAAACCGAAGCGGCGGAAGTCGCGCACCCGCATCGGATAAAGGATGCCGTCGAGGTGGTCGCATTCGTGCTGCACCACCCGCGCATGGAAGCCCTCGACGCGGCGCTCGAAGCGGCGCCCGCTTTCGTCATGGCCGGCGTAGTAGAGTCGCTTCCAGCGCGGCACCCAGCCGCGCAGGCCGGGCACCGACAGGCAGCCTTCCCAGCCCTCTTCTTCTTCTTCGCCGAAGGGCGTCAGCACCGGATTGATCAGCACCGTCTCCGGCACCGGCGGCGCGTCCGGATAGCGAGGATTCGATTGGCAGCCGAAGATCACCACGCGCAGGTCGACCCCGATCTGCGGTGCCGCTAGTCCGGCACCATCGAGGTGGGCCATGGTGTCGCGCATGTCGCGCAGTAGTTCCGCCAGTTGCGGCGTGGCGAAAGCCGTTACCGGCTGCGCGACACGCAGCAGGCGCGGATCTCCCATGCGCAGGACCTCGCGGATCATTCCGCCGCGGGGCCGCCCCAAGGCGGAATGCGCCCCCCTTGGGGGGGCAGCGAGCTTGGGTTGCGAGCGTGGGGGGTATTCATGCTTCGCACAAGCCTTCTATGATGCGCCGCACCCGCGCCATGGCCTCCTGCAACACCGCTTCGAGGCTCTCGAAACGTATGCCGTGCAGCGAATCCGCGCGTCCCGCAGCCCAGTTCGCCACCACGCAGAGTGCCGCATAGGGTAATTCCAGCTCGCGCGCCAGGCCGGCCTCGGGCATGCCGGTCATGCCGACGATGTCAGCTCCGTCGCCCTGCATGCGGTTGATCTCGGCGGCGGTTTCCAGGCGCGGCCCCTGTGTCGTGGCATACACGGCGCCGTCGGTCACAGGCTCGCCGATCCGTGCGGCGACATCGAGCAGCAGCCTGCGCAGCTCGGCGTCGTAGGGCTCGGTAAAGTCGACATGGACCACCGGGCCGTCACCGCCGGACTGGAAGGTCATCTCGCGGCCCCAGGTGTAGTCGATGATCTGGTGCGGCACGACCAGCACGCCGGGGCCGAGGTCAGCGCGGATACCGCCGACCGACGCCACCGAAACCACCTGCGTCACGCCCGAAGTTTCCAGCGCATGCATGTTGGCGCGGTAATTCACCAGATGCGGCGGAATCGTGTGGCCGTAGCCGTGGCGGGCGATGAACGCCACTTCCCGGCAGCCGATGCGGCCGAAGGTCAGCGGGCCGGATGGCTCGCCATAGGGCGTACGCACGACTTCGCGGTGTGACACGTCAAGATTGGCAAGCTGCGTCAAGCCGCTGCCACCGATGATGCCGAGCATAAAAATCCCCTGAAAATTCAAACGGAACGGATGCGGCTGCGTGCTAGAATAGCAGGCTTTTTTTCCGCATTGCAACGCGTTGCAACAACGCCAAGGTCCCTATGTCCCGCGCCCTCAGAAACATCGCCATTATCGCCCACGTCGACCACGGCAAAACCACCCTGGTCGACCAACTCCTGCGTCAGTCCGGCACCTTCGCCGCCCACCAGGCCGTCGCCGAACGCGTCATGGATTCCAACGATCTCGAAAAGGAGCGCGGGATCACGATTCTTTCCAAGAACTGCGCCATCGATTTCGAGGGCACCCACATCAACATCGTGGACACCCCAGGGCACGCCGACTTCGGCGGCGAGGTGGAGCGCGTGCTGTCGATGGTCGACGGCGTACTGCTGCTGGTCGATGCCGTGGAAGGCCCGATGCCGCAGACCCGCTTCGTCACGCGAAAGGCACTGGCCCTCGGCCTCAAGCCGATCGTCGTGGTGAACAAGATCGACCGTCCCGGCGCCCGCCCCGACTGGGTGATCAGCCACACCTTCGACCTGTTCGACAAGCTCGGCGCCACCGAGGAACAGCTCGACTTCCCGGTAGTCTTCGCTTCCGCCCTGAACGGCTTCGCCATGCTCGACGCGACCAAGCCCGGCACCGACATGCGCCCGCTCTACGAGGCCATCATCCAGCACACGCCGCAGCCCGACGTCGATGTCGACCTGCCGCTGCAACTGCAGATCTGCTCGCTGGACTACAACAGCTATGTCGGCCGTATCGGCATCGGCCGCATCCAGCAGGGCCGCATGAAGGCCGGCCAGGAAGTTGCCGTGATGTACGGCGACGAAAGCAAGGGCAAGGCAAAGATCGGCCAGATCATGATGTTTACCGGCCTGGAA
>JACRIY010000095.1 GCA_016235805.1 Rhodocyclales bacterium
ATACCTCGCCGAGGTGCAGTTCCGCTTCAACCGGCGCTACGACATGCGCGCCATGCTCGGCAGCTTGCTGCAGGCGCTTGTCGCCTCGCCCAAGCAGCCCGAGCACGGCATCAGGGTTGCTGAGGTTCATCGCTAATCAGGTTCAGCCTTGACCCGGTACTCGGCCGCCAGGCTTGAAGAACAGCGCTTGGGCGGCGGCCGACGTCGACGAGGCGCGAGAGTCGCCCTGGCAAACCAGAACAGGCTGAGGTGCGCCGGGTGGCTGGCTAGCGGCCCAAACTCGAATCGTTGGCCGAGGTGATGCCGTACCAGTACCCGCAAGTCGGATCAAGGAGTCCGGCGTCCCTTGGGATGACCAGGCACTTGGGCCACTCGTCGAATGGAATGTCGACGGTCCCTTGTAGCCCACGCGGGAGTACCACCGGCGGGCGGCGTCGAGCGGGTGGGACAGGCCTGTAGATCGGCGGCATGGCAAGTAGGTTAGCAGGATTGTTCGCTTTGAAGGGCGGCGCGGACGTCGTTGCCCAACTTCAAAGGCGAGCGTGCGGCAGTGCGCGCTGCACCGGTTCGTGCGTCCCTGCAATCAGTTGCCAGACCTCGAACAGTCGCCCTGCTTCCAGCACTCGCGCCGCCAGATCCATGGAGGCATCGGGTCGGACTGCTGCCACAGGCCCAGGCGGGCAGCGCGTGCGGCGTCCTCGTGCCAGTAGGTGGCAGGGTTTCGCACGTAGCGCTTGTTCTGGCGGGCTGCCATCGCCATGCCGGCATCGATCATCGCCAGGTTCACGTCGACCTGGCCGACGATGACTTGGCAAACATAGCGATCACGCTGGGTGCCATCGTCGCGCTTGCGCACGTCGATGTCGAAGCAGTTGGCAGTGGCCTGCTGCCCGTGGGCAAGGGCCTTGAGCTGCTCGGTCGATTTGGCCGAGTAGGGCTGGCCGGGACGGCTTGCGCCGTGGCTTGTCTCCGGCGCATCGATGTCGGACAGCCGAATCACTCGTTTGAAACCCTGTTCGTCCAACAGGACGAGCGTGTCGCCGTCGTCGACATGAATCACCTTGCCGGCAATCTGGCCTGGCATCTTGAGCTGAGGTGCGGGCGGTTGCGGCGCGCGCTCGCGCGCCGCGGCCGGCGTTGTGCAGAGCCAGGCGGCCGCGACCGCTACCAAACCGAGCGTGGTGACCCGGGCAGATCTGGAGGGCGCGTCTTTCGTCATGAGCGGTGCACCTGCAGGACCAGCCACAGCAGCGCCAGGTGGGCGGGATACGCGACGTAGAAGAACCGCGGCCAGCGCGCGACGGGCAACCGGACTTGGGTAGCCAAAGCGACGATGACCAGGCCCGCGAGCGCCCATGCATTCCCGTTGATTGGACCGAGCAGTGCGGTGCAGGTGATGCCGATGGTCAGCGCCGTGATGTTCGGTGCCCTGGCGTAGCTGCATGCGGCCAGAACGATCCCGATCGCAGGCCAGAAGAACTCACCCAGAGCGCCGCCGACGAGGAACACGACCACAGCGGTGACGCGGTGCAGCGGGAAGGAACTGCGCCATAGCAGCAACACGGCGACGGCCGTGGCCAGCGCAGCCAGGATGTTCAGTGGCCACCAGCCGCCCGCCAAAGTCTTGCCCAGCGCGATGAAAGGCACGGTCGCGATTGCGGCGGCCAGCGTGAGCCTGGCCAGAAGGCGGCGAAGGCCTCGCGTGTCGTCAACGCCAAATCGCGCCATGTTGTAGCCCAGCACGACCGCGAAGATCGGCATGGCCAGGCGGCCGACTGCGAACATCCAGGGCACGGACCAGTTGAGCAGGTACTTGTTCGCGTGGTCGATCAGCATCAGGGCGAAGGCAAGCCACTTGAGTCCTTCGACGGTCCCATCCGCGAGCACCAGGCGGGGCATGCCCACGCCGGCGGCGGGCTTGGCGAGGCTCGTCACCGCGCACGCTCCTGCGCTGCGCGCTTGACCTCGTACTGCGGCAGCTGGACCGGTACACGGCGCGGCGCCTCGCGATGAACGAGTGGGACACGCACGGTCTTGCCTTCGGCGCGCAGCGCCGCGAACTGCCGTTCGGCTACGGTGCGGATTTCGGGGCGCCGCTCCATTGGCACCCCGTCGCGCTCCATGACCTGTTCGAGGGCTCGCATGAAAGCGGCCGAGCTGACAGCGCGCAGGACGGTCTGCTCCGGTTCGGGGTCCCTTTGATTTCGGTGCAATAAGTGACGGTTCGGATCGCCAGCAACGGCGCGGTCGATACCGAGCGCCTACGTGGCATCTTCGACGCGCTCGCCCTGCGTCCGTGATCGGCCTGCCGACGAACACGCGCGTGTGGCTGGTTGCGGGACCTCGCCGAAAGAAAGTTGTACCTGCCGCGAGGCTTCAATGTGCCCGAGGGTCTGGAGGCCGTCACCATCAGTCGCGTCTCCATGGCCGCCATCGAACGCGGCTGGGACGAGCTATTGCGCTTGGCAGCATCGATTCGCTCCGGCCGCGTCTCCGCCACACTTGCATTGCAGCGCTTCGGGTCGGCTGCCCAGGGCGATCCACTGCATCGGGCGGCGGAACACTTGGGCCGGCTGCTGCGGACCGTGTTTCTGTGCGACTACATCGCCATCGAGGACTTCCGGCGAGAGATCCACACCCTGCTGAGCCGTGGCGAGTCGGTGCATCAGCTTCAACGCGCCGTGTACTCCGGCAAGGTGGCCCCAGAACGCGGCCGGCGGCGAGACGAGATGAAGGCGATCTCCGGCTCGCACGCCCTGCTGACGAACATCGTGCTGGCCTGGAACACCGCCCGGATGCACGAGGTGGTCGAACGGCTCAAGCGCGACAAGATTGCCGTCGAAGACGACTGGCTGCGCCGCATGGGGCCGGCGCACTTCTCGCACATCAACTTCCGCGGCACGATGAGATTTGGCGTCGAGAAGTTCGCCGCGGCACTGATCCAGCGCTCGCCGGGTCAGACAGTCCGGGCGGCTTCGTGACGATGTCAGCGGCAGCACCCCTCGAACTGGAAAGTCGTCGGCCGGCGGAGAGTTGACAACTGTTGTCAAAGTGATCAAGATACCTGCATGAGCCGCCAGACCATGAGTTTCGCCTTGCCCGAGTCCATGCGCGAGTACATCGACAACCGGGTCGCCGCCGGCAACTACGGCAACACCAGCGAGTACATCCGTGATCTGGTCCGGCGTGACCAGGAAGAGCAAGCCAAGAAGCGGCTCCGCGATCTCATAGAAGAAGGGCTGGCATCCGGCCCCGGTCGGCGTCGCACCAAGGCTGACGAGAAGGAACTGCTGGCGATCGCTCGCGGCGAGATCGATTGAAGCCGGCGGTTCTGCGCCCGCAGGCGCTGCGCGATCAGCAAGGCGAGGTCCGGTACTACCGCAAGGAAGGCGGCACCCGCCTGGCATTGAAGGTGGCCAAGGCCACGAACGAGGCGCTCGACCGGGTGGAACTCGAACCGGGCATCGGATCCCCGACACTTGGGAAGCTGCTGGGCATCCCGGGGCTCAGGACCTGGCGGGTGGGGAAGATTCCGCTGTTGTGGTGCTACCTCGAGCGAGACGACCATCTGGATGTGGTCCGACTGCTGGGTGAGCGTCAAGACATCCTTGCGATCCTGGGGGCCGAGTTCGGCTCGAACTGACCCCGCTGCCCTGCGTCGTCGAGGCGCCGGCGCCGGCGATGAGCGACCGGTCTGCGGCAGCTCGATCGCCGGGACGGCCGGCCGGACTCGACCCAAACCTGCCGGTCAGGCCTTTCCGAAGCCGCCCGTCGCCCGGACCGACCTCTTCCAGGTTCTGGGTCCGCGAAGCATGCTCTTGCTTTGGTCTGGGGCCGTCAGCGTTCAAGCCCGGGGGTGAACTCGAGATCGGCGATGAATCCCAGACTCTCGCCGCGCGTGTTGTCCGCATCCGCACCCAGCGCGATGGCCAGAACCTTGGGGACGCGGGTGGTCTCGTCGCCAAAGGCCCTGACGAAGTCCGCCGCCAAGTCGCGCTGTACGGCCTGCCAGGACCCGGTCGTCGTGCCGAGCGTGATGTAGCGGACCCGCCGGCTGTAGGCGTTCGGCACGACCGTGCCTTCTGGCCACGACGGATCCCACGCGAAGCAGACCGTTGCAGTCGGCAACGACTCTCCGGTACGTCTCTCGGCCATGCGCAGAAGCTGACGCTCCACGAAGGGCACCGCCGCACGAGGCATGTCGAAAAGCGCGCAGACCTTCAGCGCCACGTCGTCGCCCTCGCGAGTTCGCAGGTCGGCAAGGCTCAGTGGCTTGTCGACGCGCCAACGCCAGGAAAGCCGCCCAGCCGGCACGTCTTTCAGCGTATGCACCAGGTTGCCGTAGGAGGCCGCCGTCTGGACGCGCAGAACCATCCCGCCGCCCAACGGCTCGAGCACGAAGCGCGTGGCGGATAGCGCCTGGCCTGGTAGCCCGGCGAAAACCCAAGGCGCTGGCGGCAAGGAACCAGGAGGTCCCGCCAGCGGTGCAACGACCGACGCCGTTGCCGCAAACGGTCCCAGCGCGCCCATCAACGCAAGCCGGGTTCGCCAGCCGCCCGATGGCGGCATCCGAAAGTCAGTCTTCTTGACTGGAGCACTCACGCGCGAAGCACCGATAGCCACGCCCTCTGATCGCCATTGAGCGCCTCGTCAGGCGTCAGCACTGCACTGGCCAGCGCCAGCCGACTGTCGGGCTCGGGTTCCGGCAGGGGCATGCGCAGCAATTCGTCAAGGACCTGCCGGGCCATGGACAAGGTCTGACCGTAGCGCGCGAAGATCGCGCCCACGCTGACGTGCTGCGACGGGTCGTCCAGCCAGCTGTCGTAATCGGTGACCAGGCCCACCGTGGCGTAGGCCATCTGCGCCTCGCGCGCCAGGAACGCTTCCGGCACGTTCGTCATGCCCACGAGATGGCAGCCCATCTGCCGCAGCAGGTGGCTCTCGGCCTGGGTTCCAAGTCGAGGCCCCTCGACGCAGGCGTAGGTCAGGCCCCTTCTCAGAGAAGCGCCGGTACGTTCCGCGGCGGCCTGCACCGCACCGACCATCGCCGCGCTGACGGGTCGCGCCGTCGAGACATGGGCCGCAACCCCGCCGCCGAAGAACGACTGCTCTCGGCGGCCGCGGGTCCAGTCGACATACTGCTCGGGCATGGCCAACGTGCCCGGCGCCACCTCGAGCGCGAGGCTGCCGACAGCCGAGAACCCCAGCAGCATGGTGGCGCCCGCCCGCTTGAGCGCGAAGACGTTGGCGCGGTAGTTCACCTCGTGCGGCAGAAACCGGTGGCCGGCACCATGGCGTGCGAGGAACAGCAACTCGCGGTCATGCAGGCGACCGCAAAGGACGTCGCCCGACGCCCTGCCGAACGGTGTGTCGCCCGCGATGCGCTCGACGATGTCGAGTCCGGGCAGTTCATAGAGGCCCGTGCCTCCTACGATGGCGAGCATCTGATTCACTCCAAGGGTCGGACCGCATCGGCAATCGCGTACTCCGGCCCACGAACGATGCGATCGAAGTACGACGCATGGGCGTCGCTGCCCTCAGGCCAAACGGCCTTGAAACCGGACCGCCAGCGCGGCAGGTCGATGTCAATGGCGATGGCCTCTGCCACCACCCCACCGCCGAGTTCGACGCCGAACCGCCTGTGCGCCTGGGCGCACGGCTCGACGGCGATGCGGGTCAGCAGTCCGGCGGCATCGCCTCGGAAGTTGGGCATGCCGGCAGCGCCGTTGTTGAGGATCCAACGCGCTTGCCGGCCTGGCGACCCCGGCACCGCCTGGAACACGGGCAGGCAGGTGTGGGTGCAAGCGAAGGCGTCCATGCCCGCGCGGTCCAGCCAGCGGGCGACCTCGGCGCGGTGATCCACCGCGCGCAGGTGCTCCTGCGCGAACCCCCAGCCCGCCAGCGAGGTGGCGTCGCCGTGCACGATGCCCAGCCGCAGCGGCCCGACATCGGCCCGCTGCCACATCGGCAGTGTCGCCAACGCCGCGCGCTGGCCTGCGTCTGCCGCCGTCCGTAGGCGCGCCAGAATGCGGTTGGAGCGCTCCACCACGCCGTCGCCCACCCAGTCCGGATATGCGCAGCCGCAGCCGGCGTCGGCGTCCGCGTTCGGGTCCGCCAGTTCGGTCTCGACGTTGCCCCGCAGGGCCTCGTGCGCCAGCACCCCGCGCTGCACCTGCGCGAAGACCTCCGGGTCGGCATCGAACCAGTGGAAGTCGCCGTTGAACACCAACCGCTTGCGGCCCCGTTCGCGGTCGAACAGCTCCAGCGCGCGATCCAACGCCAGCTGATTGCCGTACAGGCCACCCACGACATACAGCACGTCGAGCGACCGCAGGTGCTCCGGCGCATCGATGGCGAAGTCTTCGGGTAAGTACCGGTAGTGCAGCGGGCAGCTGCGCCCCGGAGCCGACGCGACCGACGGCGCGGCATCGTCAACCTCGATCACTTCGCCACCACGGCCGCGGCGATGCCGGCCAGCGCCTTGCCGACCTGCTCGGCCGCTGCACAGTCCCGATGCTCGTGGCGGTGCATCAGCCACTGCGGGTCGTTGTAGCCCAGCCAGGTCTGGCCGGCAGCATCAGCCCACACAAGCGCCTTCATCGGCAGGTCGATGCCGGTCAGCTGGGCGCACAGCATCAGCGGCGTGCCGGCCTGCGGGTTGCCGAAGATCAGCAGTTCGGTCGGCCGCAAGGTCTGGCCGATGCGCTGCGCAGCCGCCGCATGGTCGATGCGGGCCACCACCGCGAGGTTGCGCTTCTTCACCTCGGCTTCCAGCCGGTTCATGGTCTCGACCGGCGTGTAGGGGCTCTGCAGCGCGGTCAGGCCGTGCGTGGCGGTGGCGCGATTGCCGCCATGCCCCGGGCCGCCAGTGCCGTGGTGGGCGCTCATCGCGCCGCAGCCGCCCAGCAGCAGGGCGCCGAGGGTGAGGGCCAATCCTTTGGACATGTTCATCGTCTTCTCCTGGTAGTGGTCAATCCAAGGCCAGCCTTCACGCGCTGGCCAGCCTGATCACGGGCGCCGGCTCGGGCGGCGCGGCCGGGGTCACGTCGGCGGCGTGCCGTTCGTAGAGGGCCTGCAGCAGCGACGGCGTCACCTCGCCCAGCGGTCGGTCCCAGCGCACCCGGCCTTCGGCCATGCCCATGATGCGGGTGGCCAGCAGCGGCAGCAGCTCGAGGTCGTGAACCACGGTCAGCAGCGTCCTCCCGGGCGCTTCAGCCACGGCGCACAGCGCATGGCACACCTCCCGGGTCGCTGCCGGATCCAGCGCCGAAGTGGGCTCGTCGGCCAGCAGCAGGCGCGGGCGCTGCATTTGCAGGCGCGCGAGGGCGACCTTCTGCCGCTCACCGCCGGACAGCCGGTCAGCACGCGTGTCGCCGCGGTCCCCGAGACCGAGGGCCGCCAGCGCGGCATCGGCTTCGGCGACCAGATCCTGCGGGTACCAGCGGCACCAGCTGCGCAGGGCCTGGGCACCCCGCAGCCGGGCCAGTGCGCCGATCAGCACGTTCTCACGCGCGCTCAGCCGCGGCACCAGGTGCAGGCCCTGCATCAGCAGGCCGGTGTCGCGGCGCAGAGCGCGGCGGTCCGCAGCCTCGTCGCCTGGGCCCAGCGAGCGCCCGAGCACCTCGACACGCCCCTGACGGGCCTCGACCAGCGCGCCAATCACCTTCAGCAGCGTGCTCTTCCCAGCGCCATTGGGTCCGACGATGGCCACCCGCTCGCCCGGCTCGATGTCCAGACGCGGCACGTCGAGCAGCACGCGGTTACCAACCACCACCTGCACGTCCTTCAGACAGACCGCCGCACTCACGACAACGTCCTCACAGCAGCGCCTCCCGGATGCGGCGCGACAACGAATCGAAAGCCATCACCAGCACCACCACCACGTTCAGCAAGGTCGCCAGCCGGCTCCACTGGAAGAGGCTGACCGCTTCGCTGATCAGCAGCCCCAGCCCGCCGGCGCCGATCAGGCCCAGGATGGTGGAGTCGCGGATGTTGAATTCCCACACGTACAGGTGGTGGCTGACGAACTGCGGCAGCACCGAGGGCCACACGCCGTGGAAGAAGACCTGCGCCTCGCCCGCGCCGGTAGCGCGCACGGCATCGACCGCCGCCATGTCCAGCGACTCGATGCTCTCGGCGAACAGCTTGCCGTAGGTGCCCATCGAGTGCAGCGCGATGGCCAGCACCCCAGCCGTTGGCCCCAGGCCCACGATGCCGACGAGGATCAGGCCGAACACCAGCGTGTGCACCGCGCGCGACACGTCGAGCACGCCCTTGGCGGCCCAGGCCAGCGGCCGTGGGACCCGCAGGTTGCGCGCCACCAGCATCGCCAGCGGCAGGGCCATCAGCGCGGCCAGCAGCGAGCCCAGCGTCGCGATCTGGAAGGTCACCCAGGTGGCGCGCCCCACGGCGGCGAGGAAGCTCGCCTCGACCTCGCGGCGGTTCTCCACGCGCAGCACGGCGCCGTCGTCGCTGCGGTACTCCAGCCGCTCGGGGCCGAACCAGACGTCCAGAAAGCTCGGCCGCGCGAAGTCGCCCACGGTCTTGAGTAGGTTGTCCCAGGGGTTGCGGCCGAAGCTGAGATCGCCCGCGGCCACCAATGTGGCCAGGCACAGCGCGATCAGCACCGCGTAGAACGCGACCAGCGTGGCAAAGCCCGCCCGGCCGGCAGGCAGACCCCAGCGCACCGGCTGCGATGGCTGACGATGTGCCAACCCGGTCATCGTGCGCCCAGCTTGCCGGTTGCCAGCCCGGCATCACGGATGGGCTTGTAGAACGAGTTGTCACGGGTCACGAAGCCGGTGTAGTTGGCGGGCAGCAGGTTCGGCTGGCTGGCCAGCAGCGGGCCGATCTCCGCCAGCGCCGCCTGCAAGCGCTTCACCAGGGCCACGTCCTTGGCCAGCACGGCGCTGACAGCGAACGCGTCGTTCGGCAAGGGTGCCGACTGCCAGATGACCTTGCTGCGTGCGGCTGTGATCAAGCCCTGCGCGATCATCGCGTCGCGGTTGCGGTTGTAGTCGGCGCCGGCATCGAGCTGGCCCGCCGTCACCTGCGTCTGGATGGCTTGGTGCTTGGTGTACAGCACGCGGGCGAAATGCTTCTCGGGGTCGATGCCGCGCTTCTGGAACTCGTGCACCGGGATCAGGTAGCCGGAGGTCGAGCCCTTGTCGCCAAAGGCGAAGTTGCGCCCCCTGCCCTTGGGCCCCAGCAGGTCGTCGATGCTGTTCACCCCCGAATCCGGATGGGTCACGATCATCGCGAAGTATTCCGGCTTGCCCTGGTACAGGATGGTCGAGACCACCTGCGCCTCGGCGAAGTGGTTGGCCAGCACGTAGCCCCACGGGCCCATCAAGGCGAGATCGGTCTCGCCGTTGGCCAGGCTCTTGGCCAGGCCCTCCCAGCTGTCGACGGTGCGCAGTTCGACCGGCCGCCCCAGCCGCTGTGCCAGGTGTGCGGCCAGCGGGCGGTAGGTGGCGTCGTTTTTCTCTCGGTCGGGCTGGAACATGCCGACGCCGAACTTCAGCGGAGCGCCATGTGCCAGGGCAGGGCCGGGCAGGCTCAGCAGGCTCCCCAGGGCCAGGGAAGCCGCATGTCGACGGGTCAAGTTCATTGGGATTCTCCTGAGTGACGGGCCGACTCCTCGGCCAACGAGTTGAGGGGTTGCGCGCGCTGGGAAGCGTGCGGGGATGTGACCTGTGTCGCGACGAACTGCTGCAGGAAGCGGCGGTCGATGCGGTCCTTCCAGCGCCACGCCCAGGCGCCTTCGGCACCGAAGGGCCCGCGGGACGCGATGGCGCGTCCATCGCCCGTGGCCAGCAAGGCCAGGAAGTGGCGCTGCGGCCGGTGGACCCGAAGGTCTCCTGCAGCTGCCGGCACGGTCAGCGCCGCGCGCAGGTTGCTTGCAAGCACCGGCCCCATGCGGACCGCATGCACGCCAGCCTTGGGCAGGGCCTGGCCGGACCAGCTCGCGCAATCGCCTGTGGCAAACACCTGCGGGTGGGACACCGATCGAAGCTGCTCGTCGATGCGCACGAATCCCTGCTCGTCGACCGCCAGCGAGCCTCGCCGCACGGGGTCTCGCTGCCACGCATGCGCCTCGGCCCCAGTTGCCCAGAGGACGACGTCGCTGCTGCGGTCGACGGAGGTGCACCAACCGCTGCCGAACTGCACGGTCACCCCGGCGCGGTCCAGTGCGCGCTGCGCGGCACGCCGTGCGGCCGGCGCCAGTCCGGGCAGCAAGTGCGTGCCCCGGGTCAGCAGGCTGCCATGCACGGTGTGGTCCGGGCGCAGGGCACGCAGCCGAGTCAGCACCGCGAGCAAGGCCTCGAAGCCGGCCGCGCCGCCACCCACCGCGGTGACGACGAAGGGCCGGTCGGCAGGCTCCCGGGCCCAGCGCTCCAGCAAGTTCTCGTAGCGCCGATGCAGCATCGCCAGTGGGCGCAAGGGCAACATCTGTGCGTGTTCGGCTGGCGGCGGTTGCAGCGTCGAGCCGACGTTCAGGGACAGCACGTCGTAGTCCAGCGTGCTGCCGTCCGCCAGCCGCAGCTGCCGGCGTGCCGGATCCAGTGCATGGATCTCGCCCCGGCACCAGCGCGCGCTGGCCGCCGCGGCCAAGGGCGGAAAGTCAATGGCGATCTCGTCGAACCGGTAGTGACCGGACAGCCACCCAGGCACCATGCCCGAGTAGGGCGCCAGCGGCTCCGGCGAGATCGCCACGACCTCGAAGCCGGGCATCGGCTGCCGTACCAGTGCGCGCAACACCAGTGCGTGGGCATGGCCGGCGCCGGCCAGCACCAGCCGCTTCATGGTTGCTGCTCCCGGATCCGGCTGGAGATCTCCAAGCCATCGAGCCAGCCGGTTGGCACGTGCACCAGGTCCAACGGCTCGTCGATGTCGGCCACCGGAGGCAGCTCCGCCCAGCGGACGCCGGCCGCCCGCAGCCGCTCGCGCGTCTCGTCCATCACGCGGTCATGGCTCCAGCGCATGTCGGAGAACCAGCGCGGATCCGCCCGACGCTGGCCCACCAGGGCGTAGCCACCGTCCAGGACCGGCACGAACACCGCATCGTGCTCCTGCAATGCGGACGCCGCCTGGCGCAGCACGTCGGCGTCCAGCGCCGGCGCATCGGTGCCGATCAGCAGTGCGCGGCCGTGGCGCATCAGGCTGCGCGTCAACGCGCGGTGCATGCGCAGGCCGAGATCACCGGTGCCTTGCTCGGTCAGTCGGGCGCCATGTTCGGCTGCCGCGGCCAGCAGCGCGGGATGCGTGGCATCCGGAGCGGCGCACAGCTCGACGGGTCCGACATCCGCCGCCGTGGCCTGGGCCAGGGCATGGCGCAGCATGCGCTCGGCAAGCGCGGCAGCGCCGGCTTCCCCCAGTGAGGGCGCGAGGCGGGTCTTTGCCAAGCCTGGCACCGGCGCCTTTGCGAACACGATGATCGCCGTGCTCATCGGTAGGCCTCTGCCAGCCGCGCCGGCGATTCGCCGCGCCAGTAGCGCCAGCGCAGGCGCCACATCAGCATGATGGTCCGCCAGACCCCGCGCTGTTCCCAGCGCCGGCCCGAGGTGCAGACGCGCGCGCTCAGGCAGGCCGGGCGGCCCAGGCGCTTCAGGCGGCGCGAGATCTCGATGTCTTCCATGAGGGGCTGGACTGGAAAGCCGCCGACCTGCTCGAAGGCCTCGCGGCTGATGAAGATCGCCTGGTCGCCGGTGGCGATGCCGCTCAGGCGAGAACGCAGGTTCATCAGCCCTGCCACGACTCGCAGCACCCACGGGCGGCCCTCGATGTGCACATCGAATCGGCCCCAGCAGGCGCCGCCGCCGGGTCCCTGCATGGCCTGCAGCACGAGCACATCGGCCAGCGGCGGCAGCCGGGTGTCGGCATGCAGAAACAGCAGCACATCGGCCCGGGCCTGCGCGGCACCTGCGTTCATTTGCAGCGCGCGCCCGCGTGGCGCGTCCACCACCGAGTCGACCCAGGGCCGGCCCAGCGCCGCGGTCGTGTCGCTGCTGCCGCCATCGGCCAGCACAAGCTCGACGCCGCGCGCGCGCACGGGCTGCAAGGCCTGCAGCGTGGCCTCGATGCCCGCAGCTTCGTTCAGCGCCGGGATGACGATCGACAAGACAGGCTTCATCGCGCGTCGTTCAGCGCCCAGTCGTAGTCAGAGAAGGCGATGTCGACGCTCGCGGCACGGATGCGCTCGCGGTCGCCCGGGGCATCGGCCAACTGATCGGCGTAGCGCGCGGCAAACGCCGGCAGCGACGTGATGCCGCGGTGCCCCAGCCGGAAATCCTCGCCGTACCAGTCGAAGATCTTTGACAGCTCCAGCCGCCCGCGCTGCGCGTTGTAGCGGTTGCGCGTGCGGTCGCTCATGAAGCGCAGCGTCTGCTCGTCCATCTGCGCGTCCAACCGTGACGCCACGAAGGCCTCCTCGCGCAGCGCCGGGCAGCCGATGCTGGCGCAGTTGACGGCGAAGTGCACCCGCGGGTCGTCGTAGTCGCCCCGCTTGCGCAGCATCGCGTGCTCGATGTCGTCGAGCGAGACCTTCCCACCCAGCAGCGCGATCCACTTCGGCTTCCAGGGGCTGCTGAGCAGGCTGCCCAGGTCCTTGATCGACTTCAGGTCCGGGTAGCGCGTCAGGATGAGCTCGACCGTGAATGCGTTGTAGGCGTTGGTGAGGAAGGCCTGACGCTCGGCCCTGGCCCACCCGCCGAAGGTGGCGGGCGTCACGGCCGACAGGCTGTCGAGGTAGGCCTTCAGCGCCGCTCGGTCAGCCTTGAAGCCAGCGTAGGCCACCTGCGTGGCCTGGCCGCCGCGAACGAGCCGCACGTGCTTGCGCAGCAGGGCCGTCCAGGCCGCGTGGTTGTGGTCGAAGCCGGGGGACTGCGCCCGTACCGGCAAGGGAGCGAGCGGGCCCGCGGCGACGGCCGTCGCCGCCAGCATGAAGCCCAAGCATTGGCGCCGTGTCAACGCAGTCATGCCCGCTCCCAGGCGTGATACCGCCCCACCCATTGCAGCAGCTTCTGCGGCGCATGGGCCCGCTTCCATTCCCCAGCCACGTACTTGTTGGCCTCGGCCAACGTGGGGTAGGTGTGGATGGTGCCGAGGATCTTGTTCAAGCCTAGGCCGTGCTTCATGGCCAGCACGTACTCGGCCAGCAGGTCACCCGCGTGCTCGCCGACGATGGTCACGCCCAGGATCTTGTCCTTGCCCGGCACGGTCAGCACCTTGACGAAGCCGTGCGCGGTGCCGTCGGCAATCGCGCGGTCGAGGTCGTCGATGCCGTACTTCGTCACCTCGTAGGCCACGCCCTGCTCCTTGGCCTCGCTCTCGCTCAGGCCCACGCGCGCCACCTCGGGGTCGGTGAAGGTGGCCCAGGGGATCACGCTGTAGTCGGCCTTGAACTTGCGGAAGCGGCCGAACAGCGCATTGACCGCCGCGTACCAGGCCTGGTGCGCGGCCGTGTGCGTGAATTGGAACGGCCCGGCCACGTCGCCCACGGCGTAGATGTTCGGGTACAACGTCTGCAGGTAGGCGTTGGTCTCGATGGTCTTGCGCGGCGTGAGCGGGATGCCCAGCTCCTCCAGCCCGTAGCCCGTGACGCGCGGGCTGCGGCCCACGGCACACAGCAGTTCGTCGAAGGGGATCACCACGTCGGCATCGCCGCGCTTGGCGATGAGCCTCTTCTCGCCATCGACGACTTCCACCCGCACGGCCTGGTGCCCGGTGAGCACGTTCACGCCGTCGGCGCGCAGCGAGGCGGCCACCAGATCGGAGACCTCCGGGTCCTCGCGCACCATGATGCGCGGCGCCATCTCCACCTGCGTCACGGCGCTGCCCAGTCGCGCGAAGCTCTGCGCCAGCTCGCTGCCGATCGGGCCGCCACCCAGCACCACCACGCGCCGGGGCAACTCGGTCACGCCCCACACCGTGTCACTGGTGAGGAAGCCGGCTTCCTTCAGCCCCGGGATCGGCGGCACGAAGGGGCTGGCCCCGGCGGCGATGACGATGTTGTTCGTCGTCAGCGTCTGCTTGCGGCCGTTGGCAAGCGTCACCTCCACGGTCCACGGGCTGGTGATCCGGGCATGGCCCTGCAGCACCTCGACGCCCAGGCCGGTGTAGCGCTCCACCGAGTCGTGCGGCTCGATATCGGCGATGACGCCGTGCACGCGCTTCATCACGGCGCCAAAGTCCACCCGCCCGGCCGCATCGGCGACACCCAGCTCATGCGCCTTCTTCAGCTGCCGCGCCATCTTGGCCGAGCGGATCAGCGCCTTGCTCGGCACACAGCCGAAGTTCAGACAGTCGCCGCCCATCTTGTGGCCTTCGATCAGCGTGACCTTGGCCTTCACGGCCGCGGCGATGTAGGCCGAGACCAGCCCGCCGGCGCCGGCGCCGATGACGACGAGGTTGCGGTCGAAGGAGCGAGGCTTCGTCCACTTCGCATAGACCTTGCGCCGCTCGAGCCAGGCTACCCCAGCCTTGGCCAGCAGGGGGAACAGGCCCAACAGCACGAAGCTGCCCAGTAGCCCCGGCGAGAGGATGTCACCGGGCGACTGGATGGCCGCCAGCTGCGTGCCCGCGTTCACGTACACCGCCGTGCCGGCCAGCATGCCGAGCTGGCTGACCAGGTAGAACCGGCCCGCGCCCATGGGCGTCGGGCCCATCAGCAGGTTGATCAGCCAGAACGGGAACACCGGCACCAGGCGCAGCGTCAGCAGGTAGAAGGTGCCGTCCTTCTTCACGCCGTCGTTGATGGGCGCCAGCGCCTTGCCGAAGCGCGCCTGGATGGCGTCGCGCAGCAGGTAGCGCGCCGCCAGAAAGGCCATCAGCGCGCCCAGGCTGGACGCGAAACTCACCAGCAGCAGACCCCAGCCCAGCCCGAACATCGCGCCGGCAGCCAGTGTCAGGATCAGTGCGCCGGGAATCGACAGCGCAGCTGCGGCCACGTAGACGGCGAAGAAGACCGCGGCAGTGGACAGCGGTGAGCTCAGCACCTGCGCTTGTAGGGCATCGCGGCTGTCCTTGAGGTTGTCCAGAGTCAGCAGCGCGCCCAGTCCGAAGTGCTGCCAGGCCCACACAGCCACCAGCGCCACGGCAGCCGCGCCGGCCCACATCAGGGGCTTCGCGGGGCGGGCCATCAGCGCACGCCCTCGGCCAGGCGAGCGATCGCCACGTCCGCGGCGACAGGTGCAGTGCTCTCCAGCGCCCCGCCGCAGCTGCTGCCCTGGCCGGCAGTGCAGCCGTAGCAGTGATCGGCGATGCGGATGTCCGTGCCTGCCGCATCCTGCTGCAGCAGGTCACGCAGGTGCGGTCGCACCTGACCGCCCACGATGGCGCGCAGCCCCAGCATCTGATTGAAGTCGCAGTCGTAGAGGAAGCCCTGCCAGTCGACGCTGAGCAGGCTGCGGCACATCACCGTATCCAAGTTCTCGCTGCGGTAGCTGGCGCGCAGCAGCTGCATGTAGGTGCCGAACGTGCCCTTGCTGACCAGCGTGCTGCCGAAGCGCTGGATCGGCATGTTGGTCAGCGCGAACAGGTGGTCGAAGCGAATGCCGAAGTGCAGCAGCAGCTCGCGCTTGTAGTCGTCCTCCAGCGGCCCCTGCGGCGGCGGCAGCACTGCGCCCTGCGGGTTGTAGACGAGGTTCAGCACCAGGCCGCACGCTGGGTCACCATAGCCCAGCGAATTGAGCTGGCGCAGGCCAGCGATGCTGCGATCGAAGACACCGTCACCGCGCTGACGGTCAACGTTGGCAGGTGAATAGCAAGGCAATGAGGCGGTGACTTCGACGCCATGTTCAGCGAGGAAGGCCGCGAGATCCTCCTGCCCGGGCTCCGACAGGATGGTCAGGTTGCAGCGGTCGATGACCCTGATGCCCGCCGCATGCGCCCGGCGCACCAAGTCACGGAAGTGCACGTTGAGCTCCGGAGCGCCACCGGTCAGGTCCAATGTGCCGACGCACCGAGTGCGCAGCACCTCGAGCACCAGCGCGATCGTGTCGCCGTCCATCATTTCAGTGCGCTGCGGGCTGGCCGCGACGTGGCAGTGCAGGCAACTCTGATTGCACTTGTAGCCCAGGTTGACCTGGAGGGTCTCGAGCGACCGGCGCCGGATCGGCGGAAAGTCGGTGGCGGCAAGCAGGGGCAGCGTGGCGTGCATGGGCGGTGACGGATGTGGAAAGGGGCGATGCACAGGTATTCGCCACCTCGCCCGGATTGGTTACAGCGGCGCCGCACGAAACACGTGGGTCGCCAACGCCGCCCAGCCAGAATCGCGTCCGTGTAACCAAAGGACCCCGAGCCACGAAATGCCTGTTGACGCCAGCCCCGGCGACTTCGAGTCCGCCCTCAAGCCGTTGTGGCTGCGTGCGCAGTCGGGCGACGACGTGGCCTATCGGCAAGCCTTGGGCTTGCTCGCCACCCGCCTGCGCGGGTATCTGAAGCGCCGTCTTTCCGGCTTGCCGGACGAGGTGGAGGATCTGGTTCAGGAGACGCTGTTGGCCCTTCACTTGCAACGTGGCACCTACGACCCACCACTGCCTGTCAGTGCGTGGGTGGTGGCCATCGCGCGGCACAAGCTGGTAGATCTGTGGCGACGAAGGGGTCGCCGCGACAGCCTGCACGATGCCATCGACGACGTGGACGAACAGTTGCTGGTGGCAGAACCCGATGACGGTGGTGCGCATCGCGACCTCGAGAGGCTGTTCGACGAACTGCCGCACGCGCAAAGACAAGCCATTGTGCTGACCAAGCTCGAAGGACTGTCGGTGGCCGAAGCAGCTGCACGAACCGGGGCATCGGAATCGGCCATCAAGGTGCAGGTGCACCGCGGGCTGAAACGCCTGGCAGCCCTGGTGCGCAAGGACGGTTGAGTCATGAACAAACCTGAACACGGACGACGACCATGAAGACCGACACGCTGATCGACCTGCTCTCCCGCCAAGCCGGGCCGGCCCCCCGCGCGCTTGTCGCGCGTCGGCTGTCGCCAGCTGCCCTTGCTGGGCTCGTCGCGAGCGCGTTGGCCGCGATCACCTGGTTTGGCCCTATTCCAGCAACGATGTTCGCGACGGCGGTGCCGTGGACAAAGATGGTCTATGCCGGCGCCCTGGCGTTGGCCGCCGGCTGGCTGACCGCGCGTCTTTCGCGTCCCGCGGCGCCACTACAGCGGCCACAGCGCGCCGTCTTCGCCGTGGTGGGGGTGATGGCCATGATGGGCGGCGTATCGCTGGTCTCCGAACCCGCGGGTGGCCGGGTCCAGGCGCTGCTGGGTCACTCCTGGTCCAGTTGTCCGTGGAGCGTACTTGCGCTCTCGCTACCGGGTCTCGCCGCAGCCCTCTGGGCGGTGCGGGGCTTGGCGCCGACGCGGCCCCTTGCAGCTGGATTCGCTGCAGGCTTGATGGCCGGATCGGTGGGCGCATTCGGCTACGCGCTGTCGTGCCCGGAAGCATCGTCCGCCTTCGTGGCCGTCTGGTACTCGCTCGGCATTGCCCTGACGGGCATCGTCGGCGCGGTGCTGGGGTCCAGGGTGCTGCGCTGGTGAATCCTGTGCGACCGTCCCGCCGGCGACTTAAGCCTTGGGCTGAATGGCGCTCACCCAGCGACTCGTAAGCGACGACACAGTGCTGGCCTCGCGTGGCTCATTTCCACCGAACATTCTGGAAGAACTGGCCCGCTTGCCCTTCGACATTGGCCGCGTGCCGTTGCGCGAACGCAAGCTGCGCGCGGCAGTGGCCTATAGGCGGCCATCCCAATATCGCTGAGCCAGTTCGAATGCCTGCGCGCCGACCTTCCGTCCGAGTTCCAGGCCTGCCACATTCCCTTCGTAGAAGTGGATACCCCTACTGGGCATCGACCTCACCAAGCGCGAGTCAGCTGCCGCCGGCGGTATTTGGTCAGTGGCGCCAGATCGCGCCAGATCCGCGAATCATCGAGATTCGGCGTGACTCGCTGGTTGTGGACGGACGGCGCCTGGACGCGGAACTTGTCTTGAAGAAGCGGCACGTGTTGGCTGAACTGGTGGACTACCAAGTCGTCTGCCAGGTCGTGTACCCCGCCGGGGCGCCTGCGTGGGCGCCGAAGGTCTTGGTGCTTGGTCCAGGACCGGATATCTTGCGGATCGACGGTGCGCAGTACACGAGCTATCGCAGATAGGCAGGCTGCTGGCCAACCGAGGCCTTCATCGCACTGGCAGCGCGAAACACCGCGACGGTCGAGCGGCTGGTGAGCTGTCAGGCCTGGGCGTGCGACGCCTAGCGTCTGGAGCGCTTCTGTTAGTTGCCGGACTGCGCGCAGGCGCCCTGCTCCCAGCATGCGCGGCGCCAGAGCCATGGTGGGATCGGCTCGGCTTGTTGCCAGAGCCCCTTGCGACTTGCCCGCGCCGCGTCCTCGTGCCAGTAGGTGGCAGGGTTGCGCACGTAGCGCTTGTTCTGGCGGGCAGCCATTGCCATGCCAGCGTCGATCAATGCGAGATTCACGTCGGTCTGGTTTGCGATTACCTGGCACACATAGCGATCACGCTGGGTGCCGTCGTCGCGCTTGCGCACGTCGATGTCGAAGCAGTTGGCGATGGCGTGTTGTCCATGGGCCAGTGCTTTGAGCAGCTCGGTGGCCTTGGCCGAGTACGGCTGACCCGGCCGGCTCTTGCCGTGGCTGGTCTCCGGGGCATCGATGTCCGACAGGCGGATCACGCGCTTGAAGCCCTGTTCGTCCAGCATGATGAGCGTGTCCCCGTCGTCGATGTGAATCACCTTGCCGGTCATCTGCGCGGGCATTTTGAGTTGAGGAGCCAGTGGCTGCGGCGTGCGTTCGCGGGCAATTGCGCCCGTGCTCAACACCGCTGCGATTGCAGAGGCCAGGAACAGTCGATTGGCGAGCTGCCGAACGCGCAGGCGATGGGCGTTCATAGCGAGAGCGTGTGCATTTTGACGATCGGGGGCAAGAGCATGCGGGGTGGGCACGAGGCGGGAATCACCAGTGCCTGGCGTGCAGCAGCAACCACAGTAGGGCGAGGTGGGCGGGATATGCGACATAGAAGAAGCGCGGCCAGCGTGGAAGGCGCAGTCGAACCTGCGTGGCAAGCACAAAGACCACCAGGCCCGCGACGGCCCAAGCGTTGCCGTTGACCAGGCCGAGCAGCGCCGTGCATATGACGCCGACGGCCAATGCAGTGACGGTCGGTGCCCGTGCATAGCTGCAGGTGGCAAGCACGATGCCGATCGCGGGCCAGAAGAACTCGCCCAGCACTCCGCCAAGCACGAACACGACAATTGCCGCGCTGCGGTGAAGTGCGAAGGAGCTGCGCCAGAGCAGCAGCACTGCAACGGCCGCGGCCAGCGTGGCCAGGATGTTCAGCGGCCACCAGCCCCCGGCCAATGTCTTGCCCAGCGCGATGAAGGGCACAGTCGCAATAGCGGCGGCCAAAGCGAGCCTGACCAGCAGGCGGCGCAGGCCTCGGGTGTCGCCGGGACTGAACCGTGCCAGGTTGAAGCCGAGGACTGCCGCGAAGATCGGCATGGCCAGGCGGCCAAGCGCGAACATCCAGGGCACAGACCAGTCGAGAAGGTACTTGTTCGCGTGGTCGATGAGCATCAACGCGAAGGCGAGCCACTTGAGGCCCTCGATGGTTCCATCGGCGAGCGCCAGCTGGGGCAGCGTCGATCCAACGGAAGGCTTGGCCAGGCTCGTCACCGCGCGCGCTCCTGCGCGGCGCGCTTGACCTCGTACTGCGGCAGCTGGACCGGCACGCGGCGCGGGGCTGCACGATCGACCAGTGCGACACGCACTGTCTTGCCCTCGGCGCGCAGCGCCGCGAACTGGCGTTCGGCGACGGTGCGGATCTCGGGGCGTCGCTCCATTGGCACCCCGTCGCGCTCCATGACCTGTTCGAGGGCTCGCATGAATGCAGCCGAGCTGACACCGCGCAGGACGGCTTGCTCAGGCTCGCGCTCCTGGTCGCGTGTGCGCTCAGGGCTCGCGGCGTTCTGCCGGTCCTTGTCCAGCCGATTCTTGTCATTGCGCTCGGTCGCATTCTCGTCACGCTGGGCCGTCGCGCCGGCAAGGCTTGGGATGTCGGGCGCCGCGGCGCCGCGATCGCCGTCGGTACGCTTTGCCGTAGTTGCCGATTCAGCCGAGCGTGGCTCATCCCGGCGAGCTTCGGATGATGGCGCCGGCTGGCGCTCAGGCTGACGTTCGTCGTCACGTTTCGCCGTGGCCGCCGCCGGCGAATCTGCCGAGCGGTCTGACGATCCGGTTCGTGCAGGGGCAGCTGCGCGATCGCCTGGGCGGGCAGGCTCACGAGGGGCGTCAGCGGTCGCTTGTTGGTCCCTGGCGCGCTCGACCGAGCCGCCACGCCACGTGGTTTCACGGGCCACGCGGTCGCGCTCCGCGCGAGCTGCCTCGATGTCGCCCTTGGTCGGCTCGTAGCCGATCGCCTTGATCCCGCGCGCTTCGGCCGCGATCCAGGCCTGGCGCTTGAACTCGGCCGATCCGGTCACCCTCACGGAGGACCACCCGCGCTCGCCGGCGCGATCGATCATGGCAATCGCCGCGGCCGGGGAGTTGTGCTCCGAGCGTAGGGCATTGAAGCGTTCGGAGAATGCGATCTTGCCCGGATGGTCGCGGAACTCGTACTCCTTCGTGAAAAGCTTGCGGCTGATGTTGAAGCGCTCGGCCAGTGGCGGCACGGAGTCGCGGACCTGGCCCGTAGCCGAGGCGCGCTCTTCGCGCGCCGCCGCATCGCGCAGGACCTGGTCGGCCTTGGGCTTGTCGGCGCCCGCGGCCGCGAAACGCTTGAGCTCATCGGTGGTCATGTGGTCTACCACCTCGCGCTTGGCCTCGGCCTGGCGATCGTTGGCCGCGATGCTGGCCTTTGCGGCCTCGCGCTGCTGCGCGTCGGTGCCGAAGTCGATCGGCTTGAGCCGTGCAGGCTCTGGGCTCAGCGAGTTGATCTCCTGCGGGGCTTTGAGTGCCGGCGGCACGCTATTCGATCCCCTCGCCCCTCGATCCTTCGACGCAGCCGCGCCGTCGAGGCCGTGGGACTGCGTGCGCCTGTCGTGCTTGCGATCTGCGTCCATCTCGTGCTCCTTGGTGGTGGGTGAAATGGACGGGTATCAGTCCGCGCGGTTAGCCAGGAATTCAACGGCCGGTGCCGCGGCATAGACCTCGACCTCGACACGACGATTGCGCTGCCGTTGCGTGGGCGCATTGCCGGGCTCGAGCTGGTCACCTGAGCCTTGCCATTGCATGCGCAGGCGCTCGCGCGGCACGCCGGCGCGCAGCACCAGGAACTCGCCGGCGGCCTGGGCGCGGCGCTGGGCCAGCGCGGTTTCACTCGGCGAGTCGGTGGCCGCGTCGGTGCGGCCGCGTACAACCACCAGCTGCGCACCGGCGGCCACCTTGGCGAGCCGCCCTGCCTGCTCGGATTCGAGCTCGATGGAGGCCGAGCCAAGTCTGAAAGGCAAGACGAACACTTGATTGCTGCCCACCTTGTCGGGGGCGGCAGGAAAGCTCGGGCAGTTCTCGGCCGCGCGGCGTGCTGCATCCATGGCCTGCGCGGTTGCACCGGTCACGGCGCGGTTGGCGCGGTGCGCGGCTTCGGTCAGTGCGATGCGCGTGGCCGAGAGCTCGCCTGTACAGCGCTGCAGATCGATCGACTGCGGGGTGTTTACAGGGCGCCGGACGCTGTCGTCGACCGACGGCGGCTGCGGTGGAGAGGAACAGCCGACCGTGACAAGCGCGAGGGCGGTGGCCGTGACGGTTGAGAGGAAGGTGCGCATGGACGATCTCTAGAAGGGGTTGCTGTAGGTCCAGTGGAACGGGGTCAGAGGAATTCGCGCGCGGTTTCGGTGGAGGAGCCAGTGCCGGCCACCTCGTCGGCGCTGTCACTGGCCGTGCTGTCGTCGGTAGCCTCTTCGATGACAAACAGCGCGTCGGGCGCCTCCACCTCATCGCCGGCCTGGCCGCTGGCGCTGGCCGGCGTGAGCTCTACGCGCAACGAGTTCACCAGCAGCTCGCGCCTGGTCTCGTCAGGCTCCTCCACGACGCTGCGCGGCAGCGATGCGGCTTGAACCGTGGCGCGGCCGGCCACCTCACGAGGCGCGCCTTTGGCTGCCGATTCGTCGGGCACGATCTCGATGGCCGGGGACGCGAAGAACTTGGCAACCCAGTCGCTGACCTCGGCGCTGCTGGCATCGGGCGCAAGGCGAGGCATGCGCCCGAACTCGCCGGCCAGTTGTTCGAGCGTGAAGGTGTCCGAGTCAGTGGCGGGACGAATGCGCTGCTCGACGTGCGCGCGATGCAATCCAAGGTCAATCATCGAGGCCTCCGGGGGTGGCATGACCCGGCCGCACAACACAGGGTCTTGGTAGTAGGCGATCTTGCTGGCGAAGATCGGCTTGCAGTTTTCGAAGATCACGACCTGGCGGTCCTGGCCGATTTCCTTGAACTCCTGAGGCAGCAGCAGCGCGCGACGCTGCGGGCTCATGTTGGTCGAACGTGACGAGCTGCCCTTGCCGCCGGTGGACACGGAGCGGCCTTCGCTCGCGGACTTCTCCGTGAGCGTGCCCAGCATCTCGCTGTACTCGTTCGCGTCGCGCTGTTCGCGCGGCGCGTACAGGATCTGCATCGCGTGGTTTGTCGCGAAGGTGCGCGCTTGGTCCTTGCCGTACACGTCATCGAGCTGGCTCACCGACTGGATGACGGTGAGCAGTCGCAGGTTGTAGCCCGCGAGGTAGCCCACTGCTTTGGAGACGATCCCCACGCGCCCCATGGCCGTGAACTCATCGAGCACGAACAGGCATTGATGCTTCAGCGACGGATCGTGCTCTGGCAGCGTGCGCGTATTGAGGTTGATCGCCTGGCTGAAGAACAGGTTCAGCAAGACCGCCGAGTCGGCCAGGCGGTTCGGTGGCACCACCACGTACACGCTCATGCGACGGCGGCGCAGATCCTCGAGCGAGAAGTCATCGCGCCCGGTCGCCGCGTCCACCAGCGGCTCGGCGAAGATCGTGAGCGGCGAATTCAGCGTCGCGAGGATGCTGGTCAGCGTGTTCTCGCTGGTTCCGAGAAACCGGTTCAGCGCGTCCACGCATGTATCGGAAAGCGGCCGGTCGGACTTTGCGCGCTCGGTGATGATGGTCTGCAAGTGTTCCTTGAGTGAGCGCCCCTTGCCCGAGGCCTGGCGCAGGATCTCGCCCAGCGTGCGCGGCAGCGTCGGCGTCTCGACCAGGTACAGCGTGAGCCCGAGGAAGAGGTTGCGTGCCTGGTCGTTGAAGAAGGCCTCGGTGCCCGAACCCTTCAGGTCCGTTGGATAGAGCACCTGGCCGATGGCCAGGATGTCGCCCACGGTGTTGCGCTCGTCGACGCGGATTGCACTCAGCGGGTTCCAGCGGTACGACCGGTTGTCGTCGGCAAAGGGCGCCCACAGGTAGACCTTCTGCCCGTGCGCTGCCCGAAACCCGGCAGTGCGAGCGTAGTTCTCGCCCTTGATGTCGACCGTGACCACCGAATCCGGCCAAGACAACAGGTTCGGGATCACGATGCCCACGCCCTTGCCGGAGCGAGTTGGCGCGCTCAGCAGGACCGACAGCTGCCCGCGAAGCGTCAGAAACTTGCCGTTGAGCTTGCCGACGACGATTCCCGGCTCACCGGACAGCAGCCCTGCCTTGCGGACCTCGCCGGCATTGGCCCACCTGGCGCTGCCGTGCAGCTCGCGCTTGCGGCTGCCGGCGGCGCCGATCGCGGCCGGGACGACGACGAACAGTGCGACGCCACACAGCACCAGGCAGATCTTGAGCTTGCGGCGCTCGCGCGGATCTTCGGCCGAGTCCGCCCACTGCTGCTCGAAGCGCTCGATGCTCAAGCCACGTGGCACCTGCTTGTGGATGCCCATGTACAGCGCCGAGGCACCAAACACGGTGCCGACAGCGGCCGCGGTGATGTAGCCCAGGACTGCGAGAACGATCAATGCGCGCAGGGCCTTGCCCCCGCCGGAGCCCGAGGCCTTTGACAGGAAGGCGTGCGCCGGTGCCGCAGGCCTGGCCTGGCCGCTGGATGCGACTTGCTCAATTGCTGCCATGGGCGCCTCCCAGCAGCCGAGGCCGGTACAGCAGGCCTGTCACAGCGAACTTGCCATTGATGCGGGCGAAGTGCACAACGATGTCGATCACAGAGGCGGCCAGCTGCTTGATCTCGGGCATCGTCATGCCGCTGCCGGCGCCTGACTTGCGCACCAGCAGCGCCATGCGCTCCATGGCTTCGTCGCACGATCCGGCGTGGATCGTGGTCATCGAGCCCGGGTGACCAGAGGCTGCGGAGTCCAGGAACGAGAAGGCCTCCTCGCCACGGACCTCGGCGAGCAGGATGCGGTCGGGGCGGAACCGCATGCACGATTCGAGCAGAGAGTTCGCCGTGATAGGTGCCACGCCCTGCCCTCCCTTGGAATAGCACAGATGCAGCTTGTTGCCGTGGTTGGGCAGCTTCACCTCCTCGGCGTCTTCGATCGTGATCAGCCGCTGGTCATGCGGGATCTCTTCGGCCAACGCCTTCATGAACGTGGTCTTGCCCGACCCGGTGGCACCAGCCAAGACGATGGTCTTGCGCTCCAGCACGGCCTGGCGCAGGAACTCGCCGTACTGCTTGGCCCCGTTGAGTTCGAGCAGTTGCCGCTCCACCTCGATCGCATGCTGTTGCAGACTGCCCGTGTGCATGAACAGCCCCGACCCCTCCAGGTCGGACAGGCGCTTGACGCCGTCGTTGGGTTTGCGCAGCGCGATGCCCACGATGCCGTGTTTGGTCGCAGGTGGTTGGGCGATCTGGATGCGTTCACCCGTGGGCAACGACGCACTGAGCAGCGGCGCGTTCTCGCCCGTGCGCTGCGAGGTGACAGTCGCGATCGCGCGCGCCAGGCTCTTCAGTGCCTCGGCGCTCAGCGCCTGGTTCTCGAACCGCTGCCACCCGTTGTAGGTCTCGACCCAGACCTCGCCGGGCTTGTTCACGCAGACCTCGATCACCCCGGGGGCCTCGATGTAGCCTTGCAACGGGCGCATCAGCGCCCGGACAGCTGTGGTCTCGTTGATGATCGGCGCGCTGGGCACCGGCATGCTTTCGGCGTGGCGCGGGATGGCGCTCATGCGAACAGCGCCTTGAAAGCCGCATCGAGGTTCGAGCCAGCGCTTACCGATAGGCGCTTGAGCGTGAGCCTGGCAATCGCACGGTCGCGTTCGTCGCCATCCTTCGCAGCGCGAACGCGTTCGCGCCAGGGTGTGGCGTCGCTGCGGATCTCGGCGAGTGACGTCCCCACCTCCTTCAAGCGCTCGAAGACCTCGTTCGCATAGACCACAGCGTCGGGGCTCACCACGCAACAGTCGTCTTCCCGGATGGTTTCGAACAGCGCCCGGAAGCCGTGGCGAACATCCTCGCCTTCTTCGATTTTGTTGAAGACCACGCGGATCTTCTCCCGCGGAACCCCAATGGAGGCCAACGCTGTGATGGTGCTGATCGTGTCGCCGATCTGCTTCTTTGTGCGAACGGTTGGCACGACGAAGTAGTCGAACTCGGCATGCGACCCGTCCAGGGCTCGCATCCCCCGCATGAAGTCTTCAGCGTTGCTCGCCCCCACGTCGACGATGGCGGCCTCGCGGACGAGCAGGTCTTCGACGAGCCCCACGAACTCCTTGCCGCGCTGCTGCTCGACATCGACCCCGTCCTCTCGGGCATCGAGGTTCAGGGACTCAACCGAGATGATGGAGGCGTCGCGAATACGCGGCAGGAGCAGGTGCGCGGCGACGGTTGACTTGCCGACGTTGCCGCTGAAGTTGATGACAGCTACTTTCATTGCTAGGCTTCCCCTGTCTGTTGAGCTCGCTGCTGCTACTGCGCGACCAGCCGGTACACGCCGGAGAAATCAAGGTCCCGCGCGACGTACACACCCACCACGCCGCCCTGGTTCTGGTACAGCAGCGGCGGGATGTTGATGGTCGACTTCAGGACATCCTCCGCGAGCTTGGAGCCCTGTGAAGTGGTGGACGGCAGGTAGACCGTGTTGCCGTTGGAGTCCTGCCGCTGGCTGGCCAGCTTGATGGCGTCGTCGGCCATTGACAGAAGTAGCGCTGCGCCGATGCGTTCAGGCCAGCGGCTATCGACGTAGCCGCCGATGCCGCTCTCACCCAACTGGCCAACGGCTGGCGACTCCAGGTCCACCGAAACAGCCGTCGGTGTGAGCACGCGGGTCCACACGACGGGAATGCGCGTGAGCCCCGGGCGCACGGACAGCATGCGGTACTCGCCCACCAGGCTGCTGCCGCGTTCGACCAGCACCACCTTGCCGTCGTGGCCGTACACGTCGAGCTGCACCAGGCAGTTCACGAAACCGCTGGTGGCAGTCACCACACGGGTTTGCAGCGCGCACTGGAAGATCGTGCCCTTGGGAACTGTCAGGGTACGGTTAAACGGCCGCTTCGCGCTGACCTGCGCCGTGCCGCTGTGCTCCAGCCCGCCCAGCAGACGGCCTGAGCCAGCTTGCGAGGCCGCCGCATCGGGGAGGATCGGGGAGCCGAAGCGATTGGCCAGCGCAGCGACGGCCGACTGGGCCTCTGCGGCTCGATCCCGGGCCCGATCGATGGGTCGATCGGGTGCTGGACCGCCCGAAATCGACTTGCCGGTTTGGCGCTCGATTTCAGCCTCGAGCCTGGCCTTGTGGGCGCGGAGTTCCTCCATCGTGCGCGAGAGGGAGCTCGCGCGGGCTTCCTCGTCCGCCGCGACATCCGCGGCTCCAGTCCCCATGCCTGCGCCGCGGGCCTGCTGCAGCCGCGCACCAGACGCTGTCCCACGTGTCTGGCTTGCGAAGACGGGCGCGTCCATCGGATTCAGTGTCGGCGCCGTCTGTGGGCCTGTGCGGCCAGCTTGTCCGCCACCGGGGTTTGGCTTTGCATCGCCGTTGCGGACCACCGCGATCGGCTTGACCTCACCAGCTTCGCTGATCGCTGGCACCTTCGGCTTTGGCTGGCCAGCCGGGTCAGTGGCGTCCGGCGCGGATGCGGGAATGCCTTGGAACTGCGGCAGCGTGGCCGCCTTGGGATCGACCATGCGAAGGCGCTGGGCGGTGGCGCTGGCCACTTCGGGCGTCTTCTGCGGCTGTGCCGCGTGCTTGCTGTCCAAGTAGCGCTTGGCCACCACGGCGCTGACAGCGCCGATGGAGAGCACGACAAACGCCAGCGCCAGGACGGCCTTCATCGACATGCCCTGCTTGCGTGCAGGGGTCAGGCCCGGGATGGCGTCGCCTTCGAGCTGGGGGCCAGAGCTGTTGCTGGTTTCGGTGTTCATCGCTGTGTACCTCCCGTGTCCTGGCCCGTCACCGAGCTCTTGTCCATCACCACCACGCGCGAGACACCCGGCACGACGGTCCCATCCTTCGGGCGGTGTCCCTCACGGTCGAAGGCCTCGTTGATCACGGCCGCGACCGCATCGCCCAGGCGCAGCAGGAAGCGCTTGCCCACCCGGTCGGCCACCAGTAGCCCGTCCTCACCCATCCGCGTGTTGACTGTTTCCTCGCTGCCGTCAGGTGCAGCGATGAAGATCGCGGGCAGTGGTGCGTTGCCCGCGAACCGAAAGTACGTCGCCCGTCCGTCGTCGAAGACCATCGTCGGCACCAGGTCCTCGCCCTTGGGGCCCACGGCCACGGAATATTCGGCGTTGCGCACCAAGGCTGTGGCCCGCATGCGATTGGCCACGAGCTCCTCGGCGGACAGCGGACGTGGCACCTCGGGCATTGCGATCGCTGGCGGCCGCGGCGCCTCGACCTGGACCGCAACCGGCGCCGGAGGCGGCGCAGGCAGGGTGATAACCACCCGCATCGCGGCCAGGCCCTTGTCGAGGGGCACCAGCTCGAACGCGTACCGCCGTCGACTGGTGATCACGCTCAGGTTGTTGATGAGTGCGCCCTCGCGGGGTTTGACAAAGATGTCGCGTCGGGTCTCGCCGACGGCCACGCACCAGGTGTCCTGCGGCGCCTCGCAGTTGGCGCCCTGCCCTGTGGCCGGATCGCCGATCAGCTGCTCGTCGGCCGCAAGGACGATGTGGGTGACCTGGCCGCGCCGGGTGTGCACCGTGACCACCGCGTCGGGTGAATACTCGATGCGCCGAATGCGCGGGTCTTCCAGCGACGCCGCCGCGGCACTGACCCGGGCGGCAGCCCCACCCGAAGCTCCCCCTGCGACCGCGGCCGGAACCATGAAGGCGGCCGCCGCGGCCGCTGCGGCGGCCAGCGCCGTGGCTTGAATGCTCGACTTCATTGGGCGCCCCCTTGAGAGGCCTGGGCGCTCTTGGCCGAGGCCTCAACGCGCGACGCTGCAACCTCGGCGTCTGTGCGATAGGCCGTGACGACGAACCCGAAGGGGTTCTCCAGGCGGTCGGCCGGCTTCTTGACCGATGCCGGGCGGTACTCGTAGCGCACGGTGGCCACGTAGCGTGTGACCGCGGGCGTAGGGATGCCCTGGCTGCGAACCTCGCGCTCGTAGGTCACGAGCGCCTCGCCAGCCTTGCCTGGTGCGACATCGCCGCTGGGGCGCACACCGATGATGGTGACTCGGCGCAGTTCCTTGTCCTGCAGCTTCTCGTGCAGCGCCTCGGGCCCCACGAACAGGCGCTGGTATGGCCCGAAGATCTCGCCAGTGCTCATGCGCGCGACTTGCTGGTAGTCGGCATTGAGCATCGAGTAGTTGTAGGTCTCGCGTGCCCGCACGTAGCGTGCTGCGTTGTGCAGGTCCATTGCAATCACTTGCGGCACGGACTTGTCGTCGAGGCTGGGCAGTACCACGGACTCGCCCGTGGTCTTGTCAACCATGAGGACTTTGGGTGCTGGCGGCGGCTGCATGAACTGGAGCAAGGCCGCGCTGAAGCCCATCACAGCGAGCACACATGCCACACCCGCGACTATCCAGGCCCGCCGCCGCGACTGCGCATTGACCATCTCCAGCTCGACGGACCAGAGGCTTGCTTGCGCGATCTTCTTGAGCGCATTGGGTGAACTTGGCAGCGCCAGTTCAGCCGCCGCGCGTAGCGCGAGTTCGGGGGCGGGCCTGCTCATCACAGGCCCCCGGTGGTGATGCCGCCCATCGTGCCAGTGCGGGCAGCGCGGGCGCGCTGCAGCTCCTTGGCGCGAGCTTCTGCCACCTTGGCGTCGGCCTCGGCCATGTTGCGCATCAGGTTGATCTGCGAGATTTCGTGTTGCAGCAGCGCAGACTCACCGGCGATGCGCGCCTGAATCTCGGCGATCTCCTTCGCGTCCTGCGTGCCGCCGGCTTGCTGGAGCAATTGATTGATCTGCTCGGTCCGATTGGCCGCTGGCTTCAATGCATCCTGGAAGTACGCCAGGTACTGGTAAGGCTTGTTGAGTTCGCTCTCGCAGCGGATGCGTTCGGCCGTGTCTGCGATGTTCTCGCAGTTATAGGCCGTGGCCGCATCGCGCAGCACCTTGGCCGAGCTGCTCAAGCCCTGGTAGCCGCCTTGCTGGATTCCAGTGAGCACCTGCCGCGCGTCCTTCGGGATGTAGTTCTGAAGCGCGGGGTTGTTCAGGATCTGGCCCAAGTTGCGCGCGCCTTTGATGGCCTGCACTTGCTGCTGTGCCTGAGCGTAGGTGTCTTTGAGGGTGCTGAGCTGGTCCTGCACGGCCTGCAACTGATCCATCAAAGCGCTCACCTGAGCGACCGCTTGCATCAACGACGCCACGTCGATGACTGGAATGCCTGCGCGGGCCGCTTGCGGGGTGACCCACACGCAGACCACGAGGGCGAGCTTTACAAGGTGTTTGAACATCGAAGTGCTCCCGAAGATGTGAACCGTATGAAAGGACGACTCAGCGTCGTCCGCCGAACAAGCCGGACACGCGCTGGTACGAATACCCCGCGGCCTTGCCTGCACCGTAGGCGGCACCGGCGCCGCCCTTGACGCCGCCTCCGCCGTCGCCGTTAGGGGCGCCGCCGCCCCGACCACCACCAGAGCCACGGCCGAGCACGTAGCTGATCGCCATCGCTGCGCCGGTGCTCATGGCCGGGCCACCCGTGAGCGAAGATGCGAGGCGGGGCGATTGCGCAACTAGGATTGCGCAAAGCACGTACATCACCAGCATGGCGAAGGCGCCGTCGATCGGACTGACCAGGTTGCCGCCGCCAGATGGGTCGAAGGCACCCTTGGCCTGCAGATCCGTGATGACCTCGCCGACGATGAACAGCGACAAGCCCAGCGAGAAGAAGACAAACCAGGTCATGACGCAAGCCGACATCAAGAAGCTGAGCCAGCTGTCGAAGAACTTCGCCGTCGGCTTGAACATCAGGCAGAGCACGGCCGCCGGACCAATCGCAAGCGCGAACGACGCGAAGACCTTGGCAATCACCGTGACGGCGCCGGCGACGAACACGAAGATGTCCATGCCGATCGTGAACACGAAGCTGGCAGCGAATACGTCGAGGCTGGTCCAGCTGGTCGCGGCCCAAAGCTTGTTCACGGCCAAGGTGCCTTTGCTGAAAACCATGTCCAGCGCGCCGAACGCGCCTGTCGAACTGGTCACCCCACCGAAGACGCCACCGTTGGCGTCCGATACGAACACGGTGGCCATGCCGTTTTGCAGGCTATCGACCGCCGCGTTGATGTTGGTCATGTAGAACCCAGCCGACAGCGCCACGGTCATCGTGATGCCGATCTTCACGACCTTCCAGGCGAACACCTCCATCGGCTCCGACACCTCGCCGCGCATGACCGCCAGGCCGTAGTTCGTGACATATAGCGTCAGCATCGCAACGCCTAGCGGCCACAAGTAGCCGCAGAGCTGGCTCACCACCTGGGCCACGTAGCCCGTCAGGAAGGTGTTGATCCAATTGCCCAGATCGGTCATGTACATGGTCAGGACACCTCGCTCGGGATCACGCCGCCCAGGTGGTGATCGGGGCTACCACGCTTCGGGTAGACCGCACGACACTGCTTAGGCTTACTCGCGCCAATGCAGCCCTGCCACTCGCCGTTGCGAAATACCACCCAGGTCCGCAGGCGCTGCTGCCGGCCGTAGTCCGAGGGCTCGCAGCCTTCCTTGGCGAAGAACGGCACCGTGCATTGCACGAGTCCGGCCTGCGTCTCGATCATGTAGGCGTGCATGCGCATGGCGTGGCTGTTCGCAGGGGGAACGAACTGCTTGGGGTTGTACGGATTGAGCGGTGGCAGCTGGACGACCCGCTTGCCATTCACGATCCGCACCGCTTCGTTGTAGGCAACGACCGGGCCCGCACCGACAGTCGGCGTCGTCGTATCAGGCGCGGCATGCGCTGCGACAGCGAGCATCAAGCCGCCCAGCAGCGTTTGCGCCAGCGCGCATGCGCGCGCGTCCTTCTTCGAGACCGTCATGCAGCCCTCCTGTTGCGAGTGCGTGCGTCGCGCACGCGTTGGTAGAAGACAGGCAACCACACCGCAGGGTCGTCGCCCACGTCCGCTCGCACCTGGTCGAGCAGCTGCACGTTGTCCAGCGTGGTGGAGAGCACCGCGAGCTCGTTGTCGAGGCCGCCCAGATCGAACTCGCACAGCGTGCTGCTGCCGTTTTGCTTGACCAGGAATTGCCGGGTGCCATCTGCCCCAAGCCGGCGCACGAGGTCGAACTCGGTCTCGCTCAGGCCGGCCTTCATGTACTCGGCCTGGTCGGCGTCCTTGTTGGGCAGGAAGACCTTGGTGACCGACTGCTCGATCATCGTGCGGCCGTTCTCGTTCTCCAGCAGGTCGGCGACCTCCTGCGTGTCGAACAGACCCAGGCCGTTCTTCTTCCGAATGGTCTTCTGGCCGTGCTTGACGAACTTCGCGAACACCGGGTCACCCAGCGCTTTCCAGCACTCGGCGACGTGGTAGATCATCGGCGTGCCGTCCACGAGCTCCTCGACGATGGACAGCAGGTCCATCATCACGGGCACTCGGACCTCGTCAGCGGCCAGGATGCCCGTGTAGTCGAAGCCCAGGTAGCGATGCCGCGTCACTTCGCCGATGGAATCAGGCCCACCGTCGAAGACCCAGCCCAGCTCGCCGTGGGCTGTCCACCGCTGCAGGCGCTGAAACAGGCTGTTCTCGCCGTCCCTGGGCAGCAGGTATTGCAGCGAGGTGAAGCTGCGCTCATGCACTTCGAGCTTGCCAAGCGCGCGCACCGCGTCCTCGATGGCCTGGATCTCGCTGGGCAGCAGCGGCAGCTGCGGCGCCTCGATGCACTTGCGCACCAGCGCGCACCAGTGACCCACGCGCGCCTCGGTCATGGGGCGCTGCAAGGGGTTCAGGCCTGTGGGCCTGCCGTACTCGAAGCGATGGAAGCTCCCGCCCAGCGCACGGATCACGATCTCGGTGTCCCGGTCCAGGCTGAACGAGATGATGCGTGGCGGTTGCGCCCACTTCGGTGTGAGCGCCATCAGCGCCGTCAGAAGCGTCGTTTTGCCGCTGCCGGTCTGGCCGATAAAGATCGTGTTGCCCGGCAGCTTCTTGCCCTCGTCGTCATCCGTTGCGCTGGACACATGGAGGTTGAAATAGAACGGATGGCCCGCCGGCGTGCGCATGATGGCCAGCGCCTGGCCCCAGGGGTTGCCGTCGCGCTTGCCGAGCGGGAACGTGTGGCAGCAGGCAAGCGCCGCGAAGGCGCGCGAGCTGATCGAGGCCTTGCGCGTGCGGAACTGCAGGTTGCCCGGCTGCTGGGAGAACCACGCACCATCGGCCAGCAGCTCGACCGGCACCAGCTGCGTCGCATTGAGCCTGGCGACCGAGGCCGCGGCCTGCGTCGCGCGGCGCCGGGCCTCGGCCGGGCTGTCACCAAAGACGGCCAGCGTGTAGCTGTACTCGCCCATCGTGATCTGGCCGTCGCCCAGCGCGTTCATCGCATCGTCCATCGCAGTGATCTGCGTGTGGACCACGTCGTCGGACGCAATCAGCTGGTCGCGCTGCACCCGAAGCGCGGCCATGGCCTGGCGCCTGGGCATCAGCGCCAGGCACTGGGTTTCGATGTACTCGCTGTCCACGTACAGCAGCGGGCTCAAGGACCCCGGGTCGACCTGTGCGGGGTACTCCTTGATGTCGAGCATCGTCGCGTAGCGGCGCCCTTCGAGCGCCCGGATCTCGAGCTCGCTGCCGCCGAAGTTCAGACGCGCGCGCGGCAGCACACGCCAGGCCGGACCGTCAGGCAATGGCATCCGGTCCCAGATGCCATTGATGAGGAATGAGTAGAACTCGCCGGCTTCCCAGCGGTCCACGCCGTCCTCGTGTCTGACGCCGAGAGGAACCGGGTCGAACTCAACCAGCGTTGTCTCGACCAGGTTGCTCAGGTCCGTCATGCGTTCGATCGCATCCTTGATCCATCGCTCCTGCGAGGCCGCGGTACGGGTAGCCTTGGCCATGCGGCGGTCGCGCTCGTTCTCGAACGGCCGATAAAGGAGGGTGAGGTAGAACTCCTTGAGCAGGTAGGACTGCTGTTCGAGCTTGTCCTGATACGCACGGCTGAAGGCGGCGCTGAAGTGGGGCTCGACCGGGTCGATCAGGCGATCCGAGGCGCGCCGCTGGATGCGATGCTGGTACGCCACGCAGCGGCCTTCGGGCAGGTTGCGCAGCAGGTTGCACAGCGCTTCGTGCCGGGCACGCACGCGCTGCTCGTCAACGCCCTCGAACGTCACCCCGCCCAGCCTCCAGGTGCGCAGGTAGTCACCGTTTCGGGTGAGCGTGTCGTGCTCGGACACCGGTGCCGAGAAGCTCACGAACTCGTGCACGGTGGTGTCGCGCTGGCCCTGCTCCCAGTAGCGGGGTTTTGCATAGTTCTTCGCTTCGAGGGTGAGCATCGGTGGTCTCTTGGAGGACGAACGCCGCGGGCTGTCAGGCCGACGGCTTGGGATTGATGGGCTGTGCTCGCGCTGTCAGCTATCTGCGCCACGCGTCGCGAGCGCCGGTGGCGCGATACGCGCCGTAGCTGCGCACGCCGAACAGCCGTCGATTGCGGTTGCCCAGGGTCAGCTTCATGGCCTTGATCCACTGCGCCAGGCGCTGGTCATCCTTGGTGGTGACGTAGCGCATCCAGGCGAAGCAGGAGGCGCCGAAGGCGAACCCCACAGGGAACGCCCACGGGGTCAGCAGCGAGCCGATCCACATCGTCACCAGGAAGATGGGCGTGAGCGCGCCCACCAGGCCGAGCAGCGGCACGCCCCACTTCATCGCGGGGCGTGTGGCGCCCTTGTAGATCGCCTCGATCATCAGCGGTCGCCTGGGTCAGTTCGTCATGAACATTGCGGCGATCGCGCCTGCGCTGCCGCAGACCGCCGAGCCCAGAAGCTTGTTGCTCACGTCGCGGAACGTGGCACCATCGAAAATGATCTTGTAGCCACAGATGCCTACACCGATCGTGGCGACGGCAAGGCACACGGCGGTCACCGTCGCGAGCACGATGTTCACGCCGGAGACGACGCCCTGGATCGGGCCGCCGGCGCCGCCGTCACCACCACCGCCAGCGAGTGCCGCGTCGGTTGCGGCAATCATGGCCAACACGATCGCACGTTGCGCCGTCGTGGCGACGCAGTTGGACAACTTCTGCGCGAACGCGGTGCGGCGCCGCTCTTGTTTGAAACTCTGATTCATTTGGAAAGCTCCGAAGGTTTGTTTGAAAGGGTGCAGGTCACGGTGCGCTGCGTGGAACGTCTTCTGGGATCAGCGGGTCCTGTCTGGTTGCCTCCTTTGCGTTGGGTGCCTGGTTGGCTCGCCAGGCGGCGAGCACGCGATCGACGTAGCCTTCCCGAAAGCCCGTCGTGTAGTTGCCTGAGTAGTAGCAGCTGAAGGCCTGGCGCAGGGCCAGCTGTTGCGGGGCTGCGGGTGCTGCACGCTCGAAGCAGTCACGAAGGATCGACTGCATCGCGCGCAGGTTTGAGCAGGGCTCGAACGCGCTCTCTGGGGTGAGGCCCAGGCGCGCGAAGTTCGTGCGGTTGATCTGCCCCAGCCCCACCGAGTAGTTCATGCCGAGGCGTTCCAGTGACTTCGTCGTGGCCACCGCCTCGGCTAGCGTGCGGGGCTGCCGCTCGAGCCGGCCGCCCACCACGCCGATCGCGTGCGGGTTGCCTGAGGACTCGACGCGAATCACCGCAAGGGCTGTGCTTGGGGCCACCAGGGGTGCGCATGTCGACAGGAGCGCGACCAGCTCGATCACGGTTGATAGACCTCGGCGTCGTACCAGTTGCAGGTGTTCATGTCCTCCGAATACGGGTAGCAGGACTGATACGCCGATGAACCCAGGTTGATGTAGTTCTCGGGTAGCGCAGGCGTGCCCTTGGGCGACCCAGCGGCCAACCAGGCTGCGTATTGAGGACTCGGAGTGGAGGACGCCCCTGCGATCTGAGGCATCGCTTGCACTGCCGCGGGCTGCCACTCCTCCAGTTCCGAACCGTCGGTCAACACGAAAGACTTCTTCCACGCCATGCCGTTCACTTGCACGTCCAGCACCTGGATCGCCTGGCACGTCATCCGCCAGGTCCCGTAGACCTTGCCGTCCCAGCTCGTCCCGCCCTCGCCCGTGTTGTAGGCGGGGTTCGGAACGAACTGCCACTGCCGCAGGTGAAACGGGCAGGTCGGGCCGAAGAGAACCTTCTGCTCCACGCCGTTGCCAGGCCCGGCCTTGCCGCATGTCGGCCACCCCTTGCCTTTGGCCTGGTCTTTCAGCGCCTGCTCGACCTCGGGCCGGCATTGCGAGATGTCTTTCCAGTTGCCGGCGAAGCACAGCAACACCTTGCAGCCGTCGACCGCTGACGCGTTGACATAGAACGTCATCAGCACCATGGCTGCGAGCAGCCGATACAGAGCCTTGGGTTTCATCGGGAAAGCCTTTCTTGCTTTGGCCGCGGAGCCTGTCGTTCGAACCAGCCCGCTAGAACGGGATGTCATCCATCTCTTCGGGGGTCAGCGCCTTGGCCTCCCCTGTTGGAATCTGAGCGTTGTTGGCGCTTTCCTTGCGCTTGCCGCCGAGCAGGCGCAACTCGTAGGCCAGCACCTCGGTGCTGTAGCGCTCAACGCCGTCCTTGTCGGTCCACTTGCGCGTGCGCAACTTGCCAGTGACGCCAATCGTCGAGCCCTTGATGAGGTACTCGGCCGCCACTTCAGCCAGGCGCTTGAAGAGAACCACGCGATGCCACTCGCTGTCTTCGACCCACTCGCCGGAGCGCTTGTCCTTGCGGCGTTCGGTGGTCGCAAGGCTCACCGTGGCCACGGGGTCACCCTGTGGCGTGTAGCGGACCTCGGGGTCGCGGCCAAGGTTGCCAATCAGGATCACGAGGTTCTGGGACGATGCCATTGGGTCTCTCCTTCGAGGATCTGCGCTTGCCGGTTCAGTCGATCTGAACGCGACGCTGTCACTGGGTGGTGTGGCCCCGTGTCCACCGTTCGTGGAACGAGCACCTTGGGTGCTGCAGGTGCTGACGCCGCGTCGGCTCGTTGCCGCGCGATCGACTTCGCGCGCGCGACCGCCTTTTCAAGCACTTCGAGCTCGAAACTCGGCCGGCGCTCGCGCGCTGCGACCTCGCGCAGCAGCGCTGCGGCGCCGTCATCGCCAAGCAGTTCCTCCAGCTCTTGCCGCAGCTCGTTGCGTCGCTGGATGACCGGCACCAGCGGCTGCTCGTGCCCATGCCGGGCCAGTGCGCACACTGCTGCGGCCGCAAGGCACGCCCCAATGATCAGAAGAAGCACCGTCGGCATGTCATCCATGGCGCGCTCCTCTGGCAGCCCTTTGCCCCACCAGGGACGGCGGCAATGGGATCTCGATCTGCTGGTCCGTTGCTGCGGCGACGAACGCCGTGCGCGGCGTTGTGTCCGCCCTGCGCATGCCTGCCGGCTCTTGTCTTCCGGGGCTTTGCGTCGTGGGCGCATCGTCTTTTCCGCTCAGCGCTTTGGCGGACTCGAGCGCGCGCTCCAGCAATGCCAGGTCGAACACCGGGTGACCTTCGTGTCGGGCCATGCCGCACAGCAGCTGGTCCGCCTCTTCCTCACCCAGCAGCGCATCGATTTCAGCGCGCACGGCGTGGCGTCGTTCAACGATGGCCGCCCCTGGCGGGGATGGCTTGGCGGAGCGCGACGCCGAGGTACGCAGCAGCATCCAGCCCACCACGGCCACTTCGAGGCCGAGCAATGCGGCAGCGATGTCATGCATGGTGGCCTCCGTCGGTCCGCGTCTTCGGCCAGGCGCGGGCACGCGCGTCTGTACGTGCGAGCGGCAGCTCCAGGTCCAACGGCATCGTGGCTGGCCACGCGCCGAAACCTGTCGACGCTTCCGACTTCGCGCCCTCGCCGGTCGCGCTGAGCTGCGCTGCCAGGTGCAGGTCCATCAGCCGTTTGGCAAGGACGTCGCGCAATTGGGTCAGGCCGCGCACGTCGGGGCGGCGTGCCGTGGCGTCGCGGAACCGGCTGTGCGACATCAGCAGGCGCAGCTGCCGTGCTGCCTTCTCCAGCACCGACTGCGAGATCAGGGCCATGCCGGCGTCCGGGTACAGGCTCAGTGTCTGCTCGACAATGTGCAGGTGCCGCAGCGACTGCCGGCTCTGCGCGACCATGTCCAAGCTCACGGTCAACGCCTGCACAGGCGAAAGCGAGCGCGGGGCGCGCTCGGCCGCCTGCAGCGGCGAGCGCCTGGGCGGCGGCTGCTGGCTCGGCACCGTTTCCGCCCACTCAGGGCCCGTGCGGCGCCGGCGCGCGGGCACCAGGCCGGCCAGAAGCGCGCGTACCATTGCTTTGATCCACGGTGTGCCGGCCTGCCGCCGCACACCTTGTGGTCTCACCACCATCGCACCCATCACACCCCCTCGGCGCGCAATGCGCCTGTCGGTTGCACTGCTGAGCGCCCGACCGAACGGCGTGCGATCTGCGGCCAGGTCCAGCCTTGGCGCTTGAGAGACCACACCGCCACTGCAAGCTCAGCCGCTCGCAGGCCCAGGTCGAGTCCCTGGATTGACAGCATTACGACGCTGTCCACGGTGATCCACACGAAGGGCATCATTGCGGCGCGACACACCAGCTGGACCAGCGCCTTCTGCAGGCTGTAGGCGCTTAGGCCGTGGTCGTCGCGCAGGCACGCCACGATCTGCGGCGCGTAGAACGCGGAGAGGACTAGGCCCGCACTCGTGTAGATCACGTCCCACCCCACCGGTTCAGCTCCGCAGGGTGCCGGTGCGGTCGACGTACACCACCTGCAGGTAGCGCCTGCCGACCCGCGTTTGGTCGAAAGCGATACGCTCGCCGCCGATGCTCACCCCTGGCGTGGTTTCCAAAGCCTGGACGAGGGTGTGACGCGTTACCTGAGGCCCCGCTTTGCTGATCGCCCGAACAATCGTGCTCCCGTACCAGTAGCCCTCGGCCGCGATAAGTGAGTTCACCAAGTCTTCGCGCCTAGCGGTGAGCGCTGCGTGGCGGAAGCTGTCGGACGTCTCGTCGTGAGCAGAGCGTGGAATCGGAAACGCCGTGACCAGGCCGAGGCCCCGGTATATGGCCGGACCGGCTTTGGCTAGTTCGGCACCGGCGGTGAAAGACATCGTGAAGATCGGCGCCATGAAGTGGTTCTGGCGAGCCGCGCGAACGCCTGCAATCGCGGGCCGCGTGATCATCAGCACCAGCAGGGCGTTGGCGCCGACTGCCGGGTCCGTCGCCTTGGCGATGCTCGCGTCAATGTTGCTGCCGTTGCGCTCGGCCATGACGGTCTTGACAACCTGCAGGCCGTGTTGGGCAGCAGTTCTTAGAACGAACTGGACCGCCGGCTGGCCGAACGAGTCGTCACTGGCCACGATGGCGATGCGATTGGTGGCCACGCTCAGCATGCCCATCATTCGGTCGAGCTCTTTCTCGTAGGATGCACGCAGGTGATATACGAGGGTGCCCCCGTCGCGCAATTCACTGGCGCCGCTGCGCAGGCCAACGATCGGCAGACCGGCCGTACGCGCTGTGGGAATGGCCGCCTGCGCGTGGGGCGTTCCGACGATCCCGGATGTCGCGACGAACGTGCTGTCCAGGCCGAACCGACGTACCACAGCGGCGGTCCGCTCAGGCTTCGAATGATCGTCTTCCACTACAGCGTCTACCTCTATGCCGGCGGCCTTGCCGACGCCGAAGGCAAGCTGATAGCCGGCGAGCAGCTCTTCGGCCACGCTGGCCTGGACGCCAGTCAGCGGCAGCGACAAGCCAACCCTGCAGCGCCCTGCGGCGCGAGCGAGGCCCGTTCGCAGGATCCAAGGCGCGGCGAGCGCCACCCCGGAGACAGTGCGGCGGCGGATCATTTGGTCGCCTCCATGCGCGCGACGGTGCTGCAGTACTCGGTACGCATCGCGCTCAGCGCTTCGGCTGGCGTGCGCGCGCCCGCGGCCATGCGCCACGTGATTTCCGCGTTCACCGCGATCCCGTAGGCGCGGCTTGCTTCTTCGGCGCGGCCACAGAAGATGTGGCGGTCCGGAAGGGTCAACTTGCTCTTGTTGATCCCGGGTTGACCGGTCTCGGCCGCAAGCGTCGGGTCACACACCACCACGCTCACCAGCGCCGCCAGAACTGTCAGGGTTGCTCGCATCTCTCGCTCCTATGGCAGGTGAATGCGGGCAGGAGATGTCAGAATGACATCACGAATGGCCCCCTGCGACTACTGGCCGCCGATCCCGTCTGCTAGGTTTCGAAGGGGGCGGACAAGTCGCCACTGACCCGCTGGAGCAATTGTGAAATCTGTCGCACGTCAGTGTCGAGGTTGAAATCAACCACTGCTGTTCGTAGTCGCGGCTACTATTGGTTGCTCACCCTTTTCCGGGTCGAGCCACAACAACGAACTGGGGGGGTATATGGTCTCGAGTCTTGACATCGCCAGCCGATGCTTTGGCGCCGATGACGAGCAGCAGCTCGTGAGAATCATGCGCGATATTGGCGACTACTTCGAGGCCGACGGCTACGGCGTGATGCTGATGCCGTCCACGGCTCATTGCGCCCCCTTGCATGCCGTCACTACTTTGGGGAGTAGCGGTGAGGAAGAGATCAATGCCCTGTACCCGCCGTCTCAAGATCCTGTGATGCAGCATCTGAGGTTGATGTCAACGCCGATCGCGGTATGCGTCCGGCCATCCCATCTTGACGAAGGGCGACGGACTCAGATCGCGGAGGTCGGCGGCATCCAGCGATGCGGCAGCAACTCGTCGACGCAGCTGGCGGGCTGCGTAGGCAGACGCTCGAGCACATCGCGCAGGTA
>JACRIY010000094.1 GCA_016235805.1 Rhodocyclales bacterium
ACGGGCGGCTTCACGGCCATCGCGGACACCTGAGATACGATGAACCCGGTCACTCGCATGCCCTGCGCACCGTCCGCCATCACCGTGAAACGGTGTCCGCGATCAGCGTGAAACGGGTGTCCGTGATCGCTGAAATGCGCAAGCGGCCTACGGCATCGACACGGAGGGGCTGGAGGCCTTGCTGAACTACCTCGAAGTCGATGAGGCGCGGCACTTCACGCTGAACGACGAGTACCTGAACCTGCTGACGGTCAGCGAACTGGAGTCGCTGGCCGAAGAGGTCGGGCTCAAGAAGGCGATGGGCGAGCGGTACGCGAAGGCGAAGGCCGGCAAGCGGTCGGACTTCATCCTGGCGCTGCTCGCCGTCGAAGGCTTCGCCTACCGAGGCACGGTGCCGAAGGCGATGCGCTATCCGCGCCGCAAATTCAAGTACGCCAGCCGCACGCCGGCCGCAGAAGGAGCCACGCAATCGCTGGGCGAAACGGGCGACGCGCGCCGAGAGCCGGAGGCCGCGCCTGCTGCGTGAGCCCTCGACAAGCGAGGGGTGACTCCTACGATGGCTTTGAGGGTCATCCCTCGCGCAACAGGAGATTCAAGCAATGTTCAAAGAGCTTTTCCCGATGGCAGCCAAGGGCCCGTTCAGCCTGCTGCTGTCGGCGGATGAAGGCAGCGGCCTCATGACGGTGGTGGTCGTGCCCAAGACCTCGGACAGCGGCAAGGACGTGCCGGCGCTGGCCATGCCGCTGAAGCTGACCGCCACGGCGGAGGAACTAGACGCCGGCTTCGTGCAGGCGCTGGCCAGCTACGCGACGCGGCGCACCAGCCTGGACGAGCAGGTGGCGGCGACGAACGAGGTCCTGGACGCGGCTCGGGCTGCATCCGTCAAGAAGGGCGCCGAGGCCGTCACCAAGGCGGGCGCGAAGCCTGCACCCAGGACTTCTGCGCGGCCTGTCGCCGGGGCTGGCGATGCCGAGCACGACGACGACGATGGCGAGGGCAGCGCGGTCGATGACGCATTGGCGCCGGCGCTGGTCGGCAACGAGCCGAAGGCAGAGACACCAGTGGGCGGTGCGGGTATGCCCGACCTGTTCGGCGCCTAAGGGGAGGAACACATCATGTCCATCGTTGTTGCGGCCCTGTCTCGCTGCTTCAAGTACAACGGACTGACGCTGCCCGACATCCCGGGGCTCACGATCGAACAAGTCAAGGAGGTCTACGCGGCGCAGTACCCGGAACTGCTGACCGCCGAGGCGCAGGTCGGGGAGGTGGTCCGTGGCGTCCAGGAAGTCGCGTTCAAGCGTGCGGTCGGCACCAAGGGCTGATCGGGGCGATCCGGTCGCGCGGTATGCAGCGCGGCTGGACCGCCTTCTCGGTCAATCGGATCAAGGGGAGGCCGGCGCCCTTGAAGCCGCGATGCTGGACGAGAGACTGGTCCAGGTGAGCAGCGTCGTGCATCGATTCGCCGAAGACGTCTGGGGCCAGCCCCGGGGCGACCGGCAGGAGCGGATGGTGGTGCGCGGTGTGCTGCTTCCACCCTTGATCTGACCATGCTGACGCTACCTTCACTTGACGCGCGCATCCCGCACAAGCTGGTGCCGCAGACCTCGCGCCGCCGCGGAGCGGCCTTCGCGAGGACGCTGCTGAGGGCCGGTGTGGTCGATGCCGCACTCCTGCCTGCGCGACCGTCCGCCGACCACCTCAGGACCTGTCAGTCCGTGCTTGAGGGCTGGGTGCGCCGAGAACTCGGTCACCTGCGGATGCTGAGGCCGTACTTTGCGATGCACCTGCGCGATGGGGATGCCGACGCGGGGAGCGGTCAACAGCCCTCGTGTGTCGTGCAGTGGGGCGGCGAGTCCTTTGGCGTCCGCATGGTCGGGCCTGCCCTCGAAAGCCTGGAGCGGCATCGGCCGAGGCTTGGGATGACGGTGCTGCGAGCACTGGAGCGGTGTGCGTGGCGGACGCTCCCGATCTACACACCGGCGGTCGTCATGGAGTGCGCGAGCGACACCTACTGGTACGGGGAGTTCGACGAGGACGTGGCAATCGAGGAGGCCTGTGGCGACGACGCGGCCGAGCGGGAGTCGATGCGTCAGAGCATGGTGACGCGGGCCATGTTCAACGCGACGTTTCCGGCGTGGGCGCTCGGTGGGCGCGCCAGGTCGCTCGGTCGGCGGACGCTGCGGCAGTTGGCCGAAGCTGCAGATGACCACCGCATCCGCGACGTGATCGAGTGCGTGCTTCGACTGCTGGCCGTGGACCTCGCGGACTACGACTGGTCCATGCGGGAGGGCCGGTTCGTCGGCTTCTCCGGCGTGCTGGCTTGGGGGCCGAAGGACGAACTCACGACTCGGGTGCTGGACGACTACGAACAGATGGTCGGCGAAAGCGGCGACTACTTCGAGCCATGCGGCGAGGACACGCTTGGCGCAGGCGATCACGAGGCCCTCGCCGGATGGTTCGGCTTCCTGCGGAACTGGTGTGCGGGCGTCAAGGCACTGGACGAGTTGACCTTCAGGCTGACCGATGGAGACTGGACCACACAGAAGCGAGGTGGCCGATGAGTGCGCAGAAGCCGGGGATCAAGTTCACAGTGACCGAAGAAGGGCCCACCGAGATGCGACTGCGACGCGCGATCCTGGTGTACGCCGGGAAAGGCGGCGGCAGCTTCGCCACGGTGCACGACATCGCGACGGAGTCCAGCGGCGCGGCGACGATCCTGCCCGGAAGGCCAATGACCGCGTTCGCGGCCCTGCGGCTGGCACGCCGGCTGATGAAACGTCGCGAGGGCGGCTTCATCCCCGACCGGCTGGTCTTTCAGGACTCCAGTGCGGTGGCGTGGTGGCTGCCACCTGGGCAGCGCCCCATCTGGTTCCGCTGCGCTGGGGGTGAACTCGGAGCGGTCGAGCGCTCTGAAGTCGTGAGCCATCCTGGGCTCGTGTTCTGCGTGACCTCCGCGCGCAAGTGGTACGTCTGGGCGGTCAAGGGCGGCGAGCGACCACGCTCGGACACGAGGCTCTATCGAGCGCCGTACTTCAACGTCTGGGAGAGCGGCCAGATCTGCGTCGGCAACGTGGAGCTGCCCGAGCGAGCGACGGCCGAGAAGATCGACGCGTGGACTTCCGCGTTCTTCGACAGCTGGTTCACCCACCCGAACGTGCAGAGCGAACTGGTGGCGTACGTGGGCGGCGTCTACCGGTTCTGGCGCGACATGCTCGACGGCAAGCACCCCGAGTTCCCGGAGCGGGTCCTGGTCGACATCGACCGCACGCTCGGAGACATGCTGCTGTCCCAGGCCGGCAAGCACGATGACTGACCCACGCGACGCGGCCGTGCAGGCCACTTGCCCTGTGAAGGCAGTGCCCCGATACGGCGACCTGCCGGTGCATGCCAGCGGGCAGCGCATGCTGCTGGCCGGCAACGGGCTGTTCGTGCAGATGAAGACCCCATGGCTGGACTGCACCACGCGGGTTGCCGAAGTGGGCATGCGCCTGCCTTTTGGTCCACTGGCCGAGACGATCGCCTTTGCCTTCGGCGTGATCCCCGTGGGCTTGCTGGAGCGCTTCATCGCGGAGGCCCGCTTGGCCCTGCCCAACGAGACAGCCGGCGCACTGATCTTCAACGTGCGAACCGGGGGACTTCGGCTGGCGATGCACGAGGCTGTGGCCGCCGGCCCCGGTCATGTGAGCTACCGCATCGAAGAACTGCCGGACGATGAACTGCTCGCCGTGGACCTTCACTCGCATGGTCGCCTGCCTGCCTTCTGGTCGGCCGAGGACGATCGAGACGACCAGGGCGTGCGGGTGTGTGGTGTCTTCGGCAATCTCAATCGAGCGCGGCCCACGGCGCGGTTCCGGCTGGTGCTGAACGGGTTGTTCAAGGACCTCGTGCACCCTTGGCAGGTGGCCGGCGACGCTTGATGCGGGCGGGTACATGCGCGACGCGCGCCAACCCCCCAAGGTTCCGCCTTCAGCAGCGTGGTTGAAAGCGCAAGGCCCACGTGGATGATCCTCACGAGAGGATCGACAACGACATGGAACATTGCATCGCTCGCAGCCTGTTGACCCAGCGCGTCAGGGTCCACCTGGTGGGTGTCGGCGGCAACGGCGCTCAGATGGCCAACTGCCTGGCAAGGCTCGACATCGCGATGCGGGCCTTGGGCCATCCCTACGGGTTTCACGTCACCGCCTTCGACGGCGATGTCGTGAGCGACTCGAACGTGGGCCGCCAGATCTACAGCCCGTCGGATGTCGGCCTGCACAAGGCCGTCGTCACGATCCACCGCCTCAACCAGTACTTCGGGCTCGACTGGGATGCGGTGCCACAGCACTACGGTCCTGGGGCGGCAGCCGACAGCGGATGCGGTCCGGGCATCGTGATCAGTTGCGTCGACTCGGCGCGCGCTCGCCGTGACCTGCACCGGCGCCTGTTCAATCGCGGGTCAAGCACCGCCTATTGGCTGGACCTCGGCAACACGGAGAGCGCAGCCCAGGTGGTGCTGGGCCAGCCCAAGCCGCACCCGTTGCCTGAGCGGCTGGAGTGGGAGCGCCTGCCGTGCGTGACCGAGCTCTTCCCCCAACTCCTGGACGACGTGCAGGAGGACGACACGCCGTCCTGCTCGGTGCAAATCTCCCTGCGGTCTCAGGGACTGTTCGTCAACGACGTGGCCGTTCGGTGGGCCTCGCAGTTGCTCTACGAGTTGTTCCAGGGCCCGATTCGGCACCACGGGGTGCTGGTCAATCTCGCCTCGAAGCGATCCGGGCCCGTCGATGTGAATCCGGCCGTGTGGCGGCGCTTTGGGGTACGGCGCCGCAAGCCTCGGGGTCTCCAGGTCGAATAGCTGCAGAGCGCCGACTGGCGCTCGGTCCTGTCAGGGAACCCGGGGGTGTTCCGTGCCGACTTTCGGTTGGAGAAATCCGATCGAGAGCGGCAGCATGGGCGAGTTGCCGCACGTTCGGCGGGGCCGCTCAACGGTGGCGGGTCACGAAGACCGGACGCGGTGCAGCGGCTTGATCCACGCGAGTCGCGTTCAAGAATGAACTCGATTCAACGACAGAGGAAGGCCGATGACCGAGTCACAGCTGGTGGACGGATTGCAGGTGCTGGGCTGGCTGCTGACGCTGCTCGGGCAAGTCCAGGTGGCGCGCAAGCGGCGGGCCGGCTTCGCCACCTGGATCGTCGCGAACCTGGTGCTGATCGCGTTGAGCGCGCGCATGGGGCTCTGGTGGTGCATCGGCATGTACCTGACGAACATCGCCGTGTGCGCGTGGTCCTACCGGACCTGGGCCGAAGACGTTGGCGGCGGGATGCGCACCCTGTTCCTGAACAAGCGCGTCTCCGGGTAGGGCGTGGCCGACGCGATGTTGCAACCGACGCAGGAGCAGCAGCGCGTCGTGGAGAGCGAGGCGCGTGCGCTGGTGGTGGAGGCCGGTGCTGGCGCCGCGAAGACGACGACGCTCGGCCTGTACGCCAGTGCCCGGCCACGGGCGCGGATTCTGTATCTGGCCTTCAGCAAAGCGATCCAGCTCGAGGCCGCCGGCCGGATGCCGGCCAACGTGAGTTGCCGCACCACGCACTCGATCGCTTGGCGAAAGGCGATCGAACTGTTCGGTGACGAGGCGAGCCAGCGAGTCGGCAAGACCTACACCTCGTCGGTCGCGCGCGCGTTCAGGTGCGGACCCTTGCTTGCCGCTGGGGCGCTGCAGGCCATCCAGAACTGGTGCGGCTCGTTGGACGAGCACATCGGCCCGGCCCACGTTCCGTGCGAGATCGCCGAGCGGCTCGCGGACCCGGGTGGTGTCGTCGAACTCGCCCGGTCGGTGTGGGCTCGCATGCAGCGGCGGGATGGCGGCGAGCTCAAGCTGCCGCACGACGGCTACCTGAAGCTGTTCCAGATGGACGCACCGCGGCTGCGCGGGTGTGACCTCGTGGCGGTTGACGAGGCCCAGGACCTGAACATGTGCACCTACGACATCGTGCGGCGCCAAGGTGGCGGCGTGGTGCTGGTCGGCGACTCGGCGCAGCAGATCTTCGCGTTCAGGGGATCGGCCAACGCGTTGCGCATCCATCCGGCCGACGAGCGGCTGCAACTCACGCGCAGCTTCCGGTTCGGCGACGGCATCGCGCAGATGGCGAATGCGCTGCTGGAACACTTCAAGCCGGACTGCGACCTCTGCCTGGAGGGCGGCGGTCTGGTGTCAACGCGGCTTGCGGTGGATACCCGCCGTGCCTTCGCGGTGCTGGCCCGCACGAATGCCATGGTGTTCGAAGAGGCCATCGCCTTCCTGCCCACGAACCGGCGGTACCACTTCGTCGGCGGGACCGAGGGATACCGGATGGAAAAGCTGCTCGATGCCTACTACCTCTGGACCGGCGATGGCGGTCTCATCCGCGACCCGTACCTGCGCAGCTTCGAGACCTTCGAGAGCCTGCAACAGCTCGCGGAAGATGCCGCCGATGCGGAACTGCGGCACCTTGTGCGGGTGGTCGAGGAATACGGTGCGCGGGTACCGACGCTGGTAGACCAGATCAAGTCGCGGCATGTTGCGCTCGACAAGAGCGCGTGGCCGGACTTCGACGGCATATTCTTCTCGACGGCCCACAAGTCCAAGGGACTGGAGTTCGACCAGGTCTGGCTGGCTGACGACTTCATGCGCTTCTTCGAGGAAGGCCGGGAGTTGTCGGTTGACGGCGTCGAGCAGGCAGACGTCAACCTGTTGTACGTGGCGCTGACCCGAGCGAGGCATGCGGTCAGGCTGTGCCAGTCCTTCGAGGATTGGCTCGTGCATCGGAACCTGCGTCCGCGCTGAGCACTTGATGCGAGCCGACTCAGGGGGAACATGGCTTCGAGGACTTGGAAGGACCCTCGATGTCGCAAACCCTGATCCGTCACCTGCGTCTCTACTGTGCGAGTCCCAACATCAAGCCGGTTCGGGACCACGACGGCGTGCTGGCCGTGGCTGGTGTGGTCGAGCGTGCAGGGCTCGCGAGGCTGCTGCTGGTCGACATGGAGCGGTGGGGCCGCAATCAGGGCGCCAGCGTGACCAACGCCGTCGACCAATTGGTGCCCGCCGCCTACCGGCACCTGATCGGCGGGTTCGGGATTCCGATCGCCGAAACGCTGATCGTGGAACTGGACGCCTCGGGCGCCTTCGACCTGGTGTGCGATCGCAACGACGGGATGGGCATGCGGCACGAGCCGCTGCACGCCCCTGGTGGTGCGGCCAGGCCGCGGAGTCGCGAGGCCTTCCTCGCTGCAGCAGGGGGCATGGGTCGCGCGATGCTTCAGCGTGCGGAAGCCATCGGCTCCGGCGAGTGGGTGGGCGTCGAGGGATGAGGTATTCGGGACAGTGCGAGACCTGCTTGCGCTGGGTTCGCCGCGGCGGCTGCGTGCTGCCAGCGGTGGAGGGCTGCGGCTGGATCGCCGGCGCGGACATCGAGGCGCTGCCCAGCGCGGTGACGCTGCTCATGCCGGTGCTCGCCCGTATCGCCGCGCGCGAGGGCGTCTGTCCGGGCCACCTGGTGCTCGATGAGACCAGCATGCCCGACGCCTATCGCTCCCAGGACCTCGAACCCGTTGTCGGTGGACGGACAGGGGTTGAAGGTGTTGGGACAGGTGCGATCCTGAGGGCAGCAATCGAGACAGGGACGCCTTCATGATGACCACGAGGACGCAGGACGCAGAACGTAGGACGGCACGCGCCGCGGCTCCGAACACCGTCGATGCGGGTGACGCATGGTGACGAAGTCCCTTCGCCCGGTGAGTCGGGAGACGAGCGCGGTCGTTCGCGACAAGGGGCCGCGCCCGGTGATCGTGACCGTTGTCGGCGGTGTGATCGAACTGCGTGCCAAGGGCCTGCGGACTACCGAGACGCTGGATGTGGCATGGTGCTACCTGACCGCAGTGCGGCAGCGGCTTCAGGCGCAGCGGCTCGAGCGTGCGAAGAGTCGACGGCAACGGAAGTAGGGGAGAGCGGAAAGTGGTGGTCTGGCCAAGGTGGTCGGCGGCACGAGGCGTAGCGCTTGCAGTGGTGTGCGTCATTGCGCCGGCGCTTGCACAGGAACCGCAGGCCGTGTCACACGGCTCGGTACTGCCCACTGCTGCCAGCGCGACTGCTCGCACGGGCCAAGCAGCCGATGTCGTGGTGACCGGCGTGTCCGACGGGGACACCGTGACAGCCATCATCGACGGTCGGTCGATGCGGTTGCGACTGTCGAGAATCGACGCGCCCGAGCATCGGCAAGCCTGGGGTCAGCGCGCGGAGCAGTCGCTTCGGGAACTGGTCTGGAAGAAGCCGGTGCATATCGAGTGGCGGGAGGTTGACCGCAATGGCCGGCCCATCGTGACGATGACGGTGGATGGGTTGGACGTCAGCGAGGAGCAGGTGCGCCGAGGCATGGCCTGGGTGTACCGGGCCTACAGCAAGGATCCTCGTCTGCTCGGTCAGGAGGCGCTGGCACGCGAGAGCCGGCTCGGCTTGTGGACGGACGAGTCACCGATGCCGCCGTGGGAATGGCGGCGCCTGCAGCGCGAGGGTCAGCAGGCCCCGTGACATCGGTGGTGCCGCGGCCCTGGTGGGGACAACAGAAGTGGACAGGAATCGGCGGCCACGCGCTGCGGTCTACGCCATGCTTCGCAAGCGGTACTCCATGCAGGCGCTGGCGCTCATGGGGTTCCGGTTCGACCCGGAGATGAGGTTTGTGAAGCGAGGCGTATGCCGGTCGGTGCTTGCGGAGGCGATTTCCTCGGACGGCGTCACCTGGCGAGTCCGGCCTTACGTGCGCCGGTGGCGCTGAAGTCTGGCCACAAAAGACGATGCCCCGTCCGATCAGGCGATCGAGCGGGGCATGTGAAGACGCTTTGAACCCCTGCGCGAGCTACTTCGGGCTCGGAGGCTGCGGGAACCAGCGGTGTGCGGCGGGATGGGGCTGGCCGGCTCGCTCTTGCAGGCGGCTGCGGTAGGCCAGGACCAGGGCGGCTGCGCCCCAGATGTCGAGCGCCACCCACGCGAGCGCGTAGGTGGCGAGGACGGGGTCATGGCTGAGTGCGCTTGCCACCGATGCCAGGAGGTCTTGCATGCGCCTGCTCCTCTGGCCCTTGCGAGCCCTGCTCCTCCTCGAGGCTGAGGAGGATGACGGCCAGGGTCTGGGCGACCAACCAGCCGACGATCACGACGGCCAGGTAGGCCATCGATTCCTTGGCGAAGCCAAGGTACGTGTTGGCTGCAGCGAGCAGCCAGGATGCCTTCTTCAACGCGTCGGCCGCGGACTTGCGGGCTTCCTTGTTGAAGAAGAGGGTGAGCCTTCGGCGCTGTTCGGCCTTGGGCGGATGCTTCGTCTTGCGAGTTGCCATGCGACGGTTCCCTTCTTGTTGTGCGAGAAGGCGCCGCTGCCCCGACCGGGGACAGAGCGCCCCGCTCGGGTTGATGAAAACGCAGGTGCGAGGCACCCGCTCGATGCGCGACCGTTGAAGGTCGCTTCCATGCCGGTCGCAGGAGATTCGCTGTGACGGACGGTCAGCCGCGCCACGGTGCTCGCTCAGCCGATCTGGCGAGGATCACGCCGCGTCTTTCAGCGACGCGGGGGTGAGTTCCAGCCAGGGAGCCAGGAATACCTGAGGCAGGCTCTGGTCGACGGTCGGCGCACGCTGGCTGCTGGCCAGGTGCTCCAGCTTGAGCAGCAGCGCGGCGGCGTACTCGGCGACGTCAGCTGCGCAGTCGCCGACGCTGTTGCGCACCAGTTCGATGTAGTGGTCGACCATCGGCGCGGGCGCCCGGGCGGCGTCGAGCTCGATGATCTGGAGGGCTTCGACGTTCATCGTCATGAAGAGTCCTTCGGGGATGTGCCTCCGCGAGACCTTGACGCCAGCACTTTGCGTGCTAGACAGATCGGCAGGTCTTCGAGAGGTGCGAGATGCTGAGGTTGGGAAAGGCGATCAGGCTGACGCGGGCGGAAGCCGAGCGGCTCGAACGCATCACCGGTTTCCCGGTGGATGGCGTTCGAACGCTCGACGGCCTGGCGCTGTATGTCGCGCAGTGCAAGGCCTACTACGCGGAGGACTCGAGGGAGTTCGAGATCCTTGCGTGGCTCATCGACAGAGAGGTGTCACGCTGCCTGGCCGCCGCGTGAGGCGGAGGCCTGGGCGTCGCTCGACGCCTCCGGTGCGACGGGCGCTGATGGCGCGGTCGGCGCGGTCGGCGCGGCGCTCGGCGCTGACGCGAAACCCGTGATCACCTGCGCGACCTCGGGATGCTTCGCGAGCGCGTCGACGCGCGCCTTGGCCGGCGAGCCGGGCTCCTTGGACCGCGAACCGCGAGCCTTGGGCCGTTCGGCCTGGGGGTCGGGCGCGGGCTTGTTGCCGACGATCCGGGGGATGGCGATGACGATGGCCATCACCATCTTCACGGTTCGGATGGGCGCGGTCACGAAGATCGCGCGGAACGCGGCCACGGTGCGCTCGCTCTGTTCGTCGGCCAGGACCTTGGCATGCAGGGTCTCGCACGCGATCAGGTAGAGGGCCTCGTGGCGGCTCCTGGCTTCAGGGTTGCTGTTGAGGTACTTGACCACCTCCGTGGCGCCGGGAGGGTGGCGCACGGCGCGGTACAGGTGGACCCAGGCCATCTCCTCGGCCAACTCGTGACGGCTCGGTTGGTCCGGGCCGGCGAGCTGGCCGTGGATCGGGCCGATGCTGGGCAGTTGCTGATGCATGGTTCGCTCCGGTGGATGTCCACGGGAACGAGCCGGCCCCAGGGGACGAAACGTCCCCGAGGGGTAGTAGCATGAACGGACCGGCAAGCCGGTGTTCACGGGAAGCCATCACGATGGATCGTTCAGGCCAGACTCTTGAGGTCATCGACGGCGGGCGCGAAGCGCTCGAGCGGGCCTACCTGTGGGCGATCGTGTTCGATCATCCCGACAAGCAGGCCCTCGCGAGGCGCCTCGAGCCGTCCGCTAACGACGTGCTTTGCGCCGTTGCTCCAGATGCAGACGGGACACCAGTTCCTCGTCGATCAGGCGCACGACGCGCAGCACATCGCTGCGAACCGGGCCGCGAGTGATGCGAAGTCGCTCCAGGCTCTGAAGGAGTTCTTCCTTCTTCGCCTGGAGCTCTTCAGCGCTGCCCTCGTCGACGAGACGTAGCAGGCTGAGCCACAAGTGCTTGTCCATCTGCTCCTCACGCAGCCAGGGGCAGCGCTTGGGGCAGCAGGACGACCACATCGGCCGACGGGCGGACGAATGCGGTGCACAGAGCCGGGAGCTTCTTGGCCACCACAACGGGGTGTTGCGGCAGGCCACTACCGCCACAGAGGCGGCACACGGTGCGAACCGTGGTCTTCGACATGGTCGTTCTCCTTTGCACAAGTGCAAAAGGGGAACGACATGTCCCCCGGATGGAGAAGCGACGTTCCCCATTCGGGTTGAAGGCACGCTGGCGCGCGCCCATGGACAGGCAGAAGGACCCACGCCGAGGCGATGGGTCTTCCGCACACTTCGGGACTTGCATCCCAGGGATCAAGGACCGGCGCGCAGGGGTGCCGGGTCCGGGTCATGCAGCAGGCTGGATGACCGGTGGACTTCGCGAGGCCACGCGAAGGGATGAAGACGCGCGCGGGTGGTGAACCCGCTCGGCTGGCGAAGCCGGCGTCAGAGCCGATGTGTCACGTGCACACCGACGAGAGGCGCGTCGACCGAGATCGACGCGATCCAGCACGGACTGGATAGCCCGCTTGCGCGGACAGCGATGCGCCGCAGGTGCGGCAGGGCCATCCGGAGATGGTCGATTGAAGTGCGGGTCACGACCGCTAACGCCAAGGTGCAGGGCACTTTGGACTTCAAGTCCAGCCGGTGACGGCTCTCGTTGAAGGCTGTACCAGCGACGATCGCCAGCAGGAAGCCCAGCAAGTTTGCCACTCGACGGAAGCCCTGGGTAGGGGTGGCGCGAGGGCTTGCACACGGCGCATGTTCATGCGTCCGGTTCGGGCGCAAGGACACGCGCCGATGGGGCACGAAGGTGCGTTCGAACCGGGCGCAGCGTTGCGCGGTCAGCTGCGCAGTGCGGTGTCCGTCGCTGCATCGCGGCGCGCCTTGAACACGCGGAGGCGCCTCGTAGCCTGAACGCGTGAACATCATCAAGCTCTACCGCGGGGATGAGGCGCTCGAGCCCATCGAGCCGGTGCAACCCGATCTCTTCGGTCTGGCGGCGGGCGCGGTGCGATTCTCCATCGACGTGCCGAGCGAGGTCACGTCCGCGCTGAGTGCCAGCGCACCGGTGTTCATCGGCGTCAGCGGTGGACGCGACTCCCAGGCGCTGGCCTACCGTGTCTGCGCCCACCTCGATGACATCGAGCACCCAGGCCCGCGGTTCCTCGTTCATGCGGACTTGGGCCGCGTGGAGTGGCGGAACAGCTTGCCGGTCTGCGAGCGGTTGGCGCTGCGGTTGGGGATCGAACTGGTGGTCGTACGCCGCACTGCCGGCGACATGATGGATCGGTGGTTGTCGCGCTGGAACGGGAACGTCGCGCGGTACGCCAAGCTCGAGTGCGTGAAGCTGATCTTGCCGTGGAGCACGGCGGCCCAGCGCTTCTGCACGGCCGAGTTGAAGAGCCAGGTCATCGCACGGGAGATGCGCCGGCGCTTTCCCGTGGGCGACGTCGTGTCGGCCGTCGGCATCCGTCGCGAGGAGAGTGCCAAGCGGGCGCGCATGCCGGCCTGGAAGCAGGACGAGCGCACGACCCGCAAGCGCGGGCTCGGACACACCTGGAATCCGATCCTTGGCTGGAGGCGCGGTGACGTCAACGACTACGTACGCAGTCGTGGTGATGTCCTCCACGAGGCCTACCGGCTGTACGGCAGCACGCGGGTCTCCTGCGCGTTCTGCGTGCTCGGCTCGGAGCACGACCTTCGAGCTTCGAGCAACTGCGCGGACAACCACGCGATCTATCGCGAGATGGTGGCGCTGGAGGCCGAGAGCACCTTCTCGTTCCAGGGCCACCGTTGGCTGGGGGATGTCGCACCCGACCTGCTGGACGCCGGGCTTCGTGCGCGGCTGCAGGAGGCCAAGGAGCGTGCCCAAGCGCGCGTGAGTGCGGAATCACGGCTTCCGGAACACCTGCTGTTCGTGAAGGGCTGGCCCACGGTCATGCCCACCCCAAGCGAGGCGGCGCTGATCGCCGAAGTCCGTCGGGACGTCGCGGCCGCGGTGGGGCTGCAGGTGGCCCACACCGATCGCGAATCCGTCTTGCAGCGCTATCGCGACCTGATGGCAACAGCCGCGGCGCAGGCTGGCGCGCAGGCGTCGCCTCCTCTTACCTCTGAAGGAATTCAAACGTGAACCCAACGACGATGGCGCCGAAGCCCGGCGCGATACCCGAACTGCTGGTGGACATCGCGTCAGCCTCGTCGCGTGTGTTCTGGCTCGTGCACAACGCGATGGCCGGAGGCCGCGCGCGCATCCAGTTGCCAGCGACGGTCTTCACCCGATTCAGCGAGGCCGTGGCGGCGCGAGGCGGCCTCGATGCCACGCCGCCGCTGGTGGAGCACCCGAGGGGCCTGTGCCGGCTGCATGACACCGTGATCGTCGATGGTGTTGGGCCCGGCCGCGTCAACTGGATCCATCCAAGCGGTGACGTGCGGGTCGAGCTCGCGCGCCAACCGGGCGGCGCCGAGTACTACCCGATCGCCGCCATCCGGCGCGCGGTCGCAGCCAGGCCGCGGTTCGTCCACGAACTGGTGCCAGTGGGCCTGCGTGAGGCGAACCTCGTGGTCGAGCGCTTGCACCGGCGGCTCGGCAGGGTGCAGGGCCACAAATTCGCCATCGGTCTGCGGCGCGTCGCGGACCAGGAACTGGACGGTGTCGCGATCGCCGCCCGACCGGTGGCGCGCCACCTGGACGACGGCCTCACGGCCGAGGTGCGCCGGGTGGCGGTCGATCCGGCCGTGGTCAACGGATGCACCAAGCTGCTGGGGGCCATCGCACGGTCCGCATCGGCGATGGGCTACCGGCGCCTGGTCACCTACACATCGGACGATGAGGACGGTGCAAGCCTCTACGCGGCGGGCTGGGATCCGATCGGACGCAGTGCCGGAGGGCACTGGGGATCGTCGAAGCGTCCGCGCGAACCCGGACCGGAGGAAGGGCGCAAGGTCGTGTGGGTCAAGGTGCTGCGTGGTGACCGTCGCGAGCGCTGAACTGCTGTCGATGGCGCGGGGTTGAAGGTCCGATCCCGCGCGTGATCCTGGTGTTCACCGGGAGAGCGCATGCAGCAGCTGATCGACCTTCGCAACGAGACGCCCGAGACCATCGCGCTTCAGGCGATCGGTGCGTTCATGGATGCCGGGCGGCCGGCGATCGTGCTCTTCAGCGGGGGCAAGGACTCCTCGGTGCTGCTCAACCTGGCGTTGACCGCTGCCATCGAGCAGGTGCGCGGCGGCCGCAGGCCCCTGGTCGTCATTGCCCACAGCGACGTGGGCGTCGAGAACCCCGAGATCCAGCGCCTGGTGGCCGGCGAGATCGCGAAGGCGAGCCGGTTCGCGCGCGAGCACGGGGTCACGGCGGTGGTCAGGGTCGCGAAGCCAGCGTTCTGGGACTCGTTCCCCGTGCGGGTGATCGGCGGCCGGGCGCTGCCCACGTTTCCGGACTCGCGGCGGGACTGCCAGACCGACCTGAAGCGGCTGCCGAACGAGCGCGAACTGGCCCTGATCGAGCGGGAGCTACTGGCCAAGGGCTGGCAGCAGCCGGTGCTCATGACCGGTGTGCGGCGCGACGAATCGGTCGTGCGTGGGGCCGCCGTGAAAGGCCGTGGGGAGAAGGCCGTCACGCTCTGGACGGACAAGGAGGACCGGCTACGCCTCAGCCCGCTGCTGGAGTGGGCAGTGGACGATGTCTGGCAGTACCTCGGCCTGGCCAACGCGGGTGTGATCCCGTCGTACAGCCGCTTCGACGAGACGATGCAGACTTACCAGGCCGCCGGCGGCAGCAGTTGCGTGGTGGTGGCCGATGCCGAAATGCAGAAGCACTCGAAGCCCTGCTCGAGCCGGTTCGGCTGCTGGGTGTGCACCGCGGTCCGCGAGGACAAGTCGCTGCGGCAGATGATCGAGACGGACCGCGATCGCTATGGGTATCTGGCGCCGCTGGCGGCCTTGCGCGACTTCATCGCGTACACCCAGTACGACTGGTCGCGCCGGCAGTACGTCGGACGCAGCATCGTCGAGGGCTTCATCGAGGTCGGCGCCGACACCTACTCGCCTTCGATGCTGGCCGACCTGCTGCGATACACCTTGAGTGCACAGAAGCTCTCAGGCGTTCCGGTCATCAGTGCCGCCCAGCTCATCGCGATCGATGCCCGCTGGTCCCAGTACGCCATCGCCGAGCCCTTCGCCGCGCTGCGCATCTGGAAGGAGGTCGAGGAGGGCGCGATCTGGACGCCACCTGCCATCCGTGCCCATCCCAAGACCGCCGTCCCCAAGCTGGGAAAGATCTTCGTGGGCGACTGGAACGACGACGTCACCTCCGCGCTGGAGGTCACCGGGCTGCGCAACCCGGCCTGGGAGGACTTCGCGGAGACCTGTGGACCAGGGCTGCGCACGCTGGCCAGCGGCCGGGCCGTGATCGACGTGGAAGGCGAGAGCGAGATCGACGAGGAAGGCGCCTGGCTGTTCCTCGACTTCGAGCTCGAACGCATGCTGCGTGAGCGGTCCATGACCTCGGGCTACTGGACCAGCGGCTACGAGACTTACCTGTCCTTCGGACTGGTGCAGCCGGCCCGGGGCCAGTCGGCCAGGGTCGACGAGATCCTGCGCCGGTCCCAATGGCGGCAGCGGCACGGACTGCACGGCGAGCCGCCGCTGGCCACCTTGCGGGATCGCCTGTCGGTGCGCTATCCGAGCCAGGGTGACCTCTTCGAAGAACTCCTGGAGTCCGATGCCTGAAGGCGCCAGCCGGCAGGGGCCACCCGGCCAGTTGCCCCCTTTCCTGGGCCTACCTCCAGGGGCAGTCGAACGGGGGAGCGAAGGGCGCTCGTCCCTGCGGGCTGCAGGGGGCCGACAGGTGGCACCGCAACGGGTGCATTCGCCTGGGCGCTTGAACATCGGCGGCCGCCCGGGAGACTTGTCTCAAAGGAGCAACCGCCATGGTCGAAGACAAGCTTCAGCTGGTGAGCCGACACGCCTATACGCACGAGATCCGCGACAACATGGGCGAGTGGATCTGGCTCGGCGACGAGGCGAGCATGGCGATGATCTTCTGGAACCTGTCGGGACAGAACTTCGCCGAGCGGCCGGCGACAGCGTACGCCGACTACCTGGCGTGGATGCGCCACTTCACCGCGCTGTCCTGGCCCGGGCGCCAAGACCCGCTCGCTGCGGGCCAGACAATCGAACTCGCGACGATCAACGGTGAGTCGATCGCGCGACACACGTTCGGATCGCAGACAGCACCGGGAGGGGCAGGGTGAACACGAAGCGGCTCGTGGAAGCGTTGGTCGGCGGCCTTCCGACCGCTGCGCCGGGCCTGTTCAACCCGTGGGCGGATGTCTGTGCAGAAGACCTCGCGGCGAACGGCCCGGACGCCAAGAGAGCGCGGCTGGCGCGACACCTGGACTGCGAGGCCGAGTTCATCCTGTGCGGCGAGGCGGCCGGATGGCAGGGCATGCGTCATACCGGCCTGGCCTTCACCAGCGAACGGCAACTGGTGCAGGGGACCGTTCCTCGGCTCGAGGCTGGTACGGCACGGCTCACGACACGAGACAAGCCGTTCACCGAGCCCTCGGCCACGTTGGTCTGGCGCTCGCTGCACGCGCTCGGCATCGCGGATCGTGTGGTGATGTGGAACGCATTGCCGATGCATCCCTTCGTGGCTGGCGTGCCGCGCACGAATCGCACGCCCACCGACAACGAACTGGCGCACGGACGGCGTCCTCTGCAGGCACTGCTGGCCGCGTACCCGCGTGCCACGGTCATTGCCGTGGGAAAGAAGGCGGCCGAGCAGTTGACGCGCCTGGGCGTGACTCCGGCGGCGGCGATCCGGCATCCGGCCAACGGCGGCGCACTTGCGTTCGCGCAGGGCATGGAGGCGTGCGTGAAGGTGCGTCGCGCAAGATGAGCGCAGCGGCCAGCTCTCCATCGGCGGAGAGCGACACGGGGTATCAACGGCTCGGTGACTTGCCCAGCGGTCACGCGTTGCGCCGGCAGCCGCTCGGCTCGCTGGGCGCCCAGTGCAGGAACCGGCAGTCGAAGGAATGGCGTGACGTCGTGCGCTGGCGCATCGCAAGCTGCACTTTCGACGAGCTTGGCGAGTCGTGGACGGCGACGAGCGAGTTCCGGGTTCGCGCACCCTGAGTCAGTCTCTCCCACTGCCCGCCGGCGGGCCTTGAAGACAGCGAGGGCGGCGAGATCCTGAAGGTCCATCCACCAGGACCAGCAGGCATCTCGCATGGACGAACTCGACACCGGCACTGTCCTCGGTGCCATCACCGCGCTGCAGGGCCAGGGCTACTGCGTGCGCCGGACCCCTGGCCCGCAGCAGCGTGAGCACAGCTTTGCGTTCGTGCTGCACACGCCGGGTATGCAGCGGGCCCTGGTTGGACCGGCGCGGTCGACGGTATTCGCAGCCTGGGCCAGCGCACAGGAGCACGCAGAACAGGCCGAAGGGACGCCGGCCACCTCCAAGCCGGCGCCGTTCTTCGCGGCGGAACTGCCCGCCGTTGCACTCGACGTCTCGGTCATCGCGAGCCGCTTCGGCATCGACATCGCGACGGCCGAGCGCCAGGTGCAGCAGCTGCGGCAGCAGTCCATCTTCCTCAGCGCGACGCATCAGGTGAACGTGCAGCTGATCAGGGTGCCCTTTGGGGAAGACCTTGGAGACGTTGCGTGGCTGTCCATCAAGCGCCGCGATCGCGAGGTGATCCGCGACTGGCGGGAACTGCAGGCGATCAAGAACGCCATCGTCGGGCCGGAGCACGAGGGCTTCGAGCTCTATCCCGCCGAATCCCGGTTGGTCGACACCGCGAACCAGTTCCATCTGTTCGTCTTCATGGACCGGCGTGTTCGCATGCCGGTCGGGTTCGTCGAGCGCGAGGTGGCCGGCACCGCGGAGGCGAGCGCGGTCGGTGCGACGCAGCGAGAGCTGCCTTCGAGAACGTGAGTACGTTGAGCGAGTAAGGCGAACGAATCGGGCCCGCAGCGTTCGTCAAGCCGAAGGGGTAGCGCTGTCGTGATTGGAGGACTGGCGCGCGCGAGCAAGCCTGAGGATGAAGGGCGGACGTTACCGCTGCCATCTGCTGCTTGTTGGCCCAAAAAGCACTGCAGACTGCAGTACATTTCAACGACTTAGCCAACGCAGCCCATCGCCAACATGAGACGCCCGAAGATCAAGACAGCGACGCTTACGGTACGGCTTGACCCAAAGATCAAGGCCGCGGCCGAGGCGGCGGCAGAGAAGGATCACCGCAGCCTCACGAGCCTGTTGGAAGTATTGATCGTCAATCACTGCCGGGCGCTTGGGCTGGGCCTCGAACAATTTTCTAAGGAAGTCCACCAATGACCAAGACGCCGACGACGGCGCGCAAGCGCGCAGTCACGCAAACCGCTGCCGTCAACGAGATTCGGTTTTATCGCGCCAATGAAGAGCCGTATGGCGCTTTCAGCAATCTGTACAAGCGTCCGGTGGAATTCGAGGGGACGAGCTACCCTACGTCGGAGCACGCCTATCAGGCAGGCAAGGCGCTGAAGCCCGCGGTGCGCGAGTGGATCCTCAGCGCGCCGACGCCGGCCCTGGCCGCGATGGCCGCGCATGGTCTGTACGTGTGGGACGTGGTGCCCGATTGGGCGCAGATCAAGTTCACCCGGATGCGCGCCGTGCTGCGCGCGAAGTTCGATCAGCACGCCGACTTGCGCGAGCTGCTGCTGTCCACCGGCGAGGCCAGGCTCGTGGAGGCCGGAACCGTCAACAACGCCGTCAATCGCCTCTGGGGCGAGGTGGACGGCAAGGGCGAGAACATGCTGGGCGTGATGCTGATGGAGCTTCGAACGGCGTACGCCAAGCAGCGCTCCGCGGGCGCGCGTGCCGCCAAGAAGGCTTCCGCGTCCACGCAGACTTCGGCAAGCCCGAAGCTCGCCTCCAAGCGGGCAGGCGCGCCCGCATGACCGCTGCTCCCAGCATGCCGTCAGCGGCCAATCACTACGAGGACGAGCTCGCGCAGTTGGGCAGCAGCTACTCGGCGGCGTGCGCCGCCGACATCGAGGCGTTGAAGCTCGCGATTGCCAGCACCGCCGAAGCCAGCATGATCGGCGTGGGCTCGGGAGGATCCTTCACCGTGGCCTCTTTGCTGTGCAGCCTGCACGAGGCCTACACTGGCCGGGTCTCTCGCTCCTCAACACCGCTGGAGATCATCTGCACCCCGGCCCTGGCCGCGTCGAGTCCGGTCTTTCTGGTGTCGGCCGAAGGCAAGAACCCCGACATCGTCGAGGCCCTCGAGCGGTCGCGACGCTTCAGCTCGCGCACGGTCCACGTGCTGACCAACCGGCAAGACAGTCCTCTGATGGCGCACGTCCAGGCGCTGCCGGGCGTGAAGCCCTACGTGTTCGAGCTGGCGAAGAAGGACGGCTACCTCGCGACCAACAGCCTGCTGCTCGACGCGGTGCTGGTGGCGCGCGCTTATGGCGAACTCAACGGCCGTCGTCAGCCGATGCCTGCGGATATCACGGCATTGCAAGTCGGCGAGCAGAGCGTGCAAGAGTGGCTCGCGGCGGCACAGCCCTTCATCGCCGAGGCCGTGCGGCGTGGCGCGCTGACCGTCGTCTACTCGCCGTTGCTGCGGGCCATCGCCACCGACCTGGAATCCAAGCTCTCTGAAGGGGCGCTTCTGCACATCCAACTGGCCGATCTGCGTTCGTACGCCCACGGTCGGCACCTGTGGCTCGCGCAGCGCCCGCAGGACTGCGCCATTCTTGCGCTGGTCGAGCCATCGCTGGGCAAGCTGTGGGATGACATGAGAAGCAAGTTCCCCTGCGGCATTCCGACGCTGACGATGCCCTTGTCCGGCGCCGATCCGGTCCACCTGATCGCTGGCCTGGTCGCGCAGATGCACTTGGTGGCCGCGGTTGGCCGCGAGCTCGGCACCGACCCCGGCCGACCCGAAGTGCCGACCTACGGGCGGGAGATCCACTACGCGAACCTGCGAGACGTGATCCCGCTGCCGCTGCTGGCAGGGCCTGCGGAGGAACAGTCCAAGTACGAGGTGCTCGGTGCCCACTGGCCTTCGCAGCGAGACCACGGCACGATGCGCCGCGCGGCCCGGGCCTTCGCGGACACGCTGCGCGCGCAACGCTTCAAGGCCGTGGTGTTCGACTACGACGGCACGCTGTGCAGCTCGCAGAGCAAGGACGGCCCGCCGCCGTCCAGCGTGGTGGAGCATCTCGTCCGGCTGGCCCGCGCAGGCATCGTCGTCGGCATTGCTTCGGGTCGGGGCGGCTCGATCCAGACCTGCCTGCAAGAGGTCCTGCCGCCCGACGTCCTGCCCAGGATCAGGCTGGGCCTGTACAACGGCGGCTGGATCGCCGGGGCGGATGCTCCGCCGGCGCCGCCGGCGCAGACCAGTGAGTTCCTGAGCCACGTGACGCGCATCGTGGTGCGCCTGAAGGCCCTCGGCGTGCCCATCCTGGCCCACCGCATCACGCATCCCTACCAAGTCAGTGTCCGGTTCCGCGAGGGCCTAGCGACCGATGGCATGTGGTTCGTGATCGCCGACGCGCTGCGCCAGGCGGGCCTCGACCTCTCGACCATGGTTCGCAGCAAACACTCGGTCGACATCCTCGCGAAGGGCGTGAGCAAGTCGGCGCTCGTGGCGGACATTATCCAAAAGGACAAGGTCGACCCCTACGAGATCCTGACGATGGGCGACCAGGGGGCTTGGCCAGGCAACGACGCCGCATTGCTGGAGCACCGGTACTCGCTGAGCGTGGACATGCCTTCGCGTCGACTGGACCGTGCCTGGAAGCTCGCGCCCGCCGAGAAGCGCGACGTCGATGCCACGCTGTGGTACCTGGAGCGGATGGTGATCGAGGACGGCGGCGTGTTTCGGCTGGACCTGCCGGATGCGCGCGACAACGGGGAGGCCGACGGTGCGTGACCAGAACGCCGCCAAGTTGCTGGCCAAGGTGATGGGATGGGAGGACCTGGAGACCGTGCCCCAGGTGCTGCCGACCCTGCAACTGCTGGCCGACTTCAAGTACGACCACTACCAACGCTTCGGCCCGGGGCGCCGCTTCATCGAGAGCCTGGCGCTGTGGCTCCACCAGTTCGAGCCTCCGGATCGGCAGGCCGCCTTGGGGTTGGTCCTGGATCGCCTGGTGTTCATCTCCGACGCCGAGTTCTCGCATCTGGTGCGCACCGCCTACCGCGACTGGATCGTGCAGGAACGCATGCGACTGGTCTCCGAGGAACACGAGATCCCTTCGTTCAGGGTTCGGGAGATCGCTCGCCACCGGCGCTTCGAGCAACTGCGGCTGACGTCCTTGTACCTCGGCCTGAGCGATGGCGCGCGCACCAACGAACTGCGGCGGGCCAGCGACGGCGAGATCGGCAACGAGCAGATCTGGCAGGCCTACGAACTGGGCGACGAGAAGGCCGAGGACATGCTCGAGGACCTCGGAGCATCGCTGCACGGCGCCGGCTTCGCATCGGAGGACCCGCGCTTCAACCTGATCTGGCTGCTCGACGACTTCTCCGGCAGCGGCAACACCTACATCCGCTATGACGGCGCCTCGCGCCGATTCAAGGGCAAGCTGCCCAAGATCTACCAGCGGCTTCACCAGCGCGGCATGGTCGACCCGTCGCACTACGAAGTGTTCCTGATGCTCTACACCGCGACGCGTCAGGCGATCGACCACATCGAGTACTGGTCGGAGCGGTTCACGACGGACCACGGCTTCAAGCCCTTGCAGGTGCGCGTGCTGTGCCCGATCGAGCCCGAGGTCTCGCTGACTCGCAACGCCAGTCCCGAACTGCAGGCCCTGCTGGCCAACCCGGCCTACAGCAACAAAGGCGTGGTCGACAAGCACTTCCTCGTCGGTGGGACCGACGATGCAAGCCTCGGCTTTGCCGGATGCGCGTTGCCGGTGGTGTTGGGCCACAACACGCCGAACAACTCGGTGTTCCTGTTGTGGGGGCCGGAGCAGTTCAAGCCGCACGGACTGTTTCCCCGCGTCAGCCGTCATCGGGAGTTCTGATGGCCTACAACGCCAACCCCTTTCTGGAGCGCATGTCGGAGCGCACGACCTCGGACATGGAGTTCGTCCGACTGTTCTCGCCGAAGATCCTGGAGAAACTGGCCGAGGACGCCTTCGATGGTGCCGTGCATGTGTTTCGCAGCGCGCCGGGCGCCGGCAAGACGACGCTGCTGCGCGCGTTCACGCCGCCGGCGCTGCGCGCCTTCTGGCATTCCCGCAACCGCCCCGAGCTGTCCGAGTCGTTCCAGAAGCTGCTCAGCCGCGGGTTGCTGACCGAGGGCGAGAGCCCGCAACTGCTGGGCGTCTATCTCAGCTGTGCGTCCGGGTATGCCGATCTGCCTTCCAGCGAGGGCTTGCAGCAGGAGGGGCTCTTCCGGGCGCTGCTGGACTGCCGGATCGTTCTGCGCACGTTGCGCAGTCTGGGCTCGCTGCTCGGCTTCAGCACTCCCGAGCAGTTGGCCGAGGTGTTGCTCGACCATTCCGCCCTGCCTGGCCTGCAGGGCATCCCGACGATCACGAACGCGTTGGAGCTGGCGACCTGGGCCGAGGAACATGAGCAACGGGTCTACGCGCAGCTCGACACGTTCATGGGGCCCGTCAACGCGGCGCTGCCCGCCCAGTTTCGTTTCGAGGGCGTGTTGTGGCTGCAGTCGATCGCCTTCACCCACGAGGGACGGAGCGTCGGCGGCAAGCGTCTCCTGATGGTCGACGACATGCACAAGCTGCGCCGCAAGCAGCGGGCACTTCTCGTCGACGAGTTGACGGTTTTGCGCTCCTCCATTCCGATCTGGCTGGCCGAGCGTACCGTCGCGCTGGGAACCGAGTTGCTGTCGCAGGGCGCCCGCGAAGGCCGCGACCTGCGCGAATACAACCTCGACCGCATGTGGAGTGATGCCAAGGGGATGAACCAGTTCGTCTCCTACGCGCAGAACATCCTCGATCGGCGCATGAAGAATCAGGATGCCGTGCCGGTGGGGTCGTTCACCCAATGCCTGCGCGACGAACTGGTCAGCAGCGAGGTGCGCACCCAGGTTGCCCAGGGCATCGAGCGCTTCCGCAGCGAGGTCGAGCGACACCAGTCCAAACAGCGCTATGCCCAGTGGCTGGCGCGGGCGGACCAGTACACGTCCGACCAGAACCTGGAGTCGCTGCTGGAGCTCTATGTCACCCGCATCCTGCTCGTACGGGACGAGTCGAAGCGCCAGTTGTCCCTGGACCTGACCCTGACCGAGGAAGAGCTCGAGGACCGCGACAGCTCCCAGGTCCGCAATGCCGCGGAGCTCTTCATGCACGAGGAATTGGGCATCCCGTACTACTTCGGGTTCGAGCGCTTGTGCGTGATGGCCACGAGCAACGTCGAGGAACTGCTGGGGCTCGCGGCTGCGCTCTACGTCGGCCTGCAGGCCAAGCAGGTGCTGCGCAAATCCGAACCCATCCTGTCGCCGCTGGAACAGGACAAGCTGTTGCGCGAGGCCGCCGCTCGCAAGCGCGACTTCATTCCCAAGTCGCACACCGAAGGTACCCGGGCCCAGTGCCTGCTGGATTCCATCGGTGCGTTTTGCTACGACCAGACGTTTGCGCCGAATGCGCCCTACGCGCCCGGGGTGACGGGGGTGCGGCTGTCGCGTGCCGAGTTGGCCAAACTGACCTCGCCCGGTGCGTTCGGCCCGCCGGGGCTGGTCCTGCAACGCGTGCTGGCCGAGTGCGCCGCGGAAAACCTGCTGGTGCAGCGGGAGAGCCAAGCCACCGGGTCGCGCGACAGCGGGACCGTCTTCTACCTCAACCGATCGCTGTGCGCCCTCTACGGCCTGCCGCTGCAGATGGGGGGATGGCGGGACGTGACCGTGGGCGAGCTGATGAGATGGATGGAGCGCCGCCTCACGCCCAGCCGCAAGAGCCTGGAGACGAGCTGACATGCTGTGGGATCACTATGTGTTTCGCCGCGGCGACGGCGTCCATGAACTGTGGGACGACTTGCTGAAGGCCCGGCCGGTCCAACTGCTGTACATCGCCGGCCGCGGCTTCGACGTGCGTGCGCAGTCGGTGATGCGCGAGTTCGTGGCGGGACAGCAGGGCACCGGAAGGCAGACCGTGAGCGCCAAGCTGCTGCTGCTGAGCTTCCACGGCTACGAGCTGGACGATGACATCGAGGCGCTCACGCAGGAGAACGCCGCGGCGCTGGAGGCGGTGTTCGCGCCGTTGGGCGAAACGATCACCGTAACCGTCACGCGGCCCGAGGGCGAGGAAGAGGCTAGTGCCAGCGATGCGCTGCGCCAACGGGTCAAGGCCGTCCTCGACGAGATCGTTGGCAAGACGGACATCATCCTGGACGTCAGTTCGCTGCCGCGCGCGACCTACCTCGCGCTGCTCACGAACATCCTGCACAGGCTCGTGCCAGACAAGGTCCCGGCGGAGGGCGCCGAACATCCGCTGTATGCCAGCGGCGTCAACTTCCAGGTGCTGGTCGCCGAGGATGCCAAGCTGGACGGGCAGATCCGGGCCGAAGACCCGAGCAACGACCTCGTGAACATCCCGGGGTTCTTCGCGACCTGGCAGCTCGAAAGCGTGCAGGACTGGCCCCTGGTGTGGTTTCCGGTGCTCGGCGAAGGGCGGGTGAATCAGCTGCAGAAGATCGGAGGTTCGATTCCGGCGGAGGCCGAGGTCTGCCCGGTGGTGCCGCATCCGTCGAAGGACCCACGCCGTGCCGACCGGCTGCTGGTCGAGTACCGGGAGCCGCTGTTTGACAGCCGCAAGACGCCGACGTCGAACATTCTGTATGCCCAGGAGTCCCAGCCGTTCGAAGCTTACCGGCAGATCCTGGGGGCGATGAAGCGATACCAGAACAGCATGACGATTCTGGGCGGATGCCGGCTGGTGATGACGCCGCTGGGCAGCAAGCTCATCACCCTGGGCACCGGCCTCGCCTGTTTCGAGATGCGGCCAACGGACTGGAACGCCAAATACGGCGTCGCGATCCCGCACGCGGAGCCGAGGCGCTATGTCGCGTCGGTCGATGCCCTGCGCCAGTCCAGTCCGGAAGTTTCCGTGCTGCTGCTGACGGGCGAAGCGTATGGAGCACCGAAGTGACCGGGGAGCACACGAAGGATCATTCCGTTGGAAGACGCCGCTCGGCGCTCGCGTGGTCCTGAGGACAGGACCAGAGCATGCCGATCACCGCGTTTTCGAAGCAACAGGGACGGGAGCTTGATGTCGAGCAATGGCTGCGCCTGCATGGGTATGCGGCACAGGGCGACGCTGAACTCGTCGGCGTTCCCAACGCGTTGAGGGCCTTGGCCTCCGCCGATATCGAGTGCAGCTGCTGTGGCGCAGCAGGCGCCGTTCTGGTGGGGCGTGGTCGCGGACGGGCGACGGGCAGGGCGGTCACACAGAACCACTTCCGGTTCCGAGGCCCCGATGGCAGCAATCCGCATGATCCGCTGTGCGACTACTTCGACGAGAAGAAGGTCTCCGGTAGCGAGTACCTGACCAACTTCTCGACAGACCGATCGGCACTGACCCGGGCGATCCGCGAGCTGGTTTGTCGAGCCATCCAAGGCGGTCTCCTCAGCCAGCGCGACATGCGTCGCATGCGGCAGTGGTTCCTGGACGTCAAGAGCCAGCACGCGTTCACGATGGACGTGTCGGCCGACTTGCTGCAATGGTGCGTCGATCTGTGGTCGGCCAAGGCCTATCGGCCTGTTGGCCAGTTCCCCTTCCGTCCGGAACACGGTGCCTTGCCGGGCTTCGACTGGCAGGCCGCGGCGGAGCAGGAATGGGCACGCCGCAACGCCGACTTGTTCGACCTGTGCGGGCGGCAGCGCGTCCACTTCCATCGTCGATGGATCGAACGGCCGCTCAAGATCGCCGCGCAGCGCGCGGGCGAGACGCTGTTCGATCCAACACCGCTCCAGACACAGTACGAAGCCGCCACGACGCTGGCACGTTTTGCCGCAGACTATGTCTTCGACGCCGGGCCCGGCGCGGCGCCGATCGCGCTGCAAAGGCATGCTTCGGAGTGGGGTCCGACAGGTCACGCCCTGCTCGCGTTCAGCGCTCTGTTGCTGTTCCTCCGCGATTGGGATCTGGAGGCCGGTGTGGCGCTGTTCGTGCACGTGCGCACGCTGCCTCCGGCCGAGGATGATCTGGCGGGCAATCTGATCGGTCTCAACCCCTTCCACGACTTCGAGGCCTGGCAAGTCATCAGAGTCGCGCGTCTGATTGGTGCGCAACGTACGGATCGGCGGCCGGCGCAGGAACAGGTGGCTGATGTGCTGAAAGACCTGCGCGTCCAGCATGCACACTGGGAGGCCGCGCGGTCGGCAGCCTAGCAGCATCAACGCGACCGACAGTAGCGGGCCGCGGCTGTGCCAGGCCGGTCAACGGCACTGCGGGTCTGGCGATGCGCGGCATGGGCCGCGGGTGCGAGACGAACGGGCACCGAGTTGCAGCCGCGGCGGCGGCCAGCAGGCGGTGTACCGCGCCTCGGTGGACCGACCTCAGGGAATTGCAACGAGGTGGTCACGCGCGGGTCGTGCCGCCAGCCAAGCGGCCAGGCCCGGCGCATCCGCGCGGCACTCGCTGAGCGCCTGGGCCGCCTGGGCCCGCCATGCCAGATCCCCCGGCTCCTGAAAGTCCCGGCGCAAGTCCCGGATGACCACCAGCGCTTCCTCGGCCCAGCGTCGGAAGTCCCCCAGATCCCAGTGGGCGACCTTCCCCAGATGCGGCATGGCGCCTTCCTTGGCCCTCTTGGCCGGCGTCACAAGCACGGGCTGGATGTCCGCGCCGACCGACGCGGGGACGTGCTCGCGCAGCCAGTCCGGATGGGATCCTGCCTGACGTGCTTTGGTCGCGTCGATGACCGATGTCTCGCCCTTGGCGTTGGCATGATCCTCGAAGACCAACGCGATGTTGCCGACGATCCACCAGGGATCGGGCGATGCATCGTCCTCGCGCTTGCCGGCGATGAAGCCCAGGTGCTCGCCCAACAGGACCTGTGCCTGTTCGAAGGTCTTGGCGTCGCTCAGGCCCTCACGGATCGCGTTCTCTCGCGCCGAGAAGTCCCTGTTGTGCAGCGTGCCCAGCTTCACCAGGTGCCCTTCGAGCTGCTCGACTTGCAGCAGCAGCGTGCCATGCCCGATCTCCTCGGGCGTCGGGGCGGCGGCCGCGCCGCCGCGCGCGAGTCCGATGAGCCAGGGAATGCCAGCGGCGGCGTCCTTGGCCTTGCGGTACTGGGTGCGCGCATGCGCGTCGAACCCGACCTCTCCCGACGTGGCTGCTGCTTCGGCGGCGGTGCCGGCCAGGTAGTGCCACAGCGCGCGATAGCCGCGCAAGGCAGGGTCGCTCAGGCCGCCCAAGACATCCCGGGCCGCGTCGTAGGCCCTGGAGTAGTCCTCGTTCCACATCGCCGTCTGCCACGCGATTTCGTGGGCCACGACGCCCTCGAGCTGGTCCATGGCCGGAAACTTTGCCTGCGTGGCGGCTTCCCGCGCATCCAGGATGCCTTGGTTCGCGTCCTCCCAGGCCTCATCGTGGTCCAGAAAGATGCTGAAGTTGTCCAGCAGGTCCTTGCGCTGAACCTTGGTGGACTGATCGACGCCGAACTCCAGCTCCGCCTGCAGTTCGGGGTGGAAGAAGGCGCGGCGCTTGCGATCCGTCAGGTAGGCCGGCAACTCGTCGCCGGTGATCACGACCGCGGAGTAGTCGTTCAGGCCGCGTGTGCAGCGTCCGATCGCCTGGAGCACGCGCGTCTGGATGCGCTCGTTGAAGAGCAGGCTCGCACCCATGCGGTTGATCAGGAACCGCTCCTGCAGATTCGTGGTCCGGGACAGGCCCTCGACAAACAGCAGCCGGCAGTCGTCGTCCGGGAAGTCGATCCCGTCGTAGCGGTTGGCGATCACCGCCACGGCCTGGTCGGACTGGACGAACTCGGCCTTGCTGACTTCCAGATCGGTCGCGGTGAACACCGGGAACTTCAATTGTTCCGTCACATCCTCGATCACCGTCGCGGCATCGGGCTTGCTGGGCGTCAGCACCAGGCTGCGGCCGGCCTTGCGCATCAGGTCCCGGCGCAGCTGCAGCGTCTCCTCTTCGGTGAGCGACTTCTCGGGGAACAGGAAGAAGCGCCGCCCGATGCCCTGGCGGTCCCATCCTTCGGGGATCGGTAGGCGCTTGATCCGCGGCCGCCCCGTCAGGCGCTCCAGGTCGCCACCGGCCCCCAGGGTGGCGGACATGAAGATCCGCTGCTTGGCCCCGACGAACGGGCCGTGCGACCAGGTCGGCGGAATCAGCGGGCGCAACATGATCTCGCTGGAGGACACGTACAGCTGGCAGGCATGCAGGTGGCTGGCCAGCATGCGCCACGGATAGCGGTGGTCCGTGTCGCCGACGTTGGCGCTGATCGTCGCCCGCAACTCGGCCGCGATATCGTTCAACTGGTGGCTCGGGATCTTGTCGACCCAGCCCACATCGTCGACGCCTTGCCAGTCACCGGTCAGGCGGGTGTAGTTGTGGGCGGGCAGCACGGCCTTCAGCACCCCCGCCATGGCCTTGAACAGCGCGTCGTCCGCCTCTTCAAAGCGACTGACACGCAGCGTCCACTGGCTCGCCATGTAGTTCTCGGCCGCGTGGGCATCGTCGACGATGATGATGTCCGGGCTGTCGAAGAACGGGTTCGTATTGAAGAGGCTGTTGTACGTGGTCACGGCCACGCGTTCGCTGTCCTGGTAGGCGGTTTTGGCCTCGGGTGTGTAGTGCCTGATCTTGCCGGTGAAGGGCTCGATGGTCAGGCCGTACTTCGCCGACGCCTCCTCGGCGACCTGATGGACGAGTTGTCGCGTCGGGCACAGGTAGACGATGCGCTCACGGAACTTGCGCCGCCGCCACTCGGCGAGCAGCAGGCCCACCAGCGTCTTGCCGCTGCCGGTAGGCAACTGCAGCGCCACGTCCGGCGCGTCCAACGCCTGCCCGACGTAATTGCGCAGCACCTGGCCCTGGTGATCGAACAGGCTGGCGTGCTTGCGCCGAGGCAGGTCGCGGAACAGGCGGTCCGGGCTTTCCGGGACGGCGGCATGCGTTGTCGGCTTCTTGAAGACCATGGAGGAGACTGAATGCAGTAGTTGTCGATGGCGTGACGCGGGAGGCGCGACCACGGCATGTTCGTTCTGGCATCCCATCACGGGCTGCGCGCCGCTCCATTCTGGGGCTATCCGGCAGCGCGGCTGCCGACCCTGTGCGCCAGGAAGCGCAGCGGTCGACCAGCTTAGGCGTGCCGGGCGGGATCCTGGGCGGTGGGAGCAGACGCCCGATGCCGTGAGATGCCGCAGTTCAGGCAGGTTGCCACCACGCCGAGCAGCCATTCGAGACGTTCGGCTCGCGGGCGCAGGTGCAGGTCGAAGCTGCCGTCCGCTTGCGTCTCGTGGAAGTCGTCCAGGCTCCTGGGCGACGCGTGAGCCCCGGCGATCCCCAGCCCGCGATACACAGTCGCGTACTCGAACTTGAGGTCTGCAGCGCAGGCGGCTTCCCAATGCGACCACCCGCTCGCTGCGGGGTGCTCCGCCGCAATGGCCTTCAGCTCGGGGAGCCGCGCCGATGGCACGCGCGTGTCCGCGCCTTCTGTCAGCATCTGCCGCGCCTGTTTGACCCGTTCCTCGTGGTGCCAAGCTTCCATCTTGTCCGCGACCTCTGGCTTGCACCAAAGTGCGCAGGCGGCGAAGAGGCACTCGAACGCGGTTCGCAGCGTGGCAAGAGACGCTGTAGCCAGTCCGCGCTCTGCCAGCAGCACGGTGCCCTGACATGACTCGATGCACCGCAGCCAGAAGGCTGCACCCACCAGATAGGCCGGCGCCGCCATGCCACTGACCGACTGGAGTTCCGCGATGGCCGTGCCGATGGTCCGCTCGAGGGCCTCGAATTCGGCGGCGAGCCGCGCTCGTTCGCTGCGGCGAAAGTCGTCGATCTCGGACGAGAAGAAGCCGACGGTTTCAAACGGTGCGCTCACGGCTTGGGCATGCGGCATGGAGGTCTGGCGGTGTCAGACGCGTTGCACAGCGGCGAGGCCCCCTCGCCACGGGGTTCTGACCGGGGCGCAGGGCGCGGCGCCAGCCGCGTCAGCCCGCCTTGAGCTTCATGCCGGCGACCTTGCCCGAACGCAGCAGGTCGCGGACGACGCCGGCGGAGGCCTCGACGGTGGCGACGCCGATGTTGGCGGCCGTGGACACGATGCGGAACTGGCCGTTCGACGCAGCGTTCCGCACCTCCGCGGCGACTTCCTCGCTGAACGTCCGCTCCCGCGCGCTGCCCGGGCGATTGGTCACGCTGTACCTGCTGAAGCGAGAGCGCCTGGCATCCAGCTTGACCAGGACGGTCAACGGCATCGAATCTGCCTGCTGGATCGCACGGCGCACGGCAGGATCGATTTGCTTGCCCTGGCTGGTTGCGGCCGGCACGGGCGTGTGCTTGCGCGCGGGCGCACCCGACGCCCTGGACGGGGCAGCACCAGATTTGGCAGCGGCAATAGCAGATTTCGGCACGGTTGTCACTATACGGCAGAAAGCAGCGCTCGGCCATCCAGGATTCCGGCCCCGCCTCGACTTGCTTCCCAGCCCGCCGGCCTGCGTGCAGTGCGCCTGAGCAGGGCCTTGAGCTGCGCAGGGGTCAGATCGGGGGCGCGTTGTCGCAGCAGGGCCAGCACGCCAGCGACGTGAGGCGCGGCCATCGAGGTGCCCGTGGACAGCGCGAACTCGTCGCCCCTGCCGGCAGACAGCACGTCCAGCCCGGGCGCGCACAGGTCCGGCCGCGGCGCGCGCCGCACGGTCGCGCTGCCGCTGAACGCGCAGATCCGGTTGCGGCCGTCGATGGCGCCCACGCCGATCACGGAGGCGTAGTTGCCGGGGCTGCTGGACGTGTCGATCCCTTGGTTGCCGACCGCGGCGACGATGGCGATGTTCTGGTCGATCAGCTCGCCGATGATCCCCAGGTACGAGTCGTTGTAGCGCGTGTCGCCGAAGCTGAGGTTCAGAACCTGAGGGCGCTCGCCGACGATCCAGTTCAGCGCGTTGACGACGAGCTGATCTTGGTCACCCTGACTCCCGGGGCCCGGCTGGGGGAAGATCTGCACGCTGACCAGGCGGGCGCCAGGGGCGATGCCCACCTGCAGCCCGTCCACGCTCTCGCCGACCAGCGTGCCCGCGGTGTGCGTTCCGTGGTGGACGATCGTGCCCACGTCGGTGTCGCGGGCCCGTGCCCGGGGGACGCGCCGGCCGTCGGCCCCGAAGGCCGCGTAGCGCAGGCGCCGGGCCGCGCGCAGCCCGGCGAATGCCGGGTGCGCGGCGTTGATGCCGGTATCGAAGTGGCCGATCGTGATACCTTGGCCGCGGAGATCCTGGTCCCACATCGCCGGCACGCCGACTCGATGCAACGACCGCGCAGGTCCCTCGATCAGGTCGGCGGGCGCGGCCGCTCGGTAGCGCAGCGGCACGATCAGCGGCACGAAGCGCGGCATCGCGATGACCTTGCGCACGCCGGGCACGTCACGCACCTTGTCGAGGTCGGCGGGATCGACCGCCGCCATCACCGCGCCGAGGTTCTCCAGGACCACGCCGCCGCGCGGCGCGGCGGCGGCGTCCAGGCCCAGGGGAATCAGGGCGCCGGCCGCGGCCGGTGCGCCTGTCCGTGCGCCGGGGTCGCGCAGCAGGGTCCTGGCCTCGTGGCAAACGTCCTGGGTGCGTTCGCTCAGCGTGCGCAGGTTCGCGTCCAGCGCCAAGGGCATCGGGCCGCGTTGCGCGGGCCGTTCCACGAGCACCAGTACGCCGACGCGCGAGCCGCGCTGGGCGGCGCGGGCGACGATGGGATCGAGGGGGGCGGTCATCACGTCACTCCGTGATCAGGTCGGAGGGGCGGCGCAGGCGGCGATACGTGTCCACCGCGTCGAAGGCCAGCGGCGCGAGCCGCGTCGCGCGCTTGCGCGCATAGACGTCGACGGCCTTGTCCGCCAGGACACCGAATGAGAGGCCAGTCTGGCCCTCCAACTCGTTGACCGTGGTCTGGTAGCCCTGGATCGCCGCCGGAACAGCGTCGAGCTCGACGGCTAGCGGCTGGACTCCCTTGGCCTTGAGCAGCTTGGCCACGGCCTCGTCCTGCTTGACGAAGAAGCCGAGCGAACGCAGCTGCGGCCTGGTCTTGCCGACAGTCCAGGCCACGACCTTCCAGTAGGCCAGCGGGATTCGCACTGCCTTGTACTTGGGATCGTCCTTCGTGAAGAGACATCCCGAGAACACGCTGATCTGCTGGTCGCGGGCGTTGGCGGTGTCCAGCACGTGGTTCTCGACCTTGGCCCACCACTGCTTGTTCAGCGTGGGTACCTGAGGCGTGCAGTTGCTGAAGTGGAAGGAGTCGGCCTCACCGCGGGCGGCCTCAGTGTCGTCGGCGCCCCATGCAGGATCGAGCCGGCGCACCAAGTGTCCCCGTTCGAAGCCGGAGCGGGCATAGAAGGCGTTGGTGACCTGGTAGTCCACGTAGGCCTTGTCGTCGCGCTTGTCGGCCCACCAGGTGTCGGCGGCGCGGTTGCCCAGGCGGCGCTCGTTGGCGCCATCGATGTTGACCGCTGTCCAGTAGGCGAACTTGCGCTCGGGGTTAAGCAGCACTGAGAAGTGCTCGTAGGCGAGCACGGGCACGGTTGCGGTCTTGCGCAGGGCCTTGTCGAGCTTGGGCGCCGGTACGCGCAACGCCAGGAAGTCCGGGTCGTAGCCGGCGCGGTTGTCGTACTCGGGGTCCAGCGCCGCCCACGACAGCGGAGCGATGCGACGTGCAGCAGCCATCAATGCCTCCCGACCCTCGCAGGGTCATCTTGTTGTTGCCGTGCAGATTATCGGCGGTGCGGCCAATCCAAACGCTGTTGAGAGTCGGGCGACCGGCAAGTCCACCGGAGCGTCGGTAAACGAGTCGCACGAACTTTGGCCGGGGAGGTGACGCGCTCACCCGGTGCAGCCACGGCATGAGCACGGAGACTCAACTCGTCGATGGATCATCGCGTCCAACCGAAACCGCGCCTCCCGCCCCTGCCGAAAAGCCATCGGCGAGGAGCCGGATTGGTGGGATGTCGTGCTCACCACGAAGTGCGCCGCGGCGGCATGTAGGCCTTGAGGAAGCGGACCCGCTTCGTATCGTGTTGAGGTAGCAAGAACCATTCGGAGAAGGCGATGAGCCATGATCTTCACGAGGACGACGCCGAGGTGGCGGACAACTGCGAAATGGCCACCCCGCCCACGCGCGAGATCCTCGACATCCCTTTCGGCATCACCCGCGGCATGGGCAACGAGGACTACCACGGCGACCGCAGCGCGGTGTCCTCGACTCAACTGAAGCACATGCTCATCAGCCCGGCGCACTTCCTCAGCGGCATCACCGACCCCGAGGAGTCGACCGAAGCACTGCTGTTCGGCTCCGTGCTGCACGGCCGGTTGCTGGAACCGCTCACCTTCGAGTCGCGCTTCTACGCCATGCCGAAGGTGAACCGCGCGCGCAAGGACGGCAAGCAGCGCTATGCCGAGTACCTGGTGGAGGCGGCCGGCCGCACCGTCTACCCCGAGGCGTGGACGGAGCCCATCGAGCGCATCATCGATAACGCGATGGCGCATCGCCGGGCCCGCGAACTCCTGGCCAAGGGCGAGGCCGAGGTCGCGATGGTCTGGCTGGACCCCGAAACCGGCGTGAAGTGCAAGATCAAGATCGACTGGTGGCACGACGCCCGCACTCTCGCCGACGTGAAATCGGCCGAGGACGTGACCTTCGAGGGCTTCCGCAGGGCCTGCGCCCGGCTGGGCTACGCGCTGTCGGCAGCGATGTACTGCGAAGGCGTCTACCAACTCACCGGCGAGGAACCCGAGTGGGCCTTCATCGCCTGCGAGAAGGCGCGGCCGAACACGGTGGCCGTCTACCGTGCGATGCAGCCGATGCTCGAGCGCGGCCGCAGCGACTTCCGGCGTGCCCTGCGGCGGCTGGCCGAGTGCCGGGACCGCGGTCACTTTCCGATGATGCAGGCGGACGGCGAGTGGGAGGACATCGACTTGCCGCGGTGGGCATGACGGGCGGAGCGTGAAGCGCCGCTCCTGGGCGCCCAGCCGCTGGCGGATGGCCTCAGCCTGCTCGGCTGGTGCAACGGGACTGCAGCCCCGCGCCGAAAGAGCCCGCCATCGTCTGGACGTTCGGGCTCGCCGGGTGCGTGGCTCAGCTGACGGCGAAGTCCCCGAGTTGCTTGCCCTCGGCCAGGCGTGCGACCAACCAACGCGGCTTGTTGCCGCGCCCGGTCCAGGTGTTCTCGCCGTCGCGGTACTTGATGGCCACCGGGCGGCCCTTAGCCGCCGACTTGCGCGCCGGCGCTTTCTTCGCCGCCGCCCGCGTGGCCTTGGTCCTCTTCGCCTTGCCGAACAGCTGGTCCGGCGTGATGCCATAGTGTTCGATGGCAGTGCGAATGCGGGCAATGACGCCGTCTAATTCCTGCGCCTTGATCGCCTCTGCCTCGGCCTGCAGTTTCTGAATCTGGGCCTGAAGCTGGCTGTAGGACTTTGCCAATTCAATCTCCTGTGGACGAGCAAGTCTACTTTGGCGAAAGGTAACTTCAACCTGCGCCACAGGCCGCGCTCGAAACCATTGCGATACAGCGGCCAGCGGCGCGGCGAGCAGGTAGGGCCGCGAAGTGCGTATTTCACGCCATCGCGGACACCCATTTCACGGGATCGCGGACAGCATTTCACGGCAAGGCGGACACCGTTTCACGCTGATCGCGGACAGCGTTTCAGCGTGATGGCGGACAGCGGCAGCGCGTGCGGGTGACCTG
>JACRIY010000096.1 GCA_016235805.1 Rhodocyclales bacterium
CGGCGGTGGCCGGCGCGGCGGTGGCGGTGCATGCCGCGGCCTCGGTGCTGAAGAAGGCAAAGAAGTCTGAAACCGTGACGGGAGATACGAAATGACGACCCACCCCCTAACCCCCGCCCCACGGGCGAGGGTGACGCAAGTTCAGGCGCCTTGCGCCTTCCACATTGTTGACTTGCTGCCCCCTTGGGGCGGCCCGGCGGAGGCAGACTGAAATGGGTGTCTACGAAACTCAAGGCTTCAAGATGGACAACTCCGGCAAGCGGGTCGTGGTCGATACGATCAGCCGCATCGAAGGCCATCTGCGCGTCGAGGTGAAACTCGACAAGGACAACGTGAACCGCAAAGCCGTATCCACCGGCACCCGGAGGCGCGGCCTCGAAGTCATCCTCAAGGGCCGCGATCCGCGCGACGCCTGGGCCTTCACCGAGCGCATCTGCGGCGTGTGCACCGGCACCCACGCGCTGACCTCGGTGCGCGCGGTGGAAGACGCGCTCTCCATCAAGATTCCGGAGAATGCCAACACCATCCGCAACCTGATGCAGCTGAACCTCTATGTCCATGACCACCTGGTGCACTTCTACCACCTGCATGCGCTGGACTGGGTGGACATCGTCTCGGCACTGAAGGCCGACCCGAAGAAGACCTCGGAACTTGCGCAGTCGATTTCCAACTGGCCGCTGTCGTCGCCCGGCTATTTCCGCGACCTGCAGAACCGCCTGAAGAAGTTCGTCGAATCCGGCCAGTTGGGTCCGTTCTCGAATGCCTACTGGGGCAATCCTGCCTACAAGCTGCCGCCGGAAGCCAACCTGATGGCGACCGCGCACTACCTGGAAGCGCTGGATTTCCAGAAGGAAATCGTCAAGGTCCACACCATCTTCGGCGGCAAGAATCCGCACCCGAACTGGCTGGTGGGCGGCGTGCCCTGTGCCATCAACGTGCATGACACCGGGGCGGTGGGCGCGATCAACATGGAGCGCCTGAACCTGGTCAAGAGCATCGTCGACCGCTCGAAGGAATTCGTCGAGCAGGTGTACATTCCCGACCTGCTGGCCATCGCGTCCTTCTACAAGGGCTGGCTGCACGGCGGCGGCCTGTCCTCGCAGGCGCTGCTGTCCTACGGCGACATGCCCGAGCGCGCCAACGACTACTCGCCCGGCAACCTGCTGCTGCCGCGCGGCGCCATCATCGGCGGCAAGCTGGACAAGATCCACGAGGTCGACCTCAAGGACCCGGAGCAGATCCAGGAATTCGTCAATCACTCCTGGTACAAGTACGCCGACGAATCCAAGGGCCTGCATCCCTTCGACGGCGTCACCGAACCCAACTACAAGCCGGAAGGCCCCAACTTCAAGGGCACGCGGACACGGATCGAGCAGCTCGACGAATCGGCCAAGTACTCGTGGATCAAGGCGCCGCGCTGGCGCGGCAATGCCATGGAAGTCGGTTGCCTGTCGCGCATGGTGCTGGGCTACCTGCAGCCCAAGCAGTTCCCCTTCATCAAGGAGACCATCGACGGCGTGCTGAAGAAGCTCGACGTGCCGGTCACCGCGCTGTTCTCCACGCTGGGCCGCACCGCGGCGCGCGGCATCGAGACGCTGTACTGCGCCGACCTGCAGGTCAAGCAGCTCGACAAGCTGATCGCCAACATCAAGGCCGGCGATTCCTCGACCGCCAACGTCGAGAAATGGGAACCCAGCACCTGGCCGAAGGAGGCCAAGGGCGCCGGCTTCACCGAGGCGCCGCGCGGTGCGCTGGGCCACTGGATCAAGATCAAGGACACCAAGATCGACAACTACCAGTGCGTGGTGCCGACCACCTGGAACGGCAGTCCGCGCGATCACAAGGGCCAGATCGGCGCCTACGAGGCCAGCCTGATGAACACGCCGCTGGCCAAGGCCGACGAGCCGCTGGAGATCCTGCGCACCCTGCATTCCTTCGACCCCTGCCTGGCCTGCTCGACCCACGTGATGAGTCCCGACGGCCAGGAAATGACTTCGGTAAAAATCCGCTAACCGTTCGCGAGGAAAACGCCATGAGCCTGAAAGCCGCTGCCGCCGAACTCGACAACGACCCGCAGACCGCCGCCGGGAGGACGGTGTATGTCTATGAAATACCGGTGCGCCTGTGGCACTGGATCAATACCCTGTGCATCCTGGTGCTGGCCACCAGCGGTTACCTGATCGCGAGTCCCCTGCCCAGCACGCCGGGCGAGGCTTCCGACCAGTTCCTGATGGGCTATATCCGCTTCGCCCATTTCGCCGCCGCCTATATCTTCACCATCGGTTTCCTGGTGCGCATCTACTGGGCCGTGGTGGGCAACCACCACGCCAGGGAAATCTTCTACCTGCCAGTCACGAATCCGAAGTGGTGGGCGGGGCTGCTGCGCGAACTGCGCTGGTACCTGTTCCTCGAAAAGCAGCCGTACAAATACGTCGGCCACAATCCGATGGGGCATTTGTTCATGTTCGTATTCGTCACCCTCGCTGCCATTCTGATGATCTGCACCGGTTTCGCGCTTTACAGCGAGGGGGCAGGGCTCGGCAGTTGGCAGGACCTGCTGTTCGGCTGGGTGATTCCGCTCTTCGGCGGCAGCCAGGCGGTGCATAGCTGGCACCACCTGGGCATGTGGGGCATCGTCACCTTCGTGATCCTGCATGTGTATGCCGCGGTGCGCGAGGACATCATGAGCCGCCAGACCATGATCAGCACCATGATCAGCGGCCAGCGGACGTTCCGTGAATGAGCACGCTCATGGAGGATCCTTGCTGTGACGTCCTGGTGCTCGGCATCGGCAACCTGCTCTGGGCCGACGAGGGCTTCGGCGTACGCTGCGTCGAAAAGCTGGCGGCGGAATGGCAGGTGCCGCCAAGCGTGACCGTGATGGACGGCGGTACCCAGGGGCTCTACCTGCTGCCTTACGTGCAGGGCGCCAAACGCCTGATCGTGTTCGATGCGATCGACTACGGCCTGCCGCCGGGCACCATGAAGCGGGTCGAGGGCGACGAGGTGCCGCGCTTCATGGGCGCCAAGAAGATGAGCCTGCACCAGACCGGCTTCCAGGAAGTCATCGCCGCCGCCGACCTGACCGGGCAGTTGCCCGAGGCCCTGCTGCTGATCGGCGTCCAGCCCGAGGAACTCGAAGACTACGGCGGCAGCCTGCGTCCCGTCGTCAAGGCGCGGCTCGACGATGCCGTGGCCATGGCCGTGGCGCAACTGCGCGACTGGGGTCATGCGGTGGAACCCCGCGCCGCAAAAGTCGGCGCTGGTGACACGGCGTTGACCATGGACGCCTACGAGGCAGGCCGACCCTCGGCCGAAGCCGCCAGCCGCATCGGCGACGACCGCTTCCTGGCGGCCTGAGCATGTGCCTCGCCTTGCCCATGCAGGTGATCCGGATGGAAGGCACCACCGCATTGTGCGAAGGGCGCAATGGCGTCGAGCGCATGGACACCATGCTCACCGGGCCGCTCGAAGCCGGGCAATGGGTGCTGTGCTTCCTTGGTGCCGTGCGCGAGGTGATCGATGCCGAGCGTGCCGCCCAGGTCGAAGACGCGCTGGTCGCGCTGGAGGCCATCCTCCATGGTGATGGCAGCAACGAGGCACTGATCCAGGCCGGCTTCGCCGACCTGATAGATCGCGAACCGCAGCTGCCGGCGTTTCTCCGGCCGGCTGCCAACTGAGGAGTACGCAATGACATCACCGAGCATCGAACGCCTGCAGGAACGCTTCGGCACCCTCCAGGCCCGCTACGGCTACCACTTGCTCGACGCCGAGTCCTATGAGGATTTTGCCAAGGCGCCCGGCAACACGCTGATCCTCTTCGCCGACGATCCGGCCAAGGTGCCAGAAACCTGGGACCTGACCATCATCCTCCCCGAGGCGCTGCTGCGCCTGGAGGCCGACGTTCGTGTCGGACTGCTGCTGCCGGCGGTAGCGCGCAGCCTCGCGCCGCGCTATGGCATCCGTATCTGGCCGGCATTGCTGGCCTTGCGCGACGGCGACTACCTCGGTACGGTCGAAGGCCTCAAGGATTGGAGTAGCTATGTCCGCCTGCTGCCCGAACTCTTGTCGGCGCAGCCTTCACGCCCGCCGAGCATCGGCATCCCGGTTACCAACGCCAACGCCGCCACGCATTGCCACTGACGCCGAAGGAAGCACGCCATGATGACTTTTCCGATCCCCGTCGTTCCCTTCAAGCCTAGCATCGGTCCCGGCTCCCAGCCGCTGGACGAGGTGCTGGTCACGCTCGATGTGCCCAACGACGTGCATGCCTACCGTCCGCCGGTCTCGGAACTCGATGCGCCGCCCGAAGTGGCAGGACCCGCGCTGGCTTTCCTCAAGACATTGCTGGCCGAGCTGCGCGAAACGCCATTCTCGCCGCTGCAGGTGGTGCGTTTTTCGCTGCTCGACTACCCGCCCGCGGTGCGCGCCGAGATCCATGAACTGCTGGGCGAGGGCGAGGTCAGCGTGCTTACCGCGGGCGACCTGCGCGCCCAGGAAACCGCCTTCACCGGCATCTGGCGCATCCGCGGCGAGGGCATCGACGACGTCGAGGCCAGCTCCTTCCCGCTGGCCCTGCGCGAACTCGCCATGGCCCGCGCCATGCCGGCCGCAGCCGCGCCCGAGCCGCCCGCCGACCTGATGAACGCGCCGGCCCTGTACCACGAGATACGCAGCCTGTCGGCCATCTGGCGCGCCGGGCGCGAGGCGCACATCGTCAACCTTTCGCTGCTGCCGGCCACGCCCGACGACCTGGCCTGGCTCGACGAGCAGCTCGGCCGCATCTCCTTTTCCATCCTCTCGCGCGGCTTCGGCAACTGCCGCATCACCGCCACCGCGCTGCCCCATGTCTGGTGGGTGCAGTATTTCAACAACATGGAAAAGCTGATCCTCAATTCGCTGGAGATCGTGGATATCCCAGCCGTCGCCTTGGCGGCGCAGGAAGATTACGACGAGACTATCGTCCGCCTCGACGAATGGATAGTCTCGATCGAGAGCGCCCTGGACGACTGAGAGCCTGTGAATAAATCTACTGCGCGTGCCGGATCGGGGCTTGGGCGGTGCTCGCTATCCTCGCGTATAAGCACATACGCTCCGGTAGCTGCGCTCCGGCCGCACCCCGCTGCGGCCCGCTCGCTACGATTTCTTCAAAGGCTCTGCACATGAAGTTTCCCGAAGGCTCCTTCGAACGCACCGGGCGCGCGTTGGCGGCCAGCCCGCTGGCGCGCTTCGAATGCGGGGTCTGCTGGCAGGTTTATGACCCGGCCGAAGGCGACCCGATTGGCCAGGTGCCGCCCGGTACCGCCTTCGCTGACCTGCCCGAGAATTGGGGCTGCCCCGGTTGCGAGGCGGCGCGCGAGCGCTTCCTGCTGCTTGACGATGCCTGTGAATGAGGCCGTAGCAGGCCTCGAAGCCGCCTTCGAACGCATTGCGCAGACCCGCATGGCGGGCTTGCCGCTCAATAATCCCGCGCTGCGGGTGCAGGCGGTCGGCTTCCGGGCGCAGGACGACGGGTACCTGATCGGCGTCCTCATCACGCCCTGGGCGATCAACCTGGTCATGCTGGCGACGACCCCGTCGCGCGAACTCTACCTCGCCGCCGACCGTCGCCGCGACTGGGATTTCCCGTCCGGCTGCTACGAATTCATGGGTGGCGAGGAGCCCGAATGCGGCGCCTACCAGTTCTGTTCGCTGTTCTCGCCGGCCTTCGATTTTCGCGACCAGCACGGCGCCGTCGAAATGGCGCAGGAGCTCATGCGCGGGCTGTTCGCCGAGGCGCCGGAAGATCCGTGGCCGCAACGCGAGGCGGCGCGCATGGCCGGGCATTCGGTGATGGAAATCCCGACCACGCGAAGGGGCTTCTTGAAAGGTGTGCTCGGGTCCCGAAGGGCTTAAACTCCCGCCATGCATGAAATGTCATTGGCCGAGGGGGTCCTGCAACTGATCGAGGATGCCGCCCGTGAACAAAAATTCGAAAGGGTGACCACGGTCTGGCTGGAGATCGGGCAATTGTCCGGGGTCGAAGTCGAGGCGATGAAGTTCTGCTTCGACGCCGTTATGCGCGACAGCATCGCCGACGGCGCGACGCTGGAGATCGTCGCCACGCCGGGCACCGGCTGGTGCATGCAGTGCTCGATGTCGGTGCCGATGAGCGAAGTGTTCGGCGAATGCCCGCAGTGCGGCAGCCACCAGATGCAGGTGACCGGCGGCACCGAGATGCGGGTCAAGGAACTTGAAGTCGCCTAACGTGGAACAACACTGGTGATGTCGAGCGCAGCGAGCCAAACAATAGCCTCCCCGCGAGGGGAGGATGAGAGGGGCGGGTCTTCAATTCGCCTTTCGCGTGTCTCATCATCGGCGAGTTGCTCTCGCTGCCATGAGGGTTAGAAGGAGAACGCAATGTGTACGACATGCGGCTGCGCCGCGGGCGAAGTAAAGATTGACGGTGCCGATCCCCACCACGGGCACGAGCACGTCCATGCCGATGGCACGCGCCACAGCCACGACCACGGCCACGATGGCGAGCATGGTCATGACCATGCCCATCCCCACGACCACTCGCACGAACACGCCCACCGCTACGCGCCGGCACATTCCCACGCGGCGGCACACTCGCACGCGCCCGGCGTCAGCCAGAAGCGCATGGTGCAGATCGAGCAGGACATCCTGGCCAAAAACAACGCCTATGCGCAGCAGAACCGCGAGCGCCTGGCCGGGCGTGGCATCTTCACGCTGAACCTGGTTTCCAGCCCCGGCTCGGGCAAGACCACGCTGCTGTGCAAGACCATCGACATGCTCAAGGGCAAGGCATCGGTGGCCGTCATCGAGGGCGACCAGCAGACCGACCAGGATGCCGAACGCATCCGCGCCACGGGCGCGCCGGCGATCCAGATCAACACCGGCAAGGGCTGCCACCTCGACGCTCACATGGTCGGCCATGCCATGCAGAAGCTCGACCTGCCCGAGGATTCGCTGCTGATGGTGGAGAACGTCGGCAACCTGGTATGCCCGGCGGCCTTCGACCTCGGCGAAGCGCACAAGGTGGTGATCCTCTCCGTCACCGAGGGCGAGGACAAGCCGATCAAGTACCCCGACATGTTCCGCGCCGCGACCCTGATGCTGCTCAACAAGTGCGACCTGCTGCCCTATCTCAGCTTCAAGGTCGATGCCGCGATCGAGTTCGCCCGTCGCGTCAATCCCGGCATCGAGGTGATCCAGTTGTCGGCGACCACGGGGCAGGGCATGGAACAGTGGCTGGATTGGATCGCGCGCGGGGCGCAGCAGGCGGTGCGGCAAAAGGCGGCACCGGCGGTCGCATCCGCGGCGCGATGAGCGTCGGCGCAATTTCCCTGCCGGCACCTTTCGCCACCGCCGCGCCGGTACTGGCGGCGGGCGCTTGGTTCAAGAACTCCCTGTGTGGGGTCAAGTCCGGGCTGGCGCGGATGTCGCGCGTCGTGGGGGACCTCAACACGCCCGAAGCCTGTGTCGCCCACGAGGAGGAAGCGGAAAAGCTGCGTTCCTGGCTGGGCCATCCGGCGGTGATCGCCTACGACCTGCATCCCGATTTTCATTCCTCGCGCCAGGCCGCGGCGACCGCAGCGAAGCTCGGTGTCATCGCGCTGCCGGTGCAGCACCACCATGCCCACATCGCCTCGGTCTGCGCCGAGCACGGTCACCTCGGTCCGGTGATCGGGCTGGCGCTCGACGGCGTCGGCCTGGGCACAGACAACACGCCCTGGGGTGGCGAACTCTTGTTGGTCGATGGGGCGCGTTTCGAGCGGTTGGGCCACCTCGCGCCGCTGGCCTTGCCCGGCGGCGACCGCGCCGCGCGCGAGCCATGGCGCATGGCGGCGGCCGTGCTGCACGACGCCGGGCGCGGTGGCGAGGTGCTGCAGCGTTATGCCGACGAACCGGCGGCAGCTACCGTAGTGGCGATGCTGGAGAAAGGCGTGAACTGCCCGCGCACCTCGAGTGCCGGACGCCTGTTCGACGCCGCCTCCGGATTGCTCGGCCTGTGCCTGAAAATGGAAATGGATGCGGAAGCGGCGATCCGCCTCGAACAGGCGGCGACGCGCTGGATCGACGCTCATGGCTGGCTCCCGGCCACGGCCGACGGTTGGCGCATCGAGGATGGTGTGCTCGACTTGCGGCCGCTGCTGGTGCGCTTGGCGAACGAATCCGATGCACAGCAGGGCGCGGCACGCTTCCATGCCACGCTGGTGGCGGCGCTGGTGCAGTGGGCCGAACGCGCCTGTATCGACCGTGGCATCGACACCCTGGCCATCGGCGGCGGCTGCTTTTTCAACCATCTGCTGGCGATAGGCCTGCGCCGCGACTGCGAGGCGCGCGGCCTGCGCGTGCTGGCACCGATCAACCTGGTTCCCGGCGACGCCGGCCTGGCCTTGGGCCAGGCCTGGGTCGCCCTGCATCACCTGGAGAATTGAAGCATGTGCCTCGCGTTGCCCGTAAAGGTTGTGGAAGTCGGCGCTGGTGACACGGCGATCGTGGATCTCGGCGGCGTCAGGAAAGAGATTTCGCTGGCGCTGCTGTCCGACGTCAAGGTCGGCGACTACGTGATCCTCCACGTCGGCTACGCGCTGACCCGGCTCGATCCCGAGGAGGCCGAAAGGACGCTGGCCCTGTTCGCCGAAATGAATTCCGAAGCGGCGGCCATGGGAAGCGGCGCGGCGTGAAATACGTCGACGAATTCCGCGACGGCGAACTGGCGCAGAACCTCGCTCGCAGCATCGCGGCGACGGTGGAGGCGGGGCGCAACTACAGCTTCATGGAGTTTTGCGGCGGCCATACCCACGCCATTTCGCGCTATGGCCTGTCCGAACTGCTGCCGCCCACGGTGCGCATGGTGCATGGCCCCGGCTGCCCGGTTTGCGTGCTGCCCATCGGTCGCGTCGACCTGGCGATCCGCCTGACGCTGGAGCAGGGCGTGATCCTGTGCACCTACGGCGACACCCTGCGCGTACCGGCCTCCGATGGCCTGTCGCTGATGAAGGCGAAAGCGCGCGGCGGCGACATCCGCATGGTGTATTCGACCACCGACGCGCTGCAGATCGCGCGCGACAATCCGGGGCGCGAGGTGGTGTTCTTCGCCATCGGCTTCGAGACCACCACGCCGCCGACCGCCGTGGCGATCCAGCTGGCCGCCGCCGAGGGCTTGAAGAATTTCACCGTGCTGTGCTGCCACGTGCTGACGCCCGCGGCGATCAGCAACATCCTCGAATCGCCGGAAGTGCGGCAATGGGGCACGGTGCCGCTGGACGGCTTCATCGGCCCGGCCCACGTGTCCACCGTGATCGGCAGCCGGCCCTACGAATTCTTCGCCGAGGAATACCGCAAGCCCGTGGTCATCGCCGGCTTCGAGCCGCTGGACGTGATGCAGGCCATCCTGATGCTGGTGCGCCAGGTCAACGAAGGCCGCGCCGAGGTGGAGAACGAGTTCGCCCGCGCCGTGACGCGCGACGGCAACCTCAAGGCGCAGGACCGCGTCGCCGAGGTCTTCGAGCTGCGCCGCGAATTCGAATGGCGCGGTTTGTCGGTGGTGCCGTATTCGGCGCTGCGCATCCGCGCCAAGTACGCGGGCTTCGATGCCGAGCGCCGCTTCAAGCTCGATTACCGCTCGGTGCCCGACAACAAGGCCTGCGAATGCGGCGCGATCCTGCGCGGCGTCAAGCGGCCGCAGGACTGCAAGATCTTCGGCACGGTATGCACGCCCGAGAACCCCATCGGTTCCTGCATGGTGAGTTCCGAAGGGGCCTGCGCCGCTCATTACAGCTACGGACGCTACAAGGACATGCACTGATGGGCGAAGTAAAGCGTGGCTATGTTCGGCCGCTGGATCTGAAGCACGGCTGCGTCGACCTGACGCACGGTTCGGGCGGTCGGTCCATGGTGCAGCTGATTTCCGAGCTGTTCGCCAAGTATCTGGGCAACGAATACCTCGGCCAGGGCAATGACGGCGCCGTGTTGCCGGCGCCGACTTTCAACGGCCGGCCGGGACGCATCGTGATGGCCACCGATTCGCATGTGGTCTCGCCGTTGTTCTTTCCCGGCGGCGACATCGGTTGCCTCTCGGTGCATGGCACGGTGAATGACGTCGCGGTGATGGGCGCGACGCCGCTCTACCTCGCGGCCGGCTTCATCCTCGAAGAAGGCTTTCCGCTGGGCGACCTGGCGCGCATCGTCGAATCCATGGCCGCCGCCGCGAAAGAGGCCGGCGTGCCGGTGGTGACCGGCGACACCAAGGTGGTCGAGCGCGGCAAAGGCGACGGCGTCTTCATCACCACCACCGGCGTCGGCGTGCTGCCCGACGGGCTGGACCTCGGCGGCAGCCGCGCCCGGCCGGGCGACGTGATCCTGGTCTCGGGTTCGCTGGGCGACCACGGCGTCGCCATCATGAGCAAGCGCGAGAACCTGACGTTCGAAGCCACCATCGAGTCCGACACGGCGGCCCTGAACGGCCTGATCGCCGCGATGCTGGCCACCGGCGCCGGCCTGCGCTGCCTGCGCGACCCCACGCGTGGCGGACTGGCGGCGACGCTCAACGAAATCGCCGGGCAGTCGGGCGTCGGCATGATGCTCTACGAGAAGGCGATCCCGGTGAAGCCGGTGGTCGCCGCCGCCTGCGAATTCCTCGGCCTCGATCCGCTTTACGTCGCCAACGAAGGCAAGCTGGTGGTGATCTGCAATGCGCTCGACGCCGAACTGCTGCTCAATGCCATGCGCGCCCACCCGCTCGGCCGCGACGCCTGCTTCATCGGCGACGTGATCGCCGACGACCACCACTTCGTGCAAATGACCACCGCCTTCGGCGGCAAGCGCATCGTCGACTGGCTGGCGGGCGACCAGTTGCCGCGCATTTGCTGAACGGAGAATCGATGCGGATACTCCTGCTCACCCATGCCTTCAACAGCCTGACGCAAAGGCTGGGCGCGGCATTGCAGGGGCGCGGCCACCAGATCTCGATCGAGTTCGACATCGCCGACAGCGTCGCCGAGGAAGCCGTGGCGCTGTTCAAGCCCGACCTGATCGTCGCGCCCTACCTGCGCCGCGCGATACCCGAATCGATCTGGAAGTCGCATGTCTGCCTGATCGTGCATCCGGGCATCGTCGGCGATCGCGGCCCTTCGGCGCTCGACTGGGCCTTGCAGGACGGCGCGACGGAATGGGGCGTGACGGTGCTGCAGGCCGAGGCCGAGATGGATGCCGGGCCGGTCTGGGCCACCGCGAATTTTCCGCTGCGCGCGGCGAAGAAATCCAGCATCTATCGCAACGAAGTGACGCAGGCGGCGGTGACGGCGGTGCTGGCAGCGGTCGACAAGTTTGTCGCGGGCGGGGCGCCGACCCCGCTGGCCGACTGGCCGAACACACGCGGCCGCCTGCGGCCGTTGATGAAGCAGGCCGAGCGCGCGATCGACTGGCAGCGCGACGACAGCGCCACGGTGCTGCGCAAGATCAATGCGGCGGATGGTTTCCCCGGCGTCGCCGACAGTCTGTTCGGCATTCCCTGCCACATCTTCGATGCCTGGCCGGAAGCCGGCCTCGCCGGTACCGAGGACCTGACCGGGGGCGCGGTCATCGCCCGGCGCGAGACGGCGCTCCTGCGGCGCACCTGCGACGGCGCGGTGTGGATCGGCCACGCCAAGCGCGAAGGCGATTTCAAGCTGCCGGCGACACTGGCGTTTGCCGAGCAGGCGGCGGATCTGCCCGAAGTGCCCCTGCCGGGCTGGTGGCGCATCGATCACGCCACCTGGCAGGACATCGCCTGGGAGGAAGCCAATGGCGTCGGCGCCCTGCATTTCGAGTTCTACAACGGGGCGATGTCCACGCGCCAGTGCCGTCGCCTGCGCGAAGCCCTGGCCTGGGCCAAGACTCGCCCGGTGCGCGTGATCGTGCTCGCCGGCGGCGTCGACTTCTGGTCCAATGGCATCCACCTCAACGTGATCGAAGCGGCGAGCCTCGACGACGGGTCGC
>JACRIY010000098.1 GCA_016235805.1 Rhodocyclales bacterium
GCAAGACGCTGGTGGCGGTGGCTTCCGGCGCCAACATGAACTTCGACCGCCTGCGCTTCGTCGCCGAGCGCGCCGAGGTCGGCGAGCAGCGCGAGGCGGTGCTGGCCGTGACCCTGCCCGAGAAGCCCGGCGCCTACAAGAAGTTCGTCAGCCTGATCGGCAAGCGCAACATCACCGAGTTCAACTACCGCTACCACGACGCCGGCGAGGCGCATGTCTTCGTCGGCCTGCAGGTGGCCGACCGCGCCGAGTCGAACAAGCTGGTCGCCCTGCTGGTGAAGAACGGCTACGCCACGCTCGACCTGACCGACGACGAGATGGCCAAGAACCACGTGCGCCACCTGGTCGGCGGCCATGCGCCGCAGGTGAAGAACGAACTGCTCTACCGCTTCGAGTTCCCCGAGCGTCCCGGCGCGCTGATGAATTTCCTCAATTGCATGAGCGCGGGCTGGAACATCAGCCTGTTCCACTACCGCAACCATGGCGCCGACTACGGCCGCGTGCTGGTCGGCATGGAGGTGCCGCCGAAGGAGATGAAGGATTTTCGCGTCTTCCTCAAGAACCTCGGCTATCGTTACTGGGACGAATCGAAAAATCCCGCCTACCGCCTGTTCCTGGGATAGGAAAGTATTCGGAGGACGCCATGTCGCTGCGAAATTTCTGCATGGTTCTGGTTACGGTGGCCTGCACCCAGGCTTGGGCGGCGGAAGTCGCGCTGGTCATGTCGGTGCAGGGTACGGTGCTGAGGCAGGAAGGCGCCACCCCGGTACCGCTGGAAGCCTATGCCAAGCTCAATGCCGGCGACCGGCTCATCCTGGAAAGGAACGCGCAGTTGCGCCTGGCCTATTTCGAAAACGGCCGCCATGAAACCTGGTCGGGCCCCGGCGGCCTGGAAACAACGGCGCGCGGCGGCGAGGCCAGCGGCCTTGCCGCTCCGGCACTGAAGTCGCTGCCATTGGCGGTCGCCCGCCAACTGGCGCGCACGCCGGCCGATGGCGCAGGGCACAAGGCGGCGACGCGGACGCGCTCGGTGGCCGCGCCGGACGCCTTGGCCCGGCTCGAAGCCACCTACCAGGAACTGCGTGGTCGGGCCGGCGCCGACGACCTGGAACCGGAAGCCTACCTGCTGTCGGCGCTGTTCGAACTGCGCGAACTGGACCGGGTGGAAAAGCTGCTGGCCGACCTGAAGCAGGAGCGGCCCGGAAATCCCGAAGCGGCACTGCTGGCCTCGCTGTACCGGAAAGCGCTGAAAAACGTTCGCGAAGCGCGCAAATAGGCATCCGACGCCCGCGCGTGGCAAAAACGTTGCAAACACAGGGCGGGAGCGCGCGCGAACATGCCGCGATGCTTGAGGAAAACACGGTCGCGGAGTAGGCTCTTGCTTCGCCAATTTTTTTGTTCGGGGGGCCACAATGACCAAATCCATCCTTCATCGGCTGCTTGCAGCCGTTTCGCTGGGAGTCCTGGGACTTTCAGGCAATGCAATCGCCTCGAATTGCACCTCGTCGTTCTATTCCCAGTACGAGTCCTGCCTGAGCAACTCGGCGTTCTGCTCTCCCTACAATTCGCCGCAGGAGTTCGTCGCCGCGCATCCGGGCTGCTTCCCTGGCGGTACTTCGACCTCCCAGGCGCAAGTGAGCGCCTCGTCTTTCGTGCAGGTCGGCTCGATTTCCGCCTCGCTCGTCTCCCGCATGCTGGGCTCGTCCGGCCCCATGGCGGTGGCCAGCGCCCCGGTGCGCGGCGCGGCGGCGGGTGGCAAGAATTCCTGGAACGTTTGGGGCAGCGTGGCGCAGACGGATACGCGCCAGGCCTATACGGTCGGGATAAACCAGATCAAGAATGACCTCGACGTGACCAACGCGGTCGTTGGTGTCGATCATCCGCTGGCATCGGGCATGGTGGTTGGCCTGTCGGCCGCCTTTGACCGGGGCGAGGGAAGCATGCAGCCGACGGCCATTGCCGCCCGCGTTGCCTCGACCACCAAGGGCTGGGCGCTAGCACCCTACCTCGGTTACCAGATCAACAAGGAGTTCGCGCTCGACGCCAGCATCGGCATCGGCAACGGCAGGACTTCCGGGGCCGGCAACATGGAATCCGAAGGCGATCGCCTGTTCTACGCGGCCAACCTCAACTACTCGCGCTGGGTCAAGGACCTGCAATTCACCGGCAAGGTCGGCTACCTGCACGGCGAGGAAGATTTCGGCCTGACCAAGGTCAATGGCGTGGCGATGGCCAACACGGCGGCCAAGAACAAGCTGGATCGCTTCCAGCTCGGCGCCCAGGTCGGCTACTGGATGGGCAACGGCGTGCAACCCTATGCCGGCGTGAGCTACATGGGCGACCGCCGTTCGTCTTCGCAAGGAGGCGCCGATCCGGTCGGCAAGGGCGCCTGGCAATGGGCGCTTGGCTTGAATTTCTTCTCGCTTTCCAGCGGCGTCACCGGTGGTATCGGATTCACCCGCGAGGAAGGCCGGTCGAACCAGAAGAGCAGCGCCCTTGCGGGCAACGTCGGCATGCGCTTCTGAGCCCGGTCCGGTTCCCGGTCGTCAAGGCCGCGCCCCCGGGCGCGGCTTTTTTTCGTCGGTTTCCCGTCGGCATCGATCGTTGCGGCGGTTTGCTTCGCCTGCGGCGGTGGCAGAATGGAAGACGTGCCATCGACAGGCGCGGGAGGCCGGATCGGTCGCCCAGGCCGACGCTTTCACGTGATGGCGATTTCGATCACCTGTGTTGCTGGCCGCGCGACTGGCGGCGTTTGCTGAAGGAGATCAAATGAGCAGAAGACTGGTTTCGGCCGTGCTATTCCTTGCCGTATCGGCCGTGGCGCAGCTTGCTGGCGCGCAGATGATGCGACCCCCCGCTTTCGCCGGTGGCATCCCCGGCGTGGCGCAGTTCCAGGCGATCCAGATGCAGCGACATCAGGCGCGCACGCTGTTGTACCGCGAAGCGCTGGAGGAGCTGCGCAAGAATCCGGCCGCCGCCGACGTCCCGGAATGCCGCGCCGGCCAGAGCGCCGCGGGTGGCCAATGCCTGGCGCGCGCCGAAGTATCGTCCACGGCGCCCGCTGCGGCGCCGGCAGCACCTGCCGCAGGCCGGCGCCTCGCCATCCTGGTCGGCAACAATGCCTACCCGGCGCCGATCCCGGCGCTGGAAACGCCGATCGCCGACATCACCCAGATCGCCGGTGTGCTGCAATCGCGCTTCGGCTACGAAACGCGACTGGTCAAGGATGCGGGCAAGGCGCAGATCATCGACGCCCTCAATGCGTTGGCGGCGGACACGCGGCCCGATGACAGCGTGCTGCTGTTCTACGCCGGCCACGGCTATCTGCTGGACGACGTCAAGATGGGCTACTGGATTCCGGTCGATGCCTCGGTCAAGACGGCCAAGGGCTGGATTTCCAACAGCGACATTTCGCGCCTGCTGGCGGCGATCCCGTCGCGCCAGCTGATGCTGATTTCCGACAGTTGCTACTCGGGCACCCTGACCAGCGAGCGGAAGGTCACCCAGGGCCGCGACCTGCCGCCGGAACAGATACTGAAGCAGCGTTCCGTGCTGGTGCTGTCATCGGGCGCCGACGAGCCGGTGTCCGACGAAGGCAAGGAAGGCCATTCGATCTTCGCCTGGAACCTGATCAAGACCCTGCAGGCGGCCGGCGGCCTCACCCCCGGTGCCCAGGTCTGGAGCAAGGTCAGCAAGGGCGTCACCAGCGAATACCCGCAGCAGCCGCAGTACGGCGCCGTGGTCTCGGCCGGACACACCGAAGGCGGCGATTTCCTGTTCCGCACGCCATGACCGGCGAGGTGTTCGACTTCGATGCCGTCGTCGAGCGCGCCGGCAGCGATTCGGTGAAGTGGGCGCGCCATGCCGGGCGCGACATCATTCCGCTGTGGGTTGCCGACATGGATTTCCGCTCGCCGCCGGCGGTGCTGGCGGCGCTGCGGCAGCGCATCGAGCATGGCGTGTTCGGCTACAACCAGACGACCGCCAGCCAGGTCGATGCGGTGGTCGGCTACCTGGCGCGCAAGTTCGCCTGGACCATCGAGCCGGAATGGATCGTCTGGCTGCCAGGGTTGGTGTCCGGCCTCAACGTCGCCTGCCGCGCGGTGGGCGAGCCGGGCGATGCGGTATTCACCGCGACGCCGATCTATCCGCCCTTTCTTTCGGCGCCCGTCGACTCCGGCCGGCGCGTGGTGAGCGCCCCGCTGGTGCGCGATTCCGCCGGCTGGCTGTGGGATTTCCCGGCGGTCGACGCGGTGCTCAAGGGCAGCAAGGCCAAGCTGTTCCAACTCTGCCATCCGCACAATCCGACTGGTCGCGCCTGGCGCGAGGAGGAGCTTTGGCAGGTCGCCGCGCTGGCGGAAAAGCACGATCTGGTGGTCTGCTCCGACGAAATCCATAACGGCCTCGTGCTGTCGCCGTATCACCAGCACCGACTTTTCGCCACGCTGGCGCCCGAGGTGGCCGCGCGCAGCATCACCCTGCTGGCGCCGTCGAAGACCTTCAACATTCCCGGGCTCGGCTGCGCCTTCGCGGTCATTTCCGATCCTGCCCTGCGTCGCCGCTTCCATGCCGCGCTGCATGGCATCGTGCCCCACGTCAATGCGCTCGGCATGGCGGCGACGGCAGCGGCGCTGACCTCGTGCGATGACTGGCACGCGGCCCTGCTCGACTACCTGCGCGACAACGCGCGCGCCGTCGAGCGCGCCGTGATGGACATGCCAGGCCTCGACATGCGGCCGGTGGAGGCGACCTATCTGGCCTGGATCGACGCCCGCGAGTTCGCCGCCGACCACGGCGTCGCCCATCCGGCGCGGTATTTCGAGGAACACGGCCTGGGCCTGTCGGACGGTGCCGACTTCGGCGCGCCGGGTTTCGTCCGGCTCAATTTCGGCACGCGGCGCGCGCTGCTCGACGAAGCGCTGCGGCGCCTGGACAGCGCGGTGCGGCGCTAGTCGCCGGGACGAAACACGCCGGCCTCGGTGACCAGCACGTCGAGCGCAATGTCCTGCGGTTCGGGGTGGATGTCGGCTACCCGGCACAATTCGTAACCGACGCCGATCGCCAGCGGTCGCGGAACCATCGCCGCCAGCGTGCGGTCGAAGTAACCTGCGCCATAGCCGAGGCGAAACCCCCGTGCATCGAAAGCCACCAGCGGCAGCAACAGGACATCGGGCGTCACCTCGGCGCCGCCCTGCGGGATCGGGATGCCGTGGCGGTCGACCGTCATCGCCGCGTCCGGCGTCCAGGTGCGGAACACCATCGGCGCCTCGGCCGCGACGACCACCGGCATCGCGGCGCGCCAGCCGCGCCCGAGCAGGCGCGCCACCAGCGGACCGGCGTCGAACTCGCGGCGCACCGGCGCGCAGAAGGCCAGTGTCTGCGCCGGCAGGGTGTCCAGCAGCGCCGCCAGGCTGGCCTCGACGCGGCTTGACAGCGTGGCATGGCCGGCATCGTCCAGCGCGATGCGCGCTGCCAGCCGTTCGCGGCGCAGCGCGGCGCGAACAGCCCTCGATTCGGCGATGTGTTCGGCGGACGGTGGTGGCAGGTTCATGTGCTAACGTTGAAGAGGAAGCAATCGAATCGAAATCACCGCATGAACTATAAGCGCAAACCATTCTTGCCACTGTTCCGCCTTTCACTCGCGGCGACCGCCCTTGCCCTCGCCTTGCCGGCACTTGGCGCGCCGGCGGGTACCTATGCCCTCGATCGCGGCGAGGCCGCCTTTATTGCGGCGCGCGATGCGTGGCGCAATGGCGAGCGGGTGCGCCTGGCGCGCCAGATCGACGCCTTGCAGGGACATCCCCTTCAGGCGTGGGCCGAGTACTGGTCCCTGCGCCTGCGTCTCGAGGACGGCGATGCGACCGGCGTCGCCGACTACCTGGCGCGCCATCCGGGTGCCTACCTCGCGGAAAAGCTGCGCGGCGACTGGCTGCGCGCGCTGGGCAAGAAGGCCGACTGGGAGAACTTCCGCCGCGAGCTGCCGGCGCTGGTCCAGCCCGACAGCGAAGTGAGCTGCTTTGCGGCGCAGGCGGCGGGCACGCCGGAAATGGTGAGGCCGTTGTGGACAGCCGGTCAGGATCTGCCGCGGGCTTGCGAGGTGCTGGTCGACACGCTGGTGGCTGCCGGCAGCTTGTCGGTCGAGGAAGTCTGGCAGCGCGTGCGTCGCCTGTTCGAGGCCAAGCGCGTCGGCGCCGCACGCAGCGCCGCAGCCTATCTGCCGGCCGGCGAAGGCTTCGACGGCCGCGGACTGGAATCCATTGCACAGATGCCGCTGCGCTACCTCGAAAAACCGCCGGCCGGCTTCGCGGCGAAACGCGGTGGTCGCGAAGTGCTGCTGTTCGCCGTGCAGCGCGCGGCGCGCGGCGATCCGCAGGATGCGGCAAGACGTTTCGCGCGCATCGAATCCCAGTTTTCGGCCGAGGAGCGCGCCTACGCCTGGGGTCAGATCGCGCAGCAGGCGGCACAGCGCCACCTGCCGGAAGCCCTCGACTGGTATGGCCGGACCAGCGGCACCGTGCTGTCCGACGAACAACTGGCCTGGCAGGTTCGCGCCGCCTTGCGCGTGCACGACTGGGGTACGGTGCGGCGCGCCATCGCCGCCATGCCGCCGGCATTGTCCGCGCAACCCGACTGGACCTACTGGCAGGGCCGCGCGCTGGCGGCCACCGGGCGTGGCGAGGAAGCGCGCGCGCTGTTCCTCAAGATCGGCGGCCAGCCGAACTTCTACGGCAACCTCGCCGACGAGGAACTGGGCCGCAACATCGAGGTGCCGCCGCGCGCCGCCGCGCCGAGTACCGAGGAGCTGGCCTTGGCCTCGGTCAATCCTGGCTTCCAGCGCGCGCTGGCATTGTTCCGCACCGACATGCGCATCGAGGGCGTGCGCGAATGGGTCTGGTCGCTGCGCGGCATGGACGACCGCGCCCTGCTGGCCGCCGCCGAACTGGCCCGCCGCCATGAAATCTGGGACCGCGCCATCAACACCGCCGACCGCACCCAAAACCAGCACGACTACAGCCTGCGCTACATTGCGCCCTTCAGCGAACAGGTGCGCCCCAAGGCGAACCAGCTCGCGCTGGACAACGGCTGGGTCTACGGCCTGATGCGGCAGGAATCGCGCTTCGTGATGAACGCGAAATCCTCGGTGGGCGCCAAGGGCTTGATGCAGCTGATGCCGGCCACCGCGAAGTGGGTCGCGCAGAAGATCAAGCTCGACAGCTACCATCCGTCGCGCGTCACCGAAATGGATACCAACGTCACGCTCGGCACCCATTACATGAAGATGGTGCTCGATTCGCTCGACAACCATCCGGTGCTGGCTTCCGCCGCCTACAACGCCGGCCCCGGACGTGCCCGCAAGTGGCGCGCCGACCGGCCGCTGGAGGGCGCGATCTACGCCGAGACCATTCCCTTCAGCGAAACCCGCGACTACGTGAAGAAGGTCATGAGCAATTCCGTGTACTACAACACCCTGTTCGAAGGCCGGCCGCAATCGCTCAAGGGCCGGCTGGGAATGATCCGTGCGCGCGGGCAGGGCGAGAACGGTGTGGAGCAGCTGCCGTGAAGAATATTCTCGTGATCGGCGGCACCGGGTTTTTGGGTTCGGCCATCGTGCGCGAACTGGCGCGCCGTCCCGCCAGCGCCGACTTTTGTTTCACGCTGCCGACGCGGCGCGAGTCCGGGGCCAAGCACCTCACCGTGTTGCCCACCGCGCGCGTGGTCGAAGCCGATGTGCACGATCCGGCGACCCTGGCGCGGCTGATGGAGGGACAGGATGCCGTCATCAGTTTGGTCGGGGTCCTCAAGGGTGGTGAAGGCGAGCCGTATGGCAAGGGCTTTGCCCGCGCCCATGTCGAACTGCCGCGCAAGATCGCCGCCGCCGCACGGGCGGCAGGCGTGCGCCGGGTGCTGCACGTTTCCGCGCTGAAGGCGGCGAACGACGCGCCGTCGGGTTACCTGCGGTCAAAGGCCGACGGCGAGGCGGCATTGAGGGCGACGGATCTCGACCTGACCCTCTTCCGGCCTTCGGTGATCTTCGGTCGCGGCGATTCCTTCCTCACCCTGTTTGCGCGCATGGCGAAGATCGCGCCCTTCTTTCCGCTGGCCGGCGCCACCGCGCGCTTCCAGCCGGTCTGGGTCGAGGACGTCGTGGCAGCCGTGGCCGACAGCCTCGGCAATGCGCAGAGCATCGGCGCCACCTTCGAGCTGTGCGGGCCCAAGCAGTATGCGCTGGCCGACCTGGTGCGTTACGCGAGCGCGGTCGCCGGCCATCCGCGTGCCGTGATCGGACTGCCCGAGGCCATCGCCTGGCTGCAGGCATGGGCCATGGAGTTCATCCCCAATGGCCCGATGACGCGCGACAACGTGCGATCGATGCGCGTGCCCAGCGTTTGCGAAGGCGGCTGCACGCTGCCCTTCGGCCGCGTCGCCACGGCGCTGGAAGTCATCGCGCCGACCTATCTGCGTGACTGAACGCTTATGAATAAATCTACTGCGCGTGCCGGATCGGGGCTTGGGCGGTGCTCGCTATCCTCGCGTATAACGACATACGCTCCGGTAGCTGCGCTCCGGCCGCACCCCGCTGCGGCCCGGCGGCTACGCCCCGAAGGAAGTCCCCTGGGGGGGCGATTTCTTCACAAGCTCTGAGCGATGCTGAAATGAAGACCTACGTCGTCGGCGGTGCCGTGCGCGACGAGCTGCTCGGCCTGCCGGTGAAGGATCGCGACTGGGTGGTGGTCGGCGCCACGCCATCGATGATGCTGGCGCAGGGTTTCGTCCAGGTCGGGCGGGATTTCCCGGTCTTTCTGCATCCGCAGACCCGCGAGGAGTACGCGCTGGCGCGCACCGAGCGCAAGACCGCGCCGGGCTACACCGGCTTCGTGGTCCATGCGGCGCCCGAGGTCAGCCTGGAAGACGACCTGCTGCGCCGCGATCTCACCATCAATGCCATCGCCAGGGACGAAGACGGCGCGCTGATCGATCCCCACGGCGGGCGCGCCGACATCGCGGCGCGCGTGATGCGCCACGTCTCGCCGGCCTTTGCCGAGGACCCGGTGCGCATCTTGCGCGTGGCGCGCTTCGCTGCGCGCTTCGCCGATTTCAGCGTGGCGCCGGAAACCCTGGCGCTGATGCGCGACATGGTGGCTGCCGGCGAAGTCGACGCGCTGGTGGCGGAACGCGTCTGGCAGGAACTCGCGCGTGGCTTGATGGAAGCGATGCCCTCGCGCATGTTCGCCGTGCTGCGCGAATGCGGCGCGCTGGTGCGCCTGCTGCCCGAACTCGACGCCCTGTGGGGCGTGCCGCAGCGCGCCGAGTATCACCCGGAGATCGACACCGGCGTGCATGTGATGATGGTGATCGACATGGCGGCGCGCCTGGGCGCCGAACTTCCCGCGCGCTTCGCGGCGCTGACGCACGATCTGGGCAAGGCACGCACGCCGGCCGACATCCTGCCGCGCCACCATGGCCACGAAATCAAAAGCGTGGCGCTGGTCGAGACGATCTGCGAGCGCCTGCGCGTGCCGATCGAGTGCCGCGACGTGGCGCGCCTCGTCGCGCGCTTCCATGGCGACATGCACCGGGTCGAGCAGTTGCGCGCCGACACCATGCTGACCCTGCTCGAACGCTGCGACGCCTTGCGCCGACCGGAACGCTTCGAACTGGTCCTGCTCGCCTGCGAGGCCGACTATCGCGGCCGGCTGGGCTGGGAGGAACGCGATTACGTGGCGGCGGCGGTGTGGCGCGCTGCGCTGGCGGCGGTGCGCGCGGTCGATGCTGGCGGCATCGCAAGGGCTGTTGCCCGCGAGGGCGGCGACGCGCAGGCCATCGCGGCGGGCATCGGCCGGGCGCGTGTCGCGGTGCTGGCCGACGTCAAAGCAGCCAGCCGATAAACGCCGCCACCAGCGAAAACACGACGACCGAGGCGAATGGGAAGGAATATTCCCGGCCGCGCAGGCGGAAACGCAGGTCGCCCGGCAGTCGGCCCGCCTGGCGCCAGCGGGATTGCATCAGGCCGATCACGAAAACCGTGGCGAACAGGACAATCAGCCATTTCAGCATGGATGGCGCGCGGTAGAATCACTGGAAACATCAATCATATCCCAGCGGCCCCGCGGCCTCGGGCGACTCCAGCCGATGAATCCACCCCGCTTCGAGCATCATGAAGTCCTCGTCCGCACTCCCGCCGGGACGGCGCAGGCGACACCGCTGCTGTTTATCCACGGCGCCTATACCGCCGCCTGGTGCTGGGAGGAACATTTCCTGCCGTTCTTCGCCGAGGCGGGCTACGCAGCCTACGCGCTGAGCCTGTCCGGCCACGGCGCGACGCCGGGACGCAAGCACCTCGACAGTTTTTCCATCAACGATTACGTCAAGGACGTGGTCGCCACGGTCGCCGCGCTGCCGTCGCCGCCGGTTCTGATCGGCCATTCCATGGGCGGCTTCGTGGTGCAGAAGTATCTCGAAGACCACACTGCGCCGGGCGCCGTGCTGATGTGCGCGGTACCGCCGCAAGGGCTGATGTCCGCCGCGCTGGGCATGATGTTCTCCAAGCCCGGCATGATGCAGGACATGAACAGCCTGATGAGCGGCGGCAAGGCCTCGCTGGAAACCCTGCGCGAGGCGCTGTTTTCGCAGCCGGTGTCGGTGGAAGACCTCAAGCGCTACTACAAGGGTTCGCAATCGGAGTCGCATCGCGCCATCTGGGACATGTCCCTCTTCGGCATGCCGCGCGCCGGACTGATCAAGCGCACCCCGCTGCTGGTGCAGGGCGCCGAGTTCGACCACCTGATCCCGGCTTCGCTGGTGGAGATGACGGCGCGCACCTACAGCGTCGACGCCCACATCTTTCCCGGCATGGGTCATGGCCTGATGCTCGAACGCGACTGGAAGAAGCCGGCGCAGCAGATACTCGACTGGATCGGGGAGCTTGAAGAATGATCGTTACGTTCCAATCGGCCGCCGCCGGCGACGTCATCATGTTCGGCGATGTGGCCAAGCGCATGATGAAACTCATGGGCAAGGACGAGACCGACAAGGGCATCGTCACGGTCGAGCAACTGCCCGATGCCATCGCCAGGCTCAAGGCAGCGATCGAGGAAGACAAGCGTCAGCGCGCCAGCATTCACGAAGAAGACCTGCCGCAGACCGAGCGAGGCGGCAACGGCAATTCGCGGCCCTACGTCACCCTGACCCAGCGCGCCGTGCCGCTGCTGGAATTGCTGGAATGGGCGCTGAAGAAGCAGAAACCCGTGGTCTGGGGCGTCTGACGCCGGGGGGCATGCCACACGCCTAGAAAAAAACTAGAATCTTCACATTTCAAATACTGTGGAGATTGCCGTGCGCCGCGTTCACCCTGCTGCTTCGTTATGCCTGCTGTTGTCCGCCACCGCGTTTGCCCAGGCGCCGGCGCCGATCGAGCGGGTGAAGATCACCGACAATGATCTGACCTGCCAGGCGAAATACGACGAACTGCAGGGGCTGGACAAGATGATTGCCGAGGCCAAGGCGACCCAGTCGTCGGGCCAGACCACGGCGACGGCCGGCCAGGCGGCCGGCGTGGCGGCGGAAGTGGCGAGCCGCACCGGCCTGTTCGGTTCGCTCGGTGGCCTCACCGGGCACCTCTTTGGCACCGTGGCCAGCAAAGCGGCGGCCAACGTGGCCGAGCAACAGGGCCAGATGACCGCCGCGCAGGCGGTCGAACGCGAGAAGCAGGCGCTGGCGCGCAAAGAACACCTGACGCAGATATTCCTGGCAAAGGGCTGTTCGGCCAGCGACCCTTCGGCCCCGCCGAAGACACCGGATGCCACGCTTGCGCTGGCGTCGCCGGCGCAAGCGGCGGCGGCCTCGCCGCTGCCGCCGACAGTCGAGGTGAGCGCCGAGACCCTGGCCGGAAAGCGGGCTACGCCCATCGCGGTGCCCGTGGAAGCGATCAATCCCGAGGACTTGCTGAGTTCCGGCAAGACCCTGCTGATACCGACCGCCTATGTCACCCTGGTGACCGAAGGCCGGGTCTCGGCAAGCAAGCAGGCCGGCGCGTTGCAACAGGGGAACGCCACGGCGCGGGCGGCGGCGAATTTCAAGGTGCTGGGCATCGACAAGGCCTATGCCCAGCAACTCGCCAAGGCGGCGCTGGACAACCTGATCGGGCAACTGCGTGCCGCCGGCTATACCGTGCTGACCTATGCCGACGTCAAGGATCGGGAGCCGTTCCGCAGTGCCGCGCGCGAAGCCGGGCCGAAAGCGGATTCCGAAGGCGGCCTGAACACCCTGACCGTCGCGCCGAGCGACGAACAGCTGTTCCAGAGCGGCTTCAACGGCGGCCTGTTCAGCGAATTCATCTCCGGCGGCAAGACGCGCATCGGTGATGCCACCCTGATCATCCCGCAGTACAACTTTCATGCTCCGCAAGCCTGGGCCGAAAGCAGCCGCGGTTACAAATCCGTTTCCGCCACCACCAACGTGGTGCATGGCATGAACATGGCCAGCGCGCGCGTGACCTGGCTGGGTCAGCCGGTATCACGGATGATGCGCGGCATTCCCGGTGTCGCGACCACGAAACCGGTCATCAACGTCAGCGAGAAAGTCGGCAATCTTTCGCAGGGCGTCGACGCCTCGCCAACCGCTGCCAATGCCTTGAGCAGTGCGCTGAGCAATTTCGGCAGCGGCAACATCCAGCGCACGGTGACGAACTACGAACTGGCCATCGACCGCGAAGCCTTCGCCGCCGGGGTCATGAACGGCGTGCAGAATTTCAATGCCGAGGTCGCCAAGGTGGCCGCTGCCGCCAAATCCTGAGTAGATGAATTTGCCGCGGTTGCCCATCGGTCGGACCGACCGCTGTCGCAATCTGACTGCCAAACCAACGAGGACCGCCATGCCTTCCAAGCGAATTCTTGCTGCAATACCCGCCTTCAGTATCGGTATCGCCCTTGCTCAGGCGCCCGCGCCGATCGAGCGGGTGAAGATCACCGACAATGATCTGACTTGCCAGGCGAAATACGACGAATTGCAGGGACTGGACAAGATCATCGCCGAGGCCAAGGCGAGCCAGTCGTCGGGCCAGACCACGGCAACGGCCGGCCAGGCGGCAGGCGTCGCGGCGGAAGTGGCGAGCCGCACCGGCCTGTTCGGTTCGCTCGGGGGCCTGACCGGGCACCTGTTCGGCACCGTGGCCAGCAAAGCGGCGGCCAACGTGGCGGAGCAACAGGGCCAGATGACCGCCGCACAGGCGGTCGAGCGCGAGAAGCAGGCGCTGGCGCGCAAAGAACACCTGACGCAGATCTTCCTCGCCAAGGGCTGCTCGGCCAGCGACCCTTCGGCCCCGGCGAAGAGACCGAGTGCCGCCCTGCCGATGCCGGCGGCCCCGGTGGCCAGCGCGCCCAAGACACCAGAACAGGCACTAAAGGAGGCCGCGGGCAGTGCCACGCCGTTGGCGGGTGCGCTGGATCTCAAGGCCGATGTGTCCGCCAACATGAAATCCATGGCGCGTGTTGTGGTGCCGCAGTTCCGCGTTGCCTTCGTGGCGAAGACCGGCGCCAGCGCCCGTGGCGGCGCCGGGCTGTCCAACCTTGGCCAGTCGACTGGCTACAACCGGACCATCACCCAGGCGCAGAGCGCGCGGGTGGACATGATGCTCGGCAACGTCGATTACGCGCTGATGCAGGGCCTGGCCGAGCAGCTCTACGCCGATTTCCTCAAGCGCCTGGCGGCGGCCGGAAAGACGGTGGTCGGACTCGATGAAATAAGGAAGGCCCCCGGCTATGCCAAGGTCGAGTTTGCAAAAGCGGAAAAACCCTACGTCAAAAGCCCGTTCGACGATCCGCGCGAATACATCTTTGCCACGCCGAAGGACCTGCCTTTGGCTTTCATGCATTTCGATACGCAACTGGGGAATGCCGGAGCCTTCGACCAGAACACCACCAAGGCTTTTGCCGAACTCGGCGTGAACACCGACGCGCTGGTTCTGGTGCCCACCGTGATCGTCGATTTCGCCCAGCTCGAATCCAGCGGCAACAGCCGTTTCGCCACCTCGGCGGAGGCGGATGCGATTCCCAAGGTGGGCCTTGGCGCGGGCACCATGATCGTCGGCATGATCGGGCAGGACTTCAAAATCGGCTTCGGCGCCTCCGACGCGCGGTTCTCCCGCCTCAACACGCCCTTTTTTGCAGACGGCGAGTTCGGTACCGTGAAGTCGGTCGATTCCTTCGACAACGTTGCATTGGCCAACAGCCTGACCAGCCTCAGCGGGACCCAGGGTACGCAGTATCGCTACGACAAACGGCTGGTCACCGCCGATCCGGGGCAGTATGCGAAGAAGGTCATGCAGGTCGGTGCCACCATCAACCAGGCTTTTGCCGACAGCCTCAAGCGCTGATCGCGCGGGAGCCACGGCGGGCGTCCTGGCCGCCGCGCCAGTCGGCTCCGGGTTCAGTTCGGCTTCTTCAGGCCGCCGATGAATGACACCGGAAACACCGCTTCGGGTCCGGCACCCTTCGCCGCCTGCGCTTCGTAATCAGGCATCTGTTCGCCTATGCCGGCGGCCTGGGTCAGCTTGCCCAGCAGCACCTGCAACTGGTCGGTCAGCCAATCGTCCTCGCAGCGCGTCGGCACGAACATCAGTTCGCGCACGCGGTCCGGAATTTCGTCGGCGGGAATGATGTCGTTGGCGGCATAGGCGGCGGAAAAGAACGGCCCGGCGATGAAACGCAGGGTCCAGCCTTCATCCTCGTCGGGCTGCAGCAGGAAGATGCGCGCGCCTTCGGCGGTGGCGTTTTCGTCGTCGCCGTCGTCGCCGAACACCGGCATCGCGGCGAACGCGGCCTTCTTGCGTTGTTTGACGAAGACCACGGCTTCATTGAAGCTGAGGCGATTCAGGTTGGTGTCCGACATGGGGTTCTCCGGGGTCACAGCAAGGGGGCGAGCCATTTTTTGGCTTCTGCAACCGGATAGTGGGCACGATTCGCCCAATCTTCAAGCTGGTCACGATCGATTTTGGTGATGGCGAAATAACGTGCCTCGGGGTGGGCCAGGTAGAAACCGGCCACCGAGGCCGCCGGCGTCATCGCGAAACTCTCGGTCAGGCCCATGCCGGCATTGGCTTCGGCGTCGAGCAGCCTGAACAGGCCAGCCTTGGCCGTATGGTCGGGGCAGGCCGGATAGCCCGGCGCCGGGCGGATTCCGCGATACTTTTCGGCGATCAGCGCGGCGCTGTCCAGCATCTCGCCCGCCGCGTAGCCCCAGTAGTCAGTGCGTACTTCGCGGTGCAGCCACTCGGCGGCGGCTTCGGCCAGGCGGTCGGCGAGCGATTTGAGCATGATCGACCGGTAGTCGTCGTGCTGCGCCTCGAACTCGGCGAGCTTCTTCTCGATGCCGATGCCGGCGGTGACCGCAAAGGCGCCGGCAAAGTCGCCGGTCGGGGCGACGAAGTCGGCCAGGCTCTGCTGCGGCTTGCCGTCGGGGCGTTCCTGCTGCTGGCGCAGGCCGTGCCAGGTGAAGGCCGGCTTGCCGTCGGCGAGGAAGGCAATGTCCTCGTTTTCGCGCGTCACCGGGAACAGGCCGAAGACGGCGTTCGCCGTCAGCCACTCTTCTTCGATGATCTGGCCGAGCATGGCCTGGGCATCGCGGAAGACATTGCGCGCGGCCTCGCCGACAGTCGCATCGTCGAGGATGGCGGGGAAGCGGCCGGCGAGGTCCCAGGTCTGGAAGAAGGGGGTCCAGTCGATGTACCTAGCGATCTCGGCCAGGTCCAGGTTCATCAGCGCAGTGACGCCGAGCGTCTTAGGTTTGACCGGGGCGTAGGCAAGTTTCGCTGCATTGGCACGGGCCGCTGCCAACGAGACGAGAGGCACGCCCTTCTTGTTGGCGTGCTGGGCGCGGGCCTTTTCGTAGTCGGCGGCGATCTCGGCGACATAGGCGTCGCGCATATCGATCGACAGCAGCTTGGTCACCACGCCGACGGCGCGCGAGGCGTCCGGCACATAGACCACCGGGCCATCGTAGTTCGGCGCGATCTTCAGCGCGGTATGGGCGCGGCTGGTGGTGGCGCCGCCGATCAGCAGCGGCACGTCGAGCTTGAGGCGCTTCATCTCGGAGGCGAAGTGGCTCATCTCCTCCAGCGAGGGCGTGATCAGGCCCGAGAGGCCAATCGCCTGCGCGCCGTGTTCCTTCGCCGCGTGCAGGATCTTGTCGGCCGGCACCATGACGCCGAGGTCGATCACCTCGTAGCCGTTGCAACCCAGCACCACGCCGACGATGTTCTTGCCTATGTCGTGTACGTCGCCCTTGACCGTGGCCATGATGATGCGGCCCTTGGAGGTGGAGCCGGTGCGGCGCTTTTCCTCCTCGATGTAGGGGATCAGGTGGGCCACGGCC
>JACRIY010000097.1 GCA_016235805.1 Rhodocyclales bacterium
AAACACAGCCGTTGCCAGCCATGCCTGCATCTCTAGGCTACCGCCAGGGGAATGGCGGGTTCTCTGTCGAGATTTCTCCCGTAGAACAATCAACTACGCGACTTCACGTCGCACGAACAGGTCGTTGTAGATCCTGCACAGTCGATCGCGCCGCTGTTGATCCTCATAGCACCATGCGGCGAAGCGCGCCTTCAGTGCTCCGAGCCTCTCCCGCGCCGCCAACGTCTCCTCGCGGTTCACGATGTAGACGCCGTCCTTCTCCGGATGCGGGTCGCGCACCGTGGGCGTCTGCACGTTGAGCGCCGACTGCAGCAGCTGCACTGCGTCCATTCGTCCGGTCCCGAACTCCTGGGTGCAGACCACGTTCTGTCGCACTTGCCACTCGTTCACCTTCACCGACCAGGTGCCGGCGAGGTCGAGGTAACGCACCGTGGCTTCCGGGACGCGCAGCACGTCCACGATGAACCGCTCGACGACGTCCGAGGGAATCCAGACGGCGCCCAAGCGAGGCTCGATATCGCCAGGCGGAAGGTCCGCGGGGATGACCTTTTCGAGGGCCACCACATTGGCTTTGAACTCGGGCCCTGCTGCCAGCGCAGCGTTCAGCTTGCGCTTCACGTCGCCGGACAGGTAGGCGTCTGCTGTCACGAACGCCTCGGAACCCGGGTCCTGGAACACCAAGCCGGCATCCAGCAGAGCGCTAACAACATCGGCTTGGTCACCCTGCAGCAACTTGGCGATGTAGACGGCGTCCACCTTGCCGCGCCATTGCATGCACAGCGCCAGCGCCTCTTCCGGCGTGTCGGCGGATACCGGCTCCTTCACGGGCGCCACCGTCCGGCCCTCGAAGATTGCGGCCTTGTGGGCCGCTTCCTGCTCGTCGTCGTAGTGCTCGAGAGACAGAAGGAGCGGGTAGTCCGGATCCCGCCGGAACGCGAGCGCGTTGGCTCGGCTGCTGAGACACCCGAACTTCGCCACGAACCTGTCGTACAGATCGTTCAATCGTCGACGCAGGCTCGCCTGCGTGCCATCCGGACCGTCCTCGAGCTGCGCCTTCAGCAAGTCCCGCGTGCAGTCGCGGATCTCGCACATCTTGGCAACACGTTGGCGCGCGGCGCCGAAAAGGCGGGCTGTGATGTCCACGAGCTCGCCTCCCTCGGCGAGATGGATTCGCCCCTCCGCGACTACATAGCTCCCCGGCCGTGCACCTGACGGGGCCTGTGGCCGGGTGGGAGCCGGCAAGTTGGCCTCGCGTCCGCTGTACGCTGCTGCGGGGACCAACGCCGAGACGCGTGCCAAGGCATCGCGCAGAGGCCCTTCCAGCCGGGCTGTCGGGACGTGCGCGTAGCCGTTGCTCACCTTGTCGATCAAGCCGACGACGTTGCTGGGCCGTTCGGTGAACCATGCGTTGATGCGCATGTACGGGTCCGAGCAGCGCGGATGGCGCAGCGCCGGCGGGACAAACGTCAGCTCCAGCCACGGTGCATCACTTGGCATTCGGACGGAGGCCTTGCGCTTGCGCAGGACCACGACGTCGGCCTGCACGTCCGTTCCCCCGAGCCCGGCGAAGGTGCCGGCGGGGAGGCGGAACGCGGTCAGCAGGTCGGCCTGAGATGCAAAGTACGCCCTCGCCGTGCGATCGGTTTCGTCCATCAGGAATGTGGACGTGACGACGCACATCAGGCCGCCCTCGCGGAGCAGCTCCAGTCCCTTGCCGACGAACCAGTTGTGGATGCTGAAGCGGCTGAAGGGTCGGTTGCGACCATCCATCACGCCGAAGCTCCCGAAGGGGATGTTCGACACCACCAGGTCGAAGCTGCCTTCAGCCAGGTCGACCGTCTCGGTCGCCTGCCCGCGCACGTCGACCCCGTGCGGCGCATAGAGCGCGCGCAGGATGCGCGCAGCGATGTCGTCGAGCTCGATCGCTGTGACGCGGCTCTTGCGAGCGATGGCTTGCGGCATGCAGCCAATGAAGTGGCCCACCCCGGCGCTCGGCTCAAGGATCGAGCCACCATCGAACCCCATTGTCTGCAGCGCTCGCCACAGCCAGTGGACCACCATCGGGTCGGTGTAGTGGCTCGTATTGACCGAGGCCAGCGCTGCGCCGTGCTCCTCCGCACTCAGCAGGCTTTGCAGCCGGTCTGCGCGTGCGCGCCAGCCGGGGTCGCCTGAGTTGCTGTTGAAGGCGCCTGGCAGGCCGCCCCAGCCCGTGAAGCGAAGCAGAGTCCGGCGTTCGTCGTCAGTGAGCGGCTGTGGATTGGCCTCCACTCGTCGCAACATCTCGATCGCGGCGATGTTCGCCTCGAACTTCGCGACGGGCGTGGACAAACCGTCGAGGCTCGCGTCCGACCAGGTGGGCCAGGCCCACGATCGGACGGCGGTGCCTCTTCGCTGCGGCCGCCACGCGCTGCGCGCAATGACGGGCGGTTGGGAGTGAGAAAGCTCTTCGCGGGGCACGGTCGGCGCGTCGGCGAAGAGGTCGGGAATGGCTTGGTCGTCGTGATCGCCAAAGCCAGGGAGCCAGAGGCTGTGCGCCTCCGTGGCTACTCGTGCCATGGGTTTTCTCCAAAGAATTGGAGAGCCCACGTCCCCGGCGGGGAGCGTGAGCTCCCCGTGGGGATGTCCGGGTGTCGACAGGGCGACGCCGGTAGGAATGAAGGTTGGCCAGCGGCACCGGCAGTCGCAGGTAGCGCGAGTACCGGGCCGCGAGGGCGCCGTCGGATTCAGAGCGATGGCCCGCTGGACCGGATCGATCTCTGCGCGGCCCGTGTGTGGGGCGCGCGTTGGGAAGTGCAGGTCACGACTGCGAACGCCGACTGCTGTCGGACCGCCAAGAGGCGGGCTTGGCATTGCGCCAGATGCGGAATCGAGTATGCACAGCGGCCCTGGCTCACGTAAAGCCTTCGCGCCGGCTGTCGCATGTGCATTGGGGCATTGAGCGCCAACGTGTTTGAGCCACCGGCGATGAAGTTGTTACCGCCGGGCTCGCTGGAAGGCCGGGCGGTGCCGGTCATCGCGACCTGCGATTGGAGTCGGCATTTCCGTTGGCACACCCTCCGTAGACCAGGTTCCATAGAGCTTGGAACGGACAGCGGCGACCCGCTGCGCCGGCGCCGCCCAACACAGGCATGGAGATGGAACAACGACCCCTTCTGCAACAGCAATGGGCTGCCGAGACGCACGGTTTGAGCGCAGGTACCTCCCGGAGAACACCGTGAAGGACGAAACGCGGGAACGTGCGGTGTCGATGCTGTCCGCGCTACTGGAAGGTGGGCAGACCTACCGAGAGGTGGCCCGCGCACGCGGCATCGGCCACTCGACGGTGGAGCGGCAGGTGAAGGCACTTCTTTGGCAGGTAGCGCGCGCCGCTCCCTTGCCTGGCGTGCCTGATGTCGACATCGCCTCCCTGGGCCAGTTGCGGCAGCACGCCCGTGCCGTGATGGATGCTGTGCGCTCAGCTTCGACGACAGGCGGGGATCACCCTCTCACAGACCTCGACGAGGCGGAGGTCTTGGCCGGGATCCGCCGAATCCGACGCCTGAGCGAGAACGCCAACCGGGACGTCGCGCTGCTCCTGACGTTGCTGTGCACCGGTGCGAAGCCCCTGGAGATCGCGCGGATGCGGGTGCTGGACTACCTGGCCGCCGACGGCGCCGCCCGCCGCGAAAGCACACTGCCGTGTGCCGCGGCGCTCGGGGGCAGAGAGCGTTCCCTCTTCTTCGACTCCGAGCGGGCATGTGAAGCGATCGATGCGTACCTTGAGGAGCGCACGCGCCGGCGCATCGGCGTGGCGCAGGCAGACGCTTACCGAGGGCTGGATCCACACAGCGCGCTGTTCCTGACGGAGGGGGGCAAGCCCTTCCGGATCAGGGCCCGCAGTCCCGACGACCCGCGCCCCACCTGTCCCGTCCTGCTCGCCACGTTCGCCGGAATCTTCCGTCGTGCAGGCTGGAGGGGGGTCAACACCCAACACGTCCGGCGGCTGTTTGCGCAGCGGGTGGCGGGCAAGGGCGCGGACAAGCAGCAGTTGGGGGCGTTGCTCGGTCTCACGAGCGACCGCGCCGTGAAGCGACTGCTCGAGCGGCGGCCCCGGCCGCTGTCCGACCTCGTGAAGGACCTGGTCTGACCCGGGCCCAAAGAGAAGGAGAGGCGATGGACACCAGGTACTTTGTTCGAGGCCGCGTCTTCGCCGCCGGCGACGGACAACTGCAGGCAGCGCTCGCGCGGATCTACGAGTCTTCCGAACGACCGCGATGCCTGTGCGTGCAAGGCGGCGTGGAGATGTACATCGCGCGCCATGCCGAATTCGTGATCAAGCGCATGCCAGGCACAGGCCACCTGCATCACGCCACGTGCCCGTCCTTCGAGCCCGAGGCTGGCGAATCCGGCCTCGGCGAACTGCTCGGTGAGGCGATCGTCGAGCACGCGCCGGAGCAGGTGGAGATCCGGACTGCGTTCCCGCTGGCAAGGGTCGCGGGCAAGCCGATGCCCAAAGGGGAGCCGGCTGATGATCCCGTCGTCGTCAACGCACCCCGCAAGCGGATGAGCCTGCGGGCTGTGCTGCACTTCCTGTACGACCGGGCCGGCTTCAATCGGTGGTACCCGGCGATGGAGGGCAGGCGTTCGCAGGCCGTCATCCAGCGCTACCTGACTGCTGCGGCCAAGGGCGTCACCCTCAAAGGCGGAACGCTGGAAGAGCGGCTGTACGTGCCCGAGCAGTTTCGGTCCGCTGACGCGGAAGAAATCGGTCAGCGGCGGCGGCGCAAGCTCGCGATGCTGATGTCGCCAGAGTCCGATGTCTCGTTCAAGATGGCGATCGTCGTGGGCCAGCTCAACGGCGTGGAGGCGACCGCATACGGGCGGCGCCTGGCGATCAAGCACATGCCGGACGTACCGCTGTACATCGACACGAAGGCCTGGGAAAAGGCAGAGCGCGGCTACAAGGCGATCTTGCAGGCGGTCGACGCCGATGTGGAGCGCAAACCGAGGATCGTGTTGGCCGCGCTCATCTATGCGAAGCGCGAGCACCTGTACCAGATCGACTCGCTGACCATGATGCTCGTCACCGACCAGTGGATTCCGCTCGACGGCCTGTACGAACTGCCATTGATCGAAGCGCTGCAGCAGCAAGGCAGGTCGTTCTTCAAGCCCCTGAAGTTCGACGCCAAGACCGCCGCGGGTTTCCCGAACGTGCTGCTGCTTGATGGCGGTTCCCAGCCGCTGCCGATGCATGTAGTTAGCGCATTCGCGGACATCAAGGATCGAGCCGTCAAGGACAAGGCGATCAAGTCAAGCACGCATCGACCTTGGATCTGGGAGACGGACAAGCCCCTGCCTGACTTTCCTCCGCGAGGGGTGCTTGACCGGGCTGCAGGGCACCGCGACGCGCACCGCCGTGACGCCGAGCCCGCCGAATCTGCTGGCGGCGAAACATCGAACGTCTTCACGGTGGAGCGGCACAGCGGAGTGACATGATGGAAGTCACACCGGCCAGGGGAAGAGCATGACCAGTCGCACGTGGAAGCCGCAAAGACACGCTGTCGCTGCAATCGGTGCCTCCGCCCCACTGCCGTCGATGGCGGTCGATCCGCTCATAACCGAGCGGACGATCTTCAATGTCGATCGCACGCACCGGTTCACCCTGTTTCGCCATTGGGGCGATGCGGATGACTTCGCCTGCGGCATAAGCATGAACCCTTCCGGTGCGGCCGAGGACGTAAGTGATCCCACGGTCGACGGCATGTGCCGTAGGGCGCGCGAGTATTGGGGCGTCGGTGCCTACTACCAGCTGAACGTGATGTCGGTCCGCGGAACGTACTCGGCGGAGTTGAAAAAGACCGGCGTGGTGAACCTTCCGGAGAACGACGAGTGGATCCGACGCATCGCTTCGTCAGCGCGCCTTGTGATTGTGAGCTGGGGGAACCCCGGTCATAAGTCCGGGCGCGGTCCGATCGTCGCCGGGATACTGCGACAGGTGTGTGATCCGAACAGGGTGTTTTGCTTCGGCAGAAACAAGAACGGGTCACCAGTGCATCCCCTCTATCAGCGTTTGGATGCTCCGTTGCTGCCATTCTTCGCAGACTGACGGGGAAGCCAGCTTGGAAAGCTTGCGCGCAAACAAGGCCTGCGATCTGCAGGTGAAGGCGACTGGTCGAATCGTTCGTACTGTGAGGCCTGCAGCAAGGCCGAGCGCGCAGCGCATGTGCAGGGCGGCACTGGCGCCGCGCGCGCGTTCTGCGACGAACAGCGAAAGAAGTGGAAGTCGACGGAGAGCGTTTGCGCCGGCCTTGATGCCGGGCACTCCTGCGGAACCATGGTTCCAGGAGTCCCCATCATGGCAAACACCAACCACTCCGTTACGGGCCGCCGTGGCCGAGAGCCGCTATTGACGTTTGAGCAGTGTCTTCAGATCGCCAGTGAGTTCGACGGCACCACGGCCACCATTGACCGGCTGCTGGCCCAGTGGCGGAAGACGGTTCCGGGCCTGAAGCGGCACAACGTCGCCACGGCTGCGCGCCGCGGCGGATACGAGACCAGCAAGGAGCGGAAGGCCTGGACGGATGCGGAGGACCAGTTCCTGCGCGACAACTGGCATCGCTTGTCCGGCGACGAGATCGCAAGGCAGCTGGGGCGCACGTTCACCTCGGTCAACCTCCGACACAAGCGCCTCGGCATCGGCCGGTACGACGGACAGGAGCTCACGATCCGTGACCTAGAAGACCTGACCAAGATCGACCACCGGCAATGGCACGACTTCATCGCGAGGGGCTGGCTCAAGGCGCGAAAGCGGCAGCGCCGATGCGGTGCAACCCCGATCACATACGTCGCCACCACGTCGCTACATGCCATGCTGCGTGACCACCCCGAGATCTACGACTATCGCGGCGCGCCGAAGCGCACGCGCGCGTTGCTGGAGCTCGACAGCCTGCCGGACGCCCCCGCCTGGAAGCGCGTGGTCTGCACCTCGGATGCCTGGCAGTCCGGTGTGCGGCAGATGCCGGCGGGTCGTACGGTGACGCACGGCACTGCCGCGATGGCCGATCGCCTGCAGCAGTTCAGGCTGCCATCCTGCGCGGCGACCGGCGGGACCTCGTTCTGGAGTCCGCTGTACAGCCTTCCGATGTGCCCGCGATGCGGCTGTCAGGTCTCGCGCTACTCGCCGGACGCGCTGTTCACGGACATGGATCCTGGGGACGACGAAGTGATCGCGATCCAGGCGCGCAAGCTCGCCTTGAGTTGGAGCGAGGGACGGTTGCTCGACGCCGATGGCCGGACCGTCGACGACCGCGACGTCCTCTCGGCGCTCTTCGACGGCACCCGCAACGCGGGCCGCTCGCTCAAGGCCTTCGAGAAGCTGCTGAGCGCCGGCCTGTCGTTGGCGTCCACGAGCGCGGTGCCTCAGCAGGTCCTGCTCGAGAACATCCTGAGGATCGAGCTTCGGCCCGATCAAGAGGAGGCGCTGCAGTCGTTCGTCGCCACCGGTGCGATGACCGCGGCCCATGCGATGAGCTTCGGCAAGAGCACGCTGGGCATGATGGCCATGACCCGCATTCCGGGCCGACACTTGCTGATGGTCGACACGCAGCTGGTTCGGGATCAGTGGATCGAGAAGCTCTCGGCCTCGGCGCCCAAGGTCGAAGTGGTCCAGCGCGCCAAGCCGTCCATGCACGAGGTGCGGGTGTTCGACCGCGATGGCAGCTTGCGCTCGTCGATACACGTCTACAGCTACCAGACGAGGGCCAGGCTCGACGGGCTTTGGGTGGTCGGCTGCTTCGATGAGGTCCACCGCCTGCCGGCCCGCCGCGCTCACCGCCACGCGTTCGTGCAGACGCAATACCGCATCGGGCTGTCGTCGACGCCCGACATGCGCTGCGACGGCCGCGGCGCATTCGTCAGCAAGATGACGGGGGCGATCGTCGGCGACGACTGGACCGGACAGATGGCGGCGGGGGTCGTGCCGCGCATCCCGGTCAAGGTCATGCTCGTGGAGGACCTGGAGCACAAGCACGAGGTGGTTGGAACGCTGCTGGCCCAGCACGATTCCGTGGTCGTGCTGTGCGAGTCGATCGCGGACGGCGAAGAGCTTCGGCTGCGCTACGGCATCCCGTTCATCAGCAGCCGCACCAAGGACAAGCTCAAGGTGCTGCGAAGCGCAAAGAGCATGGTCTTGTCGCGGGTGGGCGACGCAGGCATCAGCGTGCCGCACTGCCAGGTCACGGTGGACCACTCGGGCCTGTTCGGCTCGCGCATCCAGAGCCTGCAACGCCTCGGCCGGCTCATGCATTCGCAGCGTGCGCTGTACCACTGCATATTGATGACCCACGAGGAGCGGTACGAGCGTTTCGCAGCGCGTGTTGACGCCATCAAGGCCAAGGGATTTCCGGTGGAAGAAGTCCGAGCGCAGCGGCAGAACGCATCGGTGCATCGACTGATCTCCCCGACGTTGCAGGCGCGTGTGTCTGCCCAAGAGAACCAGTTCCTGTCGCTCTTGGGCTGGCGGCGCGACGAGTTGAACCAGGCCGCCTGAACCGTAGCCTGGTCACATGGTTCACGACGACGAGAAGGCGCAGATCAGGGAGGGCATGGATGCCTTGAGGCGCGGCATCGAGGGTTTCCGCTCGCGTCGACCCCAGCTCGAGATGGTGGCCACCGTCGCGACGGCCATCGGCCGGTGCCGCAACGAAGACGAGGCGGCCGGCGACGGGGACCACATCGCCGTGATCGAGGCCGGCACCGGCACCGGCAAATCCTTTGGCGCGCTGGTGCCGGCGCTGGTTATGGCCCGGTCGCGGGGCCGCCGGCTCGTCGTGTCGAGCTCCACTGTGGCGTTGCAGCACCAGTACGCGGAGAAGGACGCACCCACGCTGCAACGGCTGCTTCCCACGGGTTTCACGTTTGCGGTGGCCAAGGGCCGTCGCCGCTACTCCTGCACGGCCAAGCTGCTGGGCGAGGCGTCGGACGCGGGGCAGCACGAGCTCGCTCTGGGCGACGACGCAGAAGAAGGCCCGCCAGAGACCGCTGCGGTGCGGCGGCGCCGCACCATCATCCTGCAGCTCGCGGAGTCGTTCGAGAGCGAGCGGTGGAACGGCGATCGCGACGAGCTGGCGGTCCCCGTCCCGGACGACATCTGGTCTGAGATCACGACCGATCGGCAAGGCTGTTCTGGGAGCCGCTGCTCGGAGTTCGCCCGCTGTCCGTTCTACGCGGCACGGCAGCGCGTAAAAGACGCGGACCTCGTGATCGCAAATCACGATCTGGTGCTCTCCGCACTCTCGGTGGATGTCGGCGGCGTGCTTCCGCCGCCGGCGGAGACCGTCTATGTCTTCGACGAGGCCCACAGCCTGGCCGCCAAGGCGATCGAGCACATGTCGGCCAAGCATGCCCTGCGAGGCGCGCAAGAGTGGCTCCACGGGGCGACGGAGGCCGTTCGGGACGCCGTGCTGGCACTGCACCTCGACGAGACGTTGCTGCGGGATGCGCAACTGTCGGCGGTGAGCGCGGCCGACCAGCTGGAGCAGCTGCGCCAGCGTATCCACGCCATGCGGGCGTTCGAAGAGAAGCGGGCGCGACGGTTCAAAGACGGCAAGCTTCCCGATTGGCTGCGCGACGGCGGTGAACGGGCGCGCGAGGCTGGCCGAGGCCTGGAGAAGACCTTTGTTGCGTTGCGCGAGGCTCTCCTCGAGCGCGCGCCGTCTGAAGGTGGCCTGGTCACCCGGGTGCTCGCGGGGCTGGGCTTCTACGTTGGCAAGCTCGAGAACTTCCTGGCCACCTGGGACCTCATGCTGCAGCAGGAGGGCGATGGCGAGATTCCGGTTGCCCGCTGGGTTGAACTGCACGATGACGGTGGCGCGAAGGACTACCTTGTGTGCGCTGCGCCGATCAGCGGCAGCGAACGCTTGCGAAAGCTGCTGTGGAACCGCGCGAGTGCGGTGGTGCTCATGTCAGCGACGCTGACGTCGTGCGGGACCTTCGATCTCTTCCTTCGACAAACCGGCTTGACGGTCTACCGCGGCCTGCACTTCCTGCAGGTCGAGTCGCCATTCGACTATCGGTCGCATGCCAAGCTGGTGGTGCCTGCGATGAAGTGCGACCCCACAGATGCGGAAGCCCACACCGAAGAGGTCATCGAGCGCATGCCGCAGCTCGTGCACAGCCAGGGAACCCTGGTGCTGTTCGCGTCCGCCAAGCAGATGAAGGCCGTGCATGCGGGCCTGCCGGAGCCACTGCGGCGTATCACCCTGATGCAGGGCAGCATGCCGAAGATGGAGATGCTCGCGCGCCACCGGGCCGCCGTCGACCGCGGCGACCGATCGGTTCTGTTCGGGTTGCAGAGCATGGCCGAGGGGGTCGACCTGCCTCGGGCGTACTGCACGCACGTCGTCTGGAGCAAGCTGCCGTTCGCGGTACCGGATTCGCCACTTGAAGAGGCGAGACGGGAGTGGATCGAAGGGCAGGGCCGCTCCTATTTCATGGAAGTGACGGTCCCGGAGACGGCGCAACGCTTCAAGCAAGGGCTGGGGCGGCTGATTCGGACAACGGAGGATTGGGGCGTCGTCACGGTGCTCGACAACCGGCTGATCACGAAGCGGTGGGGATCGCTGTTGATGAGGGGCATCCCAGACTTCGAGCGAGTGATGGACGCTCGCGCACAGGTGCAGCGTCATCGGCAGCGCGATGCTGCAGTGCAGGGTTGAAGAACGAAGATCCACGGGAACCATGGGAACTCCACACCGGCAACGGCACGAAGGAGCTTCTAGATGGTTGCAAGCACGAATGCGCAGGTCGCGAATGGCACCAACGGGCGCGCGCTCGCGGCGGTGCAGAGCGGCGGCGCTCTCATCACCCCGACCCTGCTGGGACGCAGCGCGCCCCGCATCCCGATCGGCGGCCGCATTCGCGCCGGGATCAAGGTCCTGACGCGCAAGGCGGCCGAGGTTGCCGCGGCCAAGCGCATCTACGAAGAGGGCGTTGCGCAGGGCCGCAGCTTCGACGCGATCGAGCGCGAGATCGTCGCCAAGTGCGAGGGGCTGACCAACCCGCTCACCCCGAAGAACGTCCCGTACTTCACGGTGCGCGGCGAGGACTTCCCCAACCCCGAGATCGCGCGGCAGATCATGGACCTGTACGCCGAGGACCGCGGCGACGGCGTGCGCCGGCTGTACCGCTTCCCCGTGGTGTTCCCGGCCGACGCCTGGCAGAACGTCATGCCGCACGAACTGGTCACGTGGACCGCAAGCGAGCGCAGGTTCTGGTCTGAATACTCCGAGGACGGCCAGACGCGCTACTGCATGACGCACCAGCCCGTGCCCGTCAGCAACGGCCAGCGCACGATCCGCATCTTCGGGGGACGCAAGACCATGCCCAGGCCGGAAAACAACGGCCTGTGCGAGCCCGAGGCCTGCCCGGAGTACCAGACCAAGAAGTGCAATCTGTCCGGGCGCTTCATCTTCTTCATCCCCGGTATCAGGACCCTCGACGCATTCGACCTTGGGACGAACAGCTTCTACGCGATGCAGGCCGCTATCGAGAAGTTCCAGGCCATCGGCTTCATGCGGGGCGGCCGGATCTCCGGCTTCCTCGACGGCAAGCGCACGCCATTCTTCATCACGAAGCGCCTGGTCGAGGTGTCACGGATCGGTGACGACGGCCGGCCGACGCGCGTCGCGCAGTGGTTGATCGAGCTGGAAGCGCCGGTGGATGTCACCGCGCTGCTGCGTCCCGACGACGGCCTGGAGGCGCTGGAGCAGCGGGCGGCCGAGGCAACGTCACTGCTGGAGGGACGATCCGCGCCGCAACCGACGGTCAGTGAAGACGGCGTCATCGACATGGACGGTCCCGCCACCGGGAGACCTGACACGCGCGCTAGGGCCGTGGCACAGGAAGGGGCGTCGAGCCCACCGACTGCCCGCCCCGCAGTCGAGACGAGGCCCGGTGAAGAGCCCTCGGGGCGCCGCGCTGCCAGCCCGCCGCCGGCGCCCGCCCCCGCGACGGCGTCGGTGCCCGGTGGAAAGGGAGAGCATCAAGGCGACGTGGCATGGATTCTCGACGCCGCCGCGGCGCTCGGTGTGCCATCGGACCGGTTCGAGCAGTACGCCGAGAAGCGCTGGGGCAAGGGATGGAAGGTGGCCGCAGGCGGGCGCAAGCGAGCCCTCGACGAGGTGACTGCGTTCGCCGAGGACGCGCCGGGATATCAGGAGAAGGTGAAGGCCGAGCTCGAGGTGTTCAGCTGATCCCTTGATCACTGCTGCGCCGGCGGGATGCTGTCTCGACCGGCGGCATTCAGAGCTGCCCACCACGAGGATGAATCACATGATCCGAATCGGTCACTTCTCAGACCTCCACTACAGCGCCAAGAACCTCGACGAGGCCGACCGCTGCTTCGGCTTTGCCGTGGACGAGGCGATCCGACGCGGGATCGACGTCGCGGTCTTGTCCGGCGACGCCACCGACCACGCGCTGGAAATGCATAACCCAGCCGTGGAGCGGCTGGAGCGACAGGTCTCCAGACTGGCAGACCACTGCCCGGTGCTGATGTTGCAGGGCACGTTCTCCCACGAGCCCCCGGGCACGCTGGCCACCTTCGCCTTGCTGCGGGGCCGGTGGCCCATCAAGGTCGTTCAGCGCATTTGCCAAATCGCTCTGCTGGACGATGGGAGCTGGTCCGAAAGCGACGGCTGGCGCTTCGACGCCGTTCCCCCTGCCCGCGCTGTCTTCACGTGCGTGCCCACCGTGAACAAGGCCAACGTCGCTGCTGCTGTCGGAGCGGCCGACGCGGCAATCGCGCACGGTCAGGAACTCGCGGCGCTGCTGGCGGGCTATGCCCCTATCAACGAAGCCGCGCGGCAGGCGTTGGTCCCGACGATCGCGGTGTCGCACGGAACCGTGAGCGGCTGCGTCACGGAACACGGCGTGCCGATGGCCGGCTTCGACCACGAGTTCACCACGGGCTCGCTGTTCAGCGCGGGCGTTCAGGCCTTCCTTCTGGGCCACATTCATCGCCATCAGCGCTGGGAAGACAACGGGCGGCTCGTCGCCTACGCCGGTTCGATTGGGCGCTTCCATCATGGCGAGATCGGGGACAAGGGCTTCCTGCTCTGGGATGTCGGCGCGTCTCTCGCGCGTTGCGAACTGGTGCCGACGCCGGCGCGCCGGACGGTGGACCTGGTTTTCGAAGGCGTGCCGGACCTGGCGCAGATCGAGGCCGCGGTGCAGGCGCAAGCCATCGAGGGCGCCCACGTGCGTGTGCGCTGGACTGTCGCGGACGAAGACCGGCACCAGGTGGACCGAGAGGCGATCCGACGCGCGCTGGGCGGGGCGGCCGACATCCAGCTCGAAGGCCGCGTCGTGCCGATCGTGCGCAGCCGCGCGGCCGGCATCTCCAAGAGCGCGAGCCTCGCGGACAAAGTGCGCGCTTGGTGCCAGGTGGCGGGCGTGAAGGACGCGCCGCTGCTCGATTGCCTCACGGAGCTGGCCTGTTCCGATCCCAGCGTCATCGCGGCGCGGGTACTGGCGGCGCCTGAGATCGCGCAGGACGCTGGCTCGGCGCAGGAGGAACGCGTTCCGTCCGCGCCCGCGGCCAGTGATGCTGAGGTGGCGCTGGAACTGTTCTGAGAGCGGGCGGCTTGATCGCCCGGCCGCCGCATCGAGACTGAATCTACTGGCTCACACGGGTGGGCCCCACTGAACCGACAAGGGAGAAGACGTGGACACTGCGGAGCAGAAAGATGACATCTCGGCCGAGCCGGCAGCCGGCTACGTGCCCCTGCACCTGACGCTGAAGGGCTTCAAGGGCATCCGGAGCGGCCTGGGCCGCGATGTGCTTGCGCTGGACCTGGAGGCGATCTGTGGCGACGCCACGCTGGTGGCGTTCTCCGGCGCCAACGGCCGCGGCAAGTCGACCATCATCGACAACCTGCATCCCTACCTCGTGATGCCCTCGCGGGCGAGCGCTGACGGGTTGGGGGCGTTCTCGTACTACGACCACCTGCACCTTCCCGAATGCGAGAAGGTGCTCGTGTGGCGACATGCCGGCGTTCGGTACAAAACCCACCTCGTGTTCCGCATGAACGGCCGTCGCAAGACGGAGGCGTTCCTGTTCGTCGATGACGGCGGCGCGTGGAGGCCCGTGCAGTTGGCCGATGGGACCGTGGTCGATGGCAAGGTCGACACCTACGAGCAGGCCGTCGTGTCGATCCTCGGTCCGGCCGACACGTTCTTCACCTCGGTGTTCTCTGCCCAGGGGAAGCGACCGCTCTCTGCCTTCAAGAACTCCGAGATCAAGTCTCTGCTCGGGGATCTTCTGGGGCTTGAACAGATCCGCGAGCACGGCGCGCGTGCCGCCGAAACGGCGCGCCTGCTCAAGGCGGGGCTATCGGTGGTCCGGTCCGAGCAGGGTCAGGCGGCCGACCTGGTGTCCCGCCTCACTGGGCAGATCGCTGCCGCCGGTGATTCGACCGCTGCGGTTGAAGCAGCCGCGGCCGCCAAGCAAGCTGCTGCCTCGGAGCTGGCGGAGGCGCAGTCCCGCATGGCGCAGATGGAAGTGGAAGCCGCGGGCGCGGAAAGTACCGAGCGCCGGCGCGCGGAACTCCACCGCGATCGGGAGAAGGCGAGCGCACAGATTCAGGCGGCTGCGAAGCGCGCGAAAGAGGAAAGCGCCCGCCTGGATCAGCGGCAGGCTGCGCTGCAGCAGCGCAGCACCAGCCGCCGACGCCAGCATGCTGAGCGGGAGAGGCAGCTGCAATCGCGGCGTGCCGGCCTGGTCCGGACTCTCGATCTCGCCTGGGCAATCGACCACGCGGTGCGAAGAGAGCCGCTCGCGTCCCGCGTCGTCGAGTTGCGCCGCGAGCGCTTGCAGCATGCGCAGGCGGTCGTGGACACCGCCGAGCGATACAAGGAGCAGGTGCGGCGATGCAGCCAAGAGGTGGCTGGCATTGAGCGCGAAGCGGGGCAGCTTGCGCTGCGCCAGGCGGACCTGCAGCGGCGGTACGGACTGGCGCTGAGCGTGCCGTGCGCCGGCACCGACCTCCAGGGGCGCTGCCAGTTGCTGGGCGATGCCCACGAAGCGAAGGCGATGCTGCCCAGCGTCGACGGGCAACTCGCGCAACTCGCGGACCGCAAACGCGAAACGCTGGCGCAGAAGACCCAGGCCGAAGGCGCACTGGGAACCCTCGCTGGGGCAGGCGAGCTGCGCAACCTGGCGGAGGCGCGTCTTGAAAGAGCCGAGGCGACGCTGAGCGCGATGAGGCTGTCGGCGGCTCGACAGGGCGAGCTCGAGCAGGCTCGGGCCGGGATCGCTGCCGCTGACGACGAACTGCAGAGCCTCGGTGCCGCGGCGCTGGAAGAGACCGACGAGGAGCGCGTCGAGCGCGAGGCGATCGAAGAGGCGCGGCGTCGAGCGACGTGCGAGGCAGAGGCAGCCCACGCGGAAGCAACGGCTCGGCTGGAGGTTGCGAACCGCGCGCTTGCCGATCTACCTGCGCCGTTCGACACGCGCGCGTTGACGACGGCGAGGGAGGTTCGTGCACGAGCGGAGCGCGCCGTGCAGACGGCGGACACGCGGCACCAGGAAGCTGTGCGGAACCAGGCGCAGCTCGCAGCGCTCCGCACGCAGCTCCACACGGCGCAGAGGGAGCAGGCGAATTGCGATGTCCGGGCCGCGCGCATCGAGCAATCGTTGAGCCAGTGGTCGCTGCTGTCGAAGTGCCTCAGCAACGACGGCGTGATCGCCCTGGACATCGACGACGCCGGCCCGACCTTTGCCGCGCTCGCCAACGATCTTCTGCTCGCATGCTACGGACCTCGCTTCACGCTGGAGGTGTGCACGCAAACCGCCACAGCCAAGGGCGAGCTGCGGGAAGACTTTGACATCATCGTGCACGACGGTCAGCGCGGCGAAGCGAAGAGCCTGAAGCTGGTCAGCGGGGGAGAGAGGGTGTGGATCAACGAGTGCCTCACCCGGGCCATTGCCCTGTATCTGGCGGGGAACACCGGCCGCCGCTTCGGTGCGCTGTTCAGCGACGAAGCTGACGGGCCGTTGGATCCGGAGCACAAGCGGATGTTCATGGAGATGAAGCGCGAGGTGCTCAGGCTCGGGGGCTACGAGCGCGAGTTCTACGTGTCGCAAACGCCCGAGCTCACGGCGCTGGCAGACGTTGTCATCGACCTCGATGCGATGGCGCGGCCGGAGGGGGAGGTGGAGGTGACGACGTGAAGCCCTCTGTCGAGATGGCTGTGCTCGATCTGCCGGAGCGGTGCCACACCGTGCTGCCAGGCTTGCCGGCCGGGAACAACGTCGCGCTGTGCGTGCGCGGCGAAAGCGGGGTGCGCTTGACCGCCCTGGACCTCGGACCGTCGATCCATGCCGGTGCGATCGTGAGGGCGTTCAACGCTTCATTGGGAATCAACGTGGAGCAGGAGAAGGCCATGCTCGCGGGCTGCCTCTTCGGATGGGCGTCCTTCTTGTATCCGCGCGCCAGCATCAGCGCTCACGCGGCGACGCCAGTGCTGCACTGAGCGAAAAGAAACGGCGGCGGGCCGGGGCGCAATGAACGCCCTCAACCCGCCGCCCTTCGTCATGACGCCGGCAAGCCTGACACCTTGGCCAGGTTCCACGCCATCAATTCGGGGGAACTCGTCGGCCAGGTCGAACACCAGGCCACGCTCGCTCTCCCGAAGTTCGTACGCCACCAACCGGTGCCCGTACCTGATGATGTCCCGGCGCTCACAACCGCGCTTCGCGAGGTACTGCACGGCCGGGTGCTTCTCCTCAAGCTCGATCGACGGGTACCAGCGGCCAGCCGACGGCAGTCCCGTGCCTTCAACGAGGCGCCTGATGCGACGGATGTAGGCCTCGGGCGAGCAGTCCCTACCGCCGGGCTTGAGACCGCCGCCCTCGCACGCGCCGGCGAAGTACACCGCCTGGCGCAAGACTTGGTGTGGGGAGCCGAGCATGCACACGCTCCAACTGCGGGCGCGCTTGCTTCCGGTCCACACATTGTTGTCTCCCCCTTCGATGGCAATGACGAAGCGATCGCCTCGCGCGGCCGGCTCGCGGAAAGCCGCCCATTGGTACTCGATGCGGTACGACATGTCACGCCTCCTCCAGCGCCCGCTCGGGCGAGCGGTCCTGGCTGGCGCCAAGGCTCTCTCGGACCAAGTGCAGAGCGGCCGACCACGGACCATCGTGGCCCAGCACGGATGAGAGCAGCGAGCGGCCGTAGAACGCGTTGCGCGCGCCGTCCGGCTCGGCGAGGTCGATGACCACCGTGAACCGGCCGTCGTCGTGCTGCTCCATTCGATTGGCATAGCGCGCGCGGAAGCCAGCGAACGTCTGGAACGGACAGCACGTCCACCCGGACTTGCGGCCCTCCCAAAGACTGTCGGAGAGCGGCCCGCTCAGTCGAACGACCAGCGTCCACCCACGTTGCTCGTAGACTTCCTGAGCGCTCGGCGAAGCGGCCAGGGCTTTGCGCCACAGGCCCAGGTAGTGCTCGGGGCTGACTCGGGCTCCGCGACAGCGCAGCTGTCCGTCGACCGCAAGCTGGACCCGCTCGCTGCACAGCAGCGAGATCAGCTCGTACTGCGCAAAGAACCTCAGGCCCTGCTGCTGCCCGAGCAGCACCGGCGCTTCTGCGTCGCCAGCGGCGTCCACGGCCAGTGCGACGTACATGGGCGTGCCGTAGAACGTCGCCTCGGAAGGCAGGCGCACCGCAATGCGGTCGATCTCATCGACCTTCGGTAGGATTCCCATTCGGATTCTCCAAAAAGAGAAGGCGCAGCCCCGACGGGGCATGCGCCTTCAACCAAGATGCGAACCTGCGACGCAGGTCCAGTGCGAGGCCGCTACAGCGGGTGCGTGTCCAGGAGTTCCTGCAGCGAAGTCCCGGCGGGGAGCTGCGGGGGCTCGGCGGTCCTGCGCTCAGCGACGGCGCCGGCCTTCTCGTGCTGCTCGAACCACATGAGCTCGTACCGCGCGATCGGATCCCAATGCTCAGGGATGCAGCGTTCGACGTTGAACGCGAACTCGCACGATGCCTCGGCGGCTGCACCGCGCGAGTCATAGCCGACGCTTACCTCGTAGTAGGCGCCAAAGTCATGGGGATGGCGGCGAACCGCGTAGCGGACGCTCAAGCCTTCGGGTACCGGAAACAAGCGCTGCAACATGCGCGTGTAGACCGCGCACTCGCGCTGCGCGCGTGCTTCGTAGCCATCCGAGCCGACTTGCGCGCAGCTCTCGCCGGCGGGCACAGGCCCCAGATCGATGTATTGCATGGTTCTCCTTTCTGCGCCGTGTCGGGCAGCTCACCGCAGCCCGAGTGCAGCCGCAGCTTCTTCGTTGGAAAGGAACAGGTCACCTTGCACGTCGTAGTAGGCGTGCTCGCCGGTGACCCGGTTCCACATGTAGAGCAGGACCTGCCCAGAGCGGGCACGAAACGGCGTCTCGGTGCCGCCGCAAGCGGGTAGCCACTCGCCGTTGCTGGTATCGGTCAGCTGCATTCGCGGTAGTCCTCATGGATCTGTTCCATGCGGGTTCGCAAGCCGGCGTTGCGCAGGCGCTCACCGAGGTCGTTGACCCTCAGCGCGGCGTTCAGCCGGTCCTCGAGTTCAAGTGCGTCGAGGTACTCGACATACGCGTCCTCGTACTGTTCGACGAGGGTGTCCGCGCTGCGTTGGCCCGCGACTTCCGTCTGAGTCGACATGATGTTCTCCATTGCAGTTGGGGACGCGCGGCCCAAGCGGGCGTTGCGCCCCCATGCGGGGTTAGGTGGATGAGATCAAGCCCATCGCGATCGCGTACTGGACGGCGTGAGGCTGCCAGTCCGAGCTGCACGGTCGTGGGATGCGAGGCGTCGTCAAGAAGCCATCCTCGACCGCTTGCGCGACGGCCTCGTCCCAGAGGTCGAACACCTCTCGACCGTCAGGCGTCTCCAGCCTGATGTTGGCGCGGTCGCGCTCGAACCAGGTGAAGCAGACATAGTCGCGGGCTCCGATCTTCGTGAACTGGCCGGTTGTCGTTTGTCGTTCGCCCATGGCTACACCCCGTAGAACCGCCGCACGTAGCGGCGCCTCTGAGCGAAGGGTGCGCCTTGCGTCACGGACAGCGGCGCGGAGTGCACCAGCCAGCGCAGGGCTGCTTCACGCAGCAGCGGCGGATACCGCTTCTCTCGAACAATGTCCTGCAGTGCCTCCGGCTGTTGCCGGGACAAGCCGTGGACGAAGGTGATCAACCGGGTGAGTCGTCTCGTCAGCATGGCCGTTCCCCTCTAGTCCAGCGGAACAGCACACGCGCTGCGGAGCGAGACGGGGAAAACCAAGTTGGTTGCGCTGTTCATGTGTCAGTCCTTTCGAATGAACATGAGCGTGGGCGCACCAACGCCCGTTCGGGAGTTGCGCCCGAGCTCGGGGTTGTGGTGACGCAGGCGAAGGCCTGCGGGGTGTCGCTCGCGGATGCGAGGTTCAGTGCTGGGAGCGCCGAGCCCTGTGTGAAGGGCTTGCGTCTGTGGCCCGCCGTGGCGGGTCGATCCTGGTGCGGGTCACGACCGCTAACGCCGCATCGCTGCGGGTGGCCCGGGAGGGCCGGCGAGATTCGCCAGATGCGCCACAAGTATGGCGCGCACCCCGCGCCTCCGCAAGGCTGAGGCGATGTCGCATGTGCACTTGGCTACCCGTCAGCGTTCCTTGAACCCTCGGAACGTCGCTGGAGCATGGCTGCGTCACTTGGAGAACGCCATGCCAGGCAACGCCGCCGAATCGTGCCACCACCGCACCTTCACCGACATTGCTCGCGATCGCGCACTGCAAGGGCTCGTCGACGCGTGCGTGCGCGTTGGCAAGTACCAGCCTGGAGAGCTGCTGGGATGGCTGGTCGACGACGTGCTGGCCGACTTCGGCGTGCCGAAGGAGGCTCCCGCGCCTGACGACGTTCGCGAATGGCTTCGTTCGGCGGCGGCTGTCTACGCCGACCTCGTGGCCCGTTTTCCCTTCGTCGACGTGCTCGGTCTCGTGTACCAGAGCATCGGGTCGCGTGGGCACCGAGGTGCGTTGGGTCAGTTCTTCACGCCGCCCAGCGTCAGCGCGCTGATCGGGTCGATGCTGGCTGGCGGTGCGGACTTGCCGGCAGATGGACGCTTGCTGAGGGCTTGCGAGCCGGCATGCGGCAGCGGCGCCCTCCTTCTGGCGTTCATGCAGGCGCAGATGGATGCTCGCGGCCCCAGCGCACTGCGCAGTTGGTCGATCTCCGCCATCGACTTGGACGTGCTCTGCGCTCGCATGTGCGCGGCCCAGGTGCTGGCGAACCTGTTGCTCCAACGGATCGAGCTGGGGGAACTCGTCGTTTATCGCGGCAACGCCCTCGGCCCACGAAGTGGTCTATCCGTGGTGATCCACACGACGGTGGCCGACCTCACGCCAGATGTGGTGCTGCCGGCGCTTCACCCGAGCCGAGTCGCCGCGCTCCGTGCGGTGGTCGAGGCACACGATGGTTCGACGGATCGCGTGGCACGCGACGTGGCGAAGGCAAGCCCGGCGCCCACCAAGCAGGCGGTCCGCGCGCACAGCGATCAAGCACACAGCACCGAGGTCGATCTGTTCGCGGGCTGCTGACGAGGGTTGAAGCGGACACCCCGCGAAGGAACATGGTCGGGCGCCATCAGAAGGGCGCAGTCATCAGGAGCCCATATGCAATTGACAGAGCAACCAACCGTCAAGGTTCGGCTCATCCACTCGGGCAAGAACTACCGCAAGCGGTTCTCCGCCGAAGCGCTGGCCGACTTGCAGGAGCAGATCAAGGCGGCCGGTGGCGTGCTGGAGCCGATCGTGGTCCGGCCCCACCCCTCCATCGAAGGTGAATACGAGATCATCGCCGGCGAGCGCCGGTGGCGAGCGGCCAAGGCGCTGTTCGGCGATGACTACGACATGCCCATCGTCGTCCGCGATGCGACTGACGCGGAAGCGCGCGCGCTCGGGATCATCGAGAACAGCGGAAGAGAAGACACGTCGGAAGTCGAAGAGGCGCAGGGCGCCGCCGACCTTCTCACGTACAACAACGGCGACAAGGAGGCGACGGCTCGCCAGCTCGGCTGGAAGCCGGAACTGCTGGAGCGGCGCCTGCTGCTGCTGAACTGCGCAGCCGAAGTGCAGGATGCCCTGATCGAAGAACGGATCAAGCTGGGGCATGCCGAATTGCTGTCCGGCCTTCCGCATGACCGCCAGATCAAGGTGCTTGCGATGGTCCTGGAGCACAAGGCGCCCGTGGAAGTGCTGCGCAAGCAACTCGGGCAGTTCGCGCGCCGGCTGTCGGAGGCCATCTTCGACACCGCGGAGTGCGTCAGCTGCCCTCACAACTCGGCGCAGCAGGCGGCCCTGTTCGACGAGTCCATCGGCGATGGCTTTTGCCAACATCCCTCCCACTACGAGGAGCTGACCTTCGCCAAGCTGGAAGAGCAGGCCACCCCGCTGCGCGAGCGTTACCAGGTGGTGCGCATCTATCGCGCGGCCGACGGTTTCCAGCCGCTGCACCTCAAAGCCGACGGCGAGGTCGGCGTCGGGGACGAGCAGTACGCCTCGTGCAAGTCCTGCGCGAACTTCGGCTGTGCCGTCTCGGCCGTCGCAGGCAGCTACGGCACTGTCGCCGAACCCCTGTGCTTCGATGCCCAGTGCCACTCAAAGAAGGTTCTGGATCGCCGTCGCGCCGAGCGCGAAGCCCGCAAGGCGAAGGAGGCAGGCCCGGCGCCCGCACCAGCATCCGAGGGAGCCAGTCTGCCCACGAAGGCAGCGGCCAAGAAGCCGAGCAACCACACGCCGCCGCGCGTGACCGAGTTTCGCGAACAGCAGTGGCGCCGGTGGGTCGCGAACCACCTGATGGGCCAGCCGGATCGCAACCACCGGGTGCTGTCGGCGTTGATCGCGTCGAGCACGCTGCAGGCCTTCCACAGCGGCAAGTTCGTGGAGGCGGCCTGCAAGCTGGCGAGCCCCGCCAAGGTCGGCAGCAACACGTTCAAGGCGGCGCTGGAGCAGGCCGATGCGTTCGGAACCGACAGCCTTCCGAGGATCGTGCAGGCGGTGACCGCGTCCGCCGCGTTCGGCATTGACGTGGCCGGGCTGGAAGTGCTGCTGAACTACCTGGAGGTGGACGAGGCCAAGCACTTCACCCTGAACAGCGAGTACCTCGAACTGCTGACGGTGAGCGAACTGGAGGCCCTGGCTGAAGAACTGAAGCTGCGCAAGGCGATGGGCGATGCAGCCTTCAAGAAGGCCAAGGCTGGCGCAAAGCCGAAGTTCATTGAAGCGCTGCTGCACGTCGATGGGTTCACCTACGCCGGCGCGGTGCCGAGGGCGATCCGCTATCCCCGCAAGAAGCTGCGCACCGCAGCGTCCGGTCGCGAGGCGGGGCAATCGGACGGCGCGAGCCGGCAGGTCGAGACCGGAGAGCCGGCAGAGGCGGAAGCTGCGGCCTAGACACCAAGAGGGGCGGCCATAGCATGAGTTTCAGAGGGTCGCCCCTCGACCCCAACGCCCACCAGGAGTGAATCGAAATGAGCATGTTCGAAGAGCTATACCAACTTGCGCTTGGCGCCACGCTCACGCTGACGATCAGCGCGGACGAGCGCAGCGGCAAGTTGACTGTCAACGTCATCCCGAAGCCGAAGGCAGATCATGGCGAGGCGGCCCTGTCCACCCCGCTGAGCCTCACCGCCGCGCCGGCCGAGTTCGACGGCAGCTTCGTCAGCGTGCTGAGCGGATACCGCAGCGAGCACCGCAGTTTGGCCGAGCAGGCCGAAGCGACGAAGGATCTGCTGAGCGCCGCGAAGACCGCATCGGCGAACAAGGCACGCGGCGCGGTCGCCAAGGCGAGCGCCAAGCCGGCGCCCAAGGCCGTTGGCAGTCGCGACGATCCGGACGTTGACGACGAGAGCGGCGGCAGCGAAGCCGGCGAGGCAGCGTCCGAGTCGCGCACCGAGCCGGCGGCCACCGGCGACACGACACAAGCGCAGCCGGCGTCGGAGCCGCTGCTGTTCGGTTGAGGGGAGCGCGATGGCAATCGAAGTCAAGGCGATCACGCGCCGCTACCTCTACAACGGCGTCACGCTCCCGGACATTCCGGGCATGGAGCCGAAGGAGGTTCGGGACGTCTACAGCGCGCAATACCCTGAACTGGTCAGCGCGGAAATCGAACTCGGTGGGGTGGTCAATGGCGTCCAGGAAGTCACCTTCAAGCGCGCGGTCGGCACCAAAGGCTGAACCGCCGTTCCTTGCCGCGCTGGCCCGGGCCGCGCGCGGCCCGGCGCCGGGGACGCTGCTCGCAGAAGCCCAAGCCGCTGTGCGCTCCTCGCAGACACAGCGCGTCTACAGCGTGCTGTTGCGCGAGGCGCGCGACGTCCGCCAGGTGGAACGATCGCACAGGCGCAACCGCATGACCGTGCCGCCCTTGAGCCTTCCTCCGGTCGCATGATGCAAGCGTTTCAATTGCCCGCCTTCGCGGACGCCATTCCCTGTCAGCTTTTGCCCTCCTCGGCCAACGCATGCACCGCGCTGTTGGCGCGCCGGCTCTATGAGGCGCAGATCATTCCGCACGACGCGCCTCCTCGTGCGGCACACGAGCCGCTCCAGACAGCGAAGAAGCACCTGATGCGCTGGATCGAGCAGCAGGTCGCCGGAATGCAGTGCCTCACGCTGCATGTCCGATTGGTGATGGGCAAGGCCGACGAGGAGTTCACGGGGCGGCCGTCCGGCCAGGGCATGGTCACCTCGCTGTGGTCCAGCGAGTGCGAGCCCTTCACTGCGCATTCCGCTGATCGCGGACACCCATTCCAAGCTGATCGCGGACAGCGTTCCGGGCGATCGCGGACACCCTGGGTGAGATGCCTGAGTGACGGCCCGGATGGTAGAGCAACCGTCCGCCATCAGCGTGGAACGCTGTCCGCCATCAGCGCGGAGCGAGGCCAGCCGGGTTATCCACGCGGCGCCCTGGCGCCGGGTGGGTAACCCGGTGCCGAAGGCGTTCTGCTGGGTGTGGATGTGCAGCCGATTTCAGCCTTGTCCACGGCGGCGGCGGCGCTTGCGACGCTACGCCGCCGCGGTGGGCAAGGCGGTGCCCGAAGCGGCGCTGGGGTAGCGTGCCTCGGATGCCGTCAGGCTTGCGGCCTGGCCCGGCGCAGCGACTCGCCCTTGAGCGCGATGGTGTGCGCGCCATGCAGCAGCCGGTCCATGATGGCGTCGGCGATGGTGGGCTCGTCGAGCCACTGGTGCCAGGCGCTGGTGGGCAACTGGCTGGTGATCAGCGTGCTGCGGCAGCCGACCCGGTCGTCCAGCAGTTCCAGCAGGTCCTGGCGCTCCTGGGCGGCGATGGGAGCGATGGCCAGGTCGTCGAGCACGAGGACATCCAGCCGCGCCAATGCGGCAAGCCGGCGGCTGAAGCTGCCGTCGCCGTGGGCCACCTGCAACTCCTGCAGCAGCCGCGTGGCGCGTGCGTAGAGCACGCTGAAGCCCCGGCGTGCAGCCTGCTGCGCCAGGGCACATCCGAGCCAAGTCTTGCCGCAGCCGGTGGCCCCCGTGATCAGGACGTTGCGGCCGTGGCGGATCCAGTCGCCCTCGGCCAAGGATGTGACGAGGTGGCGGTCCAGGCCTCGGCCGGCACGCCAGTCGATGTCCTCGATGCAGGCGCTGCTGACCTTGAGCTTGGCGGCCTTCAGCAGCCGCGCCACGCGCTTGCCGTCGCGCCAGTCGAGCTCGCGCTGCACCAGCAGCGCCAGGCGTTGTTCGAAGGGCAGCGCTGCGGCGGCGGCCTGGGTAGCGGTGTCGTTGAGCGCGGCGATCATGCCGTCCAGGCGCAGGCCGCGCAGTTGGTCCAGGGTTTGTTGGTGAAGCATGCTGGGTTCGTCTCGAGGGGATGGGTAGGGGCGGTCGGTGCGCCGTGCATCAGTGGTGGCCGTAGTAGCCGGGCCCGCGCACGTTGTCGTGGCTGGGCATGGGGGCCGCAGCGCCGCCCAGCAGGCTGCTGCCCTGGCGGTCCAGGCCGCACTCCAGGATCGACTTCACGCTGCGGTAGTTCGGCGCCCGGATGGACTGCGCACGCGCGCAGGCGGCCTCCAGGCGCTCGTCGCCGTACTGCCGGGCCAGGCGCATCAGGCCCAGGCAAGCGCGGTAGCCCTGCTCGGGGTGCGGGCGATGCTGCATCTGCCAGCGCACCACGGCGGCGGTGGCCGCGCCGATGCGCTCACCCCAGCCGATGAGCTTGGCCGGCGTCCACTGCCGGTGCGCGCGGTGCGAGGCCGGCATGTGCTCGGCCACGGTGGTGAAGCCGCCGACCCTGGCGTTGCGAGCGTGCGCGGCGATGCGCTGGCGGCGCAGCAGCACTTCCAGCGTGCTGGCCGTGATGCGCAGTTCCACCGCCGCTCCGACGTGCTGGTGCGGCACCGAGTAGTAGTGGCCCTCGAAGGCGACGTGGTAGTCGATGTTCACCCGCGCGGGCTTGAACTGCGCCAGCACCATGGGCTGCTCCGGCAGCGGCTTGAGCGCCGGGGCGTCCAGCGCCTCGAAGGCGCTGCGCCGGCAGCCAGGCAGCTTCTTGAACGGCCGCTGGTTCAGTTCGGCCAGCAGCGACGCTATGGCCGCGTTGAGCTCACCCAGGCTGAAGAAGCGCCTGTTGCGCAGCCGCGCCAGGACCCAGCGCTCGACCACCTGCACCCCGACCTCCACCTTGGCCTTGTCCTGCGGCCGACCCGGGCGCGCCGGCAGCACGGCCACGCCGTAGTGCTCACCGAGCTCCTGCATCAGCCGGGCGGTGACGGGCTCGTAGGCGTCGGGGTTGGCGATCAGCGCGCGCGGCTGGTCGGGCACCAGCAGCCGGGGCACGCCGCCGATGAACTCCAGCGTCGCGATGATCGAGGCCACCCAGTCGGCGGCGGTCTGCTGCCAGGTGGCGCAGGCATAGGTGTAGTTCGACGCCCCCAGCACCGCCACGAACACCTGGGCGCGGCGGACCTCGCCCGTCACGGCGTCGACCACCGGCACCGTCTGGCCGGCGTAGTCCACGAACAGCCGTTCGCCGGCCGGGTGCAGCTGGCGCATCGAGCGCTTGAGCAGCTTGGCCCAGGCGCGGTACTTGTCGCAGAAGGCGCTGTAGCGGTAGGCCTGATCGCCAGCACCCGAGCGGTACTCCTCCCACAGCAGTTGCAGCGTCACGCCGGGGCGCTTGAGTTCCTGGTGCAACGCGGCGTAGTCGGGCTCGCGCCGCTGCGTGCTGCGCGGGCGCGGCGGCGGGTACAGCCGCGCCTGCAGTTCGTCGTCGCTCAGCGTACTGGCCGCCGGCCAGTCGATGCCGGCGCTGCGCGCGTACAGCGCGATCTCGCTGACGGTGGTCTTGCTGATGCTCAGCGCCGCGGCCACTTGCCGCGTGCTCAGGCCGGAGTCGGCCAGTAGTTGCAGTGTTCGTCTGATCTTGCTCATGAGGACCCTTGGTGTGGGCATCGCCGCTCCGGCCAAAAAAGCCGGGCAGCCTATGCCTCGTTGGGTCACTCAGGACACCCCGCCGGTGTCCGCGATCAGAACGGAACGCTGTCCGCCATCAGCGTGGAACGCTGTCCGCCATCACGGCGGAATGCTGTCCGCCATCACAGCGGAACGGTGTCCGGGATCGCGCGGAATACGCACTTCACGGTCGGGCCCGCGCTGGATGCTTTGGAGGCGCTGCTCCCCGGGCTCGGTCAGACCGTCCTCACCACGATCGACCTCACGGGCCCGATGCTGGTGCCGGCCTTCACCGCATGGGACGCGATGGGCGTGGCGCAGGAGTACTTCTGGCAGGGCGAGGTGAACGAGGAAGTCGCGCTCGACGAGATGTGCGGGGACGACGAAGCGGAGCGGGAGGCTATGCGGGACGGCATGGTGACCCGCAAGATGGTCGACGAGGCCTTCCCTTCGTGGTCAACGATGTGGCCGAAGCGGCGCAAGAAGGTTCCGCTGCGCGTGCTGGCCACCGTTGCCGCGACTGCTCGCAGCGCCAAGGCGCGGCGCGTGGCGGACCTTGTGCTCGCGCTCAGGCGCTTGCGGCTGAAGGACGAGTGTCGGCCCCAGGGCGACGGATGGTTCATCGGTTTCGGCCCGGTGCTGATGTGGCGAGACAACGACCTCACCACGCGCATCTTCGACGACTTCTGCAATGACGCGTGTCAGAGCGAGACCGTCGATTGGTGCGGTGAGCATCGCTTCGATCTGCGGGACGACTCGTCAGTCAAGAACTGGATGGCATTGATGAAGCCGCGCTTCAAAGGCATCCGGCTCTTGGACAACTTGATCTTCGAGTTGTCCGCCGGAGACTGGCGCCGCATACCAAAGGGATTTCGATGAAGGTTTCGTTCGACATCATTGCGGGCAAGGAAGCCCCGCTCAAGCTCTCGCAGGCAATTCTTCTGTACGAGGGCGACCGTGGCGTGTGCTTCGCCAGCGTGCACGGCATCGACGCCTCCGGCAAGCAGCCGCTCATTCTCGAAGGCCGCGCTTTCACGTCGGAGGCTGCTGTTCGTCTGGCACTGGACTTGTCCAACAACGCGATGCGCGGCGGGTTCGTGCCGTCCGAACTGCTCTATCTCGATGGCAATGCGATGGCTTGGTGGGTGCCGCCGGCGCGCCGGCACATCGCCTTTCGCTCGGAGAAGCTTGGAGCGCCGGAAAGGGGTGAGGTGGTGCCGCATCCGGGCCTAGTCTTCCGTGCCGAGCACGGCCGGCGCTGGAGCGTGTGGGCCGTGAAGGGCTCGGAGCGCCCCCACGAGGGCACTCCGCTCTATCAGGCGCCGTACTTCAACGTCTACGCGGATGGCGGCATCTGCACCGGCAACGTTCATCTACCGGATGGGACCACGGCCGAGCGCATCAAGGCATGGAACGATGCCTTCTTCGGGTCCTTCTTCACGCACCCGAATGTGCAGGGAAAGCTGGTGACCTACAAGGGCGGCACCTTCAAGTTCTGGGCGGACATGCTGGACGGCCGGCACCGCGAGTTCCCTGAGCACGTGCTGGTTCCCTTCCAACGCACCTTGGGCCAGATGCTCGGGCTGCGGGGACAGGCATGAGCATCGATCCACGCGACGCCGCGTTGCAGTCGGCCTGCCCTGCCGTCCCTGTGCCGCGTTTCGGCGAGCTGCCACCGGCGCCGCCCGGGCAGCGAGTCCTGCTGGCCAGGAACGGGACATTCCTCGAGGTCACCCGCTCGTGGCTGCGATGTGTGTTCAAGCTCGCCAGCTCGCCGGCGAAGCCGCCGCTGCCCTACGGTGATATGCAGGAGCAGCTCTCGTTCGCCTTCGGCGTGATCCCCCTGCGGCTGCTCGACGAGTTCGTCGCTCACGGGCGGCGTGCGCTCCCGAACGAGGCGGCGGGGGCGCTGCTGTTCTCCAAGACGCGCGGCACCCTGCGGCTCGTGGTGCATGAGGCGCTCCAGTCCGGGCCCGCCGCCATCCGCTACCGCATCGACCGCATGGAGGCTGATGAGGAACTTGCGATCGATCTGCACACGCACGGGTTCCTGGGAGCGTGCTGGTCCGCGACGGACGATGCCGACGACCAGGGCGTCAAGGTGTGCGGCGTCTTCGGGAACCTCGACCGGGTGCGGCCCACGGCCGCGTTCCGCCTTGCCGTCAATGGCTACTTCCGTCGGCTGCCCCATCCCTGGGAGCGGCAGGAGCAGACGCGAGAGGTTGATCTGCAGGATCGCTGCCCGACACTGGCTTCAATGGGATTCGAAGCGCACAGCCAATGGAACATCTGATCGATCCACGCCTGCTGCAGCAGCGGGTCCATGTCCACCTGGTCGGAGTCGGCGGCAATGGCGCGCAGATGGCCGCACGCCTCGCACGGCTGGACATCGCGATGCGCGCGCTGGGGCATCCCGCAGGCCTGAGAGTCACAGCGTGGGACCCTGACGAGGTGAGCGAATCCAATGTCGGCCGGCAGCTGTACTGCCCTGCGGATGTCGGCCAGAACAAGGCCGTGCTCACGGTCCACCGCCTGAACCTCTTCTATGGTCTCGATTGGGCCGCGGTCCCGGCGCGCTACGAACCGACCTCGTGGTCCAGCGAGGCGACCTTGGTGGTGTCTTGCGTCGACTCCCGCAGCGCCCGGCGCGCGCTCCACGGCAGCACTCGCGGCGCCTGCTATTGGCTGGACGTGGGCAACACCGAGTCGACGGCTCAGGTGGTGCTGGGAAAACCTGAAGGACTCAGCTGGGACGAGACAAGGTACGGTCCGCGCTTGCCCGTCGTCACCGAGCTGTACCCGGAGCTCCTCGATCCCTCCGTCGCCGACGACAACGCGCCTTCGTGTTCAGTGCGCATGTCCCTGGCATCGCAGGGTCTGTTCGTCAACGATGCCGTCGTTACGTTCGGGTGCCAATTGCTCTTTCGGTTGTTCTCACAGGGCCGGCTCTCGGTCCACGGCGCGGTCATCAACCTGGACACACTCCGAACGGCGCCCATCGAGGTGAAGCCGGAAGTCTGGAAGCGCTTTGGCTATCCGGCGGGTGAGACGCCGAACGCGAGACGGCGGGAGCCGGCCGGGAGGCGCTCCCGTAAGGCATCCCTGGCGACGGCCTGAACTTTTCGCCGAGCCGGGCGTCCCCGCCGCGGCGGACCGACGCCTCCCATTGCGGCCCACAGGTTTCGGTAGGGCGGACGGGTGCGCGTGGAGGTGGACTTTCCGTTGGTAGGCCGGGTAGCAGTCGCGCAGCATGCGTGCACCGATGTCGACGAGGTGAACGACGTGCACGAGACCAGCCCACTGCCCGATGCGAACCTGGAGATCGACCTGCGGATCCGTCGGTGCTCAACGAGCGGTCTCGCCGCCGTGGTCATCGTTGTCGACGGCATCCCGGCGACAGCGTCGCTGCCGACGGTCGTCGCGTCAATCGTCGGCTCGTTGCAGATCGCGCTCGGCACACGCCTGCAGGAGGCTCGGCGCGCTGCGGTCCAGTAGCGCACGCAGTAGAGCGCTTGATGCGACGCAGGCGCGTCCAAGAATGAATTCAAAGAACGAGGTGAACATGGAACCATCAGCAAGCGCCGTGGCGCAGACACTGCAGATTCTTGGCTGGGCGCTCACGCTGCTCGGCCAGGTGCTCAATGGCCTTCGGCTCCGGCAGGGGTTCATCCTCTGGGTCGCCGCCAACGTCGTGATGATCGGCTTGGCCGCCCATGTCGGGCTCTGGTGGTCGATCGGCATGTACACGACCAATACCCTCGTGTGCCTGTGGTCTTACCGGCAGTGGCGGCTCGACGAACAGCCACTGCGCCCCATGGTTGAACGGCGCAGCTCGTGGTGGGGACGTGCGCGATGGAACTGACGGACGAGCAGCTGCGCGTCGTGCGCTCGCGGGCAGGGCGACTCAGTGTCCAGGCCGGGGCGGGCGCTGCGAAGACCACGACCCTCTGTGAATATGCGGCGGCGAGGCCGGGCCGGCGAATCCTCTACCTGGCCTTCAACAAGTCGATCCAGCTCGAAGCTCAGGAGCGCATGCCGGCCAACGTCACTGCGCGCACAACCCACTCGGTTTCGTGGCGCAAGGCTGCGGAGTTGTTCGGGCAGAGGGCGAAGGACCGCGTGGGCAACACCTATCCCTCGACCGTCGCGCGCACCTTCGGCTGTGGCGCGCTCGTCGCGACGGCGGCACTGCAGACGATCGCGAGATGGTGCGGTGCGCTCGAACGCCAGATCGGCTTGCAACACGTGCCGCCCGAGCTGGCGGCCCGCATGGCGGACCCGAGTGTCGTCGTTGCCGTCGCCCGAGAGGTGTGGTCGGCCATGGTGCAGGGGAGGGTGCCCGAGGTCAGGCTTCCCCATGACGGCTACCTCAAGCTCTTCCAGATGGACGAACCGGCGCTCCGGGGCTTCGACACGTTCCTTGTCGACGAGGCGCAGGACCTGAACCTCTGCACCTTCGACATCGTGGCCCGCCAGCGCGGCGGGGTGGTGATGGTTGGCGACGAGGCGCAGGGCATCTACTCCTTCCGAGGCGCGATGAACGCACTTGCGATCTTCGAGGCCGATGAACAGCTCCCGCTCACGCGCAGCTTCAGATTCGGCGAAGGCGTTGCGGCTGTGGCGAATGCGCTGCTGTCCGCGTTCAAGCCGGGCTTCCAGCGGCCCCTCATCGGCGCAGGCGTTCCAGCCCGCACACGTTTTACCGTCGACACGAAGAAGGGCTTTGCGGTCATTGCACGGACGAACGCGTGCATCTTCGAAGAAGCCGTCTCGTTCCTCGCACTGAACCGGCGCTACCACTTTGTCGGCGGCACCGAGGGCTACAAGCTGGAGAAGATCCTCGACGCGTACTACCTCTCCTGTGGCGACCGAGGCCTGATGCGTAACCCCTACCTGCGGTCGTTCGAGTCGTTCGAGGATCTGGCCAGTCTGGCGGAGGAGGCGGAAGACCCGGAGCTGAAGCACCTGGTGCGCGTGGTCTGCGAGTACGGGCATCGCGTGCCGGATCTCGTGGATGAGATCAAGTCGCGTCACGTTGAGCTGGACAAGCAGGCGTGGCGGTGCTTCGACGGCATCTTCCTCAGCACCGCACACAAGTCCAAGGGGCTGGAGTTCGAGCAGGTGTGGCTCGCCGATGACTACATGCGCTTCTTCGAGGACGGCAAAGAGGTCGACCCGGATGAGGTGGTGCAGGAGGAGGTGCACATCCTCTATGTCGCCCTCACGCGCGCGCGCGCTGCCCTGCGGCTGTCCGAGTCGCTGGAGGAGTGGCTGCGTCACAAGCAACTGATGCCAGCCTAACTCGCGCCTTGCATGGCGCCGATCAGCCCCGAGCATCTCCACCAAAGGAGATTCGACCCCATAAAGCCCATCGTCCGCTACCTGCGTCTGCACTGCTCCACGCCCACTGCGTGTCCGGTGCCCGGTCGCGACGGCATCCTCGCCGTGGCGGCAATCAAGGAATCTGCAGGCCTGGCACGCCTGCTCCTCGTCGACATGTCGCCGTGGGGCCGCAACGACGGCGCCTCCGTGACGAACGCGGCACTCACTCTCATCGAGGCCGCGCACCGCCGGCTGATCAGAGGGTTCGGCATCCCCCTGTCGGACACGATGTGCGTCGAGCTCGATGGCAGCGGGCACTTCGATCTCTTGGTCGACATGGGGGATGGGGCGGGCATCCGGCATCGGCCCTTGATTGCGGGCGAACGCGCGCTTCCAGCGCGCACTCGCGAGGCGTTCCTCTGGTGGGCGGGCGACGTGGGGCGCCAGATGCTGCGGACAGTGGACGCGGTCCGTGAGGGGGCATGGGCGGGCGCCGAGGGTTGATGCGAGGGCAAGCGGCGCGAACCTGAACTCACGACACGAAGGAGTCATCCATGGACCTGCGACACCCCGTTCAAAGCCTCACCTGGGCACTGATGCGCGCGTTGGAACGCGACCTCAATGGTGTCGAGTCGCCGGTGGCGACCGACCTCCTGACGACGCAAAGCGGAAAGCCGCTGAAGACACGGCCGGCCGAGAAGGACTGCAGTGTCGTCCTCTTCACGCAGTGTTGGTCGCCGCAGGCGCTCGGCTTCGAGCGCGGCGACGGCGGCGCCCATGTAGATGCCGAGACCATCGTCATTACCGGCCCCTGCGGCGACGCCTGCGTGTACGTCTCGACCCAGCTGCTGTACCACGTCGAGGCGCCGAACCGCCGCTTCTTCCTCGACGTCGCTGCCCAGCAGATGCGCGGCAAGGCAGAGGCAGCTTGCTACGAAGGCCGTGACAGCGTGGACGAGGAGGCGTTCGACTACGAGGTTGCGGGCGCCCTCGCCCGAGTCCGCGCAGTGGCCTCGCGGCTGGATGGCGCGGAAGCCGAGCGTGTCGCGAGGCGACTCGCCGCCTGTGCCGAGGAGTTGCGCCGCCGCGAAAGCAGTTCGACCAGCTTCGGTCACGCGGCAACCATGGGGTAGGGCCGGCCCCCGATCCGAAGACCTGCAGTCCACACAGGGAACGACAGCGATGCAAGCTGCCTATTACGCTCGTCAGGGGCCAGCCCGCGAGGTGCTCATCCTCTCGGACGTCAACACGCCTTTACCGGGTCCTGGGGAGGTGCGCGTGCGGATCCGCGCGTCCGGCATCAACCCCGCAGACGTGAAACGGCGTGCCGGCGCGCCGGCACGGCCAATGCTCTGGCCCATCGTGATCCCGCATAGCGATGGCGCGGGGACGGTGGATGCCGTGGGCCGCGGGGTCCGATCCACGAAGGAAGGTGACCGTGTCTGGGTTTGGAACGCGCAGTGGCGCCAGCCCTTCGGAACCGCAGCCGAGTACGTCGTAGTGCCCGAAGGGCAGGTGGTCCCCCTACCACCAGCCGTGCCGTTCGAGGTGGGCGCGGCGGTTGGCGTACCGGGGCTGACGGCGCATCGGTGCCTGACCGTCGTTCCGCCCCTTCAGGGCGAACGCGCCCTCGTGTACGGCGCTGCCGGCGCGATCGGGTCTCTGTTGGTCCAGATGCTGAAGGCGCGTGGCGCGCACGTCACCGCCATCGTCAGGTCGGACCGGAAGCGGGAGATCGCGATGTCGGCCGGTGCCGACGAGGCGCTGGACTATTCGCACCCTTCATTCGAGGGCGATTTGGAGCGAGCGGGCGGGCTGGACCGGTTCGGCTTCATCGCGGACGTGGACATGGGAGCGCACTGCGCAACCTACACGCGCAACGCTTCGCGCCACGGCCACGTTGTCGTGTTCGGATCGGCCTCCAACATGCAGCCCGCCGTCGATGTCCTGGCCCTGCAGAAGCATGGCGTCTCGCTGCACTTCATCGCCGGCGCAGACCAACCAGCCCGACAGATGGCTGAGGCAATCGAGGAGATCAACCAAGGCCTCGCATCAGGCGCGCTGGCCCCTCGGATACATTCCCGCTTCCCATTGCAGGAGGTCGCGATGGCGCACGAGGAGGTGGAGGCAGGCAGTCTGGAGGGCAAGGTGGTGTTGGAGATCGGGCATGGCTGAGAGCGCGCCCAGCAGGACGTACCAGCGCTCCCTCAGTCCAGAGCAGACCGTCGGTATCGCGCTCGCTTTACTTGGGACGCTGCTGCTCTCGACCAAGAGCGTGATCGTCAAATCGGCGTATGCCGCGGGTAGTGACGCGGAGGCGCTGCTGGCGATACGGATGGCGATTGCCCTGCCGGTCTACGGCGTCATCTGGGCATGTCTGCCAAAGGGCTCACCGCTCACCTGGCGCGAGGGCTGCAGCGCAGCGCTGATCGGTGTGCTCGGGTACGGCGTCTCGAGCTACCTGGATCTGCAGGGCTTGGAGTACCTGTCGGCGTCCGTCGAGCGGCTGATCCTGTTCACGTACCCGCTGTTCGTCGCGGTGCTCGGTTATGCATTGATGTCCCTGCCTATCGGAGCCCGCACTGTTCAAGGTTTGCTGGTCAGCTACGGCGGTCTAGCCGCCGTCATGGCCGAGCAGATAGCGGTCGACACGCGTGCGACCTTGGCAGGCGCACTGCTCGTGTTGGGCTCGGCGGTGACGTTTGCGTTGTTCCAGCTGTACGCGACGAGGATGGTGCGGGCTGTCGGGGCGATGCGCTTCACTTGCATGGCCATGTCCGCAGCCGCTGCGGTGTCTGTCGTCAGCGCCCTGATCCGGCGCCCGCTGCACGACTTGGTCCCGAACTCCAGCGTTGCGATGCACGCCGTCATCCTGGCGATCTTCGGGACGATCGTTCCTTCGTTTGCAATGAGCGCCGCGCTCAAGCGAATCTCCGCGCAGGCCAACTCGGCGATCGGCGCATTGAGCCCGGCCGTCACGGCGGCCCTGGCCGCAATTTTCCTTGGCGAGCGGATGTCGCCGGTCAGTATGTTTGGCGCGGCGGTGATGGTGGCCGGCACTGTTTGGGCTGCCCGCGATGGTGCTGATCTGGAGGCGCGAAGGTGATTGAAAGCCATGTCTTGCGACGACTCAGCTGGGTAATCGCTGCGGCTTGGCAATCCCTGCTGTGCGTCGATGCGGTGGCCGCCGGCGGCTGCGAGGATGAAGCGCGGCGCGGCGTGGCGCGGCTGAGCAACAGCGGAAGCGTGGAGGTGGTTGCCACGGCCGTCGTCGATGGCGACACGTTCGTTTCCACGATTGAAGGCGCAGCGCGACGGATTCGGCTGGCTCGGATCGACGCCCCCGAGAAGCGGCAGGCATACGGTCACCGCGCCGAACAGGCGCTGCGCGAGCTGGTGTGGAAGCGGACGGTTCAAGTCAGCTGGGCTCGGCTCGACCGAAACTGCCGGCCGATCGCCGAGGTGCGCGTGGACGGCGTCGACGTGAGCGAGGCGATGGTCCGCAAAGGAATGGCGTGGCAGTACACGGCCTACTCGCAGACCCCCGAGCTCGCGGCCATTGAGAAGCAGGCGCGCACCAGCCATGTTGGGCTATGGTCGGACCCCAACCCGATCCCGCCCTGGGAATGGCGGCGCGGGCACGACAAGCTGTAGGGACAACGTTGCGTTGGTGGCAGCCGCGTTCAGAATGGCTGCGTGACCCCTTCGTGGCCGCATCGAATCAGTGAGAAAACTCATGAGACTTTGGCTCGGTTCGTTCCTTCTCGCGTGCGCAGCGAGCGCTTTCGCGGCAAACACCGCCGCGATCGGCGAGGTGCCCACCATGACATTGGGTGGGGAGCTGCAGCAGGCCTCTGCAGCAGCACAGGGAAAGCCGCTCGTGTTCAGCGTTAGGCGCTATGCGGCGGCGAAGAGCACGCCCCAGGCGTACGAGCGACTGGAAGGGGCGCTGCAGGACCTGGCCAAAGAGCAAGGCGTGCAGACGGCCGAGCGAGCGGAGGCTGCCCTCACGGTCGAGGTGGACTCGACCTTCTACGTGTACACCAACCGGTTCAATGCGCGGCTCATCCGATTGTCGGAGTACACGCAGGCGCAGCTCGATGGATTGTCGGCGGCGGAGACCGGCCGCGCCGAGCATAAGCCCGACATGGTGCGAATCGCCGCAGGAGCCCTTGGCATCGTCCGTGGCTGGATCTCGCCATCGTTCGGCAGCTACATGATTTCAGGCGGCGCAACACCGGCGTTGTTCGGCGACGGCAAGGCGCCGAATCGCCTGCTCGTGGCCGGCAAGGAGCGCTATGAGCGCGGCGAGCAGGAGGTGAACACGAAGGTGCGCGTGCTTCGCGGAAGCGAGGTCGTGGCTGCTTTCTCGGTTCGCAACTGGAGCGCCGGCGACGAGCCGCCGTTCAAGATCGACTCGCTGGTCGCCGAGAACTGGAAGACCGTCATCGCGGTGCTCGCAGGTCGGCAAGCCGAGATGCAATCGTTGGCAGGAGCGCGGTGAGCAACCGCAGCACGGGAACTCACCGGGGTTGCGGCCGACATGTGGAAGGTAGACTGTTTTTGGAGCTGCGGCTTCCCTGCTTTACCTCCCTGAGCAGGCGCTTCGACGCGATGACAGCTTTGAGGCGTTCGAGCCCCGGTGCACAACTGCCCGGGGCTATTTTTTTGGTCACGGCGCATCGAGGGATCACAGTGCGTGGGGACCGAGAAAGCGGAGATCCACAGTGAATCGATCAAGGCGAGCAGCTCTCCTGATTCGCCGGCCTCGCGGTGGCCTGCGGGAAGCGGCGCCAGGCTGGCGCCGCTTCTGCGGCTGGTGCGGCGGCGTGTGGCCGGTGGCCACCGACGGACGGAACCTGGTCTGCTCGCGTTGCGGCCGCTGATATACGGCACGAGCAAAAAAAAACCCGGCCGGGGCCGGGTCAAAGTTTGGAGCTTGCGCGTTTGCGCCTTGTGGTTGTGGGAAAGAGCCGATGCCGCGGCGGATGGGCCAACGCGGCGCGTTCTTTGAGTCTGGACCAGTAGCCCAGGACCAGTGCCGCGGTGCCGCACAGCATCATCGACAACCAAGCCGCAACCAGTGCGGCGAGGATGGGATCACGTGTGAGCGCGCCGGCGGCGAGCTTCAGGATTGCTTCCATGCTGTTGCTCCTTGGGCTCTTGCGAACCCCCTTTCTCCTCGATCGAGAGGAGAACGACGGCCAGGGCCTGGGTGACCAGCCAGCCGACCACCAATATGGCCATGTAGGCCAGCGAACCTTGGTGCACACCGAGGTACGCGTTCGCTGCGGCCATCAGCCAAGACGCCTTCTTCAGTGCGGAGGCCGCGCTGTGGCGGGCCTCTTTGTTGAAGAAGAGCGTGAGGCGACGGCGTTGCTCGACCTTGCGAGAGGTCTTGTCTTTACGGGTTGCCATACGAGACGTCCTTTGTTGTGTGAGCAGGAACGCCTCTGGCCGACCGGGGACAGGGCGCCCCAGCTCGGGTCTTTGAAGGCAGGTGCCATGGGGGCCACCTGCGGGATTCGCGGCTGTTAGGCCGCTGCTCGCTCCGGTTCAGCGAGCGTGAGCCACGGCGCCAGGTACTCCTGTGTGGCCGCGGCGGGCTCGGCACGCTGGCTGGTCACCAGGTGCTCGAGTTTCAGAAGCAGCGCACGCGCGTGCTCCTGGACTTCATGCGTCGCATCTGCGATCGATTCCCGGACCACCGAGACGTAGTGGTCGAGGATGGGCGCAGACGCGCATGCCGCATCGAGCTCGATCATGTCGAGCGCTTCCTTCGTCATGGACATGACTTCGATCCTTGAAAAACGATTCGGGATGCCCGGTGCCCGACACTGCTGCCATCCACGCATGAGCGCAGCAAACAGGAGTGGAAGAAGGGCACCGAGATGATTCGCCTTGGCAAAAGCATCAGGCTCACCCGCCGAGAGGTCGAGCGCTTCACGAAGATCACTGGCTTCGAACCGGTGGACGTGAGAACGCTCGACGACTTGGACAGGTACATCCGGAAGTGCAAGGCCCATTTCTGGGGCGAGTCCGAAGACACGCGCTTCCTGCACTTCCTTCTCGACGAGGAACGGTCACGCTGCCTTGCGTGACGTCCTGGCCGAGGCCTTCACCGCAGGAGTTGCAGCGCCGGAGCTGAAGAGATCGGTCGACGAGGCGAACTCGGGATCGTTCTTCAGCCCGCGGGCACGTGCAGCTGCGGGTTCCTTCTGCGCCGGCGGCATGGAAGCCACTGCGACGTCACGAAGGGCGACGTACACCTTGGTCACCAGCCGTGACGGGCCCATGACCAAGAAGGTCAGGACCGTGCGCACGAATGCACCGACGCGTTGATTCCGCGCTTCGCTCACCTTCTGCTCGCGCAGGGTGGTCTTGGCCCGGATGTACAGCGCCAGGTGGTTGCGCTTGGACTGCGCATCGGCATCGAGCTGCTTGACCACTTCCTCGGCGGCGGAGGGTTGGTGGATGGCAGCGTACAGCTGAGCCCAGGCGCGATCCTCCTCGACGGAGCGGCGGCTCACCAGGTGAGCGATCGGCCGGGGCGGCTGCTCTTGACTGACTTCTTCGGACATGGTCGGCTCCTGTTTTCAGCAGGGACGCCAATGCCCGGAGGGGACAGTCGGTCCCCGCTGGGGTAGCATGGAAATCCGCTTTGCAGCGGCCCCACATGAAAGCCATCACGATGAATCGTTCCGGCACTTCTCTTCAGGCAATCAGCGGCGGGCGCGAAGCGCTCGAGAGGGAGTACATGTGGGCGATCCTGTTTGATCGTCCCGACAAGCAGACCCTCGCAAGGCGCCTCGAACCTTCCGCTAACGACGCCCTGTCCGTCGTTGCGCCAGGCTCGACCGAGCAAGAAGCTCTTCGTCGATCAGGCGAACAACTCGCATGACGTCTCCACGCACGGACCCGCGTCCGATGCGATGGCGCTCCAAGGCCTGAAGGAGTTCTTCCTTCTTCGCTTGAAGCTCTTCAGCACTGCCTTCGTCGATCAGACGCAGCAGGCTCATCCACAGGTGCTTGTCCATCGCGCGTCAGGCCGCCAGAGGCAGGCTGAACGTGATGGCGCGCGTCGCGACCGGTGAGGGTGTGGACGGCGCGAGCAGCGCAGGGACCTTTCGAACGGGCACGGCGGTCAGCTGTGCACGGCCAGATCCGCCAAGAAGGCGGCACACGGCATGGGGTGTCGTGTTGGTCGACATGGTCGTTCTCCTTTGCGAATGCAAAAGGGGAACACCACGCCCCCGGTTGGAGAAACGATGTTCCCCATTCCGGGTTGAGGCAGCACCGGACGGTGTGCCTGAGATGGCGAAGAGACCTGCGCCGAGGCTCAGGTCTTTCGCACGCTTCAGGAGGGCCGAGAGGCCTTCCGAGGATGAACGGCCAGGCAGACGCAAAGCGCCGCACCAGCCGCAAAGATGCAGACAGCGCCACAGGGGCGTTGTCCGGTCTCGCAGAGACATTCGTCGCTCGCGCGACTTGACCACGGAGGTGGTCGATTCAAGTGCAGGTCACGACTGCGAACGCCAGTCCACGGGAGTGGGCTGGATCTCGAACGACAAGCCGGCGACGGCTTGCAACGAGAGCTGTGCCAGTACGAACACCGACAGGAAGCCTTCCCAGTCTGCCACTCTTGAGCAGCAGTCGGAAGGGGCCTGGCGCACCTGTCCCCTGCGCACTTTGCCCGCTGCTGCGCAATGTGCTGGGCCTCACTTTTTGAATGTGGTTGATCAGCCCGAAAGCGAACCTAGCCTGGACGCCGGAGTACTGATCATGAGAACTGACCCTACCCTTCTTCGGCGGAGCCCACCTCCGATGGCGATCGTCCGCGCCGCCTTCGCGCCGCGCAGGTCTAGGCTGTGCGCCGCGGTCCTGCCGATGGCGGAAGCGAATGCCGCCGCCACGGCGCTAGGTGCCTGCATCGGCTGCCTCAGGGGCGACAAGCTGGCCATCGGCCTGGTCGACGACATCGACGGCCAGGTGGTCGCCCTCGCCGTGTGTTCGTCGCCTGTCGATGCCGATGTGGCGGACCCTCACACGCTCGAAGTGCGTTGCCTGCTCCTGGATCCGGCCAGTGACGTCACGGCGGAGGCACTCTGGCATGCCCTCGAGCGCAAGGCCGGCGAACGCGGCTATCGCCGCCTCGTGATGCGCGGCGCGCGAGCCCGACCGCCAGCGCTTGCTGGAGGCGGGTGGTGCTGCGTGCGCGCCGCGGGCGTTGGCCGATTTGGTGGCGCGTACGTGCCGGGCGCCATCTGGTCGAGGGTGCTTCGAGGCGAGATGCACTGACCCGGACCTTGCACAGCGCGCCTGCCGGGCGAACCTGCTCCCATGGAAAGGGCAGGAACCATGCAGCAGCTGATCGACATCCGCAGGGAAACCGCAGAAGAGCTCGCGCTCCAGGCCATGGTCCCGTTGCTGGAGCGTGGCCATCCGCTGGTCGTTCTCTTCAGCGCGGGCAAGGATTCATCGGTCCTCGCCAACCTGGCAGCGACAGCCGCCGCCCGCGTGGTGGCCACCGGCCGGCGTACGCTGGTCGCCCGGCGCGAGATCGACAAGTACCGCCGCTTCTGCGAGGGCAGGGGCGTCGACGTCGCGGTGCGAGTTGCGCAACCTGCGTTCTGGGACTCGTTCGCCGTGCGTGTGTTGGGCGGCCGCGCCCTGCCGACCTTTCCAGACACCCGCCGCGACTGCACCACCGATTGGAAACGCCTGGCCAACACCCGGGAGCTCGCCGCGCTGTGGCGTGAGCTGGCGCAACAGAACTGGCGCGAGCCGGTGCTGATGACCGGCGTAAGGCGAGATGAGTCGGTTGCGCGGGCCTTGTCGATCGCCTCGCGTGGTGAGCAGGCCCTCGACACATGGACCGATGCAGACGGACGCTTGCGCCTCAGTCCGCTGCTGAACTGGCCGGCCGACGACGTGTGGACCTACCTGGGCCTGTGCAATGCCGGCGTGGTTGACGCTTACAGCGACTTCGAGGAGACGATGCAGGTCTACCAAGCTGCCGGCGGCAGCGGCGTAAGCGTGCGGCGAACTCACCTTGCGAACAGCGCCGATCCGGAGCCGGTGCTGCTCAGGTGGGCTTCCAGCGATGCGGCAGCAGTTCGCCGATCCGGCTGGAGGGTTGGGTCGGCAGCCGGTCCAGTACGTCCTTGAGGTACGCGTAGGGCTCGTGCCCATTGATCCGCGCCGAGTGCAGCAGGCTCATGATCGCGGCCGCACGCTTGCCTGCACGAAGGCTGCCCGCGAACAACCAATTCGACCTTCCGAGCGCCAGTTCCGGTTCATTCTGCCCATGTCGGGCAGGAAGTTGAGGTCTTCTACCGCTGGCACGCGCTGTACGGCCACCGCTTGCGCCGCGTATATAGCGAGCGCCGCGCCAACGGCGAGCTCGTACACGTGGAGATGGGCCACGGCGTAGTCATCGCAGTCGCTGCCTGGATGCTGGACGAGGCCACCTGCGCTGCCTTCACTCTGGGTCCTCCACGCGCGTCGGCGGCGGCTCTTGCCGAGCTGCATCGACTGCTCGTCCAGCACGGCCATCGGCGAAGCTTGCCAGGTGTTCATCACACCGTCGGTGAGGCCTCGCATGAAGACAAGTTCGAGTCCAGTTCCTCGGCCAGTCAAGCAGCTTCTGCTGACCGGCCCGCGTCAGCTGTGCATGACGTTCGAGACGCCCGTGCTCCTGGCAGTGACGCCAGAGCAGCGCGCAACGGCGACGCAGGCACTCGCAGCGGTGTTGATGCAGGCCGCCGGCCTTGACGATCCGGAGGCCGACGATGTCCAACCATGATTTGCTGCCCGCCGACGTGCTGCGACGTAAGGCCGTCGTCTACGTGCGCCAGTCCACGCAGACTCAGGTCCAGATGAACCTGGAGAGCAAGCGCCGCCAGTACGATTTGGTCGAGGAAGCCCGTCGCCGCGGCTTCCAGCGCGTCGAGGTGATCGACGACGACCTTGGTCTCTCCGCCAGCGGGACGGTCGAACGTCCCGGCTTCGATCGGCTCGTCGCGGGGCTATGCGCCGGCGAGGTCGGTGCCGTGTTGTGTTCGGACGCCTCGCGCCTGGCGCGCAACGGCCGGGACTGGCACCACCTGCTCGAGCTCTGCGGCCTCGTTGAGGCTTGCGTCATCGACATGGATGGCGTCTACAACCCGTGCCGCCCCAACGACCGACTGCTATTGGGGATGAAGGGCAGCATCAGCGAGTTCGAGCTCAACATCCTGCGCTCGCGCATGCTCGATGCGGCGCGCGCCAAGGCGCGGCGCGGGGAGCTGCGTCTCACAGTCCCGATTGGCTACATCTGGCACCGCGAGTACGGGCTGACCGTTGATCCGGACCTGCGCACGCAGGAGGTCATTCACCTGGTCTTTGCCAGGTTCCGTCAACTCGCAAGTGCTCGTCAGACCTACCTCTCTCTGGCTGCGGAGCGGGTTCACTTCCCGCGACCCTCGGACGGCAAGAAGCTCGTGAGCTTTGACTGGACGCCGATCCGCTACCGCAATGTGATGAGCCTGCTGAAGAACCCGTTCTACGCCGGTGCCTACATCTACGGCAAGACCGAGGGCCGCACGACGCTGGTCGATGGGCGCCTTCGCAAGACCTACAAGCATGGCAAGCCGTTCGACCAGTGGGAGGTCGTGCTCAAGGATCACCACGACGGTTACATCGACTGGGCGGAGTTCGAGCGCAACCAGAAGCTGCTGGCGCTCAACGCCTACGGGCGCGCAGGCGGCGCCAAGTCCGGCCGAGGAGGCGCGGCGCTGTTGGCCGGGATGATGACCTGTGCGAGGTGCGGGCGTAGGCTGTCGGTGGCGTACCGTGGCCGCAGGCCACAGCCGGTGTATCGATGCGAACACCCAAGCACGCAGCCGCACGAGCCGCGATGCTGTACCTTCGGAGCCTCACGACCCGATGAGACCGTGGCGCGCGAGCTTCTGCGCGCCGTCGAGCCCCTGGCGGTCGATGCCGCACGCCAAGCCGAACTCACCTTCATGCAAGCCCAAGCTGAACAGCGCCGCGTTCGTGAGCTGGAACTGCAACAGGCCCGGTATGACGCGCAACTGGCCGAACGGCGCTACGCCGCCTGTGACCCGAACAACCGCTTGATCGCCGCGCAATTGGAGAAGAGCTGGGAGGCCGCCCTGCAGCGGGTGCAGGCCTGCGAACGGCAGCTTGCTGGCCTGCAAGCCGCTCAAGCTCAAGCCCAGTGGCCCGACTTCAACGGCTTGGCCGCGGATCTCGATGCCGCATGGCACGCGCCTGGCGTCACGACACGAACGCGTCAGCAACTGCTGCGCGCCCTCGTCCATGACATCGTGGTTGACGTCGACGAGACAGCACGCGAGGTGATCCTGGTCATCCACTGGCATGGCGGCCAACACTCCGAGGTTCGGGTGCCCAAGCCGAGATCAGGAGAGCACGGCTGCAGGACCTCGGATGAGGCGGTTGAAGTCATTCGAAGGATGGCCGGCCAGTGGTCGGACGAACACATCGCCGCATCGCTCAATCGCATGGGCATGCCCACCGGGCAAGGCAAGACCTGGACGGCACACCGCGTCTCGTCAATTCGGCGCGTGCGCGACATCCGCGCCTACAAGCCGGCCGAGGGAGATGGGGAGTGGTTGACCATGTCGCAGGCCGCAGAGAAGCTGGGCGTCTCCAATCACCGCATCCGAAGCCTCATCAAGCAGGGATTGTTGCCTGCAGAGCAGGTAGTTCCACGTGCGCCGTTTCAGATCCGCACCGCGGCGCTCGCAGATCAGCGAGTCATCGACGCGCTATCGCGAACAAGTCGCCCATGTCGCACCGAGAACGACAAGCAGATCTCAATGTTTTCAAGCACTTGAAGAAGAGGGGTCCTATGAGCAGGCCATTGCGATCGGGCGGATGTGGTTCTCGACCCAGTTGTTCGAGATCGGCACGTCGCCATCGTCGACGAACCGGGTGAGTTCGGCCCAGCGCTTCAGGCTGTAGTCAATAGCCTTCATCGTGGCTGAGCCCGGCGGCACGAGGCTTCGCTGCGCCATCAGCCAGCGGTGGAACACCTCAAGCACCCGCCGTGACTTGCGGTGCCGTATTCGGCGTCGTTCGTCTGCCGTGTGGTCCTCGATCTCACGCTCGATGCGGAACAGGCTTTGGTGGAAGCGCAGCGCCTGGCGGCCCACCTCACTGCCGTGATTGGCCCACAGCTCGTGGAACTTCCTGCGCGCGTGCGCTGTGCATTGCGCAGAGGTCACGCCCAGGTCGACGCAGCCGCGGTAGCCGCTGAACCCGTCTGTTACCAGCGTGCCCTGCCAGGCGCTGGGCGTGTCCAGCTGCAGGAACTCGCGCACGTTCTCGCCGCTGCGGGTCTCGCTGAAGTCGAACACCACCGCCTTGATCGGGTTGCTGCTCGTCGTGCAGTACGACCACATGTAGGCGCGGTGCGTCTTGCCGTTGCCGGGCTTGAGCATCGCCACCGGTGTCTCGTCGGCATGCAGTACCGCGTGTCGGCGCAGTTCCTCGGCCAGCGCCTGCACCAGCGGCTGCAACTGCGCGCCGCACTCGCCCACCCACTGCGCGAGCGTGGAGCGGGCGATCAAGTGTCCGGCTCGCTCGAAGACCGCTTCCTGGCGGTACAGCGGCAGATGGTCCAGGAACTTCGCTACCAGCACCTGTGCAAGGAGACTGACCGTCGGGATGCCCTTGTCGATGACGTGCGCCGGCACCGCGGCCTGCACGAGCTTGTCGCACTGACGGCAGACCCACTTGCCTCGTACGTGGCGCTCCACCGTGAACACGCCGGGCTGGTAGTCCAGCTTCTCGGCCACGTCTTCGCCGATGCGCTGCATCTGGCAGCCGCAACCGCAGGCCGTGGACTGCGGCTCGTGGTGCACGTCGCGGCGCGGCAGGTGCGGCGGCAGCGGCTGGCGCTTCGGGGTCTTCTTGCCCGTTGTCTTCTTGTCGTCGTCGGCGTCGACATCCACGCCCAGCCGCTTCATCTCACGGCCCACCTCGGCCAGGTCAGCATCGAACGTCTCGTCGAGCAGGCTGCGCTGCTCGGCGTTGAACTTCTCGCTTTGCGCGGCGAACTTCAGCCGCTTCAGCAGCGCGTTCTCGTGCGTGAGCTTGTCGATCAGCGCCTGCTTGAAGGCCGCGTCGCGCTCGCGCTGCTCGAGCTGGGCATCCTTGGCGCGCAGCTGTTCGTCGCGCGCAGCCACCTCGGCCATCAGCGACAGCATCGCCTGCCGCACTTGCGGGTCCAAGGCTTCCAGCTGCTGCGCGCTGATCATGGAAGGCAATCCTCGCTCATCCTAGGCGCCGATCCATCGGCACATCCGGCAATTGCCGGCGCCACTCAGCGCGGCCTCAGATCACGCGGATGATGCCCGCCTCGCCCAAGCGCTGCCACGGCAGGCCCAGCACCAGGGCGTCGAACTGCGTTCTGCTCAGGCTCAAGGTGCTCGTGCCGTCGGCCGGCCAAACGAACTTGCCCGCGTTGAGCCTGCGCGCGGCCAGCCACACGCCGATGCCGTCGTGGACAAGGGCCTTCATGCGATTGGCCCTGCGGTTCGCGAAGAGGTAGGCGTGATGCGGATGCGCGGCGCCGAAGACCGTGACCACGCGGGCCAGCGCTGCTTCGGTGCCCAGGCGCATGTCCAGCGGTTGGACGGCCAGCCACACCGCGTCGACACGGATCACCGCAGCAACTCGCGCGTCCAGATCGCGAAGCCGGCCGCCGCGCTGGCCGGCCACGTGATGATCATCGTGACGGGGCCTCGCCTGACCTCGACGTGGATGTCTGCAGACGCTGATGTCGCCGCAGCCGGCGCCGTCATCGGCAGCGCGATGAACTCGCTTGCCTTCGGTGGCGTCGCCTTACCCTCGCGGGCCAATTGCCGCCATCGGTGCACCACGTTGTCGTTGATGCCGTGCGACATGGCCACCTGGGCCACCGACACGCCAGGCTCCTCGCACTGCGCCAGCACCATCGCCTTGAACTGCGCGCCGTACCGACGACGTGTCTTCTTGCTCTCGCTTGTCATCGCGTCCATCTATTCCTACGTGGACGCGATCCTTCCGGGCCCGGCCGCGAACTTCAAGATGACTTGGCCGGACGGATACGCAGCGGCTGCGTCGTGGTCGCCGACATGGAGCTTGAGAAGCACAGCAAGCCGTGCTCCAGCCGCTTCGGATGTTGGGTGTGCACGGCTGTCAGGGAAGACAAGTCGCTGCACCAGATGATCGACAGCGATCCGGCGCGGTACGGCTACATGCGGCCGCTGGCGGCATTGCGCGACTTCATCGCCAACACCCAATACGACTGGAGCCGCAGGCAATACGTCGGGCGGACGATCGAGGATGGTCACATCACCATCGCGGCCGACACCTACTCGCCGCACATGCTGGCCGAGCTGCTTCGCTACGCGTTATCCGTGCAGCGGGAGACCGGCGTCGAGATCGTCAATCCTGCCCAACTGCTAGCGATCGACGCTCGGTGGTCCCAGTACGCAATCGCGCCGCCGTTCTCGGCGTTGAGGATCTGGCGCGACGTCGAAGGTGGCGTGCGCTGGCTCCCGCCCGCCGTGCGGCGAACCCCGAAGACGCCAGTGCCCCGGTTGGGCCTGATCCACGTTGGCGATGACTGGAACGACGACGTCCCGTCGGACCACGAAGTCACCGGACTGCGCGATCCGATGTGGGAGCTCTACGGCGAGTCGTGCGGGCCCGACCTGCGGACTTTGAGCAATGGCCGAAGCGTGGTCGATGTGGAAGGTGATAGCGAGATCGACCTGGAGGATGCCTGGTTGTTCCTGGACTTCGAGATGGACCGCATGCTGCAGGAGCGTGCCGGTGAGGACCAGGACTGGACGAACGGCTACCGGACCTATGTCGCGATGGGTCTGTTGCGGCCGGCGAAGGGCAGCACGCGCCGCGTCGACGAAATCCTTCGCCGCTCGCAATGGAGGCAGCGTCATGGGCTTCATGGCCATCAGGATCCGACCGCGCTGGCCGAACGCTTGACCGTCCGCTTCCCGCAGCAAGCCGCCCTGTTCGACGACGCTGGAGCGTGCACGGAGGGTTGATGCGGCATGCCGTGGTCGGATGCTGACCGAGTCGAAACCAAACAGGACCTGTGCTCATGACTCATACAGACTTCGCGGACGCCGTCGTGCGACAGCTGCAGGCTGACGGCTATGCGGTTCACCAGGGTGCTCCGGACGATGGGCCCGACCTTGCAGGCAGCTTCTGGTTCTCGTGGTCCGTGCCAGGCATGGCAGACGCCGAGGTCGGTGGCACCGTGGACACAGAGCTCGCTGCCTGGAGCTCCGCGCTCCAGCACCGGCTTGCGAACAGTGCCATCGGTCTTCACACGGCCGCAGGAGGCGCGCGCAGACCCATGGGGCACTTCTACCCCGCCGCCTTGCCTGCCGCTGCCTTCGACCCCGCGAAGATGGCCTCTCGGTTTGGAATCCCGCTTGCAGCAGCGCAGGCCCAGGTCGACGCCATGCGCCGCCAGACGGTCTTCATGAATGACGTCTACCAGGTGAACGTCGGCTTGGTCGAGGCGCCCTTCGGCTCCGCCTGTGGCGACATGGCATAGCCAATGTGCGCCGTTTACAAGATCGTGCATCGCGCGACGGGGCGATGCTATGTCGGCTCATCCGTCGATCACGAGAGAAGGTGGCGGCGGCATCGTGAGGACCTGCAAGGCGATAGGCACCACAACACTGCACTATTGCGCGCGTGGAAGAAGTACGGCCCTGAGGCCTTCGACTTTGAGGTGCTTGAGGAATGCTCCGCCGGTCGACTGCGCGAGCGCGAGCGGTACTGGATCAACGAACTGGCACCGGCTTACAACTCCCTATCGTGTGTGGACGATGGCATTCTCAGGCACTCTGATGAAGCCAGACGAAAGATGTCAGAGGCTCAGCGCCGCAGGTGGGCAGATCGCCGGAAACTCGGAACAGACAAGCTGTCTGCCCAGCATCGTGCGCGAATTGCGGCCGCCCACATCGGAATTAGGCCGAGCGAGGAAGCACGCCAGAAAATGAGCGAAGCAGCGCTTCGAAGGGGACCGCCCGAGCTTTCACAAGAGGCGCGACGGCGGAGTGCGGAGAAGCAGCGCGGAAAGGTTCTATCAGAACAACATCGATCTCGTCTTCAGGAGGCGCGGCAACGGTGGCTTAGGGCCAACAGGTCCACGGTGAAGAGGACTGGTGACTGAGTAGATTTGTCCATCTTCCTTTCTGCGCGGCACCAGCGTCTACCACACAGCCCGCGCGATGTCACCGGCATATTTGACATTGATAGCTTTTCACGCTTCAAGTAGAACTGGCTGAGCGGGAGGAGGGCTAGCTAGTGCGTGAAACTCAGGCCACCGGTGGCGCGCTTGCGCTTGCCGTCGCATGTTGACTCCATGCGTAGCGCAGACCCGAGGCCAGACACCGGCCGCGGGCAATCCGGAAGGTTCTCCGGCGGCTTCGCGCCTCATGTCTCCCGATACAAGCGTCGCAAGCCAGCACGACTCCGGCGGCGGCGGCCGGGTGGCGGTCGCCGGTTCGGTTGGCGTGCAGCAGGCAGGCTTCGACGAAGCCACCGCTTTGCTGTTGCCAGCGCGTCCAGTTTCACGCCGAACTCGGCGCGTTGCTCTCTTCCTCACGAACTCTCGAGGAGTCAGCACTAAGTCGCTGGAGAGATGCTCGGGAAGAGATCTCTCACCCGAAGGAATTCGATTGCCCAGATCAGTCCTTCGTACAGAGGGGGCAACAGCGGCAAATCCGTGTGGAGAGAGGCACGCGCGATGATCGAACTGCACGAGTGGAACGAGGGCTTCACGCCGGTCGGCGACGCTCGCGAGGCATGGCCGGTTAGCCGTCGATCGTTCATCGGCGCGGGGATAGCGACCCCAGCTTTGCCACTCCTGCTCGCGCCTATGCCGAGCACGGCCGCGTTGCTAAGTCGCCGCACCTGCGGCTCGAGCCTGCGCTTCGTCGAGGACCGGCGAAGCGTAACCGTCACCTGGTATCCGGCCCTTGAAGCTGACCCTTCCGCGAAAGTGACCGACGCGTCGCGGGCGGCGGTATGCCCGGCGCCTGCCTCAGCGGCTTCCGGTGCGACGGCTCGGTCCTTGCGCCTGACCCGTAAGGCGTTCGGTCCCGATGCGAAATTCCGGCTGCGCCTGGATAAGGTCGATGACAAGGAGCCCGATGTCGTCTACACGCTGGAAGTGACCAACGTTCGATTCGGCCAGCTCGCGAATCGCACGATTCGATTTACTTTCGGACATTACTCGACGAATGTCGACAAGGGCCGATGGCAGGTCCGGCTAGTGACGTCGATGTGGTCCACGTCGCAGAAACAGAGCGATTCTGTCGATTTCGAGGACATTTCTCTCCCGGCGAGCGAAATCGATCGATTGCCGACGCGAAGCGCATTCGACGAGTCGCCGACTGCTTCGGCCGAGTATGCGTTCGAATTGACCGACGTCGACGCTCATGCGGCATTGCGATTGGTGTTCGGGGACGACCTGCAGGTTAGCGGACCGCTGCGATTCCGATTTGCAACCAACGGCGTGTGGCGTGTCCTTCCGACGGGAACCGACCCGAAGAAGACCATCGCGCCCTTGCGGCTCGCCGACGGCGGGCTTAGCCTGGCGGACGGACTGCGCATGGCCTGGTGCGACGCCGACCCGTCGTCGCCCCAGGCGGACGACCATGAGGCCAACAGTGAGGCCGACGACACCGCGCTGCCCGGCCAAGCCGCCCGTGAGGGCCGCGTGCCGCCCCGCCGTACCGACAAAGACCCGGTCTTCGTCGCATGGGGCGAGGTGGCCGAGGGCGACCTGCTGCTGGGCCGTGCCGCGCACACTCCGCGTATTTCGCTCAAAGCCATGACGAGCCGGGCGGCCGCCGCGGCGCCGGTGCCTGCACCGGCCAAGCCGACGACACCAACCCCAACCCCAGCACCAACCCCAGCACCAGCACCAGCACCAGCACCAGCCTGGCCGCGCTGCATGTCGCCCGAAGCCGAGCCAGATTGGACTGTGCGGGCCGGCGACCCCGGCGGCGACCCGCGGCCACCACGGTGGCGCTTCATTCGTCGCGACTGGTCCCTGAAGCGTTCGTCGGGGGCCCACCCGGCTGGCGTTTCCAGCATTCGAGCAATGTGGCTCGCGACGGTGACCACGCACGATGGACTGCTCGGACCGCTGCGAATCGCTGACGGTGTGTTTCAGCGGGCGATCGAATCAGCCAGTACGCCGGCGCCGACTCTGCGTTTCGCGGGGCAGTTGAGCACGACCCGATGGGACATCGAAACCCGCATCGGGCGAATGCTGGTCATGGGCGCGGCGGGAGACGGCAGCGCCGTCGATCCGAGCACTGCGAGCGCGCGTACGCACCATCCTTCGATGACGCTGGTCAGCAAGGGCTACGCCGCGGCCCTGTCCTCGCTTGACGTTCCGCTTCTCCTGCTGCGTAGCGACCTAGCGCCCCGGGGCTGCGAATTCAGTGAGTTCCGCTTCTCGCCGACCGGCCTGCGCATCGTCCACGACCTAGACCTGGCCCGCGCCCGCGCCGACCTACGGATGTCGGACAGCTACCTCTGGCTTGGTTCCGCCGCCGAGCTCGGCGACCTGCCGCTGGCACACATTGACCTGACGCGCGCGCGCGTTGACGTCGCGAAGCCGGAGAGCTTGGCGCGTCTCGCGTTCCTATTCTCCGGCCTCTACCTCGACATCGCGGGCGGGCAGGCCTGGATCAGCGACACCCGCGCCCGCTGCCGCGTCCTACAGCGAGTGGAACCGGGGGCCGACGGCGCGTCTGCTGTGCTGGACACGCGACCGGTGCTTGTCGTCGAATTCCCGCCGCAGCACGTCTTCGAGGAAGCCGTTTTCCGCCCCGGCGAAGCGCCGCTGCCCGACGTGCTGCTGCCGGGCGAGCCCACATTCCCCGTCGAGATTCACGGCGCGCCTCGAAACTTCAGCAAGCGGCTGCCCGACTTCCTGCGCGAGCTTGCCACCTTGGCCACGACCGAGGACCACCTGGCCGTGCGACGCGCCTACGCCGCGTTGAAGCGGAACCGGGATCGGACCTTCGCAGATTTCGCCGACGCGTTCGAGCGGCGCTGCAACGAGGCGATCGCGAGTGGCGTACTGCCGCCTCCGCCGGATCCGCGCGCCACGGGCAATGCGACCGCGCCGGTGGCGCGCGAGCCGTCCCTGTCGCCCGCCTATCCGATCTACATCGGCGCAGACGGGCTTCCGCCGGAATTGATGACGATCGGTCGCGCCGCCAACAAGGAGGTGCGCGACGGGTTAGTGCGCTTGCTGCTCGACGCGTCTTTGCATCGGGCCGGCCGGTTCATCGCGCTGCTGAAGGGCGATGCGCCAGAGCCGGAGGACATCAGCTCTAGGCTTCTCGACATCGTCAAGTCGGTGCTGGCGTGGAACCCGTTCAAATCCGCGCCCGAACTGCCGATCCCCCCGCGCGACTACGCGCGCCTGCTGGAGCAGGCCACGAGTGGGGTGCTGCAAGACTACGCTAGCTTCCGCGACTTCTACGCCGAGCAGATGCTGCTGGAGCCCGGTGTTGCGAAGCTGCTGCCGGACGACATGGAGTTCTTCAGCCCCGGTAACCAGAAGGACCTGGAGTTCATGGATCGCGACGAGCTGCCAAAGCGCCACGCCAAGGTCAAGGCGGCCTACGTCGAACTGCTTCGCAATGCGGCAGATCCACTGCCGGTCATGCGCGCCCGCCTGTCAGGAACGTCGCGCCTTGCCTTCCATGTCGACTGTGGCAGCCGTCCGCGCGTAGACGTAGAGGGGGGCGACGCGCCCGCCGCGGGGCAGGGCGGTGCGCCCGGCACCCGCCTGCCGTTCACCTTCGACGCGCTGACTGATTGGGCAAATTACGACATGGCCGTGACGCCGCGTGCGCGCCAGCCAGCGGCCTTCGATGCGGGCGGCGTGCTGATCCGTCGAGAGTCCGACGGCGCAGGCGGTGCCGACGACGAGTCGGTTGGCGCCGACATTGCGATGCTTATTTCGCTGGGCATCCGCAGCGGGCAGGCCCCCCAGCGCCCGCAGCGGGCGGGACGCCCGCGGGATTGGGGAAAGAAGCTGCGCACGTTGCAGGAGCGTCTGACCGATGTCGAGGCGTCGCTCTCCGCTGTCCCCGACGAACTCCAGACGGCGATCGAGATCCCCGCGCGGCTGATCCTCTCGCCCTGTCAGAAGGGCCAGTGGCGCACGCGGCGCGGCAACCTGCCCTGGGCCCGCACGCCCGCGCAGCTGCCGGTGCCGCTGTGGACGGCGAGCCTGGACGTCGATGCGGTCAACCCGCTAGTGCGGGCCGTCGCCTCGCCCGACATGCGTCCAGAGTTCGTGCGCTTCGGGCTGGACCGCAGCCTATTTGCCTATCAGCGCACCGCGCCCAAGGGCAACACGCTGCATGCACCGGCGGGCGCGGCGCCGCCGCGGGGACCGCGGGCCCCCTGGACGCTCGGGTTCGAGGAAAGCGACCCCAACACCAGTGGTATTCAGGCGCTCTTCAAGGCAACGCAGGTCGTCCCGGATGCCAAGAACCGCGACGAGGACTCGATCTGTGCAGGGTCTGCCGGTGCGACCACCGCGGCCGCGACGTCTGCCGCGTCCGCGGCGGCGTCCTCGGCATCGGCGGCATCCTCGCCCGGGTCGCCGGCGAGCGCGCCCGAGGTCGATGCGGTCCCCGCGCTGCATCCCCTGGTCGACTATCTGTGCACGCGCGGGATCGACAGGCGGCGCTACCGCGCGAGCGCCGTGTTCCGCTCGACCCTGGACGCCTACGATCGCCATGAGATTGTGCTGCTCAGCTCGACGTGGGGGCTGCCGGTGCGCGGGAGGCGCGAGAAGACGGGCCAATTGCAGGCGTTGCGCTTTTCCAGCCAAGTCGAGCTGCCCGAGGAGTGGCGTCTGCTCGACGCGCAGGCCGACACCGCCATCTACCGGCCGCGGGCGCTGAAGGTGCAGGAGCTGTCGCTCACTGCGCTGGGCGGCACGCTGCGCCACGACAGCGACTTCGTTCCGCCGGCTGCGGCGCGCCACGTCGTCCACGGGCCACTGTTCGACTCGATGTCGGTGGAACGCTGGCAGCACTGGACGGTGCTGGGCCGCGACGTGTTCGCCGAGGTGGTCTACAAGGGTTACCTGTTTCCAATCGGCCACCGCGCCTCGCTGGTCAAGCAGACCGAGCGCGTGTTCCTGCGGCCCGCCGGGTCGCCCGGTGAACCGGCCGGTCCCGTGCGCTGCTACCTGCGTCAGCGCATGTTCATCCGCGTCGCGCGGCCGGATAAGGCCTTCCCCGCGTATGGACAGCCTAACGGCGGGCGTATGTTCCCCGCCGACGTGGTGCAGATGCTTACGCAGACCACGCCGGACATAGTAGATCCGACCGAGGACACCGGACGTGCGGAGCCGCCGGCGCCGGCGCCGGGCGGGCGACTCTGGGCCGACGAGGCTGGGCTGGTGTTCTGGCCGCGCACGTCGCGGATCGAAGGCGCCGAGGTCGTCTTCGACATGCGAATCCAAAACGCATCGACTCGCGGCAAGCTGATCTTCGTTGACAACGTCGCCGCCAACCGCGCCGACCTGATGGACCGCCTCGTGGCCTACTACAACGGTCTGCCGTCGCCCGACCTCACGCCGGACCACCGGGTCGTTCTCGAGACGCCCGACCTTCAACGGCACCTGCGCACCCTAGATCTGCAGGGTCATTCGCTGCGCTACTGCGACGAGATAAAGCCGGGCAGCGCGTCCCACAAGACGCTTTCTTGGACGCTCAAGGCGACCGGCGGGGTCGGCATTGGCAACATTGCCCGCGGCCCGAACGAGGTGCTCGTGTTCAACGACTACGAAGGCCCGCTGCTGCAGTTCGATGACCCCCTGCTCGAAGGCGCGGACCAGCCGCCCTTTTTCCCGGCGATCCAGACGGCACGCATCCGCATCGACCAAGTCGAGCGACTGACGGGCGGCGTCCCGCAGACGGCGCTCGCTCAGTTCGAGGGCTGGTACGTGCAGAACGGCTTCGAGCGCAGCAAGCGCACGCAGGAGAAGGATGCGCTCGGCATCTACCTCGACATCGTGAACACGGTGACGATAGACATGGGGCGCAGCGGCGACCGTAGCGGGGGCGTGATGCGTCCGGCCGGCGCGGTCATCGCTTTGTCGCGCGAGCGCGGTCCGCTGACCGGTACCGGCGGCGTCAACACGGCCGGGGTGGTCAGCTCGGTTGTTGGCCAAAACGGCTTCCCGTTGGTACCCCAGCAAGATGCACCGGTCGCCACGCTTGCCGCGGTGCCGGGCGGGCCAGCCGAACTGCGGGCCAAGCAGGCCTTCGGCAAGTTCTTCGGTGGCAACGGCGCGCTGGACACCAAGCTCCTCGGGCTGGTATCCATCAAGAGTCTGATCAATTACCTCGACGTCAAGAACGCGGCCGCTGAATTGCCGCTGCTGCGGGAGGCGGTCGAATACGGTATGAGTGGCGCCGAGGCTGCCGCGGGCGGCCTCCGCACGAACATCATTGCGCCGCTGCACGAGCTGGTGCAGGAACTCACGCGGCAATGGAGGGCGGCGGGAGCGGGCGTGAACCGGACCTCTGACCGACTCGTCGGCAGCATGGGGGATGTCTTCCCCGACGTCGACAGTGCGCTGCACGACCTGACGAAGGCCCTCTCGGCGAGCGCGGCAAACACCGACGACGCGGCAGTCATTGCCTCGCTGTCCGACATCTACGAATGCGGCCGACGTCTCATGGACGCTTGCGGCCGGGTCGCGGCCAACCCGCTCGACCAGCTGCAGGTGGCCGTCAAGCGCAAGCTCGCGGGCTTCAACGCGCAGATTGATCGCTTCAACTTCACCACCAGCCAGCTGGATCCGGTTGCGATCAGGCTTGCCGTGAACGCGTCGTGGGTGAGGCTGCGGGATCGCGTGCTGGATGGCGCGCTCGCGCGGCTTAGCGCGCTTCAGGACAGAGTGCAGGCGGCCCGCAGAGCACTGGAGGCGGTAGGCGCGAAGGGCGCCGAGGCCCTTGCTCAGGTCGAAGCGGTGAACACACTATTCGTGCAGGCCCGGGCCGAACTCGGCAAGGCTGTCGACGATGCCGTCAGGACCGCGCCGACCTCCGTCGATGCGCCGCGCCTGCAGGCCGAGGCGCTTCTGCGATCGATGATGGGGATCGCCGTCGGCGCGCTCCGGAAGGTCGAGCCGCTGCTCGCGTCCGCGCAGGCCGAGCCGGGCAGTGATGCCGACAAGGAACTGAAGGACCTCGCCGCGGCCGTGGCCTCAGCCCGACGCCACCTTGCCGCTGCCGTCGCTGACCTGTCTTCGCCTGCGCGGGTTGGCAGCTCGCCCTACCAACGCGCGCTGACGAACCTGACCACGCTGCTGCGCCTTTCGGCGATGCTGGGTACCCTGGGCGACCGACCGCAGGCGCTGCTTGCGCAGGTCTCCCAGGTTCTAGCGGACGAACTGGCACTCCAGATCGGACCGCGCGCGATGGCGCTTCCCCGATCCATCGAGACAGCGCGGGACATCCTCGCGGACGTGCTGGACCCAATTCAGGACGGCGCGAAGCGGGCCCTGAAGGGCGTCGTCGACGCCACCATGGTGTTTCCGCCGCCGCCTCTGCCCGACCTGCGGGACATAAACGCGCTGGCCCCGGGCCGGTGGCCGGCATCCGCCGCCGGCGGATCCTCGCTGGTCGCGAGGATCCATGCCGTAGCCGTGATGGTGCACAAGGCGATGCACGACAAAGCGCTGAAGGATCCCGCCTTCCAGCCGGTGCGCGTCCAGCTCTTGCGCCTGGGCACCGTGGCCCTACAGGCGGAGGTCGACCTGCACAGCGCCGCGGTCGGAGTGCAGCTCTTCACCCAGCAGCTCAAGAGCCTCGACCAGACGCACCTGCAGGCGGCTATGCAAGCGATCGATGCCGCGTTCAGCGATCTTGAGCGGCTAGGCGAAGTTGCTGTCCGGGCGCTCATTAGCCTACGCGACGGGGTCGTTGCGATAGCGTACGTGCAGGCCCGGGACGCGCTGGCAGCGCCGGTGCGGCGCGCATTCGTCTCGGCTCTAAGCTGGTTCATCGGCCTGAACACGACGTTGAAGAACCGCGTCGAGGAACTGCTCGCCGACAAGACGCTGGAGTCGCTGTTGCGACCTTCGAAGGCGCTGCTGGACCAATACGAACAGCGACTGACCGAGACGCGCGCCTGGGTCGAGAAGAGCAATGTCGACGACTGGAAGCGTGAGCCGGCCCGGCTGCTGCCCTCGCTTCCCGATCCGCTCTCCGCGGCTGAAGCGACCGGTGCCCAAGCGGTCATCGTGTTGCGGCGCTCGCTGGCCGACAAGGTGATGGACTTAATCGCGGCACTGATCGAGCCGGCCGAGGCCGTGACCGGCGAGCTGGTGGCCGCCTTCCGTCCGCTGCTCGTTCCGCTGAAGGGCGCCTATGCCGAACTGGGGATCCAGCGCCAAAACTTGTTCGATGCCGCCGGCAAAACCGCCGGCCAATTGCTCACCGGTGCCCTGCTCGTCGTCGTCGACAGGAACGCCATCTTCGTGACCGGCAGTCCGCCTGGTGAGTCCGAGACAGATGCAAGCGTACCCGCCAGGGACCAGCTGCACTGGGACACTGTGTCGCTTACCAACCTGATCGCCGCCGACCCGCTCAAGCTGAAGCCCGAGGAGCGGCTGCGCGCTGTTGAATTCATGCAGTACCTGGTGACGGGCTGGCGCACTGGGCAATCGACGCCGCTTCGCATTGTCGAGCAACTGAAGCGCCTGTCGTTGGAGGAGATCCGTGCGCGCCTACTGGCGCTGATCAACTTCGGCGCGATTCGCGAAGAGATTGAGGAGCGCATCAAACTGCTCATTCCCTCGGCCGCGACGATGGCCTATGACTTCTCGACCACCATGTCGGCTGCTGCCTCGGAAGCCACGGCCGGTGTGTTCCGGCCGCACGAGGGCTGCGCGCTCAGCGTCAGGACGCGGGCCCGCGTCGACCTGCTCAAGCCGAGCGCGCCGAGCTTCCTGTCGATCGGCGAGCTGGGCGCGTTCGACATCCGGCTGCTCGGGAGCTTTGACGCGGTCACGCTGCACTTCAAGGGCGTGCGCTTCACCTCGCGCGGCGGCGCGCCCGAATGCGACCTGCAATACGACGGTTTTACGATCGGCGAAAAGCTTAAGTACCTGAGCCAGCTGACGCCGTTCTTCGGCTCCAGCGCTGGCAGTGGCGTCTACCTGCAGCCACTCAACAGCGGCATTGGCATCGAGGCGGGCTATCGGCTCGACTTGGGCGCCTTTACCGTCGGCAACTTGGCGATCTTCAACGTCTCGCTGAACGCGGCCGCACGCCTGCCGTTTGACAATCGCGGCGCCACATTTGTGGCGTCGCTCTCGCGGCGTGATTCGCCCTTCACCATCGCCGTCGCGCCCTACGGCGGTAGCGGCTTCTTCGCGCTGGAGGCGGACACCACGGGCATCGTCGGCTTCGAGGCCTCGTTCGAGTACGGTGGTGCCGGCGCCTTCTCGTACGGACCGCTCAAGGGGCAGGGCCGGTTGATGGTCGGAGCCTACATCCGCAGCCGCCGCGACCACACCGAGATCTTCGCTACTTTCTACGTGGGAGGTTCGGCGTCCATCTGGGTCTTTAACTTCGGTGCATCGCTCTACGTCAGCGCGACCCAGCAGGGTAGCCAGATGGTTGGGTCGGCCACCTACACATTCTCGTTCTCGATGGGCATCGTCGACTACGACTACAGCGTCGCGGTCGGTGTGGAGCTTAACCTCGACGGTACCGATGGCGACAAGAAGCCGCAGTCGCCGGCAGCGACGACGACCGCCGGCGACGCGGGCGGCTGGCAGGACTACGTGCCTGGCATCCGGCTAGCCGCGTTCGGCACGCGGCCGCAGGCCGGGCAGACCGCGAAGCCCTCGGCCCCACGCCGGCCGACACCACACGGCAGCAAGGCAAAGCGACGAGTCGCGACCGCGTGTCAGACGAAGAGCTGGGACACGTACTCGACCTATTTCGACAAGCAGCTGACCGCGAAGGTCCGCAAGAAGGCCTACTGACATGGCGACACGAGGCATCTATAAGGTCATCCCCGCCGGCGTCACCGACAGCGGCCGGCTGCGCGCGACGCTGATGCTGTCGCCCGAGGTCGCCACCAGCGGCGATCTAGGGACACTTCCGAGCTGGCTGGTCACGGACTGGCTGGATGCGAAGCGCGGACTGATGCCGCTGCGGATCCACAGCGTGTGGGTCACTGACGGCACCTGCGCGGTGCCCGACGCAAAGGCTCTGGCCAACTCACCGACCTGTGTTGCGCATGCCTTTTCGCTCAAGCAAGCTTGGGGCGCAAAGGACGACCTCAGCTGGCTCGATGCGCTGTGGACCGACAGCCTCGTGGGGTCGGCCGAGCGTCCGGACGAGGTCTGGGCAACGCTCGACGCCTTGCTTCGGGCTTCCAACGCCGGTACGGGGCTGCAGGCCGGTAGCGGCTTGTGCTCCGCACAGGAGACCGCCGCCACGCCCGCACCTGCGTCATCGACGTCCACGCAGGTGCAGACCATCGTGCCTTCGCGGCAAAGCGACCTCGCGCTGCTGCTGGAGAGCGAACGTGCGCTCGAGGTCTGCGCTACTGTCCGCTGGGCGCACGGCGACGCGGCCTCGTGCCATGCGGAGGAGGAGGCCTGCTGCCGCGCGTTGGAGCAGGGAGCGTTGCAACCAGCGGCGTCCGCGGACGCCGTTATCGATCCGACCGATGGCGACCAGGCGAAGCTGCGCGCGCAGGCGCGGGCCCGTTACGAGGCGGCCACGTGTAGTGTCCTGGGCCTCTACACCTGCACTCCCGACCCGGCGCCTCAGCCCGCGCTCGCCTCCTGGCTGGTCGACCCGGCCGCGCTCGCCAGCGGTCGCGAGGCCGTCAGCAAGGCGATTCCGGCGGCCGTGCGATCGCATCGCGATGCCAACCGGGTCGAGGCCAGCAAGCCGGACCCTGCGCCGGACAAGAGCCGCGTGGCCCAGCGCTATTTCGCCATCCAGGGGTCACCCGCGCTATCGCGCCTCTTCGGCCTGACGGTCGACCTCGAGATCGATGCGAAGGCGCTGAACGACACGTTGGGACTTAGCCCCGCGCAGTGCGCCAATCAGGCTACCGTCGTGCACATGCTGATCGGCGTCGACACCGCGCATGGCGGGGAGCGGCCGGTCTTCACGCTGGCGCGTTACCGCCCCGCAGGCACCGGGCATTTCATGCCGGCCAGCCGGCTCGAACTGCACTGGGCCGACCGGCAGTCGTTCCACCCGCAGGCGTCCCAGTACGAGGGCGTTCTCGTGCTTGGGCAAGAGCTGGAGACGGACACCGGGAAGAGGCTGGGCCGCTTCCTTATGACCACACTGGACGTCCCGCGTGCCACCAACGGCGCGTCCGACCGGATCGGCGTAACTCCCACACAGAAGCCCAACGAACGCCTGCAGGCCGAAGAGAAGGCCCGCAGGGACCGTACGACGCTCGCGGACTGGAAGCCGACCGGAAAGGATCTAGAGCCACTGCTCGCGCGCAAGCCCGCGGGCTGGGCACGCAAGACGAATTCGACCGCCGGGCTGGTGCTACTGGACCGGGGGCGAGCAGAGCAGTCGCTGCAGCAGTTCGCCGCCCGTTCTGTGCACAACCATCGGCCCGACTGCATCCTGCTCGATTCGAACGACCTACTGATGGGCTACCGGCTGGACGTCGGCGTGCCGATCGGGTCGCGCGGCGACTGCGACTTCGCCTGGCGAAGCCTGATGGCGCGCGACATCCGACATGGCAACGGCGGCCCGTATGCGCCAGAGGTGGCGAGGAAGGTACCGCTGCTGATGGGCGGATCCACGCACCGGGTCTCGGCTTGGCAGCGCACACTCGACGACGCCCAGCTCGGCCTGCCCGCTCGCCTGGTCGACAGCGCCGATCCGGCGACGGCTTCCGGCAAGGACGCCTATGTCGAGGAAGTGATCGCGGTGTGGACCGGCGAGCCGATGGCCGCCCTGTGTGCTGCCGCGGAGGGGAACAAGGAGCGCGATGCCGAAGTGGGGGCGGGCGAACTCGTTACCCTGCCAACTGCCGGCGGAAGCGACGACCGTGTGCCGCCGCCGCTTCGCTTCGGCTGGCCCTACCGACTCGGCGTGCGGGCCGTCTATGCCGGCGGCATATCGCTGGCGCTGGCCGATGCGAAGCCGCTGTACGACGGCGCCATCGACTGCGCTGCTGCCAGCCGGCTCGCCTTGCCAGCGCGGGGCGCCGGTGCATCCTCCGGCGTGCGGCGCTTCTTGCGCCACGAGCGAATCGCCGCGCCGTTCCTGCTGATGCATGCGGACATCGCCCTGCGCTCATCGGGGAAGATGGGCTACGAGCGCTCCGCTCACGCCATCGTGCGCAGCACGCTCGGCGAGGCGTCGGCCAACTTCGGCGAACCGGGGCAGACGCGCCGAATCTTCGTGCCGCCGTCGGTTGAGATGCACTTCGCAGCACTGCACGGCGTGTTCGATGCGAACGGGCCGGTCCAGGGCCTGCGCCACGTGCGCTTCGACGCGGAGAGAGGCGGCTTCCCTTGCGTGACAGCCCGCTCAGTGGAGGGCATCAACGGGGAGAGCTTCCATGGTGATCGATCGATTTCGACCCGGTCGGACGACCGCGGCGATGCGGTTTACATCGAGAAGGCGGCGGCCCGTCCGCATCCCTATTACCCGGATCCCGCAGCAAGCCGCTGGGCCGTGGCTGTACGGTACGCCGACACGAATTGCTACCTCGAGGGCGACGCGATCACGGTGCCCATCCGCCGTGGCATCGAGCGCTACCCTGACTGTGCGCCACTCGTCGTACGCGTTGTCCGCGACACGTCGCCTCGGGAGGCCAGCGCGCCTCCTCGCCTGCCGCAAGTGGTGTCGATCGCCCCCGGCGTCAGCAGTCATGCCCGCGGCGGAGTGGAGTTGGTGGTGAGCCTCGCGCCGGGAGAGGACTTCGAAGTCGACGTGTGGTGCCTGCCGGACGCGGACTTGCTGCAGGAGGCCTTCGCATCCGTCGAAGCCATCGGCACGGTCGCGCTGCTGCGGGCCGATGCAAAAGACCCCAAGACCGAGGAGCAGCGATGGGCAGGCCTCCTAGACGCGCTCGAGGCGATGTTGCCCAAGGCATTCATCGACACGCTGAGGAAGAAGCTCGGAGCCTGGCCGCTGCAGCGGGTCTGGCCGCTGAACGACGGCATCGCCGGCCTGCCGACGCCGGGCCGCGACATCCGCGAGGCCATTGGGGCAGCGCTGTTCGAGACCCTGTGCATGCGGCCCCTCGCCGAAATCGCTGCCGTGCAGTCGCTGCGGGTCACCCACGTGAGCGCACAACCGGCCCGCCAGCCGAGCTTTGAGACAGGCATCCCGGGCAAGGGCCTGGCCGCGCGCCGGGGGCAGCAAGTGCCCGCGGTGCCGGTCGCGGCGAAAGGGGTAGCCGTACCGGCGGCGTCCGACCGCGTCGACTACCTGCTCACCGGCTCTGTGCGCGCCGATCTCGTCAGCACGGGCGCGATCGAGTTTCGCGCGCGCGCCACCTGCCCGACCACGTCGGCCTTCGACGACCCGCGCCGCGGGCGCGGCGCGCGCGATCGGCGCAACGGCACCTGGCCGCGATCCGGGCAGGCGGAGCTCTCCGCCGAGGCCGTATTCGGGTTCGACGTCTCTTCGGACGGCCGGGTCACGCTGCCGATGCGCGAGATCACGCTGCTGCAGGTCGAGGACCTGGAGCAACCCACGCCGACCCGACCCGCCGCGGCAGCCGACGGCCTGTGGCGCCTCGACATGGAACGCCTCACAGACGACCGCTCCGGCAGCTACTGGGGCCGTGTCGCGGCGCGGCACGTCTTCCCAGATCGCAAGGCGCGCCGCCTGCGCGTGCGGATGATCGCGCGCACACGGCACGAGGAACTGATGCGTACCGCCAGCGGCACAGCGCGCTTCGGCGAATGGCTGGAGCCGGGCCAGGACCCGCGCGCGGCGAAGGATCCGGGCGATGGTTCAGCGGTCGAGATCTGGTTGCCTGCCGGCATCCGGCCATCCGAGCCGGTGGCAATGACGCCGATCCCGGCGTTCGAATGGGAGGACCTCGGTACCACGGTCGTTCGCCGGACGGTGATCCGAATCCCGCTCGGGCGCGGATGGTTCTCCTCGGGCGAGGGCGAGCGGCTCGGCGTGGTTGTGTGGCCGCCGGGTGCGCTTGACGGCGTGGCGACCGTGCCGCGCCTCGGCAACGCCACTTGGCGTGGATCGCGCCCTCCGCTGCCGGATTTCATCGACGAGGATCTGGGGCCGGGCGGCAAGTTCGTGACGCGCTGGGGCAGCGACCCGACGCGCCCCGTGGATCGCAAGGCGCGCGTCGATCCGCGACTGCCGGGCTTTCTCGACCCGTCGGCCTTTCGCGACGTGTCGACGAACTCCGCCGAACGGTTCAACGTGGCGCTCGTGTCGGAGGTGGCCATGCCGGTGCGCCGCGACGCCGCCACGGCCGATGCCGATGTGGGGAACGAGGCGAACCCGCAGGTCACGATGGCCGTGTCGCTGGTGACCTACGAACCCCTCTTCGACGTCGAGACCGAGCAATGGTTCGTCGACATTGCACTCGACCACGCGTTCGAGGCCCAGCCTTTCGTCCGGCTCGGCCTGGTGCGCTACCAGCCCCACGCCCCTGAAGCGTTGCAGGTGTCGTTCCCGACCGTGCAATGGGTGCAGCTGCTGCCGCAGCGCAGCGCATGGATGTTCACCGAGGAGGTGGGCAGAAAGAAGACCACTTGGCTCGCGGTCGAGGGTCTCGGGCCGGTCGACGTCTCGCGCGACGCCGGCGACAGGTCGGTCGGCACACGCATGGTGGCGCGCGTGGTCACCGACTACACCAACGCGGCCGGCCTGCCGTGCCGCCACGTCGGCCCCGTGCTCTCGATGACGGCCGAGCCCAGCGGGGACGGCCCACCCGGTAGCGGCCCATACCACGGCCCGCGTTGGCGGTGGACGCGGCAGATTGCGATCGACGACGACATCGAGGCCACGAGCGCGGATCTGCCCGGTGCCACCCACTACCTTTACATCGAGGAGCGCGAAGCCTACCTACCCGCAACGTACGCCAATGAGCCGGTGAGCGCCGACGTGGCAGCCGGTCTCGTCTCATCCTGCGACCAGGCCGAGAGCGGACCGCGCTTTGCGGTGCGTCTGCCCTTGCGCCGGCCCAAGCCGCTCGCGAAGCGGTGACGCTCGCACCCGCCTTCCCACCTATCCATAACCCTCAAGGAGACCCTGACCATGTCTATGTTTCGAATCAGTGCCGCGGCCGTCTGCCTCGTGTCCGGCACGTCCGCCCAGGCCCTCAACAAGACGGTGGACCTGTCGTGCGACTTGGCGCCCGATCTCGGCAAGGTCGAGATCAAGATGAAGAACGACGGCACGTGGACGTCACCGACCCCCGCAATGCCGACGAAGTCCGGCAAGTGGCTTCAGGTGAAGCCCTCGCAGGTTGACCTGACCAAGCTGAACGGCAAGGAGGCGGGTCATTTCGTGGGACTGGTCTTCAACCTCGCGAGTGTCGGGCCGGGCCCGAAGCTGAACCTGACGTCGACCGGCGACGCCGGGCCCTGCCGAGTGACGGCCGCGGCCGAGTGAGGACACCCATGCGCGCATTGTTCCCCCTACTCCTGGCTGTGGCCGCATCATCGGCGCAGGCCTCGCCGCCGGTCGATCTCATCCTGCGGCCGCGCCCGCAGAGCTATACCGACTCCTGCCAGTCGTACGGCCTGGCGTTCGCCGCGGCCTCGATACCGGGCGGCCCGCTGCAGGCGGGCACCGGCAAGCAACTGCGCGTGCTCGAAGTGGAGCTGCGCAAGGCGCGCGACGCCATCGCCAAGGCGGACGGCTCAAGCCCGTACGACCATGCCGTGTGGAAGAAAGCGCTGGAGCAGGTAAGTGCCGGCGCCTTGACGCTCGACATCCAGTACATCGCCGACTTCGAGGCCTTCGTCGACAAGGTCGAGTCGATGACCGGCATCTCGAACGCGGAGGCCTTGGGTCCGACGTTGGCCGCGGCTCTCGTGAAGCTGCCGGTGCTGACCTCCGTCAACCGCATTGGCAATGACAGCTACGCCACCGGCCACGTAGTCGAGCTTATGGGGGTTTCGCGCGGCAACACCTCGCCACCCGGCCTTGCAGTGTTGAACCCGGCGGTCAAGGTGGGCGCCTCGCCCGAGAAGAAAACCTGCGAGCTCGACGACAACGTCGGCGACACGAAGTACCAGGCCTTCGTGAGCGTGGAACGGAGCTACGCACTGAAGCAGTTCGGCGGCAAGCTGCTCTTCATGGTTGTCAAGAAAAAATAGCCAGGAGAACAACCTAGTCCGACCGCCACCTGCCGACAACCCGGCACGGGCATTGAGGGACATCTTGGCCGGGGTGTCCTATGCGAGGTCCTTTCCGGGCGCCGTGCAGCGCGAGCTGCAGCCCGTCTGACGCGCCCGGGCCATGAGATACCTCAACCCAGTCCTCGGTCTGCCCGCTGCGCGGCGGTTGCTGGCGCTGTCGGTGCCGGAGCGGCGTGCCGTCGCCGCCGTGCTCATGGACCTCCGGCTGGAAGCCAACGTGCTTGCCGAGGCCTCGTGGCGACGCAAGAAGGGGCCGATGGCCGCGTACCACCGCGCGGTCTCAACCTATGCCCGGCACCTGGCGCATGTCCTGCGCCGCGGCGTAGCCTTGGAGCCGCCGGACGCAGCCTCCAGCGTGCAGGCGCTGCTGATGGACCTCCATGCGGCAAGGACGCAGGTTGACCTGCTGATATCGGCGGCACGAGCCGCTCTGCCGCCGGACCAGCATCCGACACGCGACGACGCGAAGCTGTGGGCCAAGCGCTTGCGCAGCTTGGCGCCGTCCGCCTGATCACTGAAGCATCTTGGTCTCACGTCGGCGCCCGGGCTTGCAGGACCTCGTATGCGCGTGATCCTGATGGGCATGGAGGTGCCCTCATGAGAGAGCCAGGCAGCTCGGCGCAAATGCCCGAGCACCAAACGAACGCGCCGTTCCAGCCGTCCAACGGCTTGATGATGAGGGTTGGAGTGCCGCATCGCGGCGGGCGCCTTGCCTTCCATGCGTTCAACAACGAATACCCGGTGATGGTGAGCGCCAGCGCTTTCTGGGACCGAGCGAGTGGCAGGTTCAAAGTGCCCCGTGCCAGCGACCTCGAGGAGTGCGACTTCGCGTTGGATAGCGCGGGCTTCACCGCGATCCGAGGTTGGCAGCGACACGGCGCCCAGGCCGGCATGCTCGGGGTCTACCCGTGGTCGCTGCAGCAGTACCTGGAACTCGCGAGCGAGTTGCGGTCGGCGTGGTTTGCACAGCCCGACCTGGCCTGCGAGCCGGAGCTGGCCGGCAGCGACGAAGAGCGCCAGCGGCGGATCGAGGCCACGGCGATGTTGCTCGAGGCCAGCCTGCAGCAGCTCTACGCGTGGCAGAACATCCTGGCTCGCTCGTGCAACGCGAGAACGGTGGCCAACATGCTGTTCCCACCCGTGCCAGTGCTCCAGGGCTGGACGCCAGACGATTACCTGCGCAGCCTGGACCTGATGCAAGCGGTCTGGCGCCGCTGGCAGCCGTGGTTGGCGCCGCCGGCGCTGATTGGAATCGGTTCGGTGTGTCGTCGGCACCTGCACGATCGTCGCCATGGACTGCTCGCAGTGCTCGGTGCTCTGGAGGGGCACCTGCCGCCTGCGAGCCGGCTGCATCTATTCGGTGTGAAGGGAGATGCCCTGCCGCACCTGCGCCTGCGCCGCTGGATCGCCTCCGCGGACTCGATGGCGTACGACGACGGCGCTCGCCGAGCCGCTTACCGGGAGCGCCGGTCAAACCCCATCGACAGCCGACAACTGGCGATGTCGGCGTGGATGAGCAAGGCCCGCTCGCGCATGCGGCCGCGGCCTGGAGATCAGGAGCGGTTGGACTTCCAGGGGCAGATGTAACAGCTCCGAGGGTTGGGGCCGGTGGAGCATTTCGGCTTGGCCATGAGCAGCGAGAGCTGAAGACTGCGTGAGCAGCCCACCATCACGCCCGGACATGGATCCACATCGCACTGCAGCTGCGCCGGCGGCGCGCCACAGTCAGACAGCTCACGAGCCACAGGCACCCCGCGATCTTCTAGGGGCGGACTGGCGGCTGCACGACGCCACTGCATTGGTCAGGGACCGCGGACTCAGCCCAAGCGTTGCCGCACGGGCCTCTGTGGTCGAGCTGGGACAGCTGCATGAAGCGCTGCGCGCCTTCGATGTAGACGTCGAGGCGGCGGAGGCGCGTTTGGCGGAGACCTGTCTACAGCAGGCGGTCGTGCTCTTTGTCGATGAGGGCTTCACGGTCGAGACGGCGGCGGAGGTCGCCGGGGTGAGGCGACACCAGCTGCTGGGAGAGCTCAAGGCGCGGGGCGTAAGGGCGAATCGCCACTGCACGGCGCGCCATCCCAGCGATCCGCAGCTGCACGTCGTGTTCGCACGATCCCGCGCTGGCCAGGCGGCGTGCCTCCAGGCATTGCAGAGCGGCAGAACGCTGAGTGCGACAGCCGGCAATCTCGGGGTGTCGGAGAACTCCGTGCGGCGGGCGCTGCGGGCCGCAGGTGTCGGACCGCTGAAGGCAGGGCGACCGCCCAAGAACCCGGAGCAGGTTCCTGTGGCGGTGCGCCTGGTTCTGGAGGCCGGTTACACCGTCAAGCGGGCGTGTGAAGAACTCGGTGTGGCCCGGGAGCCTCTACAGGCGGCTCTGAAGGTGGCGAGGCAACGCCTTGATCGCGAAGCCATTGCTGCCGCCCCCTGTGCCACCAACGCACACCACGAACTCGCCTGAGCCGAGAGCGCCAGCGGACGCGGCGGCGGCGGTCTTGAACCACAGCCCGCCGCCGTGAAACTCCATCGCGTGGTGGACGTTACGACGGGCTGACGCGCCTCAACATCCCCTTGGAGGCATCGTGGAGCTAGACGAACTGGAGCAGGAAATCTTGTCACGACTCGCAGCCGGCGAGGCGGTCGTTAGCCGCCTGGAGACCATGAAATGGTTCACCTACGAGGCCGGCGGGGAATCGTATCTCGTCGGCCCCGAGATGCAGCAGCGGCTCGAATACGTCGCCCAAGCGCAGCTGGTCGAGTTCACGCCTGACGGCTATCCCGCGGATCGGGCGCTCGGGTTTCGGCCCACCGACCTTGCCCGCGTACGCCAGGCGCTCGCCGCGCTCGGGCTTCCATCAACCGCAGACGGCTGAGGTCAGAACGGGCGCTCATAGTGTTCGTCGTGCGTTGAGCTGAGTTCGGGCGCCGGCCCGAGCATGTCGACGGACGGAGGCTCCGGTGCCGCTGCCCCTGGACCCAGCCACGGCGCGCCGGCCAGTGGCGACTGTTCGGGCGCGCCAGCGGGCTCCGCACGAATCCGCTGGCTGGGGACATCTGGCGTTGGACTGAAAGTCGCCAGCGTGGCACCGCTCAGCAGGGACGGGGCATCCGCTGCCTGCCCGTGCAACAGGTCAGAGGCGCCGCACGCGACAGCTCCCCACAGGCTTGGGGCGTTCTCCTGCAGGACCCGACGCGCTGCGCGCGCCAGTGTCGCGCGCTTCGTGCGGACATCGGAGACTCGCGGCTGAGGGCTCGCAGCCTGTGCGCTGGGATCACCGGGTGGTCTCGGAGGGGAAGGGCAGGCGGGATCGAGCTCCGTCCGTAGACGTGGAGTTGGCGGCGCGACTTCGGCCCTGGCCAGCGTGGCGGGGCGGTGGTCGGGCCTACCCATGCTCCTGAGGCGTTGCTTGAGCTTCTCGAGCAGCCGTTCCATGTCGCTCCCCTTCGTTCGGCGCGGCGCCACTGCGATGTCGCCTGGGTGGAACTGTCCGGCGTGCACGCGTTGCTTGCCACCGGAAATCCCGTCCTCGGTTGCGGGCCGAGGCGCCCGTGCCTCTTCTCGAACAGACGCGCGGCTCCCGAGGGCCACTCGCGAAGTGCGAATTTCGGGTTGAAAAGCCCCCGCAGGTCCCGAGACTGGCCTCGGCGATGGGCAGCCCTGCTGCAGCGCGCCTCCTTTGACGAGCCCCATGGAGAGCCTCATGCAACATTTCCTCTTGATCAAGCGCGATGGGTTGTCGCGGTCCGGCGCACGACTGGACGCGAGGGCAAGCGCCCTGCAGCTCCTCGACTCGCGGATCTGGCCGCTCTGGCGTCGAACGCCGAACCGCACACGGGTCGCCGCCGGCGACGCAGTGGCCATCTACCTCGCTGGCGACAGGGAGAGCAGAGTCATTGCGCGCGCAGTGGTCGAGCGGGTCGGCACCTGGAATCGGCAGCTGGCCAACGCCTACCCGCTGCTGCTCGATGGAGAGCCGGTGTCGGTGCTGCACCTCATGAGCGCGGAGATCTTCGACCGAGCCGTCGACGTCCGCGCCGTGCTTCCGCGACTGTCATTCGTTCGGCCTGGCCTGAAGAAGTGGGGCGTGCACTTCACCGGTGGCATGCGCGCGTTGCCTGCGGCCGACTTCGGCCTGCTGACCCGGTGAGCGCTATGCAGGCTGACGGGCCTGCGACTCAGCGGCAGGAGCGATCGTGAGCCGGCAACTGGACATGTTCGAGGACCTCAGGCCACCACGCGCAAGGCCACGAGTGCTCATGCACGTAACGGACGCCGGGCAGGTCGATGCCGGCGCGGCAGGTGATCTCGGCAAGCCGTTGTGCCGGATGCGGTGTGCTCGCTGCGGCGACGAGTCCGACTGGCTCGTGTTCGACACGGTGACCGAGGCGAAGAGGGGAATCCCATGCCCAAGGTGCAACGCGACTGAAGCTGGGCTGCCGGCCGGTGGCCAGGTTGCGTAGAGCGCCGCACGACATAACCTGCTTACATGCGAGAGCGGCGGAACGCGCAACGGAGAGTGCAAGCGATGAGACTCGAGTGCAGGGTGTGGCTGGGAGGCGAGGACTGTGGGACAGTCCCCATCGTCGACTATCAAGGGCAACTGGTCTTCGGCGATGCCTGCTACTGGCTGATCGATCTGATCGAGCAGCCGGGGTCAGAGGAACACAAGCGGTACGCGCAAGCGGAGGCGCACATCCTCAGCGGGATCGCGAGGAGAGCCAGCGCAGGAACGTTCGTGCTTGAAGGGCGGTCGATCAGCTGGCGGGTGAAGGAGGCGGTGACATCGTGACGATGGGCGACGAGCGACGCGCCGGCGCGGCATGGCTGATGATCGAGTCGCAGCTGTATCGTGAGGACCCCAGCGCGTTCTTCCTCAGCAAGATGCTGCCTCTCGCCCACGAGCTACTCGAGCAGTTCGGCATAGACGCAGTGCCAGGGGGAGCCGGCGAGTGCGCACGCTTCTTCGGCTCCCAAGGCCTGCTGTGTCAGAGCGCAATGCCACCCGGTGCAGCCGTCCTCGCTGAGTCGTATGCGCGACTCGACCAGCAATGGACGCTGGCCGAGTGCGGCCTCTGGCCTGTGATGCCGGATGCTGAAGAGGACGGCTTCACCTAGGCTGACCTTGCGGGCTTGGACCAGTCCCGTTCCGACGCCCTCCAGGTCGCTGGCCGCCGGCAACGTTCGGCAGCTCCCGGTCGATGAGCAGCCGTAGCAGGGAGTCGCCACTGATCAGCGTCACACGAGCGCTGCGCAACGCGGCATAGGACTGAGGACCGGTGCGTCCGCAGTGCACGAACAAGCCGCCTGCCCGTCGCCGATGCGCCACCAGCTGACCGAGTGCCGCTACGTGCGGTGGCGCGACGGCAGACCCATAGCGCTTGATCTGCACGGCATGCATGTGCCAGTGCCACCTGGGCAACCAGCAGCGTCCATCGATGCCACCATCACCGGAGTAGCGGCGGTTGCGCAGGATGAACGTGCCAGCATCTTCCAGCGCTGACATCACCACTTCCTCGTACACGAGCGGATCGACCTGCCGGAGGTAGCCGAAGGTCCGTGCAGCGAGTGCTTCACCGCGCATGGCCCTCAGTTCTCGCAGGACTGCCCGAGATCGCCTAACCCGCCGACGATGGGACGGCAAGCCCCGGAGGCGAATGGTGTTCGCCACGCGTGATGCGCCAGTCACCAGCCAACGCGCGATGCCCTTCATGCGGCCGCCGCGGCGGAAGCCAGCTGATACGGCGGTGCCGACACGGCCTGCTCGACGCGCAGCACGTGCTCCATCTTCAAGAGCAGTGCCTCACCGTGCTCGCGCAGTTCCACATCGTCGGCGAGTCCGAGCCACCGGCAGAGTGCCGCGTGGTGGACACGAATCGCCGGCACGAAGCGCCGGTCCACATCCAGCTCGATGGCCCGAAGGCGGCAAGCGTCGAACGCCTCGGTTGCAGTTTCGGCGGTGTTCATGCCTCGACCTCCGTGCTGCGAGCGGACACGGTCTCGGCAGGTCGCGACAGGGCCGCTGCACTGCCAAGGTAGGCGATATGGGCAGCTGCACATATCGCCTATTTAGGTTCGTCCGCGGTTATGCGCAGCAAGGGCCGCAAGCCGAGCGATCCACCTATGACGTAGGCCGTCGCGACCGCGCATAACGCTTCCAAGATCGTCCTCCCCGGTGGCCGCTGTGGCCGCCGTCAACGAGGAGACGATCATGGATTCGCTCAACTCCAATGGGCCCGGCGCGCTGGCGCTGGAGCCGCTCTGCCAAGGCGCTGCGCAGGAACTGCTGATGCGCAGCTACACCATCCGCACCGTCAATCGCTACAAGCGGGTGTGGAAGCAGCTGGCCGACTTCGTCCGCGCCCAGGGCCTGCCTGCCGAGTACACGCGTGAACTGGCCCTGCGTTTCGAGCAGGCGTACGGCGTTCGCGACGGGGAGGTGCTCAAGCTCGGCCAACAGTGGCGGCGGCACCTGGTCTTCGGCATCAAGGTGCTCGACGACTTCGCGCGCACCGGCACCATCAGCCGCTTCGTAGTCGAGACCACCGGGCTTCGAGTACCGGCGGGCATGCACAAGCCCCTGCGGGAGTACGAGCAATACGCCAGGGAGCGGCGGCATCTTCGGCCCACCAGCCTGGCCGAGCGGATGCACAACATCGCGGTCTTCCTGGACTTCCTGCGCACTCGCGGCCTGGAGACGCTGGACGCCCTGCAGGCCGAACACCTCAGCGCCTTCGTTCAGACCCGTACGGACTGGAAGCCGAGGACCGTAGCGTGCGTCTCGTCCAGCGTGAGGCTGTTCCTGCAGTTTCTCTTCATGCGCGGCGCCCTGCCGCGCGACCTCAGCGCTGCCATCCCAACCGTTCGACTGGCCAGCAATGCCAAGGTGCCGTCGGCGTGGGAGCCAGAACTGGTCGAGCGGCTGCTTGCTGCCGTCGATCGCAGCTCGCCGAAGGGCCGGCGTGACTACGCCATCTTGATGCTCGCCTCGCGCTTGGGTCTTCGCCTGGGCGACATCAAGCGCTTGACGCTCGATCAATTGCACTGGACCACGTCCACCATCGAGATCGTGCAGAACAAGACGGGGGAGCCGCTGGTGCTGCCGCTGATCGAGGAGGTCGGCGCCGCACTCATCGACTACCTGCGAGCTGGGCGACCGCCGGTCGAGCACCGGCATCTGTTCACCAACCTGACGCCACCGTTCTCGCCGATCTGCCAGAACGACCGGCTCCACCGCGTCGTGGCGTACTGGCGGGAACTGGCCGGGATCAAGTTCAAGACCCCGCAGCGTCAGGGACTGCACTCGCTGCGCCATACGTTGGCCACCCGGCTGCTCGGGGCGCAGACGCCGTTTCCCGTCATCTCGGCCGTTCTGGGGCATGCCTCGCCGGCAACGACCTTCATCTATGCCAAGGCCGACGTGGAGACCCTGCGCATCGCGGCCATCGATCCGGAGGAGGTGTTCCATGGCCACGCCTCGTAAGCCCGTGACATTCACCGGCAGCAGCCCCCTGGCTCCGCTGATGGCGCAATACGTTCAGGAGAAGCGAGCCTGTGGCTATCGCTTCAACCCCGCCGCATCCAGCCTGCGCCGACTCGACGCCCACCTGTGCAGCCAAGGCTTGCAGCAAGTCGAGTTGCCCAAGGCCGCGACCGCATCCTGGCTGGCCAAGCAGCCGCACGAGACCGGCAAGACCCAGCGCGCACGGGTCAACCTGGTTCGCAACTTCGCCTTGTTCATGCGCCGACTGGACCTTCCTGCCGACGTGCCTGATCACGCCGTGGGCGCCAAGGATTCGAGGCCATTCCTGGCGCGCGTGTTGACGCACGGGGAAGTGCGCCGCTTGCTCGAAGCCGCCGACCGGATCGAGCCGATGGCGTCGACTCACCTGCGCCACATCGTGCTGCCGGAGCTGCTGCGCGTGCTGTACGGATGCGGCCTGCGTCTCGAAGAGGCTCTGCGCCTGCGCATGCGCGACGTCGACCTAGTCCAGGGGGTGCTGCGCATCAACGACACCAAGTTCCGCAAGGACCGCCTGGTGCCGCCGGCCCGGCCCCTGGTCGTTCGTCTGCAGAAGTACGCGGCCGCGCTGGGGCCTCGTTCGGACGACGAGTACTTCTTCCCATCGCCTCGCGGCGGCCGGCTGGACGGCGGTGGCGTGTACCGCAATTTCAGGGAACTGCTGCACCGATGCGGCATCGGCCACGGCGGCCGCGGCGAAGGGCCTCGACTTCACGACCTGCGCCACACCTTCGCGGTACATACCCTGCTGCGCTGGTACCGCGAGGGTGCCGATCTGCAGCCCAGGATGCCGGTGCTGGCGACCTACCTCGGGCACGCCTCGATCGACGGCACCCAGGACTACCTGCAGATGACCGCCGAGCTGCATCCGGAGATCGTCTCGCGGTCGGACGCGGCCTACAGCGACGTCATTCCACCCAGGCCCTGGAGGTCGTCATGAAGCCGACCGACCTCTCCTTGCACGTGACGAACTACCTCACGCGCTACCTCGCCGGCCAGCGCAACCTGAGCCCGAACACGATCAAGGCCTACCGCGATGTGTTCACGCTGCTCCTGCGCTTTGGCCGCGACGGACGCGGCATTGCCGTCGAGCGCCTCTGCCTGGCCGACATCGACGTGACCTTCGTCGAGGCCTTCCTCGATCACCTGTCGCAGGAGCGGAAGTGTTCAATCCGCACACAGAACCAGCGGCTGGCCGTGCTGCACGCATTCTTCCGCTACGTGCAGTCGGAGGTGCCCGAGCGGATGCTGCAGTGCCAGAAGATCATGGCGATGCCGCTGCGGCGCCATGTCCAGGTGCCGGTGGCCTACATGTCCAAGGACGAGCTGACTCAGGTGCTGGCGCATCCCGATCCGACCACGCCGGCCGGGCGGCGCGACGCGGTGATGCTCAGCGTGCTGTACGACACCGGCGCCCGGGCGCAGGAGTTGATCGACCTGAACGCCCACGATGTGCGTTTGACAACGCCGGCCCAGGTCAGGTTGCTGGGCAAGGGGCGCAAGGTTCGCGTGGTGCCTTTGATGGACGCCACGGCTCGGCTGTTGCGTGAACACCTGCGGGAGAACGATCTCGATCGGCCCGAGCGAGGCCACCTGCCGGTGTTCCAGAACCGCCAGGGCGGGCGCTTGTCGCGGTCGGGCCTGCGGTACCTTCTGCACTGCCACGTGCAGGCCGCCCGGTCGGCCGTGCCCGGCTTCACGCAGAAGATCAGCCCCCACAGCATGCGGCACACCAAGGGCATGCACCTGCTGCAGAGCGGCGTGTCGCTGGAGATGATCCGCGACTTCCTCGGGCACGTGGATGTGAAGACGACGCAGATCTACGCCCGGGCGAACCTGGAGATGAAGCGGCGCGCTTTGGAGAAGGTGGCCGGCGAGTCGCCGTCGCCAGCGTTGCCATCCTGGCAGCAGAGCAAGTCTCTGCTCGACTGGTTGCGCTCGCTATAGCCGCGCAGAGTAGCTTGTCAGTCGGCGGCCAGGGCATGGATGATCGGGCAACTGCCCGTGGCCGCCCCCGTATCGCATTGGCGCAGCAGCGCCAACAAGGCCTTGCGCATCGCCTTCAGGTCGGCGAGCTTCTCTTCGATGACCTGCAACTTGTGCCCGGCAAGCTCGCGTGTTTCAGCACAGGCGCAGGCCTCGTCCAGCTCCAGCATGCTGGCGACTTCCTCCAGCGTGAAGCCCAGCACCTGCGCGCGCTTGATGAACCGTACACGCTTGATCGCCGCCGGGCCATAGCGGCGATGTCCGCTCGCCGGTTTGTCCGGTTCAGCCATCAAGCCGCGGCGCTGGTAGTACCGGATCGTCTCGACGTTCACGCCGGCCTCGTCGGCCAATCGCCCTATCGTCAGCTCGCTTGTCATCTGGACCCCTTGACTCCGTACCATGGTACGGACTCTAGACTTTCCGACATCAAACAAGTTCACCCGGTGTATGGCCACGTTCAAAGCAAGAGGTTCACTGCTCGCCGGCGCGTTGGCCGCCGTCGGCGCGTCGGTGTGCTGCGTCGGTCCGCTCGTGCTTTTGACGCTGGGCATCGGCGGTGCGTGGATCTCCAACCTGACGGCGCTGGAGCCTTTGAGGCCCTGGTTCATCGCTGCGACGCTGCTGTTCCTGGGTCTGGCGTTCCGGCGTCTGTACCTGCAGCCACAGGTCTGCGAGCTCGGCGCGGCGTGTGCCGAGCCGGTCGTCCTCAAGCGGCAGCGGCTGATCTTCTGGCTGGTGACGCTGGGGCTGCTCGCGTTGTTGTCGGTGCCCTGGTTGGCGCCATTCTTTCTGTGAAGGACCTACCCATGCGCCATTTGATTGCCGCAGCACTCGTCATGCTGATGCCCTTGGCTTCGCTGGCTGCGCCGCCGCAGACCGCCGTGCTCGACGTGCAGAACATGACCTGCGGGCTGTGCCCGGTCACGGTGAAGAAGTCACTCGAGAAGGTGGCCGGTGTGAGCCAGGCTCAGATCGACTTCGCGAAGAAGACGGCCACCGTCACGTTTGACGCCGACAAGACCAACGCAACGGCACTGGCGAAGGCCACGACGGATGCTGGCTTCCCCTCGACGGTGAGGAAGTGATCATGGCTGACCCGGAACTGGAATCGGTGCTGACATGCCCGGCGTGCGGCCACGCCAAGCGTGAGGTGATGCCGACCGACGCGTGCCAGTTCTTCTACGAGTGCGAGCACTGCAAGACCGTGCTGCGGCCGACGGCCGGCGACTGTTGCGTGTTCTGTTCCTACGGCTCGGTCAAGTGTCCGCCCGTGCAGATGCAGCGCGGGTGCTCGAGCTGTAGCGCCTGAAGGCCACGACCCGCGCGGCAGTACTTCACCCGCGCCGGCGGGGCTGCGCGCACGACATCAGCCGGCCGGCGTCTGGGTAGGCCGGCTGAATGCGCTTGGATGGCTCCTACACCCGAACCGTCCCGCGTAGATCAGCGGAGTTATGTTGAGTCAGACGCGACCTCTCGCATGTCGGGCGTGAGCGCAGCGGGCTTTCTGCGCATAACCGCGGACTGGCCTAAATAGCAGTTGGTGACCTGCAGGCGACTGTGCCCGAGCAGATGCGCGGCTCTGCGCCGGGCGTCTTCATCGAGCGGAGGTCGCTCCTCAGCGCCACGCACCGGCGATGGGCCGCCAGCGTCTTCGGCGAACACGTCGTTGACTTTCTGGTGGCGCAGCCCGTGGGCGACCACCCCGAGCTCCTTCTTCGAGATCCCGAACTTGCGGACCACGTAGTAGAAGCGGTGCTGCGCCTGCTGCGCTGTGTGATCGGAGTTGCCTACGAACTTGCCTGGGCGGACCAGCAGCTTCAAGCGCTCGATCAGGGCGCGCTGTGACGCGGTGGTCAGAGGGATGTCGCGGGGCCGACCGCCCTTGGTGCCGTGGCTTACCCGTACGAACGTCTCGCAGTCGGGGAACGCGGCGGCATCGCGCGCGTTCGCTGCCTCGCGGGGAATCACCGCCTCGTGCGGGCGGAAGTGCCGCGCTTCCTTCGGCCTCACGGCGAACTCCGCGCACAGCTCGAGCTGCAGCCCCACCCACTGGTCGAACGCGGTGACCTCCGCAACCTTCGCCGCGATGTCGACGTTCTTCGCCGTCCAGCTCTTGTCGGCCACCGCGTTCTGCGAGCGGTGGGCCAGCGGGGAATCCTTGCCCACGTAGAACTCCGGCTCGCGGATCATGCCGTGCTTGCCGAGCCAGCCCGCGAACGTGCGCAGGAAGCTCAGGTAGTTGTGCACCGTCGCGGTGGCCAGGCCGCGGTCCTGCCATCGACCGACCATGTGTTGCACGTGCCGGCCGGCGAGTTGTCGCGGGTCGAGGTTCTTGTAGGGCGTGTGGCGACGCAACTCCCTGAAGAACGACACGAGGAAGCGCTGGCGGTCGCCCTTGGTCTTGAACGAGATCAGCTTGCGCTTGGTGGCGTGTTCGTCGTTGTAGAGCTTCAGTAGGGCGCCGAGCACGCGGATGTAGTCCGTCTTCGGCCCGGGCGGATTGGCGGCGAGGTAGCTCTCAGGATCGTCGTGCGAGCCCCGTTGCTCGCGCCAGGCGTGAGTGTTCGTCGGCGGCAGGCCGGGGCGTGTTCCGCGGGTGCGGGTAGATGACATGGTGCAACTCCAACGCGTGGCCGCCTGAGGCGACGGCGGCCGTGAACCGGAGGGACGCGGATCGTGAGCGGCGGCCCCCCGCGTCCTGAACGGGGCAGCTGCTTGAGGTCGAGGGATAACGACGGCACAGAGGACCTCGGCTCTGTGCAGAAGGGGTCGAAGGGTTTGCAGTCGGGCGACTGCTGGAAGACGTAAAAAAAACTCGCTCAGGCAAGTCGCTGGCGTTTCCGCGCGGCGACCCCCAGGGTTGCACTGCGATGTGCATGGGCGTCATCACCTCTGTGGGTGGTGACCGCCCTTCCAGGTCCATGCCTGGAATCGCGGGCTGTTCATGTGATCCCGGCGCTCCCGCTGACCCATCGCCCTTCCATCAGGCGAGTAGCGGGGCCTCTATCCGATCGCACACCGGCCTGCACCTCCAATCGGGTGCAGTGCGGGCGGCGCCTCACGGGCGTACGACAAAGGCTCGGGATGGTTCGGCGCTGCAGACGACGCAGCGCAGCTCAGCCGCGCGCTTGACGAGCGCGTACGGCAGACGTGGTTCCGTCGAGGACGGATCGATGAGAAGAAGTGGCTTCGCGCGGGTTGCGCGTGCTGCTCTCTATGGAAGCAGCGGAGCAGGGGCAGGTCACGACTGCGAACGGCTGCTGTGGGCGAGGAGGCCCCGGTGCAGCGACCGGCTTGCTTGGGTCCGAAGGATGCTGTGGCAAGCGCACATGCCTCGCAGGTAGTGGACACGACGAGGCTCGCCGTTGTCAACCCTCTCTTGACAGCTCCGAATTCGCGTTCACACAGCCAAATGGACTCGAAACGCGCCATCCGATGCCGCACATACCTCGGACTTGACATCCCTTCCTTCCACCTCTGTTTCGAGCGAATCCAGATTCGGACGGGTGTGGGTCCTAGTCCTCTCGCTGACGCCTACCCAGACCGGAAGACAAACGGTCCTCGTAGCCGGACCGATCTCGCAACCTTGGCCGGGTCGCACTGCACCCTTTGGGCCTTCCAAGGGCCTCTCGAGAGGCCCATCCGGTGGGCCGCGCGCCAATCGAAGTCGGGATTTCCGCTGTGACGCGGTCGCCGCCGGCGCGATCCTCCGGGCACGTATTCAGCGCAAAGGAAGAAATCATGACGATGGTCGTACGGGCGATCGACCTGGGCTTCGGCAACACGAAGTTCATCACTGCCTCGGTCGACGGCAAGATCGAGTGCTCGCACTTCCCGTCGCTGGCCGTACTGGCGCCGGGCGAGAAAGGCGTGGTCGACCTCGTTGGCAAGCGCAAGACGGTCTGCGTGCCGGTGCGAGGCGTCTGGTACGAGGTCGGCTACGACGTGGAGCAGGCGGCATCGGCCTTCAAGGCACGTCCTCGCCACGAGCGGTACATCGAGACCGCCGAGTACATGGCGCTGACCGCAGGTGCCCTCCGCTACATGGGCTGCAAGACCATCGACCTTCTGGTCGTCGGCTTGCCCGTCAGCGAGTACCTCGCCAAGCGCAAGGACCTCGAGAAGCTGCTGAAGAAGGAACCCATCCCCATCGGGGGCGGCGACGCGGTCACGATCAAGGAGGTCTTGGTGTTGGCGCAGCCGCATGGTGCGCTCTTCGACTACCTGCGCCAGCACGGCGAGGCAACCGGCATCCGCGAGACGCGAAACCTCGTGGTCGACGTCGGCTACCGGACATTCGACTGGCTCACGACCGAGGGGCTCAAGGTCTATCCGAACATGAGCTACTCCGTGTCGCTCGGCGTGAGTCAGGTGCTGGGAGCGATCGCGCGCAAGATCGGGATCGAGAACGGCATGTCCGAGCTTCCTGACCTGGACGGGATCGATCGCGCGCTGCGCCAGCGAAAGCCGCTGGCGGTCTACCAAAAGCAATACGACCTGAAGAAGTTTCAGGCCGACATCGATGCGGTAGCAGACCAGGCCGTGGGCGAGATGTACACCCGGATCGGCAAGATCTATGACATCCGCAACGTGGTGCTCGTAGGTGGCGGGGCCGCGCTCTACAAGCGGTCGGTGGCCAAGGTGTTCGATCGCCACAAGATCCTCGAGGTGACCGACCCGCTGCTGGCCAACGTGCGCGGCTTCCAGTGCCTGGGCGAGCAGCAGGCGCGCAAGAAGCCAAGCGCTCCCGCACCGATCGCTGCAGCGCAAGCCGAGTCGTCGACACCGACAGGAGCCTGAGAATGCGCGCTGATAGCCAGGACCTGCAGATCAAACTCACCGTGACGCAAGACGAGCATCCCGAGTTGCATCGGGTTCTGCTGGCGATTGTTGAACCCCGACGGCGGACCCGGCGGCTCAAGGACCTGGCCGCAACCGGGCTCCTGCTCGAGCGGGCCGGCGGAATCGCAGTGTCGGCGGCGCAACCCGCACCGAGCGCCGCGGGACAAGCGGCCAGTGACGACCTGGGCGATGCGCTGTCCGTCGCACTGTGGGAAGACAAGGCAGGGTAATGGTCCAGCCGCAGGATCGCCCCAGCGGCGCACCGACTACCGACTCGCGTGTGGTGAGCGCCAGCGAGATCGCGCGCCTGGCGTTCTGCGAACGGCAGATCCGCCTGGATGTGCTCAGGGGTCGCCGGACCTCAGAGCATCAGCTCGCCGCCCGGCAGCGCGGGGATGCCGCTCACCGTGGCTTCTACGAAGAGAGCAGGCGGCTCGCCGACCGAAGTGCCAAACGCGGCAAGTGCTTCATCGCAACACTGGCCCTTGGAGAGTGCCCGCAGACGCAGGCCTTGAGGCAGTTCCGCGATCTCTATCTGCGCCGAAATCCATGGGGCCGTGCCTTCGTCGGCGCCTACTACCACTACTCGCCCATCGCCTGTGACGCGCTGGCAGCGAGGCCCAGGCTGCTCATGCTCACGCGCTGGTCGCTGCGGTTGCTCGCCACTGCGGCTGGCGTCGCTGTCCGCGTGCGGCTACGAAAGGATTCCCGTCATGGCGCCTGAAGCGATCGGACTGCTCACAGTTCTGGGGATGGTCGTTGTCGCGACGCTGTACTCCCTGTCTCGAAGGCGCGACGACTTCGCCGACGACGAGCGCGGCCTGCCGGCGTCGCTTCGAGGCGCTCGACTTGTGCACGCGGAGAAGACATTCCGGTCCACGGGCAAGCGACTGGTGGCGCGGCTGGATCGCGCGTACGAGCTTGAAGGGGAACTCGTCCTCGTTGAGTTCAAGACACGCGGCCGGGACGCGGTCTACATGGCCGACGTGATCGAGCTCTCGGTCCAGCGTGTCGCTTTGCAGGATGAAAGCAAGGCGCCGGTCTCGAAGACCGCCTGGGTCGTCGTGCAAAACGCAGCGACCGGCCAGCGGGCTTCCCATCGGGTGTCGCTGATGAGCACGCAGCAGGTGCTGGAGCTCCGTGATCGATACCTAGACGTGAACGTTGGGAGGGGCGCCCCCGCCATGACGGCGCGTTCCGAGAAGCAATGCGCGAGCTGCGGCCACCGATCCGTGTGCCGAGACAGCACCTAGGGCAACACCCGCTCGCAACCGGTGACCTTCTGCCCTGGGGTGGTCGCCGACGGAATGTGGTGAATGGCGCTATGACGCGCCTCAGAGGAGCACAGAGTATGAAGTCGAGAACAAGCGTTGACGCCGTCTTCGAGGTGTTAGGCATCGTGGTTCTTCTCCTCGCGATCGGCATGTTTGTCGCCTTGTTGGGCGATGGCCTCGCCGCACTTGCGGGGTGGATCAAGGTGGGCTTGGGCGTGGGTCTTCTCGTCGCAGGCATCGCGAGCGCCTTGGCGCGATCCTGGGCGCCACTGGCATTGGGCGGTTCCCTTGTGCTGGTGCTGGGCGCGGCTGCGGGCCTAGCGGCGTCGCCTCTCTCGCCCGTCTCGACACCGGAGACCGCACGGGCTGAGTCGCAGAATGACCCACCTTTGGTGCGGGTGCACAAGAAGGTACTCGGCGGCTTGTTGGGTGAATAGGGTGACGTGAGGGCAGACGAAGCAAGTTCGACGAACTGGACTGCGTGTCGGCCGGCTGCATAGGCTGGGCAAGTCGAGGGCGTTCGTGACGCAGCAAGTGAGGCTGCTGACGCTCCCGGACGAGCGACTCGATTTGCACGACAACGGTCGGTGCCGCGATGTACCGGCGATGTACGAACTGGCCAACCTGCACAAAAATCGATGCTAGGTGCTGAAGGATTGCCATGAACCCGAAGACATTGATCTCCGTAAGCCGAGTATTCGGGGCATGCCTTGGGCTATCAGTGGGCGCGTGGCTCATCGCTGTGCAGCTTGTCGCACCGGCAGCACTGGAGCCGTGGCGAACCGCATGGCTGATGCTCTGCTCGATTGGAATCGCCGGGACGGTGCTGCCCCTGGCCCTGGCACATGCAATTCTCGCCGCCTGGGCGGATGAGGTCATCGAGCGAATCGATCGTCTGGTGTAGATGGACGCACGACCTCAGCACACCGCGATGCGCTACGGTTCGCCCGGGTCGTTCACCGAGACGAGCACATAGGCCACCTACGGATGAGGAATCGCGACGGTGATTCGCTCGGTGGAACCGAGAGACGCGCGCAAGTATTAGTGCGGGCCAGACAGTAGGCGTCCGCGACGCCGACGTTCAGTTGCGATCGGCACGCCAATGAAGCCGAGCACCGCCAACCCCCACGCGGAAGTGGCTGCGACGAATGCGAACGCGGCGGGCGATGGCAAGAAGGGCACGGCAATCGCAAGCGGTGGGAGCGTGGTGCCGATGATGAATCGGTCGCAGGCCTTGGCCAACGCGGTGAACTCTGGGTCCGCCAATCGACGAAGGTAATGAGGGCGCCGTTCCGCGACGCGATAGGCTGCGAGAAATGGCAGAGCCCACCGCGGCGCGTGGGTGGCCGGGGCGGGCTCTCGCAACACGGTCAGCGGACGACCGGCGTTTGAACGGTCAGGCGTTGAACTGCGCCGACCAACGCGTCCTCCATGGCACGGCCAAAGACTTGCAGGCTCTGCGGTGTCGGTCCGAAGTCGTACGGCTTCAGGCCACTCCACGATGTGGAGACGTACTCATCGATTGTTCCGACTTCGTCGGCCAGGCCGAGCGCCTTGGCTTCCGGGCCGGGCCAGACCTCGCCGGTCGCCACGTTTACATCCTTCTTCAGCCGCGCGCCCCGCTTCTCGCGGACCTCTTGCAGGAACGCACCGCCGAGCTGATCGACCAGCTGCTGCGCCTTGGCGTCGACCTCGGGCGTCACAGGAGTGAACGGGTTGAGGAACGCCTTCAGCTTGCCGGACGCATAGACCTTCTGCGTCACGTCCACCTTTGCGATCGCGCGGTCCAGCTGCCACGGAGCGATGATGGCGCCGATGGAGCCGACCAGGCTGTACTTGCCGACGATGATCTTGTCGGCGTGCAAGGCAATGAGGTACGCAGCGCTGGCGCCGATGTTGTTGATCACGGCCACGACGGGCTTGGGGTGCTTCTGCTTCAGCGTCTTGATCGCGGTATAGATCCGCTCCGACTCCACGGGCGCGCCCCCAGGGCTGTCGATCGACAGAACCACCGCCTTGACCTTCTCGTTCGTGAAGGCCTTTTCCAGCAGCGGAACGATCGCTTCGGCGGACGCACGCTCGTTCGCGCCGATCGCCCCTTCGATACGCACGACGCCGACGACGTTGCCGAACGGGCCGAACTTGAAGCCGGTCGTGCTGAGGAAGAACACCAGGTAGAGGACACCGAACAGCACCGGCATGCCGAAGACCATGAACTGGAAGGCGATGCGCCAGCGCCGCTCGGCCTTTCGCTCGTTGGATGCCAGGCGCTCGGACTCCCGGAACGCATCGCGCTGGCCGCGAAGCTCGCGAAGCATCTCGAGGAGGACGTTGGTGGGAGTGCTCTCGGCCGCCAGGGGCTGCTGAGGAGTGGTTGGATGAGACTGCGAGTCGCTCTGCATGGTTGCTCCTGCAATGGGGTTGCGCACGGAGCCATGAAGTTATGAGCCAGTGCCGGTGGCTACCACCCGAAAACCGTGCACGGATTGCGTCGAAGGACCGGAGCGGCTGGCTTGGACCAGGCCGCTCCCGGCCGCATCAAAGCTCCCGGGAAAGTGCGACGCTGGTGATCGGCACCTTCAGCGGATCGAGCAGGTGACGAAGCGCGCGCAAGGGATCGTCGCCGGTCTGGGCTCGAGCGGTGACGATGGCCGACGCACCGGCCTCCAGCGACCGAGCCAGGAATCGGGGCAAGTCGGGGAGCAGTCTTGCCGTCCTCTCGAAGTCATCCACCAGCAGCACCGACTGATGGTCTGCAGGCCGAACCAGCTGCAGGGGCGAAGTCAGAGCGGTACAGCTGCCGGAGACGAAGGCGCAGCTGCCCATGTCGAACACCTCAACAGGCCGCGTTGCAATCAACTGATGGGCAAAGGATCCGTCAGGGAGCAGCCTCGACAGACTGCCGCCCGTCAGGCGCGCGAATGTCCGGACTGGCTGGCCAGTGCCGAAGACCATCACGTGCCGCCCGGTCCGCACGCCGTTCAACGCGGCGTCGAGCGCGTGCACGGTCTTGCCGGCGCCGGACGGCCCGGTGACGCAGGTGAAGCGGCTCTGGCGGGGCAGCAGCTCCGGCAGGCAAACGAGGGACAGCCCGGTCGCCGCGGCGAGGTTGACGCGCAGGTCTGGCTGGGACGAAGGGGGCGAGAGGACGGCTTCCATTCGGGCTCCTTGGATGTGAGCGCAGCGTTGAGAGGGGCAATGCGCGGGAGGCGAAGAAGCCTCCTATGCGCAGCGTCCCGTGCGCGATCCCGGTGAGCCAGCGGAAATCCTGACTTCGATTGGTGGGAGAGTCAGGTGGCGGCCGCGATCGGCCGCAGCGGCGGCAGACAGTCGCGATAGGCGGGGATGATCAGGTTGATCCGTCTACCCTTGTCTGGGTCGCCGGTGAGGTTGGCCAACATCATCGCCGCCATCGTGCCGAGCGCATTGGCCGTGTGGACGACCTGGAGGGCCAGCAGCACGGGATAGCCATGCTCGCCGCGTTGGAGTGCATGGATTCCGCTGTGCACGAACGAATTGAGCGACTTCGACATGTTCACCTTGATGTGCTGCAGGTCCTCGTACAGCCGTGCTGGAGCGCTGCCTTCCAGCGCCTTGAGCATCAACCCGAAGAACGGCAGCTCGCCGGCGCGCTTTTCCGACTCGGTGGTGAGGGCCTGTTGCATCGTGGCGACTTCGTCTTCGCTCGCCGCATGCAGCAGCCAGGCCGATCGAACGATCGCCTCGTACTCGAGGCGCACGAGCGCGGTAGCCGATCGTGGATGCTCGGTGGCCATCAGCACGCGCACAGCGCTCCAGTGTTCGAAGGCCAGCTCGGCGGCGAGGCTGCTGGATGTAGTCCGCGCCGAGTCATCCCACTGCACGTACTGCCCCTCGTCGAGCAGGACATCGACCAAGGCTGCCTCCAGCTCTTGCGAGCGTTGCAGGCAGCGCTCCAGGGCAGGGTTGCTCAGCTGCTCATCTTCGACCATGCACGACTCCTCCAGGGAATGCTTTGCCCAATGATGCAGCACGGCAAGAAATCGGGCAGCGGCACATAGGTGGGGGCGCGGCGCATGGCCCGCGGGTCCACAGCCTTGTCCACAGAATTTGTGGATAGTCATGCCGTCGGTCGCTGGCCTCGAACCTGGCGACGCACCGGGGCGGCAGCCGGTGCCGTGGTCGAAATCCGCGAAACCGATAATGCGAGGTTTCGTAAGGACGGAACCCCATGGGCGAAGCAAGGCGACGAAAGCAAAACGCTGCGCAGTCCTCGGCCGGTGCGGTCGAGGACGCCCAGTTGCCGAGCGATCAAGCGAGCTTTCTCCAGGACCTGAGTGCGTGGAACGATGCGCATCCTTGGGAACCGCCTCCTGCGGAGCCGCGGCCGGTACCGGCGTCGGAGGTGATGGTTTACCTGGTCGACACCTCGAACCTGTGGAATGTCGTCGGTGGAGTTTCCGAGGAGGGCATGAAGCAGTTGATCGCCCATGCCGAATCGGCACCGCCGTCGCTGTATCAGCGTGCGCCGGGCTTGGCGGGGATGGCATTGCTGAAAGCAGCTGCCGCCGGCGCACGCCTGTCCGACATGAGCTGCCAGAACGCCCTCACGTTCGCAGGCTTTTATCTGGCATGCACCGAGACGAGAACGGAGGCGATCGCCGCGAACGGATCGCTCCGTGGGCACTGGCTGGTTCTCCTGTACCACCTGCAAGACGGCAGCTCCCAGCTTCGGCCAGTGGTTGCTGCGGCCACCCGCGCGTGCAAGCTGGACGCGCAGACCCTCGTCGGCGCGGTGCTCGACGTGGTGACGAGAGATCTGTACGGCAGAACCCAAGTCTCCAAGCGGATCCAAGGCGCGGGCGGCCTGCGATTGGCTGAGCCTCTGCGCGCGAGGATTGCGCGGCAAGCGCGATAGGTCAAGCCTGACGGCATGCAGCGAGGTCTGAGCCGGAAGCTGCGTCAGGGCCGGCCCGTCCTGAATGCCGACCTGTCCGTGTCGGTGTACGCGAGCGACGAATCGCTCATCTGCCTGATCCCCGCGGCCGCCTTCGTCGGCGGCGGCATGGGGTACTTCTTCGAGCGCATCGTCTGCCTGCACTACCAGCAGCTCGGCTACGAGGTCGAGGAGCGATCGTGCCTCGGATACCAGGACCGGGGCGTCGATCTGGTTGCCAACGCACCAGGCGAGCGCGTCTTCGTGCAATGCAAGTTCACCCTGCAGAGCATGGGAGCGAAGAAGGTCGAGGAGCTGCTTTACGCGGCATCGGTCTTCGTGAGCGAGAACCTGTCTTGCGGTGCGAACTACTTCGACCTGGTGGTGCCGTCGTTGGCGTTAGCGTTCCCTGCCAAACGTGGCAGGAGGACGCCGTCGGCGCGGCACGCCTTCGTCCGCCACAACGGGCTGCAGAACAAGATCAAGCTGCGGCTCGTGGAGGTACCGATCGACGTCCCTGATCAGTTCGACTTGCCGCCGGCCACGGGCCGTCAGTTGTCGCAGACGATGGAGTGAGCCTAGCTTGGATGGTTCTCTCGCCCGCAGCCTGGCCGTCGTGCGCCCCGAGATCGCGAGCGTCTTGGATTCTTTGACCGGGCGCGAGCAGCCGGTCTCGGAAGTGCTCGGCCACGACTATGAGCGACTCATGCAGTTGCGTCTGGAGGTCAAGTCGGCGATCCATGAGGGAACGCCGCGCTACCTCTGTGCTGAATGCTTCACGTCGGTGTACATCTGCCGCCGGCGGGAGAGCCGGCGCTTCTTCTTCCGGCACAGCAAGGAGGACGGCAGGTGCAGCGCCATCACGCGCGGTGAGCTTTCGCAGGAGCAGATCAACGCACGCAAGTACAACGGTGCCAAGGAGAGCCACCTCCACCAGCAGATGAAGCGGTGGCTGGTGGAGTCGCTGCAAGCCAGCGGGCTGTTCACCGACGTGCATGAAGAGAAGCGTTGGTCCGGTTCGATCACCGGCGAATGGCGCAAGCCCGATGTGGTGGCCAACCTCCGCGGGCTGAAGATCGCCTTTGAGGTCCAGCTGTCCACCACGTTTCTCGACGTCATCGCCGAAAGGCGGCTGTTCTACCTCAAGGAGGGTGGGTTGCTTTTCTGGGTGTTCGCGGCGTTCGATGATGACGCGCGGCGCCTGACTCTCGACGATGTGTTCTACAACAACAATCAGAACGCCTTCATCGTCTCTCAAGACACTCGGGATTGCTCCGTGGCAGAGCGCGAGTTCTTCCTGGACTGCGTGTGGACCGAGCCACTGTCGCCGCTGGCCGAGCCCAAGCTGTCCCGCAAGCGCGTGTCGTTTGGCGACCTCACCTTGGATCGAAGCGGCCAGCGGGCCTTCTACTTCGACTACGAGTCCGCTCGATCGCAGAGGGAAGCAGACGACGCGGCCGATCGGGCAACGTGGCCAAGCCAGTTCGAAGAGTGGTTCCTTGAGATTGCCGGAAGGTACACGTCGCTGTACGACCAGGAAGACGCTCTCGCGAGCTTTCCAGAGGGCGTGCCGGTTCATTGGGGCGACGGTGAGATGCTCACGGACACGCCGCTTAGGTTCTATGGGGGAGAACGGCGGCTTCCGGTCGCGATGCTGGACGCCTTCTACTCAGCGAAGCACGGGCGAGCGGTCGGAATAAATCGCAAACACTTCATCGAGGTCGCGCACTACGTGGCCGCGTCCTACCCGCACTATCTCCTTTGGTTTCGCAAAGCTCTCGAGGTGTACGGACGTGGGAGCCTCCTGAGAGAGCAGGACCGAAGCGGCAGTTGGGCCAAGCGCGTGAAGGCGTACCGGCAGGAGATGGAAATCGACCCGGACAAGTACGCCGCCGACCAGTCGCACCAGCTGCTTTTCGAGTTTCTTTTCCCTGAACTGATACCACTGCCGCAATGGCCTGGCGATGCGTCTGCGTTTCCACGAACGTGAGCGCGCCGGACATGCTTGCAGTTCCGCATTGTCTGGCGTGACGCGGGACTTGAAGGCCGAAGGTTCGCTCGTAGCGTGATCTCGAAGGCGTCGCGATCGGCGCCGCGAGGTCACCATGATCAACGACAAGCAGCAGGAGAACCCCAAACGATCGAACAGCGGCGCCGCGGTCCGCTGCCTTGCGCTCACTGCCAAGGTCGTCTCGGACCTCCAGGTGTGTGTCAGCAGTGTCGAGCTGCTCGAGGGCATGGCTCTACCGGCAGAAGCTCACCTGCCTGTGGCTCGACTGGCCCGGGCCGTCGATGCCCTGGTCGCCGCGGCCGCTGCGGCGAGCCGGTCGGCCGACACGATCGAGGACCGCCTTGCCGTTGGAAGCCGTGCCAAGCGCAACTGACGATTGCCGCAGGCACATCTCTCAAAGCTACGCGCGGCACGCCTCAGCGAAGGCTTCTTCTTCCGAAAGGCCCTCCATGATGAGCTCGACGATCAGCTCTCTGCGTTCGCGAACGGAAGGCGGAAGACTCGATCTGTGTTCGCGGAAGTAGGCGGCCATGAGTTCCAGAGCACGCTGCTCCTTCACCTTCTTGCGAGGTTTCACCGCCGTCTCCGTCGCCTTGACGAAGCCATCAAAGTCCAGGCTTACCGTGCTCCAGTCGAAGCCGAAGACCACCTCACGGGCTGCAACAGGATCGAAATGCCGAGTGAAGCCGCTACCGCATTCGCCGGAGCCTTTGTTAATCACAAGAGACGTGAGATCGGGGAGATCGCGCTCGCTGGTAAACATGCGGACGACGTCGAGGCGCCGGCCGGTTGACACCGCGATCGCCTTCTGCACCACGTCACGATCGGGATAGTCGAGCTTGGCACGGTCAACCAGCTCGCCGTACGTCAGGCAGTGCTTGTGCTTGGCCAGATCCACCAGGATTGGGTAGTACGCTGATGCCAACTGAACGTCGATCAACGTGACGTTCGCGTAGAAGCTTTGAGGGATGACCATTGTTGCTCACAGATGGATGAACAGCGAGCGGTCGGATCGGCCTTCCGCTTGTGGTGCCGTCATGGGCGACGAGCCGCATTCCAGTGCTCTGCGACCCACTCAGCCAACACCACTGCGGCTCTGGCGAGGGCGGCGGCCGGGAAGTCCTTCGGCATGTCTCCGTAGCGGAGTTCGTTGGGGTACTGCGATGCGCCGTGGTCTTCTGCCTCAATGATCGGGCCCAGCGTTACTTGGTGGCCCTGGAAATGCACCTCGACGGATCGGACCCTAGAGGCAGGTAGCCACCGCTTCACCCCGGGAGAGATCTCGATCTCCACTTCGCATGCTTCAACCTCGGCGAGAAGCCTGCGCAGGTCGTGCCAGTGCCTCTTGATCTCGGCGACCGGCACGCCGACCCGCTCAAGGAACGCCTTCAATGAGAGTTCCATGGACAGGCGACTGATGTACGCCACGACGCGGTGTGCTTCGACATCATCCAGCCCGCCGGCAACCGTGTCCTCGGCGACCGCAGCAAACTTCCTGGCAAAGGCAAGGTCGTAGACGGGCATGACAACGGGTCGGCAGTGCAGGTGAAGGGCATTGTGCCTGCCCGGCCGTCGCGCCCAGGCGGGGCGGCATTTCGGGGTTGATCCAAGCGAGGCGCCTGCCACGATGTCTGCATGCAGTTCTTCCAAGGCTACCTCTACGCCCTGCGGCTCAAGCCGCAGAAGGAAGCCCTGCTGCGCCGGTGGGTGGGCTGCCGGCGCTGGGTCTGGAACGAGGCCTTGGCATTCCAGCGCGCAGAACTGGAGGCAGGTCGCGGGCGGCCGACCTACGCCGAGCTGTGCGCTCGGCTGCCAGTGCTGAAGAAGGCGAATCCCTGGCTGGCCGATCCACCGGCGCAGGCACTGCAGCAGACCCTCAAGGACCTGTGCGAGGCCTGGGACAAGCACCGGACCTCCGGCGCCGGCGCGCCCCGCTTCAAGGCTCGCGGCGAGGGCGAATCACTGCGCTTCGTACAGGACCTCGTCTATGACGCCCCCGGCGGCCGCATCAGGCTGCCGAAGCTCGGCTTCGTGCGCATGCGGCACAGCCGCGTCGCTGAGGGCGTCCTCAAGAACGCTACGGTCCGCCAGGAGCGCGGTCGTTGGGTCGTGAGCCTGCAGATGCGGCGCGACGTTGACGAACCGCTTCCCGTTGGCACCGCGGCTGTCGGCCTGGACTTCGGCGTCGCCACCACCATCATGCCCAGCGCTGGCGCGCCGATCGAGCTGCCGGCGCGGCTGTCCAAGTACGAGCGCCGGATCAAGCGCCTGCAGCAAGGCCTCACGCGCAAAGCGAAGGGCTCGAAGAATCGCAGGAAGGCCCGCTGCAGGCTGGCTAGGTGCCACGCGAAGGCGGTCGCCCTGCGACGGGACTTCTTGCACAAGGCGACGACGGCGCTGGTCGAACAGCATGCGCTGATCGCGATCGAGGACCTCCGCGTTCAGCAGATGACGCGAAGCTCGGCCGGCACCGGCGACCGGCCCGGGAAGTGCGTGAAGCGGAAGAGGGGGCTGAACCGAACGATCCTGCGACAGGGCTGGGGGTTGGCCAGGCGCATGCTCGAGTACAAGGGCGCGCGCCGCGGGGTGCGCGTGGTGGCCGTCGAAGCTGCGTTCACCAGCCAGACGTGTGCGGCATGCAGCCACGTCGACCGCGCCAACCGGCGAACGCGATCAGCGTTCGCGTGCGTGGCGTGCGGTCACCACGACCAGGCCGACCGAAACGCTGCGAAGAACATCTTGGCCAGGGCGCTCGCCTCGCTCGTAAGCGGCCAGTCCTCCCACCTTGACGTGTGCCGTCCCGTCAGGGCCCGTTGATCTCGTCGGTGATCTCATCGTGCTCGAAGTAGCGCCCTACAGCCCGGTCGAGGCGCTTGAGCAGCGCGTTGAGCGTCTCGCCCTTGCGGCGCACGAGCATCGCCATCGCGTTGTGGCCGTCGTCGGCTGTCGCCGTGCACTCGATGGAGCCGATCGGGCCGATGCCGAAGCTGCCGCCGTCGTTGACGAGCGTTTCAAGGTTCTTCATGCCGCGGCCTTCGGTGTGGCGTCGGCGGCGGGCCGCCAGCGATGCGGCAGCAGCTCGTCGATCCGACGATTCGGGTGCGCCAGCAGCCGTTCGAGCACGTCGCGTAGATAGGCCCACGGATCATGTCCGTGCAGCCTGGCCGACTGCACCAGGCTCATCACCATCGCCGCGCGTTGGCCCGCCAGCTCGCTGCCGGCAAACAGCCACGCCTTGCGCCCCATCGCCCACGGGCGCATGAGGTTCTCGAGGTGGTTGTTGTCGATGCTCACCGCACCGTCATGCAGGAAGCGCCCGAGCACAGTCCAGCGCCGCAGGCTGTAGTCCAGCGCTCCGGCGGTCGCGCTTCCATCGGGCACCCGCTGTCGTTCGGTCTGCATCCATGCGTGCATCTCGTTCCACAGCGGCACGGCGTGTTCCCGGCGGTGGGCGAGCCGCTGCCCGATGTCCATCTCGCGTGCCTGCGCTTCGATGCGATACAGCCGAGCGATTCGCTCGATCGCCAGTTGCGCCACGAGGCTCGTCCCGGCCTTGGCCAGTTCGTCGAACTTGCGCCGCGCATGCGCCAGGCACCCCGCTTCGATGCGGCCTTCGCCGCGCAGGGCGAGGTCATAGCCGCCGTAGTCGTCGCAGGTCAGCGTGCCTCGCCATGGGGCGAGGAACTCGGCCGGGTACGTCGAGCCGCGCCCCTTGCAGAACTCGTACACGACGGCGGCCGTGTCGTCGTGCTCGCCCCTCGCATAGGCCCACACGTAGGCACGTGCGGTCTTGCCTGCGCCCGGATCCAGCATCCTCACGGGGGTCTCATCCGCATGCAGCACCTGCGCACTCAGCACGAACCCGCGCAGCGCTTCGTACAGCGGCTGCAGGGCACCCGCGGCCGCACCGGCCCAGGCCGCCAGCGTCGAGCGCGGCGTGTGCACGCCCGAGCGTGCGTTGATCGGCTCCTGCCGGTAGTACGGCAGATGATCGACGTAGCGCGCCACCAGCACGTGCGCGAGCAGGCCCGCCGCCGGCAGCCCCTTGTCGATGATCTGCGGCTCGGCCGGCGCCTGCACGAGTCGTCCCTCTCCGCGGCCACTGCAGCACCTGCACGCCCACTTGCCGTAGATGTGCCGGTGCACGAAGAACTCGGCAGGCACGACGTCCAGCCGCTCGCTCACGTCCTCGCCGATACGCTGCATCGGCTGGCCGCACGCGGGGTTCGTGCACGTGGTGTTCTCGGGCTCGTGGTGGTGCTCGACGCGGCGCAGGTGCTCTGGCGGCCTGCCGCGGCGCGGCCGGCGCTTGTCGTCGGCAGGCTTCTCTTCCTGCGCGGCTTCGCCCTTCAGTGCCGCCAGCTGCGCATCGAGGTCGGCCTCGTCCTCAGCGACGGTCTCCTCGAAGAGGCGTCGCTGCTCGGCGTTCATCGCCTCGGTGCGTGCGCCGAACTTCCAGGCCTTGAACTGCGCGAGCTGGAAGGTCAGGCGCTCGAGCCTCGCGTCCTTGAACTTGATCTCGCGATCACGCTCGGCCAGTGTCTGCCTGGCCTGCTCGAGTTGCGTCAGCAGCGATGCGGTCAGCTCGGTGAGGGCGCCCGGGCTCAAGGCTCTCAATGCATCGGGGTCCAGGCTCGTCACATCGCGCATCGAGGCGATTGTCGGCAGCGCCCTCGCCGCCGGCCACGGGGCATCCTCGGATTGCCCTGCACGCGGCTTTCACAAGCGGCGTGCAGGCCTCCCATCACAGGCGGGAGATCGCCTGCATCTGCTCCAGGCGCTGCCACGGCAGCCCCACGACGAGCGCGTCGAACTGCGAGCGCGTGAGCGCCGGCAAAGGGCCACCGTCACGCGGCCACACGAAGCGGCCTTGATTCAGCCGCCGGGCAGCGCACCACACGCCGAAGCCATCGTGCACGACCAGCTTCATGCGCGTGCCGCGCGCGTTGGCGAAGACATAGCCGTGATGCGCCTGTGCGCTGCCGAAGACCTGCACCACGCGCGCGAGCAGCCGCTCGGCGCCGGCGCGCATGTCGGTGGGCTCGGCGGCCAGCCACATCGCGTCGATTCGAACGAACGACATGCGGCTCACCGCAGCAGTTCGCGCGACCAGATCGCCATCTCGACCGCGGCCGATCGTGGCCACGTGATCGTCATCGTCAACGAACCCCGGCGCACCTCGACGTGGATGCAGTCATCGGCCCCGGGGTCGGCCTCGACTGCCAGTGGCACAAAGCTCGGCGTTGCGACCGCTTCAGTCGTTGCGACTGCTGCTACGCCTTGTGCACGAGCCAGCTTGCGCCAGCCGTGAACGATGTTGGCATTGATCCCGTGGGCCATCGCCACCTTCGCGACCGAGGCGCCGGCGGCGTCACATTCGGCAACGATCTGCGCCTTCAGCGCCGCGCTGTGGTTGCGGCGGATCCTCTTCTTCTCCGTAGTCATCGTGTCCAGCATGAGTTGATCGTGGACACGATCGTTGGCCGCTCACTGGCGGGGGGGCAAGGTGGGAGGGCTGGCCGCTTACCCTCGCTCAGCCAGGTCACCGAATCACCGTCGAGCGGATGCTCGGCAAGTACCGCGGGGCACGCGGGAACTCATGCCTGTGAGGCTGGCTTGTGCCGGCCGAGGCCGCGCCCGGCGGCTCAAGGGCGGCCTGCTGCTGTTGCGGAAGGCGGCTCGTTGGCAGGAACCGTTTCGGGGCTGGAGCCGCCTCGGAGGTCCGCCCAGGGCGGACGGACGCCAACACAATAGTGAGAGCTCTCTACTTGCAGTTCCCGCCGGCGATGACTGATGCAAGCGTCAACTTGCTGCACTCGTCCTTGGACGTCGGAGTCGTATTGGAAGAAGACGTCGCCGCCTCCCCGCCGACCTTCGAGTACATGCGGGCCTTGATCGCGCCGAATGATTCAGCACGCTCACGCTCTGCCAAGCTCCTTGCCAAGGCCTCGTGCTTGCTGATCATGCACCGCAGCTGGAATCCCGGCTTCACTCGATCGCCTTGCGATCGGCGGATCTCCGTCCTCTCAACGGATGCGACTGAGCATGCGCTGTTGGCGACTTCGGTCAGCGACGGCGCATCCACGTTCACGCTCGTCGAGCCTTGAAGCAACAAGATTTGCCCGTCACGGCAGTTCGTCGCAATGAACTCTGCCGCGAGTCTGTACAAGGCTTCCACCTGGTCCTTCTGATACGCGGCTGCCGGCACGAGCACCTTGGAACTTAGGAAGGCGTTGGTGTCGTGCGTGAGGTCGCAGACCGAGTCGTCGGTGGCCTTGTTGGGGCGCAAGCTGACCGCGCCCGCGGTCCCAGCCTCAAACGTCAACCAAGCGGCTACAGCCACCGCAAAGAAACCACTCGCACCTCTCATGCGCGCCTCCTTGACAGTTGTTTGTGAGGAGTATATTGAGCGGCTCCTTCGAGCTGCTTGTATCTGGGAGTGAACCATGAGGACTTTCGTCGCGTGCATCGCAGCCACAGCGCCTTTCGCCTCGCACGCGGCAGGCGATGGTGGCAGTGGTGCGGGCCTTGGCCTCGTCGTCCTACTTGGGTTCGTAGCGGCCGTGTACCTGTTGCTGGCCATCGTTCGGTCTACGAGAGGCACCGATCGAGCGTGGAATGACGAGCCGTCCGTGGATGAGTTCGTCAGACGCACCACATCCACGGATCGTCCGTCAATCGAGCGGTGACTACTTCCGCTTGTTGAGGCGGCCCATCATCGGCGGAATCTCTGGCGTGGCGTCGATGGCTTTCTGATACTCGCTGTCCTTCATGCGAGCCTTCATCTCCTCATTCCGCTTGAGGGCCTCAGCCGAGCCATCCTGCATAGCCGCCTCGGCGTCACGGCCCAGGCCCTCAACAGTCTGCTTGACCATGGAACGATGGCCGATCACCTTTCCATCAGGTGTTCGCGTGAGCTCGTGTTCTCCGTCGAATCCCTGGTAGGTGCCTTGCACCTGTGACCGCTTGGCGTCGACCTGATCGCCGACCCCGCGACGGAAGCGCGCTGGATCTGCCAGTTCACCAGGCGCGCCGTCCACAGGCTTCGGCATCGGAGCATCTCCGACTGGACGAGCCGATGGTGGAGCGCCTGGATCCGTCAGCGGGCGGCCGGCGACGTTGGCATCATTCGAAGCCTTGAGCCCGGCAAGATCCCGTTGTACAGCGGCATCCCCGCGCTGCGCGTCCGCCATCGCTCGCACCTCATCGAATCCACTGGGCAAAGCAGATCCTTGGTTGAAATGCGATGGCGTCAACGAGTAGTTGCCCAGCCGAGACGACAGATAGGCAGCTAGGCTTTGTGTGTTTGAACCGTACTGTGCGGCCGCCCTTTCGTGTTCAAGCACCGCATCCACGAACGCCGGGTCCCTCGCGATGTCACGAGTGACGGTTTCGCCTCGTTCGAACGAGCGGCGGGTCTCCTCTGAGTAAGACAGCGCTTCGTTGAACCTCCGCTCCGCGGACTCCATCGTGCTTGCTGTCTTCGACAACGAAGAGGCCAGGCTCCTGCCGCTCTGGCCTTCGGAGGAGAGGGAGTTCAGGAAGGCTCGATCTGTCGTTGCACGATCTCCAAACGCGCGCACAGCCCTGTATGTGTCGCTGTTAGCCTGATCAAGTACCTTGTGCTCGTCAGCGCTGAGCTTGGCACCGTATCTCTTCTCGATCGTTCCGCCACCCCCAATGCCATATGCGGACGGCATTGCGGAGAATCGAAGCAGCGTTCCCGCCACCTGGTCCTCCCCAACACCGGTAGCCTTCGAGATGCGGCTGGCCTCGCTGGCCAGGCTGTCAGCAGCCTTACCCACCTCCTGGTAGCCGGAAAGGCCGGTGCCCGCGCTCGAGCGCGATCCGCTGCTCCGAGTTCGAGCTCGATTGAATGCCTCGGTAAGGCTGACAGCCTGGGCACTTGAGGCCGAGACAACGTTTGAGGCCGCAGCCGATGCAGCCTTACCAGCCGATTCCACGTCGCTCGCCGACACCCGTGCACTGACTTGATGTGACGTGATGCCCTCGTTCTTGAGGAGCGAAATGGCGCGTCGGCCAGTACCGTCCTCGGTCATCCAATTGCCATGGACATCCTGAGTCTTCGTAACGAACGGGTTGGACGTCATTGGGCTGACGACACGCTGATCCATCGACACATTTCCCAGGGACGCGTTGCCAGCAGCAGCGGCGGCCGACTGATTGCCAATGGTCGACTGCAGCCCTTGAAGCCCACCGAACAGCGTGCTCCCAAAGTTGACCAGCCGGTTCGATAGTGACCAAGCCAGGTAGGGGATGCCGATGATCAGGTACGACACGACGGCTTGGGCCGAGATCGAGTTTGAGTAGATCGGGGAAGCCGTTTGCAGAGCCAGGGCCTTCACCCCGGCGCCGACCTCCGCAGCGGCTGCCTGGTCAGTCTGAGCAGCCAGCGTTGCCATGTAGTTGAGGATGGCGAAGAGCGGCGGCCAGAGCTGAATGGAGATCAGCACCGTCGCATAGCCGCTCAACAACAGGACCGTGTGCTTGCCGCTGGTCAGGAAGAGCAGAAGGACGATAAGAGGAAAGATCGCATAGCACAGCGACTCCGCTCCGTTTCGGACGATGGGCAAAGCTTCTGCCGAGATCTTCGCTCCGTTGATCCACGCTGCATTCTGGCCTGCAACAGAAGCCGCGCGGCCAGTAGCAAGCATCATGCAGGACGGATCGTTCACACGTTGGCAACCCATCTCACCCGCGTCGTTGATCGCGTTGATGATGGCGTTCTGGCGGATGATGTCTGCGGCTGTGGCCGAGGACGCTGCGATCTGGCTGCGGATGTAGCCCTGCGTTATCTGATTCAGAACCGCCGCCTGAGCCATCGCGGCAGGTAGTGATGGGTTGAGCCGAATCCCAAGTCGTTTTGAAAGCTCGTCCACTTGAGCAGGCATTCGACTGTTGATCGAGGCATACACCTGATCGCAGGTGTTCGTTGTGACGCCGGCGGGGGTCGTGACGATGCTGAACCGAGCCGGGTTGGTGGAGGCCATCGTGCTCCACAGGTTGTCCGACTTAGAGAAGGCATCGGCCGGGATCGTGCCGTCCGCAATGTCATAGGCCGTGCAGTTGCTGACAAAGTTCATTAGGTCGGTGCGGACCGACGGATCAGGCAGCGTCACGCTCCGAGTTTCTTGAATCATGCGGCTGCCGAACATGAGGCCGTTTTGCTGATATGCCAGTTCGGAGGGAAGCGACCCGGGGCCGGGGATCACTTGAAACGCTGTCTCGGCGAGCTCCGTCAATGAGTTGCCGATCGTGCTCGTCAGCCCTCCGAGGACAGCCATGGCGAACGGAACGTTCGCCACCACCTTCACAGGAGATCCGCCTGTCTTGTCGACGATTCCAACGTTCACGCGAGGGATGAACATCACCGACGAGACAAGGACGACGGTTCCTAGCCACTTCCAGCCTTGCAGCTTCTCGGGCGCAACGACGTATGCCACCATCGCAACGACGAAGCCGCAGAAGACAACAGCAGCCAGTGCACCTAGATAGGTCGACGACCCCATCATCGCGGCGACGGCATTGAAGATGCCGAACAGCGATTCGGAGTTGTGGAACGCGTAGATCTCCCACATGGTCAGTCCCCCCAGTGCTACTGGATCCGACGGTTGGCGTAGCCGAGCATGTCCAGCACGCCGGCGGACATGTTGGTTCTCAAGTTGCGCTCTAGGCGCTCCAGATCAGCAGCCACGCTCGACACGGAGTTGACCTTCTTGTACATGCCGGCTTGCTCCTGCTGCAGGCGCGCGAGGAACGCCTGGGTATCGCTGCGGAGGTCGCGTGCGTAGTCGAGCTGCGCTGGACTCAGACGGTGCTTTTTCTGCAGTGCGGTGAGAGCCAACGTGGCGAACTGGTTGAGGAACGTGACCGCGTAGTCGGCGGCGATCACTTCCTTGTATGTCGCGATCAGCGTCTCGGAGAGGCCTGAGCCCGGGATGGTGTTGCCGACCGAAAGCATCCGCCACACCGGAATGCTCGTTGAGTTGACGAATCCAACGGCGGCGGAGTTGTTCGGGATGGCGACCCGCGTCTTGATGCTGTCCGAAATCGACCGCATCAAGTCTTCCACTTTCTTCACCAGCGGCTCGTGCACATAGCTGTTGTTCCGGGTGACGTTCATGCACTTCGTGTACTCGTCGCACTTCAGCAACTGCACCTTGATAAGCCCACCACCGGCGTCCTCTTGTCCGTAGAGAAGATGTGCGACGGTGGTGATGCTTGGCCCCACTGTCTCCGGGTCGCGGTTGGATTCCTGAGGGTAGAAGACCGTCGTACCGACGATGCTCATGACCAATTCGCGCGACTGGTCGTCCAGTGTGTTGACGGTCTTCAGCGCCTCCCAGACAAGGTTTCCAACGAAGGGCGCTTGGTTGGCAATGTTTGGGTCCGAGCTGGCTCTCGCGTTCGCCAGAATGCTCGGGCTATCCGACGCACACCGCCGCATCGCCGCGTCGATGTCGGACTCCAGCCCCATCGTCATCGCGAGCTTCGCGCACCCGCGCTGCGAGTCGTACCCCATCGCCTCCGCGGCCGACGAGACCATGGCCGTCGCCGTCTCGCACGAGTTGATCCGCGAGTTGTTGATCCAGGTCTCCAGCCCCTTGGCCCATTTCGTGAGCCCGCCGAGCAAGGGCGACACGGCCTCGAGCGCCAGCTGGAACGCGATGCCTGGCAGCGCGGCGGTGATGTTCTTGAGCATGTTCTTGAACTCGGCCGCGCTGATGTGCGAGAACGAGCCGCCGAACAGGTCGATGCCGCCGCACCCGCCCTTGGCGCTGGGGAACTGGACGGCCGCGAGCTGGTAGGTCTTGTTCGGCGAGCGCAGGTACAGGTTGCCGCCGGCGAAGGTGTTGAACGTCTGGCCCTTGAACGCGCCTGGCGCTGTGTAGTTGCCGATCGCGCCGAGGTTGTTGAACATGTTGTTCACCTCGGTGTTGAGATCGCCGGCGTAGGCCAGTGGCGGCGTGAGGACCAGAGTCCACGAGAGGACGAGGGCGACTGCTCTTCCGAGGAATGTCGTGAGGGACATGCTCGATGGGATGCGGCCGTTGGCCCGGGGTGAGCTCTTCGAGTGCTCGGCCTCGCCGAGTGTGGGTGGGACCATTGGCATGGCGTTCTCCTCAAGAGGCAGTGGCAGGACTGTTGACAAGGCCGTCCGCATGTCGGCGCACTGTGGTCTCGCCCACCGCTACCGAACCCACAGCCAGCCGCAGCGCTTCCGCCAGCCGCTCTCGCTTGATGTGGCGGAAGCCGAAGCGGGAAGGACAAATGACCGCAGTGAGGACTGCCGCCGGCACCAGCCAAACGGCACACAGCAGAGCCACCTGCCTAACAGCATCGGCGAACGCCTTTGGATCGGCGCTGAGCGCCCTCCACAGCGCCTCCATCTCTGCGGGTGCGAACAGAGCGATGAGGGCGAACACGTGGAAGCACAGAGCCGGTGACACCAACAGGACCGCCACGGTGAGACGCCAGGAGGCCCATAGCGTGTTGGCCACTTGCGCAGCCCAGAGTCGCCTGTCGCGCTTGACTTCTGCACGGAGCGCCTCGAACGTGGCGGTGCTGAGCTGGCCGACAACGATGTTGTTGATCAGGATGTCGTAGTGCATTGGTTCATTCCTTGAGGACTGGATCGGATTCGTTTCACGGTGATGCGGATCACTTGAGGGAAACCTGGCGCACCGTGGACGGCACCAGCTGAGCCGTGGCGGGGGCGGCAACGGTTGAGATGCGCTCGAGCAGCTGCGACTCGGACAGCACGCCGTAGCCGAGCGGCGAGATCTTTCCGGTGAACGGCTCAGCGAGGAACACCGCCGGCACCTGCGTCACCTGCAGCGTCTTCGCGATGCCGTTGTCGCGGCGGAAGCTGGGGAACTGGGGCAGGCCGCCGCCGTCGACGCTGATCGGCACCACCTGGATGCCGTGCCGCGCCTGGAACGCCTCCAGCGTCGGCGCGAAGGCGTGGCAGTAGGGGCAGTCGGATCTGAAGAAGAAGAAGAGGACGTGCGACTTGCCCAGAGTGGCCACGGACCTTTGGCGGTCGGCGGACAGCTCGCGGTCGTAGACCTGGATCGCCTGCGCGTTGACAGGCCGTCCCTCGAGCGTCATGTCCAGGTTGGGCGTGGCCCAAGCGACGCGCTGCGCAACGTCGGCGAAGTAGGAGGCCTGGCGCACGACGCTCGCCTCGAGCTCCATGTACCGGCGGACGTTCGATTCGGTGGGCCGGATGATCGCGATGTTGCGGTACTCCTCGAGCCGCTTCTGCAGCGCTTCGAACTCGACGAGCTCGGGCGCCCGCGCGTCGGGCTGCTTCGGTTTCACGGGCGGCTTCGCGGGCGGTAGTGGCTTCGGGGGAAGCTCGAGCTCGGGATCCTCATAAAAGTGCCAGCCGCGGCGGTGATCCAGCCAGAACAGAGGTTGCGCCGTCGTGCTCGGGGCTGCCGTGGCGACCTGGTCACCAGGCTGCCCCTGCGCGGCCGCACCGGCGGCAGCTGAGGCCAGCGCAAGCGTGATGGCAAGCAGCGTGAGCGGCCGTGAGGCGGATCGAGTAGTTCCGGTGGGCATCGAGTTCTCCAGGAGGCACGCCCTCGCACGCTATGCCGGCCGGTGGTGATCGCACAGCGGAAATCCCGACCTGAATCGCCTTCGCGGCCAGACCATGCGGACGCCGCCTTAGTGCGCCCCCTGGCTAGACTGGCGGCCGTGCGGTGCTGGCCCGGACGCGGCTTGTTCCCGCATTGCCGAAGTGGGAGAAGAATGAGAATCAAGACCTGCGCCGCGGTGCTCGCGGCGGCATCGCTCGTGCAGGGACCGATCGCGGTGGCCGCGGATGAGGCCGCGCAGCGGCAGTCGCTCCGCGACTTCGTCCAGCAGCAGTGGAAGCTTCCCGGGTTCCAGCCTGGCCGTGACACGATGGCGTCGACCATTCCGCTTCGCGTGTCGACGTACTCGTCGCCGCCATTCATCCACCGAGCGCAGGTCGAGACCTTGGGTGCCAAGGCGACCGAGTTGGAGAAGTTCTGTCGTAGCCAAGGCGGCGAGTGGGCATATCTCGGCCTGCCGGCCACCGATGGGCCCAGCCGCGGAAGCCCGGGGCAGCCGAACGCGGCGGTTGCCGATGCGGTCGCACGTGCGCCGGCGACGGAAGCAGGCATGAGGGGCGTCGTGGCAGTCGGCGAGCAGGCCGTGAAGGAAGACGCCGCAAAGGAGTTCGTACGAGCGCTGATTCAGCAGCCCGATGCGCTGGTCGCAGATGCGCTCGAGCACGCGACGCGCATGAAGTGGCTCGGCCGCTTCGAGTGCCGCGGCCCTTGGTCCGACTGGACGGCTGCGATCACTTTCTCGAAGTGGGCGAACCGCGGTGAGCGTGCCTTGAGCTACAAGGACGTGACGCTCAAGCTCGAGTTCACGGAACGGCCGTAGCCAAGGCGAGTGGCAAGATCAGGCGAGCGACTTAGGCGGCTGCCCGTCGCGGCAGTAGTTCAAGCCGAGGTCGAAGGTCTGGTTGCGTGGCTTGTCGGTGCCGGGGAGCACCACACCATCCTGTGCGAAACGGACGTTGAGCCGGCTGCAGCCCGCCTGCTTGTAGCGGCGCAAGGTCGTAACGTCGATCAGGATCGGCGACGTCGCCTTCATCTTCGTGGTGAGGGCCTCTGCCATTGGTCCGATCAGGATGCCGAAGGCTGCGCCATCGGGCGACTCGATCGCCTTGACCAGCAGCGGCCGGAAGTCCTCGACCGGCAAGCGGGCCACACCGTCGGCAGCTGTGGCCGCCGAAGCGAGCACCGCAATGGCAGCCGCGACAGACGCGTACTTCAGCTTCATGGTCAGCATTTCCCCTGTCCGTAATAGCAGGCTGGCACCCGCGTTGTGTTGTTCCCCTGGATCCCGGGCACGTTGGGCATGACGGGCACGATGGAGGCGTAAAACTCGCTGAAGTCCATCACGTCGAAACGCAGCGATTGGAGCTCGGCGATCGTGAAGCCGCCGCACTGAGGGTTGCGCGCGTCGCCCCAGCCGCGGCCGACCTGGGCCCGGCCCTGCTCGTTGATGATCCGTGACAGGACCGAGTTGAAGCAGCAGTGCGAGTGGGTGGTCGTCACGCAGCTTCCGAGGATCTTTCGTGAGCAGTAGCTGCCGACTTCGTGGCACAGGCTGGCCCCGCGCTGGAGCGCCAGACGGCCTTCGCGCTCGTCGCACTCCATCAGGCTCATGATGACGTAGATGACGATCGCGATCACCAGGGACCACGGATCGAAGGCCAGCACGACGCCCTCTCCAGCGACCGCGGAGGATGAATAGAGCACGGTGCTCCCGGCTGGAAGTGCCGTTCCGTTGACCGCCAGCGTGAAGCCATAGGTGCTGAAGCTTCCGCTGAAGCCGCCACTTGTGAGCAGCGCCTGCAGGCCCGCAGTGATGAACTCTCGGTTCTCGCTGTTCATCAGCACGTCGTACACGAGTCTGGAGCCCGTGCCGAACGTGCTCTGGTTGGTCATGCCTTTGCCGCTGCCATCGGTGAAGCAGCAGTTCTTGAGCAGGCGATCGCGGCATGTCTGCCCCTCTCCATTGAAGACGGTCAGTTTGTCGAGATCCAAGTAGACGCCTGCTTCGCGAGCGGCCTCCATGTAGGCCATCGAACGTGCGAAGTCGCCGTCCGCGGCGTACCCGATGTTGAAGCAGCTCGCTCCGACGCAGAACACGTCGGTAGGGCAGTTGGAGGCGGTCGTTACCGTTTGTCCGCTCGAAGGGCACTGATAGGTGTCCTGGTAAACGGAGCATGCGCTGGTGGCGGGGTCGGTCTTCACACAGGTGCTGCCCGATGGGGTGCAGCCGGCCGCGACGAGCGGCGCGCATTCGTCGTTGCTGGCGCCTGCCGTGCAACTCATCGTCCTTTCGTAAGCCCAGCAGGACCGGCTCACGTCGACGCCCCCGATGTCTTTCGTGCTGGGGCCGTCCACGCATCGGTCGGACGAGGCTACGGTGCATCGTCCGGCCGGATCGAGCACCGGGCACTTGTCGTCCCAGTGGTCGACGGTGGTGACTTCCATCCGCGGCTCTTGGAAGGAGAGGGGAAGAGTCCAGCCGGAGGCCCCGACCACCTTGCCCGGACCCGTCGCTTCCGCGCACAGCGGCGTGCCAGAGAGATCCGTGGTTCGGATGGTTGATGGTGGGCATGAGTCTCCATCGCCGGTGGTCACGGGCGCCGAAGTGCTGTAGCACATGGCCGGGTCCCCGGGCGTCGGGCTGTCGCCAATGCTCCCCAGCATCAGCTGGTCACCGGCGACTTGACCGGCTGGGCACGCGTAGACCGGAGTGCCCATCTGGAAGCTGTAGCTGCAGTTGCCACCACTGCACCCTGAGCCGGGCATGGCCACGACCTTGAAAGGAGACCAGCAGAAGCCGGACCAATGCGGCGACAGATCGGTCACAACCAAGGGCTCGCTCAGCGTCGCCTTGGGCAGCCATACGGGCTGCCAGTCGATGCAGGCCCCTTCGCCGCCGTGCGCATAGAACTGAAAGCGAAGGCGTCCATCTGTCGTGGGACGGCACTGCGCCTGCGCGTACATGTGATCGGCACCGTTTCGATCGGCCTGCGCCTTCGCGAACCAGGTGCCGATCTCGCACGTGGGCGTCATCTTGGTCTCGACGGTCAGTTCGCGTCTGCATGAGTACGTGCCGATGCCGGTGTAGCGGTTGCACATCCGGCTGACCGTGCCGGGCGGTGTGGTGACCGTCGATGTCGTGCAGCCCGAGTAGTACGACGACAAGTCGCCCAGGACAGTGCCGGGGTTGCGAGCGATGTCCCGCGCCGCGGCGACTGACGGGTCGTGCGGGCCCACGGCAGGGCGAGGCGTGTTCGCCGACTTGACCGCGTTCTGCTGGGCCTGGCACACCGGATCGGTGGGCGTCAATGCGCACGCCAGCAGCTGGGCGTTGGCCTGCGCAGGGAGATTGGGCGCCTTGTACAGCGACGTCTGTGGCGGCGTGGTCGTGTAGCCCGGGACGTTGGCCGACGCGCTTGGCGTGTTGATCGTGCCGCGGATCACTGGGTTGGCGGCCTGGCCGGCGGCAACGCCCTCTTCGTGCGAACCCGCCACCGCGTAGGTCTGCGTGAAGATCAGCGCAAAGCTGCAGAGGCCGACAACGAAGCGCTTCATCATGTCACCCCTTGAGCCGCTTCAGGAACACCGCCGCGTCGCGGTTGAACGAAGGCGCCGATCGCTGGAAGTACTCCAGCGCATAGTCGAGCGAGACATCGCCCACCACGGAGACGAAGGCGTCGGAGGCAAAGCACGTGTTGCCGCCGCAGTCGCTGGGGACCGCGCCATCGCGAACCAGGACGAACGTCGGCGTCGAGCTCACGGCGAACCGGTCGAAGGCTTGAGGGTCGATCTGAAACCCGACCTTCCGGTTGCCAATGAGGCCCTTCACCCGCGCGACGGTCTCTTTGAGGGAGCCGTTGACGAAGCCGCGGATGACCAGGACCGCTCGTGATCGCGCCGCCTGGTCCACCAGGCGCTCGAGCGTCGGCTCGGGCATCGAAAAGCTGACGAAGATCATCAGCCCGGGCCCGACGGCAAGCGCGCCTTGCTGCAAAGGGGATCCGACGGCGCGCTCATAGCCCTTGGCCAGCGCCTCAAGGTCGACAGGCTGGCCCGCCGTCGCGGGTTGCGGCAGCGCGTCGATCCGCGGCATGCTCTGTATGGGGACTCGGGCGAGTTCCGCTTCCGACGGCATGCGGTTCGCGCGCTTGGCGCGCTCTATGTCGGCATCCTTGATCTGCGGTTGCTGCCGGCGGGCGCGAGCAAGGTCTGCCTCGGTGATATTCGGACTCGACGCCTGCTGGCTCCACGCGGTGGATGCAAACGTCAGCACCCCGGCTACGCCGAGCAGCGCGAGGTTGCGGGGAAGGTCAGTAGCCGACACAGCAGTTCCTCTTGCGAAAGAGCATGAAGGCGAAGTCCTCGCCACGAATCGGGTACTCCTTCCCGGCGCCCCAGGTGACGGTGGTGCGCCCGAAGGGCTGGCAGCACTTGCCGCTTTCCTTGCCCGTGTTGGGGATCGGATAGGTCAGCTGGGTCTTGTAGAACCGCTTGTCCATCACGGGCTCGTAGTAGGGACCGCAGAGCCCGTCCTTCCCGTGCCAGCCCCAGGCGATCAGCTCCCGGTGCATCTTGGCGGTCAGTCGTTGGGCGATCAGCGACGCAGTCCTCACGCCTCCCATGTGGTACTGCACGTGCCCATCCAACGGGTACAGCCCGCCTTGGCAGCCTGCGCACCAGAACATCTCCGTGATGCCAAAGCCAGTCGTGGCGGCTACGCAGTCGGCAGCACAGGCGGCGATTGCGATCGGGTTCGCGAACAGGATCGCGTCCGGATTCAGGATGAGGGTGAGCTCGTCGTCGTTCCACAGCGGATCCACCTCGGTCATGTACGCGACGTCGAACGAGCCGTGTTCCAGGCATGGAAAGTCGGTGACGACGTCCAGATAGAACATCACCGGGTTCATGTAGAAGTGGGCTTGGTAAAAGCTCTGTCCGTCGCCGTCACCTTCTGAGCGCGTGAAGCGCGCGCCTTCCGGTGCGGGAATGCCCGGATCGAGGTCCAGACCGCCAAGCGAGACGAGGCAGAACGGCTTGCGCACTGCCTCCACGTGTCGAGCCGGCTCCCAGAACCCGACTGAGATTCCGATCGTCGGATTGACGATGCAGCTGCACATCGCAGGCACGTCGTTTGGGCTGTCCTCCTGCCCGCCGAAGTTGCCCACCGTCGCGTTGCCGATGCTCAAGGGAAGGATGCAGCTCCAGCAGATGTCCGTGATGGGGTTGGGGAACTTGCCCGTGCACGTCGCGATGCCGGCGGCGGCACCCCCGGAGCTGACGGCCGCTAGTAGTGCCAGGATGAGAGTGAGCAGCTTCTTCATTGCAGTGCGAGCTCGTCGACGCGGAGGCGCTTGCCTTCCTGGGACACGATGGCGGGGACAGCGGTGATGCCGAGCTTGCGGACCAGCAGTCCCTGTTGGTCGTAGTACACCGGGATCTGCCAGCTCTTCATGAGGTTCAGGTACGAGCCCCCAACGAGGATCGGCTTCACTCGGCCGCGGTAGAGATCGATCAGCTCGCGCGCACGCTTCACTTGGCGTGCGTCCCGGCCGTCGAAGAAGAGCAGGTGTTTCGACATGGAGATCACGTCGAGCGGGTTCTTGACGGTTCCGGCCGCGAATAGCACGCGTCCTCGCTCGTCCAGCACGTTCTGGGGCAGTTGAACCGAAGGGTCGAAGTAGAAGGTGCGTGCCGTTTCGGCGGCCTTCAGGCCCGGCACCGCAGGCGGGTTCGTCACCGTCGCGGTTGCGCGCGCCCTGGCCTGTTGCTGCAGCTTGGCGAGCTCACCGGAACGCTCCTTTTCCTTCAGCTTGGCCGTGATGTGCTCGAGCAGGTTCTGCTCGGCGATTGGGTAGGTCGGACCGATCTTGCCGAGGGCTTCCGACCGCGCAACGCCGGAGATCGCCATGGCGGTGGCAGCGGTGACGGCGAGCAGCGCGAACCGCACGTCAGCTCCTTGCCGGGCACGAGACCTGCGCAGCCAGGCGCTGCAAGCCCGCCGTGTCGCGCTGATGGGACGCACGGATCATCGCCATCAACGTCGGGTTGCCATCGCCCTCGGCGAAGGCACGACGCAACTCCACCGTGCGCATCGCACGGCCACAACGGGTCTTGAAGGCCGCCATGTAGGCCTCGGCGCCATCGCGCGCCGGCGGTGCAACCTGCGCCAGCAAGGAGAGGTACACCTCGATTGGGACATCGTCGCGAAACTCAAGCCTCTCCGGCTGGGCCTGTGCAAACGCTGAGTTGATGGCAAAGAGCGAGGCAGCAAAGGCGGCGAGCGATTGGCGGTGCATGGGTTGGCCTTTCAGAAGATCGGACGAACCTTCGCTTGAACGTCGCGCAGGGGCACCAGGCCGCTGTTGCGATACCGCGAGTCGAAGCTGTCCGGGCTGGTTCCTTGGACGTAAAGGAACCCAGGTGGAATCACAGTCGGAGCGATCGGCTGTAGTGGTCGCCGATCGAAGGTGTGGGTCTTGGCGTGGCCGACCAGGATGCCGTTGACGAACACCTCGCGGCCGGCCACGGTGACCGTATCGCCGGGCATGCCGGCGACCCGCTTGAAGAAGGCCTGTTCCTTGAGGCCGGGGTAGTCGCGCTGCCCCGCTTCCCCCGTGAATCGGTAGACCACCAGGTCGCCGCGCTGAATCGGGCCGTTCCAGTAGTCGACATAGACGACGCTGTACGGCAGGCTGGGCGTCCAGTTGAACATCACCGGCAGAACGGGAACGTGGGAAACGAAAAGGCGAACGAGCGCAAGGGTCCAAATCGCGAGCAGGACGCCATACAGCCACCAACGCCGCAGCACGTCTTGCCTCAGCGAGCGGGCGCCACACGCCCACCACGTGAGCAGGCCGGGCCGGCGCGGAGCGGCCGCGGCGGTCATGAGCGGCGCTCCAGCTTCGCCTTCAACAGCGGGGTCAGGTCCAGCGTGTTGTCGGACGCCCCCGCCACGGCGCTCTTGAGCACCACCAGGCAGCGGCAATCGGCCGGCAGCTCGTCCAGGGCGGCGGGCAGCCGCTTCGCAAACGCGCTCGCGAGATCAAGGGCGCGTTGCCGCTCCTCGTCGCTCTTGCTGGCCGTTAGCAACGCTGCGAACTCCGTCTCCTTTGTACGGTAGACCTCGGAGACGTCGACGATGCCCACAAGCCGCCCCGGCCGAACGACAAGCCGGTCGTATGCCACGAGGCCGCACGTGGCCAGCAGCGTCGAGAGCGCAACGCTGAGCGCAACGACGGCCTTCATACTTCGTGCCCCCGGCGGCGCAGCAGCTCGGTGATCGCGTCGTCGATCGAATAGCCGGCGCGCCGCAGCTGGTCGAGCGGCGCGTTGTCTTCGAGCTTGTTGCTGAAGAGCAGGTGGCTGAACGGATCGAGGATGTTTCGTGCGACGCCCTCACCGACCGGCGACGAGATGTAGCATTCGGAGAACACCCCTGGCTCCGTGCGAAGCGACTGCAGCAGGCGCTTCTTCGACTCGTCCATCGAGATGCGCCCGTTGCGTCCCAGCAGTTCGATCGACTCAGCCTTCTGCCGCAGCAGGAACGTCCAGTCCGAGCAGTTCAGAGCCGCTTCCATCTGGGCCGAGCCGTAGTAGTCGTCGGCGCTTTGTGTCGCGGTGCCGAGCGCGCCGCCATACTTGCGCGCGCGCCGCGCAGCTTCCTCGACCACTGCGGCCTTGACCGGATCGTCCGACCCGATCTCGCCCAGCTGCTGCTTGAGCTCGTCGACGAAGAGCAGCTTCTTCCGGTCGCGGGTCAAGTACATCTGCCCGGTGATCTGGTACATCAGCAAGATGTTCACCACCGCGTGCAGCTCGGGCTTGCGCTTGAGCTCTTCGTTCTCGATGACCATGAAGTCATTCGAGAAGTCGATGTTGTTCTTCCCCTCGAAGAACCGGGCGTACTCGCCGTCGCGGGTGTACGGGTTCAGCATCACTGCCAGGTCCTTGATGCGCTGATCGTTCACGAGCCCGAGCTCGGGGATGCTGCCGGAGATGAAGGCATCGCGAAGCCCAGAGATCGTGAGGTCGCGCCCGTACTCCTTGTAGAGCTTCAGCACCATGGCACCGAGCGCCTTCAGCTGGACCTCTTCGAGTGCGCTGCCCATGGAGCACATCTTGGCCAGCGCCGGCTTGAGCATGTCGATGTCTTCTTTGATGCCTCCCTCGACGGACCCGTCGGGGGCCACGCGCTCATCGGACACGACGCTGAACGGGTTGAGGTTGATGCGCGAGTCGGTGCGGAACTCGATGTAGGTGCCGCCGGCCTTCTTGCACAGCTTCTCGAACGACCGGCCGAGGTCCAGCATCCAGACACGTGCGCCGATGGACAGGTAGGACCAGGCCATCTCGTTCATCAGGACCGACTTGCCCGAACCGGGGGCGCCGATGATGGCGAAGTTGTAGTTCCCCAGGTCGTTGTCGTAGACGTCCAGCGTCATCAGCTGGCCCCGTCGACCACCGAAGAGCAGGGTGGGCGTCCGCGTGCCCCGCCACTCGGCGACTAGCGGGGCCAGGTGGATCGCGTTGCCGACCGTCTTGCGGGTGACGCGCTTCATCTTGCGCATGTCGCTGTGGAAGACCGGGGACAGCGTCATGGGCAGGCTGGCGATCAGCGCTTGGCGCTGCATGAAGATGTCCGCGTTGAGCTCGAACCCGCGCGCGCGCCAGATCGACTTGGCCGCCTCCTGAGCCTGGATTCCGCGGTCCGGTGGGCAGAACAGGCCCAGCTCGTGGTACATGCTGATCAGCGTGCCGCCCGCGTCGATGACGTCGGCCGCAGCGGTCCAATCGCGGGCCTTCTTCCCGACGTCGGGCATCACCGTCGCCATCTTGCTGCCCGCGTTCTGCGTAGCGCGCACGTGGTTGGCCGTGACCACGTTGCGGGTCGCGTTGGGATCCAGGACGTGGATGCCCATCGTCAGCAGGAACGGCGTGTTGTACTGCAGCGCCGGTTGCATCAGGTCACCGATCAGCGCGCCCATCTGCCAGAGGCCGAACCGCTCGGGAAATGACTTGATGGAGAAGAACCGCAGCTCCATCTCGTGAGCGGCCCGGTTTCCGTCCCCCTGGTTGTCGCCGGCCTGCTTCGTGAGGCGGATGCGGTGCGGTGTCGGATCCTGCACCGTGTCCCGGTCGACGATCTGGTCCCTCAGCTCGCGGCCATCGTCGTAGTGGAGGTCGTGCGAGTGGGTACTCGTCAGCCGGTCGGGATTGACGAAGAGAGAGACCCAGTTCAGCAGGTCGGCCGCATCGCAGACGCGGTTGGGCAAGGAAGCGGAGCGCAGTGTCGTTGCCATGCCTTCACGCAACGACACGATCCGCTCGCGATCGGAGAGATCGTTGGCCTTGCCCTGGACCGTCACGCTCATCATCAAGCGGAAGTCACGGATGGTGAAATGGAAGCCCTGGGTCAGGGAACGCTGAGCGCCGCGGGTCAGATGTTCGAAGCGGCGCCGCGCCAGCTTCCGGAACAGGTTCTCGTTGCGCGCCGGTCGTCCCCACACCTGCGCCTTGTCCGACTGGTCGCCGTCCTCCGTGCGGAGGTTCGCGTAGGCACGCAACTGGCGCCGCAGGTGCGGCGAGCCGAACAGGTGGAACTGGATGCCGGTGTTGGCTGGACAGTTCGCGTAGAGGGATATGAGGACCTCGACCATGCGGTCATCGGCCCCTGACTGCGGCATGACCTCCAACATGAACCCGATGCCGTCGCGATTGACGAAGAGCTGCTCATCCTCGAGGTAGGACTGGTAGGGCAGCCAGCTGGCGAACTGATCCGCCGGCGATTCGTCTTCGCGGCCGAATCCGAAGAGCCCAGCCGGCGTCGCAATGCCGGCGTCGGAGGTGCCGAACAGCCCGGCACGCAAGGTGGCAAACATCGTCGTCTCCTTCAGTTTTCGCCGACCGGCGTCGTTGCGCCACCGCGCTGCTGCAACGCCTTTAGCGCCTGCGTGACCGCGGTGCCGTCGTCCTGGCTGCTGGCAGAGCTGCCCGGTGGGCGGGCAGGTTCATTGCCGTCGGCCTTGCCACTCGTCGCTGTCGCCAGCTTGGCAGCGCGGATGGGCGCGAAGGGCTCTCGGGCTTGGCGCTGCACGTGGTCCACCAGCCAGCGGCCGTCGTCGACCTGCAGGTAGACGAGGCTCTCGCCGTTGAGGTCGCGGTCCGCGTCCTCCCATGGCTTGATCCAGAGCCGCATCACGCGTGGCGCCGCGCGCAGCGGTGCCGGCTGGAAGGTGGCACCCATTCGAGACGTTGATGTGCCGCTGGCACTGGTGAGCAGAAGCGCGTCACGTCGCGCCGGCAGAGGGGGAGCCGCGCTGCCACCGGGAACCGGCATCGAGGACTTGCGCTGGGAAGGAAGGTTGTTCTGCAGCGCGTTGTAATAGGTCCCGGACACCGAGTCGCATTTGACGCCTTCGGGGGCTTTGCAGCCGTAGCTCGACGTGCCGTCAAGACCCGTGATGCTGCCGCAGCCCGTGAGAGTGGCGCAGAGTGCCGCGACCGCCAGGACTCGGACGTGAGTGGTGGTGCTCATTGCAGGTGCCTCTGTTGTGCGGTGGCGCGTTGGCTCACCTTCTGACCGTTCGACGGAGCGGCGCCGGCGATGCGACGCTCGACTTCGGCGGCGTCCGCATAGCCGGAGGTGCGAGAGCCGTCGGCGTAAAAGATCGTGGGCGTGCCGGCGACCGAGAGCTGCCTCGCCAGTTGCAGGTTGCGGTCCAGTGGGGACTGGCAGTCGGCCTGCCCCGTGAGCCCACTGGAGTCGCCCTTGACCATCAAGGCGTGCCAGGCCTTGGAGGGGTCCTGAGAGCACATGACCATCTGCGGGAGTTGGCGGCCCTGGAACGGCACGACGAACGTGTAGATCGTGGTGTCCTTCAGCTTGGCCAGTTCCGGCTCGAGCCGCCGGCAGTACCCGCAGCCAGGATCACTGAAGACGTACAACTTCCGCGCACCGTTGCCCAAAACGGTCCGGATCGCATCGGTGAGCGGCAGCTTGGCCAGGTCAACCTTCGGCTCGGCGTCCGCATCACCACGCTCGCGCTGGGCCTGCAGCTTGGGCCCGGTCAGGTCGGTCATCGTCTGGGCATCGACAAGCCGCCCGAAGATGAAGAAACGTGGGTTGTCCGCGGACACGAAGGCCACGTTGGGGCCCATCCAGACTTCGAAGATGCCCGGCACCTGGCTCGCAGACACCGAAGTGAACCTGGTGCTTGGGTAGGCCTTCTGCAAGGTGGCCAGCAGCGCGGTCTCCTCGGCAGTCGGGGCCGCGGTGGATGCGCAGCAGGCCAGGGCGATCGCCAGGGCGATGGGGGCGTGTTTACTCTTCATCGTCGTTCACCTTTTGGAAGCGGTCGTGGGCGGCCGGGCGTGCGTCGGCTGTCGGCGAGACTTTCGCCGTGTCGCCGGAGTACTCGATGCGCACACCCTTGGTGAGAACGACGTCGACCTCCCGGCCCGCGTCGATCTCGATGATCGGGAAGGTCTGCTCAGCCAGCTTGATGTAGTACTGGGCCAGTCGATCGAGCGCCTTGCCGACGCCGCCGCCGATTCCCGCCTTCATCGCGTCCGAGCCATTGCTCGTGGCAACGGTCCCCAGCGCGGTCGTGCTGTAGGTCGTGTTGGCGGTCGAGATGCCTTGCCCGATGCCGCTCACCACGCCAGCCATCAATGCATTGGCCAGCATCTGGCCTTGTTTGGTGACGAGCCGGCCTCTCATGCCCACCTTGCCGTCCTCGCCAAAGATGCTGCCCTGGATCTTCACCTCCAGGGCGCGACCGTCTCGGCTCACGCACGACAGCGACTCGGTGCGGCCGTAGGCGCGCTCCGAGCTGATGTCGCCGTACGCGGCCGCGATGACGAAGCAGTCCCGGTATTCGCCCCTGAAGCGGTTCGGGAGCACCGAGTTGTCCTTGAGCATGACGACGATGGGGTGGGGGTTCGATTGCGACTGCCCGCCGGTCGGGGCGTCCACGCCGCCGAGCAAGACGCCACGCGTGAAGCTGACGGGAAGGAACGTGTCGACCGTCTTGGCTTGGGACTTCGGATCGCTGCCCCCTTCTGCTGCCTTGCTGGGTGACCCGACCGCGACGCGCATGAGCTGCGGTTGCGTGGGTGAGAGTTCGCCAAAGGCTGGCGTGCCGGCGGGCATGCCCCCGCGACCGGTGGGATCGGGAGGGGGCGGAGGAAGGCCTTGCCTGGCGAGCGCGTTGTCAGGCGGAAAGCGGGCCGCGGGCGGGGGCGCAAGTGGCGCCGGAAGCGGGGCAGGAGCGGAGGCAGGCGCAGCAGCCTTCGGCGGCTCGGTCGGAGCCGACCTCAGGCGCGTTTCCAGTTCGGCGAGCCGCCGCATCATCTCGGCCTTCGCGTCCTGCTGCTCGCGGTTCACGCGCGCCTGCTCTTCGCGATCGCGCTTGTAGAGCTCGAGCTCGCGTCCGGCCTTGCCCACCCAGGTCTCCACGTCCTTGACTTGTGAACCCGGCGCCATCAAGTCGATGTTGGTCGGCTTCAGCTCGGACCGTGGCGTTGTCGAGGCAGCGGGCTTCTTTCCATCGCTTCCCAAGGAGAAGGCGGCCCAGAGGATGAGAACGATGCTGCCGGAGATCGCGCCCAGGGTGCCCCACTGGCGAGCCCTCGGTGACATGCGATCCCAGGCGCCCGTGAGGCGTTGCTTGAGGGCATTGGTCATGGCTCACACCCCCTGACGAATCACGTACACGGCCGTGCTCTCGCCCGGCCGCAGGTTGTGGTTCTCGATCGAGACGGCGAGTACCCCACCCGTCTCGCGATCGAACTCCTGCTCCGCGAGCACCATGTCCTGGCTGCTGACGTTGGTCAGGATGTAGCGCTCGCCGATGAGCCCGCGGCCCTCGTAGAGGCGGATCAAAGAGAACTTCGCCTCTGCCCACAACTGGATCGGCCGATTCACTTCCTCGACGCGCACGTCGGTGGGAACCCGGTCCGAGGCCATCGCGACGAGCATGGCCTTGAGCACGCGGACGTGCTGTGTCTGCTTACCGGCCGGTGAGACGTTGTCGGCCTTCGCCTGGCGAGGTGCCTTGTCGCGGATAACGATGGTGTCCGCCGGCGTGTCCGACCGGCGCAGCAGCAACGTGTAGGTCGCGTGCTGCGACGAGATAAACAGATTGATCGGCTTGTCGGGCGCGTCCTTCGGGTTGAAGGCGCGGGCACCACCGACGGGACGAACGTAGACCTCGCCCTTCTCGGCATCGCACTCGAGCACGATCTCGCCGGCAGGATTGATCTGCGGGGCGGCTGGTCCTGCGGCGCCAGGCTGCTGTTGTGCGACAGCCCCGCCGCAGTTCGTCGAGTAGATGTTTCCGAAGACGTTGGTGATGGCCGCGCCGTCGATGCGGATCCGGGTCGGCTCCCTCATCGAGAGAATGGCCTCGACGGTGACGCCGTCCGAGGCCTCGACGAGCTGCAGCGCGTGGGCGGTAGGCGCTTCAGCGAGCCACAGCGTCGGCAGAAGCAGCGCCCACTTGTACTTGGCCAGGTTGCGCATTGACGATCTCCTTGAACACGTTGACGTGGACGCGGCCCCCCGCGTACTTGAACTTGCTGAGGTACGACCGGACCTCGGGCTCGCCGACGTCTACCCCGTTGATCTGGCGGCGAAGCCGGCCGGTGATCAGTACCGACTGCTCCTTCTCGTCAGCGGTGAGCTGCTGAGGCTCGAAGAAGGTGGCCGCGTTGTTGCGCACGAGACGATCGGCCTCGACGTCCATGTGCTTCTTGACCCCTTCGTAGTCTTCGGGCGCGACCCACTTGAGGAGCACGTCGCGCTTCCAGGCGACGGTCTTGGGCGATACGTCGAGCTGCAGCCAGGCGACGAACGCGCCCATGTCCTCGAGGTAGTCCTTGCTGACCCTGTCCTTGTCCACCCAGAAGCTCTTGTTGATGTTGGGTGGCACAACGACGATCCGCTCGGTGCCGACGATGGTCAGGATCACGCACACGGACAGGGCGAGGCCTCCGGCCAGCGCGAGGATGGCGAGGCTCTTGAGGCGGTTGTCCCTGCGCAGCGTGCGCATGTCCTCTTGGTGGCGATCAAAATTCATTGACGCTCCGAATGGATGAACGGATCAGCCGACCATGCGGCGGATGTGCGACGGAGGTGTCGCCCGCATTGCGGTGACCGGGTTGGACGGGAAGGCCCAGTAGGCCCAGTGCATGGCGAAGGCCGGATGCTTGTCGGCCTTGGTGCGTGAGATCCAGCGCGCGATGAAGAGACCGACCGCAGCGCAGAGGAAGAAGCCGAGCTTCGTGCTGGAGACGTAGCCGACGAAGATCGAAAAGAGGAAGGGGGCCGCGATGTCGATGTCCCAGAAACCGATCTTCCACTGGTCGTCCAGTCGGCGTGGAATGTAGGTATCGGTTTGCATCGCGGTCCCCTGGTCTACTTGAGGTCTCGGCCTGCGCGACGGCTCAGATCGTCACGCCCATGATTGCGCCGGCGATCACCAGGCCGACCGCTGCGAAGACGCAGAGGCCGACGTAGAAGAGCACGGCGCCGAAGTTGCGCAGGGCGGCCAGGGTGACGAGTGCCACCACGAAGCCGATGAAGCCCACCAAGGCCTTGACGCCCGGGGCCAGGCTGGCGAGCTGCGTCAGAGCGGCCACCATGGGGCCGGTGATGCCGGTGAAGGCCACCAGGTCCAGCGCGTGGCTGGGGAAGGCGGCCATCAGGCCGACGAGCATCAGGGCCAGCAGACCCAGGGCGCTGCCGATCTTGCGCGAGTGCACGGGCAGCGAGACGGAAGGGAAAAGTGCGTTCATTGCAAAGCTCCAGAAAGGTCAAGTCAAAGGGGTTTGCGTGGCGAACGAAAACCGTCGAACACGCGCTGCACGATCGCCTCGCTGCCCTGTTCCAGAGCCATCTGCACGCACGCGTCGGTCAGGTAGCTCAAGTCGATGGCGGGATCCGTCGTGGATTTCTGGATGGCCTGCAGTTGTTTGAACGAGTCCGCGCGGACCAGCGTGGGTTTCCAGCCGGGACGACGCTTTCTCGCCTTCTGCGGGTATGCGGAGGTGCCCTCGGCCGGTGTGGCCGCGGACGCCTCGGGGATGGCCAGGGCGGGCCTGAGAATCGGCTGATTCATCAAGCACCTCCCTGAGTGGAAAAGTGAACCTCGACCCTGCGGTTCCTCGAACGGCCGGGCTCGTCGTCATTGCTCGCGACGAAGCAGCATCGCCCCTTCGCGTCGATGGCGAAGGTCGCGGGCAGGTCGGGTGCGAGGTCGCGGAAGTAGTTGCGGACCGCGATTGCGCGCGCCAGCGCCAGTGACTCGTTCACCTTGTCGCCGCCCAGCGCGTCGGTGCGCCCGGAGATGACGATTCGCTCAGACTGCTTGGCCGCCTCGAGTGACTCGCGGATGCGCGTCCTGCCTTCGCTGGTCAGCTCTGCCGAACCCAGCGGAAAGTTGATGATGACGTTCCGCGCCTCGATCACCGGCCGAGGGACGTCTGGCGCGGCGCTCACGGTGCGCTGCGTCGGCACTTCGGCAGGGCGCAATGCGACGGCGCGCAGCGGCACCGAAGCGTCACCGGGCTCCGCTGCGGCAACCGGGGCCGGCGCCTGGGCGAGCGTCTTCGGGGTGACGCGGGGGCAAGCGGGCTCTATGCACACCGCGAAGCGTGCGTCCTTGCCGAAGGACACCTGTTCCCACCGCGTGACCAACGGAGCAGGCGGTGGCGCGGCCGCAGCGGCTTCTCTGTTCTGAAGCGTGGAGCAGGAGGAGCAGGTGAGAACCAGCCCGCCGCCGAAGAGGGCGGCCACGGTGACGTCGATCAGGCGGCGCGTCATGGGGACACCTTTGCGGAGAGGATGAAGACCGGTTGTGGATGGGCACTGCCGCGTGTGGGCGCGCGTTGTGCAACCGCGGCCTGCGACGGCAGGCGGCGGTACACGCGCCATGCGTACTTCGAGCGAGCCTCGCTGCATGCCTCACCCTTGAGCTGAGAGCACGCGGCGTTGTAGGCGCCCACGGCGTTCCAGGACACGCCATGCCGCGCGAATGAGTGCGCCATCAGCCAGGCACCGACGCGGATGTTGGTACACGGGTCGTACAGGTCCTTCTCGCTGATGCCGGCCGCAGCCAAACGGGGCAGATGGCTGCTGTTGATCTGCATCAGCCCGATGTCATAGGTACCGGTCCGAGCTTTGTGGGACAGGTTGACCGCGGACGGATTGAGGTCCGACTCGGCCCGAGCGACGGCGTAAAGCAGCTCGGCCGACACCCCGTACTGCCGAGCCGCCTGGGACCAGCACTCGGTTGCCGCAGCGGCCCCCTGGGCGGCGGCCACCAGCATGCCGGGCAGGATGAGCGTCCTGAGCATCGCCGGCCTTCAGTTCATCGATGCGCCGGTCCCCTTGGACCGGGCGATCAGGTTGTCTCGGGCCTGCCGCAGGACGAGCTCGCCGCCTGTGGACATCGCCATCGCGACCGCGACGCAGCCGGTGAGGATGTGCTCGATCTCGAACATCGGATTCGGGAAGCGGTTCCACGCGGCGCGGTGCGCATCGAGCACCTGGTCGAACTGCGCGGGGAAGATGTCGCAGCTGCGGCCGGGTCCGTGCGGATCGCGCAGCGCATGGCGCGTGGACAGGTACTCCACCAACCGGCGCTGGTTCTCGGGCTGCGAGAGCGTGAGCGCGACGCAGGCGCTCAGCAGGTCGGGGATGCGGAACTTCGGGGAGGTGTTGTCCGGCGACTTGTAGAGGCGGTGCAGCCAGTCGTGCTCCTCGATCCAAACGCTGGTGCGAACCGTCGAAGCTCGCTCATCACGAACGATCGGGTGTGCCATCGACAGACCTCGCGTGGGAGAGAGTGCGCAGTGCATCGGTTGCCTTTGTCTCGGCGACGAAGCGTCGTCGTCGTGAAGCAAAGGTTAGGAGCGCACTCGCTCCCAAACACTCGGAAATGCCGACTTAGAACGGGTCCAAGGTCGGGTGCGAGTTCAGCGCAACACGTGATAGTTAGCGAGGGCACGGCTCGTGACGAACAGCATCGCCAGCAGAGCCGCCATCACAACCATGGGATGGAGTTGGATAGGAAGGAACCAGGCCACCACCACGCCGGCGCCGAGCAGAATGCCCGCGGCGAGGCTGGCACTGAACCGCTCGGCACTGTGCGCGATCAGCTCCTTCGATCGCACGATTCGGACCACCGACCCATCGAGGACGACGGCGAACAAGAATGCCGCCAGCACGGGCAGGAGTTCGAGTGCGGCGCAAAGCCGATAGCTCACCAGCGCGAAGAGGGAGTCGATCGACCGGAAGTACGGGTTGCTGAAGAGGCGCGTTCCGACTTGGCCGACTTGCGCCGCCATGGCCGCGTCGACGGCACCGCCTGGGGCGGACGCCAGTTCAGCTGCGGGCGCAGCGGCCGATGCAGGAGTGGCCATCGCAGACGCCTGTTGGAGGTCCAGCATGCGCGCGAGGATCCGGTCAGCGGTTTCCTGCCCCCAGACCTCACTGGCCAACGCATGCTCGTCGCGCAGTACCTGCATGAACTCCGCGGGACCGACCCGCGACGGGATGTAGAGGACGATGCAAAGAAGCGCGCTCATCGCGCCGATGAAGATGTAGCGGATCATGCGGCGGCTCGCTCGGGCGGGGGCTGGTCGAAGTCCGGATTCAGGATCGGGAACCGCCCCTTGATGAGCCGGCCTGCCACCGAGCCGAAGTACTGCAGGTTCGGCAGCTTGCCCAGGACGTCCACCGGGACACGCTCGTCCATCTCCTCGGTCACCTGCACGCTCTGGCCGGCGCTCCAGTCACCAAGGTGCGTGTCGGCTCCCTGGCTGATCCCGACGCGCATGGTGTGGATGCCGGTCTTGCCAAAGGTCTCCACGATGAAGTCCTGCGTGGGCCGGTCCTTGGACCTCAGCGCGATGAGGTTGTTCAGGTTGCCGAGCGCCATGCGCGCGGCGTCTTCCGAGCCGAGGCGCTTCGCCAGGTCAGCGAGCGTCTGCATGGCGCACACCGTGCTGACGCCGCCTTCAGCGCCCTTGTTGAGGATCTCGATCAGCGGCAGGTTGATGACATTGGCCATCTCGTCGATGAAAAGGCTTATCCGCCGGCTGCTGCCAAGGTTGTAGCGCATGCCTGCGCGGGCCGCGAGGTCCGCGATCGCGAGCGCGCTGATGGCTGATGCGACCGAAGGGTCCGGCATGGAGTCCGTGCACATGTAGAGCACGTGCCCGCCACGCTCGACCTTCTCGAGGTTCATGATGGGGCGGACGTCGTCCATATCGAACGGTTCCGGCGACAGGCTCTTGCCCAGGTCGCCCGACGTCAGCATCGCCAGGATCGGGAGCAGGTTGGCGGTGATCTTCTGATAGTGCTCGCGGTTGTGCCGGTACACGCGAATCTGCGAGTCGATCACCTTGTCCCGCTGGTTCTGCGGCAGGTGCTGTTCGTAGTAGGTCACGAACGCCAGCAGCTGCGGTGTCGTCACCTCAGAGGGCCGCTTGATTTGCCCCTTGGCAGCTTGGCTCAGCAGGCGCCGCGCGTCGTCGGTTTCGCGCCAGCCGGGCTGCAGCTTCGCGTCGAAGAAGCGCTGCAGGGATGCCTCGAGCACTGGCTCTATGCCGCCCTCGATGTACTTCGTGAGCTTCATCAGGTTGGGGCGGTCTTCCAGGCTCACGAGCCCCTGCACCACCACGTTGACCGCATCCCACCCGAACGCCGTGAATGCGCCCGCGGTGTCAACGGGCATGATCGATTGGATCCTCGACGCGATCTCAGTCGGCTTCTGCCAATTGAAGGTGAAGTCCAGTCGCACGCCGGTCTCCGGGAATGCGGGGTGGAATTCCATGTACGTGTCGGCTTCACGGTAGTCGCGGCAGGCCCGTTGGACCACGCGCTTGAGCCGCTTGCTGTTCTTGGGATCGATGAAGATGACGACGTCACCTCTTCGTATGGCCTGCGTGATCAGTGTCCCGAGGGCCACGCCCTTGCCGGCCTGTGTGGTGCCCACGAGCAGCGTGCCGCCCTCGAAGTTTTGCAGGGGGCGGTAGAGCGGGCGCTCGGTTGGTTCGACGCCGTGGATGTACGGAAGCCCAATCTCTCCATCGGGCTGCGGGTTCTCGATGAACCCGAGCAGGCGCAGCAGCTGGGGCGACAGCGCATGATCCTTGTAGTTGATCTTCTGAAGTTCGTAGAGGCGCTGCGAGTGCACAGGAAGCCACTCGAAGCCGAACCCGAGGAAGAGTTCCTGCGGGTCGCGCGTGAGGGTTTCGAGACGCTTGGTCGTGATCACCTGCATGGCCCTCCCGGACAACGAAGCGCGGACCTGGAGAACCTCAAAGCCCTGGCGGAACCGGTGCCCCGCCATCAGGATCGCGAGCAAGGCGACACCCATCGCAGCGCGCATGGTCACCGTGCCTCGACCGGCGAAGTACACGATGAACACGAGGCACGACAGCCACCCGAGCGCCGCCCACACCTCGTAGGCAGGGCGCCAGGGCATCTCGTAGCGGCGGATCAGCATGGGCGGTGCTCCTAAGGTTGGGCGGCAAAGAGCGCTGGGTCGAGTCCGTCGACAAACTCAGGCCGCAGGACGAAACCGAGGACCTCCTGCCCCGCCAGCTCGTGCTGCACCGTGTTTGGGCGGCCGCCCTTGCCGGTGACGGCCATCTGGAGTTCGCCCAAGGCGCGCAGGACGACCGGGAGGTCGAGGTTGGCCTTCTTGAAGTGGTCCAGCGGAACGAAGATGCCGGCGGGTACGGTGACGGCCAGCGCGGCTTTCGCGTCGCCGTTCATGGAGTCGATCGCCGCAGCCAACGCCTCCCGAACCTGCGGTTGCAGGCGCAGGGGAGCAGAGAGGCGGAAGACCGGCTCATCGGGACCCGAGGGTGCGGCCATCGTCTGCGGCGACTCGGTATCGGCAGCCTTGGCGGTCGCCGCCGGCGTCGTGTCGACCACCTCTCCGTCCGACGTGATGACGACGTTCGGGCCTTTCGGGGATTGCGTTTCCCCGGGCGCGCTCAACGGCAACTCGCCCTGGTCCGGAGCGCGCCGCTCACCGGCATTCTCTGGTGGCTTGGGGGCGGCCTTTGATGCGCCAGCCGCGGCGATCAGCGGCTCTTGGAGGGGTTTGTGATCGCTGTGGGCCGGCAGCAGGATCTCGGGCGAGGAGAGCTTCACCGCTTCGACGGCCGTCTTCCCTGGCGGCGGGTTGATCGACCACAAGGGACTCTTATCGCTGGCCGGGATGAGGACGCCGGCACCGGTCAGGATCTCCAGGATGGTCTGCGGCGATTGCGGGATGCCGGGCAGCTCATCCTCTTCGAGCAGCTTTCGCATTTCGGTCACCGCGTTGGGCCACACGATGAACAGACCTTCCGGTCCGTGCCAGACACGCGACCGCTCCTGGTTCGGCGACCAGGCCGAGTGCGCGACGATCAGCCGCCGCATGGCGTCGATCAGGTAACGCTCGATGTGTGCGCCCAGGATCGGCCGTCCATAGCGGTTCGCATTTGCGATGAGATTCCGGTCGATCACGAGTGCGGTCGCGCGCTTGACGAGGTCGACCAGTACGTTCTGATCGCGGTACATCGGGATGCCTGCGATAGACGCGAGCAGCTGCGGCACCACGACAGAGTTGCCGGTCGCCAAGTGCTGCATCGTGGATCCCGGAACGACGTGGGGGAGCGCGAACAACCCGAGCGCACGTGTCTCGGTGGACTTGGGCAGCCACCGGATGAAGAAGCGTGGCGACTTCCGCTGAACCAGCCAGGCCGTGAGCGGTCCGAGGTAGGCGGGCCACTCCTCGCCGCGCTCGTCGGTGACGACGAGCTGACTCAGCGTGCGGTGCAGCTCGCAGCAAAGGCCAGCAAAGAAGGTCGCGAGTCGCCAGCGGGGCTCGAGCTGCCGGCGAGTCGAGATCGTGGCCCGGCCGGAGACGATGTGACCGTCGGTGCCTTGCAGCGCATAGAACCCGACCTCCAACGCCAGCCTGAACAACCCGCCGATCTCGCAGAAGTAGTTGTCGGCGGTCGCCGGCAGGACGTTCACGTAGCTGGCCAGGCGACGGATCGGATCAAGCAGATCCTTCTGGAACGTGGCCGTGTCGGCGCCGTAGCACAACTTGATGCGCGACAGCAGGTCTTCGTGGGACGCGAGAAGCGCCTCCACGGTGACCGCCGCGATCCCCGGATCGACGGACGGTGCGACTTGCGCGGGCGGTGGCGTTGCCTCGATTCGCGGCTCGATGCGCGCGGGGTCGGGGGCGGGCCGTGAACCGTTGCCCAGGCCAAAGAGCGAAAGGATCGACATGACGATGGCAGCACAGAAAGTGCTGCCATCGTCGGAAAGTCATGCGACCCGATCCACCGGAAATCCCGCCTTTGATCGCGTTGCCGGTTCCGGCAACGCGGCGTGCCCGCCGCGGTACTGCGACGGATAGCGCATCAGGAGGCAGAAGGGACAGGGCTGGGGGCTGCTGTCGCGCCGGCTGATCAGGTACTCGGCCGCACATGCTTCGCAGCGCCTGCGTTCGAGCTCCGCAGTCGTCACGCCCCAGCGGGCGTCCGCCAACGAGATGACCTCCACGCATCGGTCGAGTGTCAGAGGCGAGTCGGTGCGGAACTTGGGCTCGAGGTATCGGAAGGCGGCCACGACGGACTCTTCCGGTGGGAAGCCTGCGTCGCGCAATGCGAGGTACTGGGTGACCACCAGCGAGTACTGGATTCGCCGCACGGTGTTGAGATACGAGCCCCAACGCTGTAGTGGTAGAGGGAGCCCCCAATACACGAGCTCGGTCGGTGGTGGGGGACGCAACGCCGGATCGACGCCGTCCATCTCGGACATGAGCACGTCGATGACGCGCTCGCTGGCGCCCAGATCCTTCAGCCACCGGCGCAGCTTGAGGGCCGTGAGACGCGTGTCAAGCCCGTTGGCCGATCGCATGGACTCGCGGCCGCCGCTGAGACGCGTGTCGCCGGCGTCATCGCAGCGGCGGCTGTTGCAGAACGCGCAGGATGCGGTTGCACCCGATCCATAGGGCTGGAGATGACGACTGCCGCATCGACGGCACTCGACGAGCTGCAGGGCCTTCGTTTGGCACGCCCAGATGCCATCGAGGTTGCAGCAGATGTAGAACGCTTCGTCGAACAGCAAGGTCGGTGCGTTCGGGAAGGAGCGGTAGTGCCTGAACGCGGTCACGAGCGACTCGGCCGGTGCGAATTGGCTGTCTCTCAGGCGCTCGTAGTGGGCTGCGAAGGCGCTCGCGCCTGCCTGGAGTCGCAAGGGTGCACGAGCGAGGAACTCGTCCGAGTACGGCGGCCGGCCGCGCCGCGCGCCCCCGCATTTGTCGAACACGAATCGCAGGATGAAGGTCGCGGGAAGACCCGTCATCAGTTCGATGGTGCGCGCGCAGGCGCCGAGTTCGACGCACTCGCGGGCCGTCTGCAACGCGTTGAGACCCTTGCCCGCGTACGGGCCGGCATTGCGCCGGTTAGTTCGCGGCTGCCGTGTGGCCGACATGGCGCTTGGGCATGGTGGCCAGAACGGGGAGCACCGTCGGGTGCGCCGACAACAGGTTGGTCAGGTCGCCCCGCGGGACGAACAGCGGCTCTTCGCCGACACGGGCAATGAGCGACAGCACATCGGTGTGGGTGAGCGTGCTGATCTGCTGCAGGACCTCCTTGCTCAGCCCGAATCGGCAGCACGCCGCGGCAAGGTCCTCGCGTGCCGCGTCGCGCACGAGCGCGATCGCGGTGAAATTGAGCGTTTGAACTTCGCTCCAATTGACTGAGGTCATCTTGGTTCTCTCCCGGTCAGCCCGTAACGGCGGTCTGACGCCGTCCTCCTGGAGGGGCGTCCGCTCGGCCCATGGGAAGCGCGAGCGGAGGGCAGAGTACCCAAAAAGTTCACGAAGTGTCAAACACGCACTTGCAAAATGGATCAAAAACTAATCAGTGATTAGTCCAAAAAGTGAGCGCTCGGCGGGCCGGAAGGGGGCCGGCTCAAAACTTGAGCAGGGACATGGGGAGATGGGAATCCCCCTAAAGCTAGGGGCGTGCGGCTGGGGAGGTTGGCAGCAGGAGGGCACGGTCAGGGCGAGTTTCTTGCCCGACGCGTGTTCAAGTTTTGAACTTTTACCCGGCGGGCCGTCGCAGCGCAGCAAAGCCCAGGCTCAGCGCATTGAACAGGAGCAGTGTCCGCGCGGGTTTCTCGAATAGCTGCGCGCGGAAGGTCGTGGTGACCTCCTCGAACTGGGCTTCCTGGCTGTCCGTCAGGGTGTCGGCCAGGACGATCAGGGGCGCCGAGGCCGCCCTGCTCCTGATGAGCTGGAGCACGTCGCGTGCATCGTGCTCTCCCAGTTGCCAGTCCACGATGTAGCCGTCAAACGTCATGGTCTCGAGAGCCGACCGGATGTGTTCGGGGTTGCTGTACGAGATCGCCTCGAGCCCCTTCTGCCTCAACACCTGAACGATCGCCTCGGCCGTCGCCTCGTCGTCGTCGATGACGGCCACGCGCCGCGGCTCCTCCGCCTCGAAGATGACGCGCCGCACCTCGTAGACCGTGCGGCCGGCGGCATCAGCTGGGGTAAGCACCTCCCACGCCCCGGATTCACCATCGCGGGCGGCGACCAGCGGACCGACAGGCTTGTCTCCCGGAATCGCCTCGCCGGGCCACACCGCGCATGCCAACTGCAAGCCAGCCACCTTGAGCACCGCCGGTTGGCCCGCATCGTCGACCAGCGCCCCGAGCAGCTTGAACACGGGTTCGCCGAAGTGCGACGCCAGGCGCTTGATCTCGTCCACGTTCCAGGGCGTCTCGCCGGTCATCCGACGACGCACCTGCTGGTACTTCATGCCCGCAGCGGCCTCCAGCGTCGTGTTTCGCCTACGCTCGGGCACCCCATGCCGATCCAACAGCGCCTGGATGGCCCGAGAGATGACCGGCTCGGCCTTGCGCTTGTCTCCGCCCGCTTCTTGTTCCATGTCGACAGATGGGTTTGGCGTTGTTATCGATTCGCGAGTTTAAGGATGCAGCTTGCGCGGTCCTTTCATCGTGAGTGTCGAGCCCGGCGCCCAGGTTTGCAACCGCTTACTGTTGATGTGTGCGAGGGGTATTTGAACGAAAAGAGGGCGGAACACCGCCCGCCGCCGTGAACGGCTGGCGAACAGTGTCCCGCCCCAGATTCGAACTTCAGGCCGTGGTGAGAGCCTCCCACTCGGCCTTGGACTGGTGCAGCAACCGGCCGCCGAGCTGTTCCAGCTCCGTGGCGCGATCGTAGTTGTCCACTTCCTGGGCGTAGCCTGTGATGGCATTGACCAGGCCGTAGCCCGACAGGTCGCTTTCGGCGATCAGCGAGCGCAGAACGCCGGAGCGTTCCTGCTCGTTGAGCAGGTAGCGGGTCGCCAGCACCTCGACCGCCTTGACGGGGTCGCCGGTGAGCTTGATGCCCAGCGTCGCCCGCATCTTGACCGCGGTCTGCTCGAAGGTGGCCTGGGACACGGCGGCTTGAACCACGTCCCGGACCTTGAGGTAGAACGCCTTGTCCTCCGCCGCGAGGGTGTCGTCGCGGAAGATGGTGATCTCTTCGGTCGACGCTTCCTGCAGCCGGCCGACATGGGCCTTGCGCATGGCGCGGTCCGGCGCGATCAGGCCATTGCGACAC
>JACRIY010000099.1 GCA_016235805.1 Rhodocyclales bacterium
CAGCGCGGCCCGGCATTCCTCGGTGTCGGCCACCACGTACTCGGTGATGCCCTTGACCATGGCGTGTTCGAGGCGCTTGTCCACCGGCCACTGGCGCCAGGCCAGGTCGACTACCTGCTCTTTCGCTGCACCTTTCACGCGGGTGGCGAGCTCGATCAGCGTGTCGCCAGCGCCGACTTTCCGGTTGAGCACCACGTCTTCCACCGCCTCGCGCAGTTCGGGCGCCAGATCGTCGTAAACGCCGAGCTGGCCGGCATTGACGATGCCCATGGTGAGCCCGGCCCTGACCGCGTGGTAGAGGAAGACGGTGTGGATCGCCTCTCGCATCGCGTCGTTGCCGCGGAAGCTGAAGCTGACGTTGGACACGCCGCCCGAGGTACGCGCGTGCGGCAGGTTGGCCTTGATCCAGGCCAGCGCGTTGATGAAATCCACCGCGTAGTTGTCGTGCTCGGCGATGCCGGTGGCGATTGCGAAAATGTTCGGGTCGAAGATGATGTCCTCGGCCGGAAAGCCGTCGGCCACCAGGAGCTCGTAGGCGCGCCGGCAGATCCCGATCTTGCGCTCGTAGGTGTCGGCCTGGCCCTGCTCGTCGAAGGCCATTACGATCACCGCTGCGCCATAGCGTCGTGCCAGCCGTGCCTGTTCGAGGAACTTCGCCTCGCCTTCCTTCATCGAGATGGAATTGACCACGCACTTGCCCTGGAAGCGCTTGAGGCCGGCCTCGATCACTTCCCACTTCGAGCTGTCGAGCATCAGCGGCACCTTGCAGATGTCCGGCTCGGAGCCGACCAGGTCGACGAAGCGCGACATCGCCGCGACCGAGTCGAGCATGGCCTCGTCCATGTTGATGTCGACAATCTGCGCGCCGTTTTCCACCTGCTGGCGGGCGACGGCGAGCGCGTCATCAAAACGGCCTTCGAGGATCATGCGGGCGAAGGCCTTGGAACCGGTGACGTTGGTGCGCTCGCCGACGTTGACGAACAGGCTGTCGGCGCCGATGTTGCAGGCTTCGAGGCCCGACAGGCGCAGGCGAAAGTCGGCGCTGGCCGGACGGCGCGGCGGCAGCCCCTTGAGCGCGTCGGCGATGGCGCGGATGTAGTCGGGCGAGGTGCCGCAGCAGCCGCCGGCGATGTTGATCAGGCCCGATTCCGCCCAATCGCGGATCTCGGCGGCCATGGCTTCGGGGGGCTCGTCGTAACCGCCGAAGGCATTCGGCAGGCCGGCGTTGGGATGCACCGAAACCAGGCAGTCGGCCAGCTTCGAGAGTTCCTCGAGGTGGGGCCGCAGGTCCTTGGCGCCCAGCGCGCAGTTGAAGCCGAAGGACAGCGGCCGCGCATGGCGCAGCGAATTCCAGAAGGCTTCTGCCGTCTGGCCCGAGAGCGTGCGGCCGGAGGCATCGGTGATGGTGCCGGAAATCATTACCGGCCAGCGCCGGCCAGCTTCGTCGAAGAACTTCTCGATGGCGAACAGCGCGGCCTTGGCGTTGAGCGTGTCGAACACGGTTTCCACCAGCAGGATGTCCACGCCGCCGGCGGTGAGGCCGCGCGCGGCTTCGAGGTAGTCGGCCACGAGCTGGTCGAACGTGACGTTGCGCGCGCCGGGGTCGTTGACGTCGGGCGAGAGCGATGCCGTGCGCGAGGTCGGGCCGAGCACGCCGGCGACGAAGCGCGGCTTGTCCGCCGTCGAGTATTTGTCGGCCAGTCCGCGCGCCAGGGTCGCGGCAGTGACGTTGAGTTCGTAGGCCAGCTCGGCCAGCCCGTATTCGCCCTGGGAGACGCGCGTGCCGTTGAAGCTGTTGGTTTCGAGGATGTCGGCGCCGGCCTGCAGGTAGGCCTCGTGGATGCCGCCGATCACGTCGGGCCGCGTGATGCAGAGCAGGTCGTTGTTGCCCTTGAGATCCTTGGGATGGCTGGCGAAGCGCTCGCCGCGATAGTCGGCCTCGACGAGTTTCCTCCTCTGCACCATGGTGCCCATGGCGCCGTCGAGGATCAGGATGCGCTGCGCCATCAGCGCGCGCAATTCGGCGCTGCGGTCGGGCTGCCAGCGGGCGGTGTCGGTCGGGTTTGCGGTCATGCGTCTCTCCAATCCATGACCGGGGCGGGGAGCACGACTCGCAATGCGGCTCACCGAAGCCCCGGTTTAACCAAGGTCAGGCGAGCGCCGTTGAAAACGGATTCCGAGCCTAGGGTGATGACCGGCAGGCCAACCTTGCAGCGCTCCTCGGAAGCGAGGCCGGATTATAGCGCCGTAGTGTGAGCGCCGACTCTTGGGGCGGCCTCAGCACTGCGCCTTGCAGGTGTCGACCGGCAGGCCGCGCTTGAGCCAGCCCGGGCCGGCGCCGCTGCCGGCCATGCCTTCCTTGACGTTGTACACCTGCGTGAAACCCTGGCTTTGCAGGTAGCGCTGGACCTGCGTGGTGCGGTTGCCGGTGCGGCAGATCAGCGCGATCGGCGCGTTCTTGTCGCCCTTCACCTTGTCCAGCAGGGCATTTGTGAAGCCGGGCGCGCCTTGCGGATGCAGCATGTTGATCAGTTGGGCGCCCCTGGCGACGCCGGTCTCCTTCCATTCCGGCGGCGTGCGGATGTCGATCAGCGTGATCTTGCCGGCGGCCACCGCGGCGGCCGCGTCGGGTGCCGCCAGGTCGGGCTCGGCGTGGGCCGCGGCGCCGCAGGCGAGGAGGGCGGCAAGCAAGGCGCCGCGCAGGGTTTGGGTGGGGAACGACATGGAATCCTTTCGGTAATTCAGCAACGGGCAGGCTCCGACCGGGCCGGCCGCGCAAGGTTCAACCGAGCGGCGGTTCCTCGCGGCGCGAGGTGTGGGTGACGAAGCCGTCGGGCGTGAAATGGACATGGAAAAATGCATTGTTGCCCGGCGTCTTGGGCTCGATGCGCCACTCGCGCACCACTTCCGGCTTGAGCGGGAATTTCGCCTCGCCCGCGTGCTGGCCGAGCAGGCGGCGCACCTGTTCCGCGCTCCAGCCCTTTTCGATGCGCGCGAAGTTGGCTTCGGTTATCACCTGGTCGATCTTCTGCAGCACGCCACCCTGGTTCAGCGTCAGCATGTAACAGCGCGTGCCTTGCGGTTGGCGCGTGTATTCCCAGGTCACGCTGCCATCCGCGTTGGGCCATTCCGTGCCCGGCGCGCCAAGGCGTTCGCGCACTTCCTGCGCGGTTGAAATGCCGGGCTTGAGGTCGGCCAGATGCGCCGCGTCGCAGCCGTAGAAGCCAAGCAGGGACGCCAGAGCGGCGAGCAGACGGGTGAGCGGATTCATGCCCCGATGATACCTGCGCGGGCCGCCCGCTGCCTAGTTCTGGTCTGGCCCGCCGACGGGAGATTCCTCGCGGCGAGAGGTACCCGTGACCGTGCCGTCCGGGCCGAAATGCACGTGGAACCATGCGCTGTTGACTGGCTGCAGGGGAGCGATGCGCCATTCCCAGACTTCTTCGGGCTTCTGCGGGAAGTAGACCGTCCCCGACGGGGTGCCGAGCAGGCGGCGCACCTGCTCCTTGCGCCAGCCCTTTTCGACGCGGGCGAAGTTTTCTTCGGTCAGGGCCTGCCCGATCGATTGCAGCACGGAACGCGCATCGAGCGTCAGCATCCAGGTACGCGTGCCTTCCGGGCCGCGCGGATATTCCCAGGTCACGCTACCGTCCGGATCGGGCCATTCCGCCGCCGGCGCGCCGAGTTGCGTACGCACCTCGGCGGCGCTGGAAAGCCCGGGCTTCAGGTTGGCCAGCAAGGTGGCGTCGCAACCGCCAAGTCCAACCGCGAACAGCAGCGCGAGTGTGCGGGAAAAGGATTTCATGAGCCCGATGATACCGCCAAGCTGCGCTGCGGCGTGGCCGCCGGAGTGCTGGGCTAGAATCGAAACATCCGGACAAGGAGCGCACATGGAACATCTCACGCCGAAAGAAACCGCCCAGTTCCTCCACGACAATCCCAAGGCGCTGTTCATAGACTGCCGCAGCGAGATGGAATTCCTCTTCGTCGGCCATCCCGCCGGGGTGCTGCACGTGTCGTGGAACGACGGTCCCGACTGGGACGTCAATCCCCACTTCGTCGGTGAAGTGAAGAAGTACGCCGGCCACGCCCACGATCGCCCAGTGGTGCTGATCTGCCGCAGCGGCAATCGCTCGGTAGATGCCGGCAAGGCGCTAGAAGAAGCCGGCTTCACCGCCGTATACAACGTCCTGCACGGCTTCGAAGGCGAACTCGACGACAACCACCATCGCGGTTCGATGAACGGCTGGCGTTTCGAGGGCCTGCCCTGGGAACAGTGCTGAAGCCGCGTCACCTCGCCCGCTGAAACGGTCGCGTCGGCGACGCGGCGAACCCGCTAGCCGCCGCGCGAGTCCATCGACTGCGGTTCCGGTTCCGGCACCATTACCGCTGCCGCCGCAGCCGTCAGCACCGCCGCGCGAGACCGCGTCAAGGCATCGAACTCGATCAGCGATTCATTCAGGCTGACGAGTTCCTCGCAGAGGAAGGCCATCTGGTCCCGCACCATTTTTGCGATTGCCGCAAAGGCCTGCTGCGGCGAATCCGCGCGGCGGATCTCGAAATCGATCTCGCGCTGCAGGCTACGGCCCAGACCGCGCTGCTCGACGGACGAGCCCGCGAGAAAAGCCTCGATGGCCTCTTTGCGGCGAGCTTCGAAGGCCTCGGGAGAAACCCGAGCCAGTTGTGCCCAATCCTGAAAATCGAAGTCGGTATCCATTTGCAGGCCTCCTTTCCGGAATTCTTGCATGCCGGCGTTGCTGCGCGATTCCGTCGGTGTGTAACAGATCACGGAGCATCGCAAACAGAATATCAATTAATAGTGGATTAAACCAGTCAAGCTTCAACTACTTCATGGCGCCTGTCGTTTTCGGGGGAAAGCGCAGCAGGGAATTCGGGAAGGGAGAAAAGTCGGCGCTGGTGGTACGGCGCTGCGAATGGCGGGACGGCGGATCCAGGTGCGCCGGAAGTGCGCTGGTGTCCATGACTGAACGAGGCGAGCCTGTCGTGCAAGCACGGAATCCCGCCAGCGTCGGCGAAAAGCGGGCGGGTCCGTTAAGATTGGGCGATGAATTTATCCTCCAGGCTGCAAACCCTGCGCCCGACAAAGCGCTGGCAACGCTGGCTGCTCGAAGCCGCGCTGATCCTCGCCGTGATCCTCGGCGCCCAGTACTGGCAGACGCGCGGCCTGCCGGAAGGCGCGGCACCGCCGCTGGCGGGCGTGCTGACCGATGGCCAGGCAATAGTGGTCGGCGCCCCACAGGGACTTCCTTCGGGTGCTGGTGACACGGCGAACAGCGCGCCAACGCTGGTCGCCTTCTGGGCAACCTGGTGCCCGGTGTGTTCGGCGGAGGAGGGCAACATCGTTGCCGTGGCGAAGGAGCATCGCGTGATCTCGGTGGCAATGCAGTCGGGCGATGCGGCGACGGTGACGAAGCACCTGAAGGAACGCGGCATCGATCTGCCGGCACTGGTCGATGCCGACGGACGCCACGCGACGAACTGGCGCGTGCGCGGGGTGCCGACCCATTTCGTGATCGATGGCGCCGGCAACATCCGCTTCCGCGTCGTCGGCTACGCGACCACCTGGGGCCTGAAGGCGCGCCTGTGGTGGGCGGAGAATGTCGCCGCATGAGTAGCCCGTCATCTGCGTCCGCGAATGCGGACCTGGGCAAATCACCCCCTTTCCCGGAAAGGGGGCCGGGGGGAATGCCCCCGTTTCCAACGGCCGCGCTTGCGTGGTCCGTATGGGGCCTGGGCGCGCTGCTTTACCTGATCGGCTTCTACCAGCGCGTAGCGCCGGCGGTGATCACCGACCAGTTGATGACGGAATTCATGATCGGCGGCGCGGCGCTGGGCAACATGTCGGCCTTCTATTTCTATTCCTACGTGGCGATGCAGATTCCCACCGGCATGATCGCCGACCGCTGGGGTCCGCGCCGCCTGCTCACCGTGGGCGCCGGCGTCGCGGCACTGGGCACGGCGCTGTTCGCCATCGCGCCCAACATCTTCTGGGCCAACATGGGGCGGCTCCTGATCGGCGCTTCGGTTGCGGTGGCCTTCGTCTCGATGCTCAAGCTGGCCAGCCACTGGTTCGCGCCCAAGCAGTATGCGCTGGCATCGGGAATGGCGCTCCTGATGGGCGTGGTCGGCGGCGTGGTGGCAGGGGTGCCGCTGCGCTTCCTGGTCGAGTCCTTCGGCTGGCGCCCGGTGATGGGCGTCTCGGCGGCGCTCACCGCGGTACTCTGCGTCGCGACCTGGCTGCGCGTGCGCGACGATCCGGTCGAGCGCGGATATGCCAGCCACTTCCAGGGCGTGCATGGCGGGCACGCGGGGACCTCGCTTTGGCGCGGCCTGATGGAGGTGCTGTCCTATCGCAACATCTGGATCCTGACGGCGGTGCCGATCGGATTTTCCGGCGCGGTGCTGACCTTCGCCGGACTCTGGGGCGTGCCCTTCCTGCGCCAGGTGCATGGGCTCGACCCGAAGGCGGCGGCGGCGATCACGTCCACCCTGCTGGTTTCCTGGGCGCTGGGCGGGCCGCTGCTGGGCAGTTGGTCGGAGCGCATGCACATGAGGAAGCCCCTGTACCTGATCGCTGCCGGCGTGGCGCTGCTCGGCTGGTCGGCGATCATCTTCCTGCCCTTGCCGCTGTGGCTGCTGGTCGTGCTGCTGGTGCCGACCGGTTTCGCTTCGGGCAACATCATCATCGGCTTCGCCTGGGCCAAGGAATCGGTGCCGCTGCGGCTGGTCGGCACCGCGTCGGGTTTCTGCAACATGGGGCCGCTCTTGGGCGGCATGCTGCTGCAGCCCGCGGTGGGCTGGATCCTCGACCAGCGCTGGAACGGCGCGCTCGTCGCCGGCGCGCGCATCTACGACGCGGGCGCCTATCGCGCCGGCTTCACCCTGATGTTCGGCGCCATGGTGCTGGCGGCCTTCATCCTGATACTGGCGAAAGACAGCCATTGCAAACAGATGCACGACTAGGCTAAACGGCTTGTGTGGTCCGTCGCTTGCATATGGGGTGGACCATGCCGTCCTCGCCTGTGGCGTCGAGGTGCGGGTTCGGGGTCATGCGAAATGAATGTGATGCTAACCCCTGTAGCTACTTTAGCTAGTGAGGCTTAATTCTGAATAGACGTCAGAGTGCCATTGTGGAAGTAAAGATAATTCCCGTTGCCATAGACCCACTGTTCTCGCGTGCCAGCGGCGGTGGTGGTGCGATTGACGCGCTCCGGCTTGCCCCAGTTAGTTTCATTGAGGACTTGTGCCTGCGTCATGCCAATTGAGACGCCAGGTCTTGCCTGCCTTGCCTTGTGCGCAGCAGCAGCTTTTGCCTGCTTTGCGCGGTAGGCTTCTACTTCTTTCATGGTTTTGTAGACGAAGTCTGTCTTAGTGCAGTCTTCAACTATTCCGAAGCGGAGGTTATGGGCTTTGCACTGTGCCAAGGCTTCGGCGCTTGTTTTGGGCATATCGTCTGATACTTGGGTCGGCCTGCTGTTGGCTTCGACCCTAGCGGGCGGCTCCCGATCTTTGAGCGTCCGATAGACGAAATCGGTCTGCGTGCAATCTTCAACGATACCAAGGCGTGCATTCATGGCCTCGCATCGTGCTAGTGCTTCCGCGCTGGTCTTCGGCATGTCTTCTGAGGCTGCGCTAAAAGTCTGGGCTATCAAGATAGCGGTGATGATCCTTTTCATCACTATTCCTCCCTCGGCAGCAAAGCTACCACATCATCCGCAGCATTCGATTTCACTTCCTCGGCCACCATAATCGAGGTACTAAAGCGGTCAGCATCGATTTTGTTCTGACCTGACCTTTCCTGACCGGCCTGCAGCGCGGTTGAGTTATTGTTTGCTGACCGATACCCGAGAATCGACATGAACCCCGACATCCTTTGCCAGCGCGACGGCGCCATTGCCACCGTCACCCTGTTCAATCCGGACAAGCTCAATGCGCTGAACGCGCTGATGTGGCGCCGCCTGCGTGAAACCATGGCCGCGCTGGCGGCCGACGATTCCCTGCGCTGCGTGATCCTGCGCGGCGAGGGTCGGGCCTTCGCCGCCGGCGGTGACCTCGAGGAGTTCAAGACCGCGCGCGCCGACGTCGACAGCGCGCTGGCCTATCACGAGGCGGTCGGCGCGGCGCTGGGCGCCATCGAATCCTGCCCGCATCCGACCGTGGCGGCGATCCAGGGGCCCTGCGTCGGCGGCGGGCTGGAGATCGCCTGCGCCTGCGACCTGCGCATCGCGGGCGAAGGCGCGAAGTTCGGCGCGCCGATCATGAAGCTGGGCTTCTCCATGTACCCCGGCGAACTCGCCGGCTTTCTCAAGCTGGCCGGGCCGGCGGTGGCAAAGGAAATCCTGCTCGAAGGGCGTTTGCTGAACGCGGCCGAGGCTTGCGCCAAGGGCTTGCTGACCCGCGTCGTGGCGGACGATGCGGTGCCGGCCGAAGCGCAGGCGACGGCCGCGCGCATCGCCGCCGGGGCGCCGCTGGTGGCGCGCTGGCACAAGCAGTGGATCGCGCGGCTGATGGACGGCAGGCCGCTGACGCTCGACGAAAAGCGCGCCAGCTTCGCCTTCCTCGCCACGCAGGACTACGCCGAGGGCCTCGCCGCCTTCCTCGAAAAGCGGCCGCCGCGCTTTGCCGGGCGTTAGTGCTCATGGCAGGTGGAGCCACCCGTCGCTGATGAAACACGCGAAAGCGAAGTTTAAGTGGAGGCTAACGCCGGCATCATAGGAGTTAAGCAAAGCGGCCGTAAATAAAGGCGAAATGAGGCCCGCCCCTCCCATCCTCCCCTCGCGGGGAGGCTATTGATCGGCTCGCTGCGCTCGACTGTCAGCAGTCGCTCCGAACATGTTGTTTCACGTCAATACGGGCTGGCGCCCTCGAAGTCGGCGCTGGCGACACGGTGCCGGGCGTAGATGTCGCGTACCCACTGTGCTCCCGGATGCTCGCGAAAGGGCGCGATCAGCGCCGCGAACAGCGGATCGACCGGTTGCGGGCTTTGCATCGGCGAGTTGTCGGGTCGTACCACGGTGGCCAGCGTAGTTGCGGCGACGATGTCGGCGATGCCGAAACGGCCGCCGACCAGGTAGCCGGTGGCCTTGGCCTGTGCCGCGACGAAATCCAGCGCCTCGTGCGCGGCGGCAATGCCGTCGGCCACGGCCGCATCGCCGGTGATGCCGTTGCCTTTTCTGACAATCGGTGCCGCCAGCGGCACGATGAAGGAATACATGCGTTGCTTGAACGGCGATTCGGCTTCGGCGAATACGGCGGCGAAATAGCGCGGGCGACGCAACAGGGCATCGAGCACGGTGCGCCGGATGCGCGGCGTGATGTCGTCGTCGAAGTGTTGCTGGATCACCATTGCCTGCTCGCGTTCGGCAGGCGCGTCGGGCATCAGGCGCGGTTCCGGATGGTGCTGTTCCAGCCACTCGACGATGCGGGCCGAACCGGCGACGACGGAGCCATTCTCCAGCACCAGCACCGGCGTCTGGGTGCGGCCGGTGAGCTTCTTCACCACGCCCATGTGCGGCCCCGGCAGCAGGCTGCGGCGCCGGTGCGGTACGCGCTTGAGGTCCAGCGCCCAGCGCACTTTTTCGTTGTAAGGCGAGTGTCGGAACTGGAGCAGTTCGATCATGGCCGGGCCCGGATCAGGTCCGACTCAACGCGTCACCGGCTTGTCTGCCGGGGCCGCAGTCGGGGCAAGGGCCGGCGAGGCGGGCGCAACCGCCGGCGCCATGGGCAGCGCGGGCGCGGGAGCCGCCGCTGCTTTTGCCGCCGCCTCGGCCGCCGCAGATGCCGCCTTTGCCGCCGCCGCGGCCGCCGCCTCAGCTGCCGCCTTCTTCGCCGCCAGTTCGCTCGCCACCAGTGCCTTCAGCGGGTCCTGGCCGAAGCTCGGCAGCGGCTTGCCATTGACGAAGAACTCCGGCGTCTTGCTGACGCGGAAGGCCTGCGCATCGGCCAGGTCCAGGTTGATCACGCCGGCGATGGCAGGGTCGGCCATGTCGGCTTGCAGGCGCGCGACGTCGAGGCCGGCTTTCTTCAGGTGCGGCCAGATCCTGTCGAGGTGGGCTTCGTGGTTCGCCGCCCAGTCGGACTGGGTTTTCAGCAGCGCTTCCAGCGCCTGCCAGTACTTGTCCTGCTTGCGTGCCGCTTCGAGCGCCGCCACTACCTTGGCCGAGCCCTTGTGGAAGGGCGCGTAACGCAGAGCGACGGCGATGTTGTCGGGATTGCCGGCGCGGATCTGCTTCACGATCGGGTAGAAGGCGGCGCAGGTTTCGCAGGCGGGGTCGAAGAATTCGACGATCATCACCGGGGCGTCGGCGCTGCCCAATAAAGGTGAGTGCGGCCGGACCATCATCGGCCCGGTGTCGGCTGATTTCGGCGTGGCGACAGGCGGCGCCTTGGCCTCGGTGCGGGCCGCCGCGATCGGGCTCGGTGGCTCCTCGCGCTCGACATTGCGCAGCAGGGCGGCGATGATGAAGGCGACCAGCAGTCCGATCGCGGCGATGATGAAAACGTTCTTCTGCTTCATGTGCTACTCCTTCGGTGCGCCGTGACCAGCAGCGCGATGATGGTCGAAAAGGCCACGGCCGAAAGCAGTGGGATGGTGAGGAAGCCGAACCACTGGATCACGGTTTCCGAGCAGGGTATGCCCTGCATGCAGGGCTTGAGCGGCCTGGGAATCACGCCGCTGGCCAGCAGCAGGTGGTAGCTCGCTACCAGTGCGCCGGGCACGGCCAGCGCCAGCGCAGCTCGAATGATACGGCGGTCCGGCGGAAACAGGCCGAAAGGCAGGATCAGCGCCAGCGGGAACATGAAGATTCGTTGATACCAGCACAGTACGCAGATCGGCAGTTCCACGACCTCGCCGAAGTACAGCGCGCCCAGCGTGGATGCGGCCGCGACCAGCCAGGCGGCGAACAGTGGCGCCCATGCCGGCTCGGTCCCGGCGGCGGGCTGAATGGATGCGTTGCCCAATCGGTTTTCCGCGCCGGTCAGATGCCGGACAGGATGGGTACCGGCCGGAACTCGCGCACCGTTTTGCCGGGTGGCAGCACCGGATCAAAAGTCGGCGCCGGCAGCACGGCGGGGAACTCGACGCTTTCCAGCGTGGTGCTGCCGATGTACTGGCCCATGGCGAAATGGCGTTCCAGCATGGCCACCATGCGGCCGTCGATTCGCCGGTAGTTTTCATAAATGGTGCCGAACTCCATCGAGGAGTGGTCGATGGTCAAAATGCCGCGCGAACGCTGCACCAGCATCGAGTCCGGATCGATTTCGACGATCAACTGGATGCCTTCCCGCACCTGCCACTGCAGCGTGCGCAATGGCTTGCGAAAGCCGGTGGGAGGTTCGCCGAGGTCGACCACCTGCCGCGCGTTGTCGCGCAGCCGCCACGGCAGCGCCATGCGCGCGGCCTGCAGCAACAGCGCGCCATGCATCGCGGCGACCGCCGGCCGGCCCTGCTGCCAGGCCTCGGCGCCGCGCAGCAGTCGCATCTCCGGCGTGCCCGGATAGCCGATGTCAATGCGGAAGCGGTCGGGCGCCTGCCACCAGCGTTCCACCGGGCCCTTGCCGCGCCGGGTCGATTCGGTCGTCCCGCGTTCGTGGATCGCCGTCGGCGTTGCACCGCCGCCGTACTCGGCGACGACTTCGTCAAGGAAGGCGACGGCCTCTGCCCGTGCCGTCGCCGCCAGCAGTGCCAGCAACAGTGCCAGCAGCGCGGTTGCGAATCTGTCGAAGGTAACGGCGTTCATGTGCACTCCCTGGCGTTGTCGGCGTCGCGCGCGGCGCTTCAGGAATCGAGGCGGCCCTTTTGCTCGGGCTGTGGCGCGCGCGGCGGCGCGGCCTTGGGTTCGACATTCACCTTGGCGCCCCCCAGGCTCTGGGTGATCTCGATCACGCCGGAAAAGATCCGCTGCTCGGGGTTCTTCAGGCAGTAGGCGTCGAGCAGGGGAATCAGCACCGCGACACCGGCAACCACCGGGCTGGCCGTCGCGCTGCCGCTGCGGGCGTAGATGTTGTGGCCGGCGATGAAGCCCTGTGCCCATTCCAGCACCATCGCGCGCGATTCGGCATTGCGCGATTCCTTCCACTGCTGCCACTCTGCGCACTTGCGGATGCCCATTCCGGCCAGCTTGACGTCGCGCGACGGTCCCTGCGCAGCACCGTCGGTGGCGGCAAGCAGCAGCGCCAGCGTCAGGGCGGGAAACAGCAGGCAGGCGCGCGGCATGGACATCGTGGGGCGGGGAGGGGGCGGCGGGGAAGCGATATCCTAGCAGCCTGTCGGACTTTAGGCGCGGGTGCGACGGCATCTGTTTTGGCGCATCGCGGCGTTGCCCGGCGGGTTTGCCTTCAGACGGCCAAGCGCTGCGCGACATGCTCGGCGAGCGCCAGGCTGGCGGTGAGGCCCGGCGATTCGATACCGTAGAGGCAGACCAGCCCGCCACAACCGTGGTCGGCGGGGCCGGAAATCAGGAAATCACAGGCAGCAGCGCCCGGCGCATGGGGCTTGGGCCGTATCCCGGCATAGGCCGGCAGCAGCGCGCCGTCGGCCAGTTGCGGCCAGTAGCGGCGCACTTCAGCGTAGAAGGCGTCGGCGCGTCGAGGGTCCACCGTGTAGTCGATGCCTTCTATCCATTCCACGTCGGGGCCGAAGCGCGCCTGCCCGCCGAGGTCCAGCGTCAGGTGCACGCCGAGCCCGGCAGCTTCCGGCACCGGGTAGACCAGGCGCGAGAACGGCGCGCGGCCGGCCAGTGAATAGTAGTTGCCCTTGGCATAGTGCAGCGGCGGCACCGATTCGGCTGGCAGGCCGTTCAGGCGGCGGGCGACGCCCTGCGCGCCGAGGCCGGCGCAGTTCACCACCGTCGTCGCGTGCAACTGCATGACGTCGTCTGCAGCGCCGCCGATTTCCAGCACGATGCCGTCGCCGACGATGGCGCCGCCGCGCACCGGGCTGTTCACCGCGAGTACCGCGCCGTCGCGTTCGGCATCGCCGAGTAGCGAAAGCATCAGGGCGTGGCTGTCGATGATGCCGGTCGAGGGCGAAAGCAGCGCCGCGGTGCATTCCAGTTCGGGTTCCAGCGCGCGGGCGGCGTCGCGCGACAAGGGTTGCAGGTCGTGCACGCCATTGGCCGCCGCACCGGCCGCGATGCGGCCGAGCTGCTGCGCTTGCGCGTCACTGGTGGCGACGATCAGCTTGCCGCAGCGGCGGTGGGGGATGCCGCGCTCCGCGCAGTAGGCGTACAGCCGCTGGCGGCCGGCGACGCACAGCCGCGCCTTGAGCGAACCGGCCGCGTAGTAGATGCCGGCATGGATCACCTCGCTGTTGCGCGCGCTGATGCCGGTGCCGAAGGCAGCTTCCGCTTCGAGGACCAGCACCTCGCGCCCGCGCGCGGCAAGTTCCCGCGCCACGGCCAGGCCGACGACACCGGCACCTATGATGGCGCAATCGATTTTTTCCATGAATTTTTTGTGGCAGAGTAATACGCTTCAAGGATAACCGAAGGCCCCTCGCGGGCAAGGAGCAGCAGCATGCACAGACGATCGATCGCCACTTTTGGCCTGCTGGCCCTGCTGCTCGCGGCACCCGCGGTGGCGCCTGCAGTGGCACTTGCCGCCGACGCCCCGGCGAAGGCCGCCGGCAAGGCAGCGGTGAAACCGCGCGTGGTGTTCCAGATCAACGAGGACGATTCGCGCAAATGGCACACCGTGCTGGCCAACCTCAACAACGTCCAGGAGGAACTGGGCGGCAGGGCCGAGATCTCGGTGGTCGTCATCGGGCCGGGGCTGGGCATGCTCAAGCTCGACGCGCTGACCGCCAACGGGGTGCAGGACGCCATGACCGCCGGCGTGCGCTTCGTCGCCTGCGGCAATTCGATGCAGTCGATGAAACTGACCAAGGACGACATGATCGACGGCATCGACTACGCCCGGGCCGGCTATGTCGAAATCATGCGTTTGCAGAAGCGCGGCCATGCCTACATCCGACCTTAGTACGGACGTGAGCGCGCTGGTCGACTGGTCAGCGATCGACACCGTCCTGCTCGACATGGACGGCACCCTGCTCGACCTGAACTTCGACAACCATTTCTGGCAGGTGCACCTGCCGCAACGCTATGCCGAGTCGCGCGGCATGTCGCCGGCGGCAGGGCGCGAGGAACTGATGGCGCGCTACCATGGCCGCGCTGGAACCCTGGAGTGGTACTCGGTGGATTTTTGGGAGACCGCGCTGGAACTCGACATCATGCGCTTCAAGGAAGAAGTGGCGCACCTGATCGACATCCACCCGCACGTGCCGGCATTCCTCGATGCGCTGCGCGCCAGCGGCCGCCGCGTAGTGCTGGCGACCAATGCCCACCACAAGAGCGTGACGCTCAAGATGGCGAAGACCGGGCTCACGCCGCGCTTCGATGCCATCGTCAGTTCGCACGCGCTGGGCGCGGCCAAGGAAGAGCAGGCCTTCTGGCAACGGCTGCGCGAGATCGAGCCCTTCGACCCGGCGCGCACCCTGCTGGTGGACGACAGCCTGCCGGTGCTCGACAGCGCGCGCCGCTACGGCATCGGGCACCTGGTGACGATCAGGAAGCCGGATACCGCCAAGCCGGAAAAGGACACCGGCGACTATCCGGCGATCGACGATTTCTCGCAGTTGATGCCCTGAGCCCGAGCGGTCGGCGGCGCTGCCTGCTCTTGCTGCGCTGCCGCTTGACTCAGGCGGCCGGTGCCCTGTAAGTTGTATACAAAATATCGTATGCAACAGAAAAGTCACGTGAAATCAAAGGTCAATCGTTCTTCCCTGTCGGAGCAGGCGGTGGGTTTGTTGCGTGAGCGCATCTACAACCACGCCCTGTTGCCGGGCCAGCGGCTGGACGAGGCGCTGCTGGCCGAACAGATGGGCATCAGCCGCACGCCCTTGCGCGAGGCGCTCAAGGTGCTCTCCGCCGAGGGCCTGGTCGACCTGCAACCGCACAAGGGCTGCTTCGTCGCCGAACTGAGCCTGCGCGACCTGGAGGAAATCTTCCCGATCATGGCCACGCTGGAGGGCCGCGTCGCCCACGAGGTCGCGCAAAAGCGTACGCCAGCCCAGCTCAGGGCGCTTGACGCGTTGCACGAAAAGCTGGAGAAGCATGCCGCGGCCGGCGACGTGGATCGCTATTACGAGACCAACTATGTCTTCCACGACCAGATGCAGACCTGCGCCGGCAACCGCTGGCTGCAGATCGTGATCGGCGACCTGAGGAAGCTGCTGAAGCTCTCGCGCCACCATTCGCTGCGCCTCGAGGGGCGGCTCGCGGCCTCGCTGGCCGAGCATCGCGCGCTAATGCAGGCGCTGCACCGGCAGGATGCCGACGCCGCCGAGCGCGTCATGCGCGAACACCTGCTGGCGCAACTGGCCGCGCTGCGCCAGATGTCGCTGGCGACGGAGGCGCACGATGGTTGAGGGCCTGGTCGATCGCCTGCGTTCGATAGTCGGCGCCCGCCACACGGCGGGACCGCGGCCGCGACAGCTCGACGAGTGGCGCCGGCTGCTGGCGGAGTGCGCCGAGGCCAAGGGCGGCGAGGTGTCGACGCGGACCCGCGCCGCGGCGCTGGCGCAAACCTACCTCGGGCTCGACGACGAAGGCCGCCACGCCTTCCTGCGCCTGATCTCGCTCGAATTCGGCCCCGAGCCGGCGCGCGTCGCGGATGCCCATGCGGCTTACCAGGCGGCGGCGGGAACGGCCGCGCAGTGGGACGCCGAGGCCGAGCTGCGCGCCGCGCTGCGCTCGGCCCGGATCCGGATCCTCACCCAGTTCAACGCCATCCCGCAGGGCGTCAAGTTCCTCGTCGACCTGCGCGCCGATTTGCTGCGCTACCTGGAAGAGGACGCGGAGCTGGCGCCGCTCGACCGCGAACTGGAATCGCGCCTCGCGGCGTGGTTCGACGTCGGCTTCCTCGAGTTGCAGCGCATCACCTGGAACGCGCCGGCGGCGCTGCTGGAAAAGCTGATCGAGTACGAAGCGGTGCACGAAATCCGCTCCTGGACCGATCTCAAGAACCGGCTGGATTCCGATCGCCGCCTGTATGCCTTCTTCCATCCGCGCATGCCGATGGAGCCGCTGATCTTCGTCGAAGTGGCGCTCACCGATCGCCTCGCCGACAACGTCCAGGGGCTGCTCGACGAGCACGCGCCGGTGTTCGACGAACGCCGCGCCGACACCGCGATCTTCTATTCGATCTCGAACACGCAGGTGGGCCTGCGCGGCGTGTCCTTCGGCAACTTCCTGTTGAAGCGCGTGATCGACGACCTGCAGCGGGATTTTCCGAAGCTGCGCCACTTCGCCACGCTGTCGCCCCTGCCGGGCTTCGCCGCCTGGCTGCGCAAGAACCCGCAGGAACTTGCGACCGACCTGCCCGATGCCGAGTTGGGCCAGCTGGTGGCCGGCGAATGGACGAAGGACGTGACGGCGGCGCGCCGCACCAACGAAGGCCTCGCGCAGATGGCGGCGCGCTACCTGACGCTGGCCAAGGCCAGCCGCGGCGACGGCCGCCTGCCGCTCGATCCGGTGGCGCGCTTCCATCTGGGCAACGGCGCCCGCATAGAGCGCATCAACCCGCTGGGCGACGCGTCGGCCAAGGGCCTCAAGCAATCCATCGGCGTCATGGTGAATTACCTGTACGACCTCGACGAACTGGAACAGAACGTCGAGAGCTTTGCCCGCGAGGGAACCATCGCCACCTCGGCCGCCGTCCGGCGGCTGGCGCGGCCAAAACAAGTCCAATAGAGGAGACATCACATGCGACGCAAATTTCTGATCGGCACCGTGGCGGCGGCAATCACGCTGGCCCTGGGCGCCGCGCCCGCGATGGCGCAGACCAAAACGATCAAGATATCCCACCAGTTCCCCGGCGGCACCATCGACGAAGGCGACTTCCGCGACCGCCTGGTGCGCAAGTTCGCCGCCGAGGTGGAAAAGAAGAGCGGCGGCGCGCTCAAGTTCGAAATCTATCCGGCCGCTTCGCTGATGAAGCCGGTGCCGCAGTACAAGGCCTTGTCCACCGGCGCGCTGGACATGTCGCTGTACCCGCTGGCCTACGCCGGCGGCGAGTTCCCCGAGGCCAACCTGACGCTGATGCCGGCGGTGATCACCAGCTACGAGCAGGGCCTGCGCTGGAAGGATGCGCCGATCGGCAAGGAGCTGACGCGCCTGCTCGACGAGCGCAACGTCAAGATCATCACCTGGGTCTGGCAGGCCGGCGGCATCGCCTCCAAGGGCAAGCCGATGCTGACACCGGACGACGCCAAGGGCATGAAGGTGCGCGGCGGCAGCCGCGAGATCGACCTCATGATCAAGGCCGCCGGCGGTGCCGTGACCAACGTGCCTTCCAACGAAATCTACAGCGCCATGCAGTCCGGCGTGCTGGATGCGGCGATCACGTCGAGCACCTCGCTGATCAGCTTCCGCCTGCACGAGACCTCGAATTTCCTCACCGCCGGGCGCAAGCATTCCTTCTGGTTCATGTTCGAGCCGCTGCTGATGTCGAAGAAGAGCTTCGATGCATTGACCCCGGCGCAACAGAAGCTGGTGATGGAAGTCGGCGCCTCGCTGGAGAAGTTCGGCATGGACGCGGCCAAGGCCGACGACGAACGCGTGGTCGAAATCTTCACCAAGGCCGGCGACAAGGTCGGCGACATGGACCAGGCGGCCTTCGAAAAGTGGCGCGAGGTGGCGAAGAACTCGGCCTGGAAGGACTTCGAAGAGAAGGTGAAGAACGGCAAGCAGCTGTTCGACATGGCGCTCTCGGTCAAGTAAGGCCATGAAAGGCGCATGGCGGCAGTTCAGCCGGGCCGTGACCGCGATCAACACCCTGACCGGCTACCTGTCGGGGGTGTTGATCGTCATTTGCAGCGGCGTCCTCGTCTTCGAAGTCGTGGTGCGCTACTGGCTCAGCTGGCCGACCGATTGGGAAATCGAAATGTCGATCATGTTGCTGATCGTCGCCACCTTCATGAGCGCGGCATTCACCCAGATATCGCGCGGCCATGTCGGTATCGAGGTGCTCGACACGCTGCTCTCCGAGCGCGCCAACCGCTGGCGCAACGTGCTGGGCGATGTCCTGTCGATGGCCTTCTGCATATTCATCGCGTGGCACGCCTGGAAGTTCTTCCACGAAGCCTGGACCGACGGCAAGATGAGCAACACCGCCTGGGCGCCAAAGCTGTGGCCGGCCTATCTCTCGATGGCGCTGGGCATGAGCCTGCTTTCGCTGCAGATGCTGGTGCAACTCGGCGACCGGCATATCCACGATCACCGGGAAGACGAGGAATGAGCACCCGGCGCAGAAAAGCCGGCGCCGGCGCTCACAAGCCGACGACACCCCCTCCCGGCCTCCCCCGCCACGCGGGGGAGGTGACTGATTACTCCCGCCCCTTGGGCGGGAAACAAGGTGAAACCCGATGAGCACCCTCCAGGTGGGAATCCTGTTCGGCATCGCGACCTTCGTCGCGCTGTTTTCCGGCATGCCGATCGCGTTCGCGGTGGGCGGCGTGGCGCTGGTCTTCATGCTGATCTACATGCCGGTGGAGACCGTCGGCCTGGTGGCCGAGACGCTGTATTCGGAACTCGACAACTTCGTTCTGCTGACCATTCCGCTCTTCGTCCTGATGGGTGCGGCGATCGGCAAGTCGCGCGCCGGCGCCGACCTGTACTCCTCGCTGAACCGCTGGATGGGCAGGATTCCCGGCGGACTCGGCGCCGCCAACGTGATGGCCTGCTCGGTGTTCGCCGCGCTGTGCGGATCGAGCCCGGCCACCTGCTCGGCGATCGGTTCCTCGGGCATTCCGGAGATGCGCAAGCGCGGATACTCGTCGCGGCTCGCCTCCGGCATCATCGCTGCCGGCGGCACGCTGGGCATCCTGATCCCGCCCTCGCTGACCCTGATCCTCTACGGCGTGGTCACCGAGCAGTCGATCGGCAAGCTGTTCATCGCCGGCGTCGGCCCCGGCCTGCTGCTCACCGCGCTGTTCATCATCTGGGTGGTGATCCAGTTCCGCCGCGAGCAGGCCAGCGCGCGGCGCCAGGGCGACAACGTCGAGATCCTGCGCGAAGACAGCTTCACCTGGCGCGAGAAGTTCGAAACCATCCCGCGCCTGGCGCCCTTCATCGCCATCATCGTCGTCATCATGGTCGCGCTCTACGGCGGCTGGGCCACGCCCTCGGAAGTCGCCGGCATCGGCGCCTTCGCCTCGCTGCTGATGGTGATCCTGATCTACGGCTGCTGGCGGCCCGCCGACATGAAGGCAATTCTGGGCGGCACGGTGCGCGAATCGACCATGGTGATGATGATCCTCGCCATGAGCTTTCTCTACACCTACGTCATGAGCTACCTGCACATCACGCAGGAAGTCGCGGCCTGGATGGTCGGCCTGCCGCTGGGCAAATGGGGCTTCTTCGTCGCCGTGAACATCCTGCTGGTGGTGCTCGGCTTCTTCCTGCCGCCGGTGGCGATCATCCTGATGGTGACGCCGATCATCCTGCCGGCGCTCAAGGCGCATGGCATCGACCTGGTCTGGTTCGGCGTGATCATGACCATCCTCATGGAAATGGGTCTGATTCATCCGCCGGTGGGGCTCAACCTGTTCGTCATCAACTCGATCGCGCCCGACATCAAGCTCATCGACATCATCTGGGGCACGCTGCCCTTCATCGTCCTGATGGTGCTGGCGATCGTGCTGCTGTCCTTCTTTCCGGGCATCGCCATGTGGCTGCCCGACAACGTCACCTGAACGCGGAACGAACCTTCGATGAACCGCAACCTGTATTCGCTGCTCGCCGCGCATTTTCCGCAGGACAAGACCGCCGCCTGCATGATCCTGCCCAATGGCCGGGTGTGGACCTACGGCGATGTCGAGCGCGCCAGCGCGCGCATCGCCCACCTGATCGTCGCGCTTGGCCTGCAGCCGGGCGACCGCGTCGCCGCGCAGGTGGAAAAGACGCCGGAGGCGCTGGTGCTCTACCTCGCCGCCTTGCGTGCCGGCATGGTCTTCCTGCCGCTGAACCCGGCCTACCAGCGCCACGAACTGGAGTACTTCCTGCTGGACGCGAAGCCCGGCCTGTTCGTCTGCCGGCCGCAGGCACGTGCGCTGGCCGCCGAACTCGCGGCGCAGGCCGGCGTGCCGCATGTCCTGGAACTGGACGATGGCGGGCGCGGTTCGCTGATCGACGCCGCGGCGCCGCATGCGGACCGCTTCGATACGGTCGCGAGGAGCGCCGACAACCTTGCCGCGATCCTTTACACCTCGGGCACCACGGGGCGCTCCAAGGGCGCCATGCTGTCCCACGGCAACCTCGCGCACAACGCGAAGACGTTGCACAAGTACTGGCATTTCCAGCCCGGGGACGTGCTGTTGCACATGCTGCCGATCTTCCATGTGCACGGCCTTTTTGTCGCCTGCCACTGCGCGCTGATGAACGGATCGGCGATGTTCTTCGAGCCGAAGTTCGATGCCGCGCGGGCCATGGAACTGCTGCCGCAATCCACGGTGATGATGGGCGTGCCGACCTTCTACGTGCGCCTGCTGCAGGAACCGTCCTTCGGGCGCGAGGCCTGCCGCAGCATGCGCCTGTTCATTTCCGGTTCGGCGCCGCTCTTGAAGGAAACCTTCGACGAGTTCAAGTCGCGCACCGGCCACACCATCCTCGAACGCTACGGCATGACCGAAGGCGGCATGTTCACCTCGAACCCCTACGAGGGCGAACGCCGTGGCGGCACTGTCGGCTTCCCGCTGCCGGGCACCGCGCTGCGAATAGTCGGCGCCGGCAACACGGCGATCCGGCGCGGCAGCGTCGGCAACATCCAGGTCAAGGGCGACAACGTCTTCGTCGGCTACTGGGGCATGCCGGAAAAGACCAAAGAGGAATTCACCCCAGACGGCTTCTTCAAGACCGGCGACGTGGGCAGCTGGGATGCTGACGGCTACGTGGTGATCAGCGGCCGCTCCAAGGACCTGGTGATCACCGGCGGACTCAACGTGTATCCGAAGGAGATCGAGGAGCTGATCGACGCGATGCCCGGCGTCGTCGAGTCGGCCGTGATCGGCCTGCCGCATCCCGATTTCGGCGAGGCCGTGACCGCCGTCGTGGTGCGACAGAAGAACGCCGAAGGCCGCGCCCTGACCGAGTCCGGCATAATCGCGGCGATCAAGGATCAACTGGCCAACTTCAAGGTGCCCAAGTGGGTGTATCTGGTCGACGAACTGCCGCGCAATGCCATGGGCAAGGTGCAGAAGAACATCCTGCGCCAGGAGTATTCGCCGACGCGTCGCTGAGGCGCGCATGCTGAATTTCCTGCCGGCGCCGCTGGTCGGCGCCATCGCCTTCCTGCTGCTGGCGCTCAACGCGTTCTTCTGGGTGCCGATCCTGCTGGCCTTCGCCATCGTTCGCCTGGTCCTGCCCTTCAAGGCTGTCCGCCTGCTCATCGACCCGCTACTGGTGGCCATTGCCGAGGCCTGGATCGCCGGCAACAGCGGCTGGATGGCGCTGACCCAGCGTACCGAATGGGATGTCGAAGGCATCGCCGGGCTCGATCCGCGCAACTGGTACCTGGTCAACAGCAACCACCAGTCCTGGGCCGACATCTTCGTCCTGCAGCACCTGTTCAACCGGCGCATCCCGCTGCTCAAGTTCTTCATCAAGGACCAGTTGAAATGGGTGCCGGTGATGGGCCTGGCCTGGTGGGCGCTGGACTTCCCCTTCATGCGCCGCCACAGCGAGGAATACCTGAAGCTGCATCCGGAAATGCGCGGCAAGGACCAGGCCGCCACCCGGCGCGCCTGCGAAAAGTTCGCCCTGATCCCGACCAGCGTGATGAACTTCCTCGAAGGCACGCGCTTCACCCCGGCCAAGCACGCCAAACAGCAATCGCCGTACCGCCACCTGCTGAAGCCCAAGGCCGGCGGCATCGCGCTGGCGCTCAACGCGATGGGCGACAAGTTCCGCGCCATCCTCGACGTCACCATCGTCTATCCCGACGGCGCGCCGAACTTCTGGGATTTCCTCTGCGGCCGCCTGCGCCGCGTCATCGTCCGCGTCCAGATCCTGCCGGTGCCCGCGCACCTGATGCAGGGCGACTACGCCGCCGACCCCGCAACGCGCGAAGCCTTCGCGGTCTGGGTCAGGCAGTTGTGGCGCGACAAGGATTTGCAGATCGACCGGCTGCTGGAAGACGCGGGACGTTGAGCCCATGCCGCAGCCGGCCATTGGCCATGCGCGGCAATGTTTTCAGCGAGTGACGGAAAGCAGGCTTACGCGTTCGCCATTCGATCGGATCAGGTAGTACGACTCGCCTTCCTTGACGACGTGTCGGCACCACTCCTCAAGGTTGGATGGCCAATCGATGGAGACGCAGAACCGGCCCTTCTCGTCGATCTTCCAAGTCCCCTTCTGCGTGGTGCTCCTCCCTTTGGAACCGACCGAGGACGCCAGCATTGTCCCGTCAGGTTCGTTTTTCCAGCTGAGCTTGTTGCCTCGGGTGCTCGTGAAGTCAACCGCCGCACCCTGCAGAAGCCGGGTAGCTTCATCCCGTGACAAGGGCATCGCAGGCTCTGCGGCAACCTGGGCCTGTGCGAGGCTGCACTGCAGCGACAACAAGGCAACCAGAGTCAGGTGTTTCATTTCGCAAATCCTCCTCGCGCGATTGCCTATCCTCTCCACCTTAGTCCAATTTCCAGGAGCTGGTTGACGAAATCAGCGGATGACGAGATCCCCTTCTTCGAACCGCACCGGCATCGCAAAATCGAAGAGGTCGGCGTGGGCCGCAATGTCCAGGTCGGCGGGTGGCAGATGCGGCCAGGTGCCGGCGGCGAAGCGCTTTCCGAAATCGGAATTGCGCACGCGTGCGCCGAATTCCTCCGGTGCGGCGGGGTTGCCGCGCAATAGCGATTCGATGTAGTCCGCGCAGGCGATGTCTTCGTCGCCGTCGCGATCGATCCATTCGCCGGTGATGACGAAGCAGACATGCTCGGCGCCGGCGGCGCGTATCGCCTCGGCGGTCGCGCGCGCGGAGACGAGGCTGGCCGCATGCAGATGCCGCGCGCGGCGAAATCGATGCAGTCCCTGCACGCCGGCGGCAGTGCTGATCACGACGGGCCTGCCGGCCAGGTCGGCGTGCATCAGTGCGGACGGCGAATTGCCATGATCGAACCCGGGCGCCGGCGTGCCGCCGCCGATGGCAGCCACCGACACCGGATTCTCCAGCGTGCCTACGAGTTCAGCCGCCGCGGCGAGACCGGCCGCCGGATATATGGCCGTGGCTCCCCGGGCCAGCGCCACCGCCGCCGTCGTGAATGAACGCAGCACATCGACGACGACGACGGTGTCGATCGGGTCGGGCTGGTTTTGCAGGCGATTCAGGAATACCCGGGAAAAATGCATGGGTGGTGGATTCTGCGGATGTGCAATTCTGCTGGGGTCGATTATGGACTGCCGCTGCCTGCGGGGAGCATCCGGCATGCGCCATCGTCATCACGCGCCGCGGCCGTAGAATCCGACCTGATGCGCACATGCGCCACCCGGACTTCGCCAACACCATGGAATCCCATCTCACCGACATCACCCGCGTCATCCAGCTTGCCGTCGCCCCGGTGTTCCTGCTGACCGCGATCGCGACCATGATCAACGCGCTCAACACGCGGCTGGGGCGCATCGTCGATCGCCGCCGGGTGGTGCAGGAGCGCCTGCATGCGAGGAGCGACGACGAGGCGAAGGCCGGGCGGCAGGAAATCCGCATGCTGGTGCGGCGCGCGCGCCTGGTTTATTACGCGATCTTCGGCGCAGTGCTCTCGGCCCTGCTGGTTTGCCTGGTGGTGGCCGGTGCCTTCCTCGGCGCGCTGCTCGGAGTCGATCTCGCGCGCAGCGTGGCGGCCCTGTTCATCGCCGCGATGCTGGCGATGATCGCGGCGCTGGGCCTGTTCCTGCGCGAAGTGTTCCTTGCGGTGCGTTCCGGCACGCACAACCAGCCTTGAAGCGATGCGCCACCTGATTGCTACTGCCGCCCTGGCGCCGATACTCCTGGCCCAAGGCCGCAGCGTGCGCCGCAGCGTGCCGACGCTGCCCGAACCCGCCGGGCCGCGTGAAGGCGAATGCGGCAGCGGTCCCGCCCTGCGCCTGCTGATCGTCGGCGACTCGGCGGCCGCCGGCGTCGGTGCGCGAACGCAGGACGAGGCCTTGAGCGGGCAACTCGCCGTGTCGCTGGCGCCGACTTTTCGCGTGCGCTGGAAACTGCTGGCCTTCACCGGCGCCACGACCGGCGACATGATCGGCCATTTGCGGCGGGAAGCGGCCGCGGACTACGACGCCGTGGTCACCTCGCTCGGGGTCAACGACGTCACCGGTCGCCACTCGCTCGCCACCTGGCGCCGCCAGCAGCGCGAACTGGTCGCCCTGCTGACCGAACGCTTTCATGCGCGGCAGATCCTGCTCAGCGGCCTGCCGCCGATGCACCGTTTCCCGGCGCTGCCGCAACCCCTGCGCTGGTATGTCGGCAGCCGCGCGCGCGATTTCAACCGTGCGTTGGAGGAAATGGCCGGCGGCCTGTCACGCTGCGAATTCCTCGGCCTGGGCCATGAGATGATGGATGTTTCCGCCATGGCCAGCGACGGCTTCCATCCCGGTCCGCCGATCTACGCGCAGTGGGCGCAGGAAGCCGCGCGGCGCATCATTCACCGACACTCGCATCATCCATCGGAGCCAATCACATGATCGACCTGTACTACTGGACCACGCCCAACGGCCACAAGATCACGATGTTCCTCGAAGAGACGGGGCTGCCCCATCGCATCCTGCCGATCAACATCGGCAAGGGCGAGCAGTTCGCGGCGGATTTCCTAAGGATCTCGCCCAACAATCGCATCCCGGCCATGGTCGATCATGCGCCGGCCGATGGCGGCGCGCCGCTGTCGATTTTCGAGTCGGGCGCGATCCTGCTCTACCTGGCCGACAAGACCGGACGCTTCATCGCGCCGGACCTGCGCGGGCGCAACGAGACCCTACAGTGGCTGTTCTGGCAGATGGGCGGGCTCGGACCGATGGCGGGGCAGAACCACCACTTCACCCAGTACGCGCCGGAAAAAGTGCCCTACGCCATCGAACGCTACACCAAGGAAACCGCGCGCCTGTATGCGGTGCTCAACAAACGCCTGGCCGACCGCGAGTTCGTCGCCGGCGAGTATTCGATCGCCGACATGGCCTGTTATCCGTGGATCGTGCCGCACGAAAAGCAGGGCCAGAACCTCGACGATTTTCCCCATCTCAAGCGCTGGTTCGCCGCGATCCGCGCGCGCCCGGCGACGCAGCGCGCCTATGCGTTGGCGAAAGAGATCAACCCGGCGCCGGTGGTCACCGATGCGGAAAAGAAGGTGCTGTTCGGCCAGGATGCCAGTACCGTGCGGCCGGGCTGAGCCGACAGCAACCCATTTCATCCAACCAGAGAGGAGAAACCATGATACGCAGAGCTTTTGTCCAATTCGTGCTTGCCGGCACGTTCCTGTTGTCGGCCGCCCCGGCGGCCATGGCGGACCAGTCCAAGCCGAACGTCCTGATCCAGGTCAGCGACGGCGACACGAAGACCTGGAACCAGGCGCTGAACGTCATCAGGAACGTCCAGGCCGAATACGGCAAGGACAAGGTCAACATCGAGCTGGTGGTCTTCGGCAACGGAGCGGGGCTGCTCAAGTTCGATTCGCCGCTGGCCAACCGCATCGACGACACGCTGGCGAGCGGGGCCACCGTTGCCATGTGCGAGAACACGATGAAGGCGCAGAAGCTGACCCGGGACGACATGCATCCGAAGATCGGCTACGTCAAGGCCGGCATCATCGAGATCGTCGAGAAAAGCCGGCAGGGCTGGACCGTCGTCAGGCCTTAGCGGCCCGTACCGCTGACCCGGCTCTCAGCCGGTCAGCAGTCCATGCAGCATCTTGGTCGCGAGCAGGGCGAGGAATGCGCCGAAGGCACGCTTTAGCTGTTTCACCGGCAGGCGGTGGGCGAGTCCGGCGCCCACCGGCGCCATCAGGTAACTGATCGCGACCACGCCCGCCAGCGCCGGCAGGTACACATAGCCCAGCGAAAACTCCGGCAGGCCGGAGGCCTTCAGGCCACTGCCGACGTACCCGACGGTGCCGGCGACGGCGATCGGGAAGCCCAGCGCCGCCGAGGTGCCGACGGCGTGGCGGATGCTGACGTTGCAAAACAGCATGAACGGTATCGACAGGAAGCCGCCGCCGGCAGCCACCAGGCTGGAGAAGACGCCGATCAGCGTGCCCGCGCCCACCATGCCCGGCGTCCCCGGCAACTGCCGGTGTGGCTTGGGTTTGAAGTCGAGCATGATCTGCAGCGAGGCGTAGTAAACGATGGCGGTGAACATGATCGCCAGCGGGCGCGTCGGCACCCAGGCCACGAGAAAGGACCCCGCCAGCGTGCCGGCGACCAGCCCCGGTGCAAAGCTCTTCACGATGTCCCAGCGCACCGCGCCGTGGCCGTGATGCGCGCGCATGCTCGACACCGAGGTAAACACGATGGTCGCCATCGAGGTGCCCAGTGCCAGGTGCATGCTGTGTTCGATCGGGAACTGCTGCGCCGTAAACAGCATGAACAGCAACGGCACGATGGTCAGTCCGCCGCCGACGCCGAACAGCCCGGCGACGAAGCCGGCGAACACGCCGAGCAGCGGGTAGCCCAGCCACCAGAGGCTCAACGGGAGGCTTTCATCAGCTTACCGGTGATGAACTTCCATTCCGCCGGATCGACCGGCGTGATCGAAAGGCGGTTGCCGCGCTGGAGGGCGCGCAAGTTGGCGAGCTCGGGGTGGGCGCGCAGTTCGTCGAGGCCGACCAGTCGCGTCTTCTTCACGATGCGCACATCGACGTTCACCCAGCGCGGATTCTCCGGCGTCGACTTCGGGTCGTAGTACGGACTCTTGGGATCGAACTGGGTGCGGTCCGGGTAGGCGAGTTGTGCCACCTCGGCCAGTCCGGCGATGCCGGGTTCGGGGCAGGACGAGTGGTAGAACAGCACGCCGTCGCCGATCTTCATCTGGTCGCGCATGAAGTTGCGCGCCTGGTAGTTGCGCACGCCCCACCAGTCCACCGTCTGCTTCGGCATCGCCAGTACGTGATCGATGCCCACCACGGCAGGCTCGGATTTCATCAGCCAGTAACGCATACTAATTCCTTGCCGCTCTCTTTAAGTCCTGCAACTGATTGAGATGCAGGCTTTATGCAGGTAATGCCGTTCCTTGCTGTTCCTGTAGAATCCCACCCAAGCCTGAGTGAATCCCCACCCAGATTCCCACCCAAGGAGCCAATCATGGGAAAGCTTGCTACCACGACTTGCGCGACAGCAAAGCCCGATCCGAAGCGCGACCGGTTGCTAGGCGATGGCGACGGGCTGTTTTTGCGAGTGCGACCGCACGGGACGAAAACATGGGTGATCGAATATGAGTTTCAGGGACAGCGAACAAAATACACCATCGGCGGATATTCACGCGACGGCGCACGGGGCGAGAGTATCCCCGATTGGCTGAGGCACGGGCAACAGTCATTATCCCAAGCCCGTTCGATTGCCGGTAGCTGGAAAGCAGCGCGGCGGGCTGGACATGATCCAGTTGCGGAATGGGAAGCCCTGCTGTCAAAAGAGCGCGAAACTGAGGCCGCAAATCTGGCGGCGTTGGTGGCCGAGCGGCAACAGCCGACCGTGAACGATGCGATCAAGTCGTTTATGCAAAAGATCATGGCAGGGAAGAAGAGCGCCCACCATGTCAAGTATCGGCTTGATCGGCTTGCAGCGATTATCGGAACATTGAAAATCCGCGATGTGACGCGGCAAGATGTCATTGCGGCCCTGGATACCATCGCCAAAGGCCAGATAGAGGGAAAGACAGCCAAGCAACTTAGCGGCGAAGTGCTGACAACAGCAAAGCGCCTATGGCGGTTCGCAGCGGAACGTGAGTGGACGGGCGCATCCTGTATAGAACAATTGACGCGGGCCACATTCGACGCCAAGCCGACGAAGCGGGATGTAACCCTGCGGCTTGATGAATTGGCCGTGATATGGCGGACGTTGGATAACCCGGAACTGTGTAAGTCCGATCCTGTGACTATCGCGGCAATGAAGCTGCTGATTCTGACCGGGCAACGGGAAAGCGAGGTTTGCGAAGCAGAGTGGACAGAATTCGACCTGGGGGCGGGCTTGTGGTGTTTGCCGGCGGGGCGCACTAAAACCGGACGGGCGCACCTCGTCCACCTTGCTCCGCAAACGGTAGCTGTATTGGAAACCTTGAAGCCCATTACCGGAAAAACTCGGCATGTCTTTACTTCGCCTCTGAGGCCGAAGCAACCAATCTACGGGCGGGCTGTGAACAGTTCGCTGGCGAAGCTATTTAAGGGTGGAAAACTCCCGAACGTAACGCGCTGCACGGTGCATGATTTTCGGCGGACGCTGATAACCCGATTGCCCGATCTTGGCTTCGAGCCGTTCATGGGCCACAAGATTGCAAATCATGTCCTATCTGGCGTGTTTGCTCACTACAACCACAACAGCTATGAAGAGCAACGCAAGGCAGCGCTTGAGGCATGGGCGGCGCGCATCGAGACTCTGACTACCGGCGCGAACATAGCGCAGTTGCACCGGGCCGCATAGCCAGTTTGCCGCGCCTAGCCCGTCGGGGCGAAATCCGGGAACCCTTGCCCGGCCGGAGCGGAACCCGAGCAAGGGCGAGCGTGAAAGGGGCGACATGACACAATTCAATGCCGAACTCGCAGAGCAGTTTCGAGCTGAAAAATATCAAGAGGCTACGGAGCGCCTAACAGAACTCGAGCAAAAGAGACTGAACGACATCTTTCCGACGCTCGACGCGGTTGCGATTCGTGTTGAGGCAGGCGACAGAGGGGCGATGATGGAACTACTCGCCATAGTGGCAGACTCGCTCCGTTGGTTCGAGGCGCTGCCTCAGCAAACACGGGATGGTCTGGCCGGCGGGCTAGAAAAAATGCGAAATAACCTGGAAGAGGCTAGAGGCTTTCTGCCGCGCAAACGTGGCGAGCGATCCGCGGTGGATAAGCGGTCTCATGAGACAGCGGAGTTCTTTACCGCCTTCGCGGTGGAATGGGCACGGCTAAACAAGGGACTTAGCCGCGAGGACGCGGTAGCGAAGGTGGAAGAGGAGTTTGGAATGACCGAATCGCTGATTCACAAGCGATGGAAGCGTCATCACCGGGGAGCAAAAAAATCTTTGAACATGATTCAGCCAGTCCTTGAGAGGCTAGGAGTTGCCTTGCCGAGGATGACGCGCCGCCGGAAGAGGCTTTTTTAAGAGACGCTTTTAGTTTGGTACGCGAGACGGCCTTTCGCGTACCGTGATTCGTCGTAGCAGAGTGCATATTGTGCGAAACCATGCATTCCCGGAAGGGCCGGGAAGCGCCTGAATAGGAGCTTTCAGCATGGCAGAGCAAATCCAAACCGCGCTAACAATCCTGCGCCGTCGGCAGGTAGAAAAGCGAATCGGGCTTACCCGATCCCCTCTGTACGCCCGCATCAAGGCCGGAACTTTCCCCAAGCCCATTCAGTTGGGCAACGGGCGCGCTGTCGGCTGGATCGAGGCCGAAATAGACGCATGGCTCGCCGAGCAAATCCTTAAAAGCCGCACGGCTTAAGGAGCACGGATATGACCACAAACGACAAGGGCCGCGCCCCCGGTAAGGACGCGACCCCGACTACTGACCACGGTCAAAGCATAGCACAGGCTCAACGATTGAGCCTATCCGCCAAACAGTTGGCCGCTGCCGACCGCGCCATCGCCGGCCCTGCGGCTGGTGATCCGCGCAAAGCCAGAGCGCGGCAGATTGCAACAGTCGGAACATTCCTTGTTGCTTGCGACATCCTGATTACCGAAGCCGCCGAGGCCAGGATTCCAGCGCCCGGCATCCTTGAAATCCGGGAGTGGTGCGAATTCAACCTGACGGAACACGCTTGCCTGGCTGCCGAGCGCCTCAACATCAGACCGGACGCCGTAAAGGATGCGGTAGCCGGTTCGGTTCTAGCCGCCCGGAGTGGTGATCCAGCCAAGTACGCAACGGCAAGAGCAATTGAAGCGCAGGCCCGAAGGGAGGTCGAATGAATACGCCAGCGCCGAGCCTGGGCGTGTTCCCCGACCTGCCGCAGATAGTTTCAGAGAGGGCAGAGGCCAGAGCACCAAGGGCCGAGTATGCAAGTCGCGTCGAACTGCTACGCGGTAGCGACGTTAAACAGGGGATAACCGTCGTCAGTCTTTTGGACTTCGTGACCAGAGATATTCCACCAAGGGAGCGAATTCTGGCGCCATGGTTACTGACGCAAAGCCTGAACATGATCTACGCATGGCGCGGCATCGGCAAAACTCATGTCGCCCTGGGCATCGCATACGCGACCGCGAGCGGTGGCAGTTTCCTGAAATGGAAAGCAATCAAGCCGCGCCGGGTTCTCTACATCGACGGCGAGATGCCTGCGGCAAGTATGCAGGACAGGCTAAAGGGTTTAGTCGCCAGCAACAACATCGACTTTGATCCCGACTATTTCAAGTTGATAACGCCCGACCTGCAAACCGGTGCAATGCCTGATCTGGCAACTGCCGACGGTCAAGATGCCATCGATGCCGTCATGGGTGATACGGAACTGATCGTTATTGACAACTTGTCGTGTCTAGCTCGATCTGGGGGCCGTGAGAACGACGCCGAGTCTTGGCTACCCATTCAGCCGTGGGCTCTCCGGCAAAGGCAACAGGGGCGGTCTGTGCTGTTCCTGCATCATTCTGGGAAGGGAGGTGCGCAGCGCGGCACAAGCAAGAAGGAGGACATTCTTGATACTGTCCTGACCCTCAAGCGACCGGCTGATTACAACCCGGCTGATGGCGCGGTGTTCGAGGTTCATTTCGAGAAAACCCGCGACATGCACGGCGACGATGCGGAACCCTTCGAGGCCCGATTGCAGGCGGACAGCCAAGGACAATCCGAATGGACATATAGCTCCGTCGAGGATTCCACCTTTGACCGCGTGGTAACACTCGCCAACGAGGGATTGAGTCAGAAGGAAATCACCGAGGAACTCGGCATCAACAAGTCGACCGTAAGCAGGCATTTCCGCCGAGGAACCGACGCCGGTCTGATCCAGAAAGGAGGCAAGCATGAAGCCTTCTAGACCGAGTTGCGTTGATGCGTTGTCTACAGAACGCAACTGCGCAACTGGCACCCGTAGCGCAACTGAGGATGCAACTGGCACGGCGGCGGAATCCCGGAAACCTTCGTCATTGCATGAGTTGCGGGCGCAACTGAGGGCGCAACTGTCATGCAACCAGAGCCCGGAGAGTGTTCCACTTCCACCGGCCCGTAGTTGCGCAGTTGCGTTGCCTATAGAGCGCAACCGCGCAACTTTCAAAGTCGGCGATGACGATGCGGCGCGGACGCCTGCCGATGATTTGATGGAACGGGAAATCGCCAAGCTCCACAGCGACCCCGGCGTGATCTATGCAATGACCGCCCATGCCGATATTGATCCCGACGCGGTGATTCTTTCTCTGGTGATTCGGGGGAAAGGCTTCTGCGAGCTACGGATACCCAAGAGCCGCTACGACGCCCTCGCCTTGCTAGAACTGATCAAGCGGCACACGACGCGGGAAACGCTGCAATGAACAAGAAACTCAGACCAATCCCCTACCCGGTTGGCAGCGAACGGCGGCGCAAGTACATCGCTACCGAGTTGAAATGGGGATGGTCAAGTAGCTACCGCGAGGCTGTGGCGAAGGTTGTCGCGGCGAATCATCGGGCCAGGAACACACCCCGACCTGCCGAGCGGTGCGGAGCCAAGACTCGAAGGGGAACACCCTGCCTGTGCAAGGCTTTGAGGAATGGAAGATGCAGGCTTCACGGAGGGCGATCGACCGGGCCAAGGACGGAGGCAGGAAAGAAAAAGTCGGCGGCGAACCTGCTGCAATGATGAAGGATGCTTACTGTTCCGGGAACTACGCGCCCGTGCGTTATGGGGTTTCCGTACCAGTACGCGCAGGCATGTGCGCGCGCGACATGGGGTCTGGATCGAGGTAGTGGGAAACGACGGTCGAAAGATCAGACCGTAGTGGTTCGCTCTTGCCACTCCACTTCTGTCTTATGCAACGATGCGACTCATCGGCTGCTTTGCGGCGGTAGCAGGCTTAGACGGGTTGATTCGGGTGCACAACTGCATGACTGGATTCAGAGTCAACTGGCCTTACGCTTCTGAGATCGTCGGCTATTCTCCAAGTGTGCTTTCCAAACCAGCTTGAGCGAAAACAAAAATGCGAGCAACAGGGAAACGAAAGCGACAACGTAAATCAATGTGTAGAGCAGATTCTGGGCTGCAGCAAGAAGAAACCCTGTGAGGGTGACGAAAGAACCTAATAGCCATGTGACTATTGGAACCACAACTACTGCTGGGATGGCTAATACCGCAGCGATCAGCAGATTCAATCGTAGCCAAGCGCGGATACCGCCACCGCCAGATATGGCGAATTCAAGATGAAGTAGCTTGTAGCGCAAAACCTCCGCAATTCGCTCCACCGCCGATAGATTTTCCAGTTGTGGGTCTATCTCTGGAGCAGCAAGCGGAACCTGCCTCCACGTCGCACGCGCTACCCCTCCCATAACGGCAATCAAAGAACGACTTTGACTTGGCTCCGAGTTATTCCCGGTTGGCATCAACATTCCTTTTCGCCGCATCTTTTCTAGATGAAGATCCGATGGCGATTCCCACGAATAATGCAAACACTACCAGCACTATCAACCCCATGGTTAAGTACTCAGATTTTGCCTTAGCCTCTTCTGCCGCCTTTTTCTGGATCTCTGCTTCTTTGCGAAGGCGCTCTGCCTCTTGGCGCTGCTTATCGGCCATTTCAGCCTTTTGCTGTGCAACTATTACCGCCTTGACCGTTTCTGGCGACTCTACTGGTTTCGGTGCCTCACTCTTACCGCAACCTAATAGTGTCAAGGTCAGCACGGCTGATGCCAAGTATTGCCTAACGGAATTCACGGCCATAGTTTTTCCTGATTGTGATGGCAACATATGTTAGAGACACAGCAAGGTAGCACTTGGCTAGCCGCACTCACCTGCCCATTCATAGGACAGGAAACTAAGTGCTGCGGCCATTGACTATGCGAATGTCAGCAGGCCGTTAACAGTCTGTAGCACCCATTCAGACGAGAAACGACACGGCCCCCTGGCTTCAGTCTCTTCCATACTGGGAAGAGACACTCAGGTTTTCGCGGCTATTGACTTCCCCATGCGCAAATCTGCCTGACTATTGAATCGACTTGTCGGAAATTAGTGCCGCCCAACTCATGTCAAGTTTAAGATTTTCGCTGCGAACATTATCGATGCAAAATGACCATTTCATTGCTTCTTGTTTGTTAGGCAGAATGCCAGTTTTCATACCATTTGCGTATGGATCTGCGCCACATTTCTTCTGTGCAACATCAATAAATGTGGGGTGATATCCGATTGAACTAATTAAATCTTCCTGAATAAGCCACTTGTGATCGAACACAAACAAATCAGTAGTGCTTGTTTCATTCATCTTATCCACGATCTTTCGTGGAACACCCATTCTCAATAAGTACTGTTCAACGCCTTCTGCGATCGGTCTTACCGCCTTATCGGTCTTTGATACGTTGATTTCATCGCGGGTTAAGTTTATGCGATGGACACCCAGTTTTGAATTCATGCCAATATTTCTGACTACACCACTAGCCCAGATCATCACACAAGCGCTGTAGCATTTTCCTCCGTTATCAATGAAGGTGTTACCGAACATCCTACTTACGAGATTTGAGATTCTCATCGCTTCTATAACGTCACCCCCTGGAGAATCTAAGAAGATCGCATTCGCGAAAGGATCTAATCTTCCTTGCCGCAAAAAGAGAATCAATTTCTTGTAGTCTCCACGGGTAATCTCTCCGCTGATCAGAATACCGCCCCTATGGTCGCTTAGTTCGATGCTATGAGCGGGTATAGAAAAGATGGAGAACAAGAAACATAAGAATAAAAATCGGTACTTGATGGTCATTTTGCAAAATCCCAGGGAGAAATCACCAATTCTGGATGGGTTTGTCGAGGACTGTCTATTTCGGCAATGGCTGGATTGTCCCTGCTATTTCGCTTGGAGAATCATCCGTTCGGATGAAACTGATTGACGTGGGTCAACTAGTAGTTTGATTGCTACTTCATTTCTTTAGATGTTCCAAATTGGATACATATCTCCTGTAGCCTGTTTTGGCTCGAACACATGACCCTCGCTGCACATGAAGTGATGTTGCCAATTCGTGTGACCTTTAAAGGAAAAGGAAAATGAAACGAGTAGTCCTTGGATTGGTGAGCCTGGCTTTATCAACTGCCGTTTTTGGAGCTGATAACCGTTACGAAATTAAAACCAGCCCGTATGGCAGTTCTAGTGGTGGAAGCACCGACATCGAAATGCGAAGAAAGGGTGACTACGATCCATCAAACAAATTCCGGGGAGAAATAGAAAATGACGGATCGGTGCGAATGAGGAACAGTAACGGTGAAAGACTGCGTGGTGAAATCGATAGCGATGGTTACGGAAAGTTACGCGATCAAGATGGCAATGCGTACAGAGTCAAACCGCGCTAGTTTACAGTCGCCGTAGGCAACGACGCTGGCCGTTCGGATCTCATAGAAAACACATAACGGTAGGATATATCCCCCCTCAGCATTGTCGCCGGTGGAGATATTGAAGGTTAGCTGGATCCGCGAGTTGGCTCAGTAAGCGGCCCGTCAAAGTCTCGTCGTTTCAACCTTGGAAATGGCCGTTCCCGCTGCTTTGCAGGCATTCAGTCTGAAAATCTGAATGGTTCTTTAAGATCGAAATCGGCCCTAACGCGACTCGGCTCGAAACGCCGACGTGGAATTTTCTCTGACGTCATCCGGCACCTCCAGGCGCTGTTCCGATCCTGGCACCAGCACGGCGTCAGGATGCTCGATGCGGATCTGCGTGTTGACGCGCACTGAAAATTGACCATTTAGACGCCGTTGTGCGCGTTGAAAATTGACCAGGGTAATTAACCTCCGCTGCTCAACATTTGAGCAGGGTAGATGGGGCGATGATTACCATGAAGGAACTGGGAAGGATTC
>JACRIY010000100.1 GCA_016235805.1 Rhodocyclales bacterium
CCACCCATCTCTTCGGCGGTGGCGGCCAGTTCCTCGGACGACGAGGCGTTCTGCTGCGTGGCCTTGTTCAGTTGCCCCATGGCGCCGTTGATCTGGCCGACGCCGGCACTCTGTTCCTGACTCGCGGCGGCGATCTCCTGCACCAGGTCGGAGGTCTTCTTGATGCTGGGCACCATCTCGTCGAGCAGCTTGCCGGCCTGTTCGGCCATCTTCACGCTGGAACCGGCCAGTTGCCCGATCTCCTGCGCCGCGACCTGGCTGCGTTCGGCCAGCTTCCTGACCTCCGCGGCGACCACCGCGAAGCCCTTGCCGTGCTCGCCGGCGCGCGCCGCTTCGATCGCGGCATTGAGCGCAAGGAGGTTGGTCTGGTAGGCGATGTCGTCGATGATGCCGATCTTGCCGGCGATCGACTTCATGGCTTCGACGGTTTCCTTCACCGCGCTGCCGCCCTGTTCGGCTTCGCCGGAGGACTTGGTGGCCATGTTGTCGGTGACCTTGGCGTTCTCCGTGTTCTGGGTGATGCTGGCGGTCATTTGCTCGATGCTGGCGGTGGTCTCTTCGACCGAGGCGGCCTGCTCGCTGGAGGACTGCGACAAGCTCTGCGCCGTGGCCGAGACCTGGCCGGCGGCGTTGGAGAGGTTGTCGGCGGCGCCCTTCACTTCGCCGATGATCTGGTTCAGTTTGGCGATCAGGCCCTGCTGCGCCGAGAGCATCTGGCCGATTTCGTCCTTGCTGACGTCGTCGATGCGCACCGTCAGGTCGCCGTCCGCCAGGCGCTGCGTCACGTCCAGCGCTTCGTTCACCGGCTTGGTGATGCTGCGCGTGATGAAGAGCGCGATGCCAAGACCCAACACCAGGGCGACGATCGACAGCACAACCACCAACAGGCGGGCACTGGCATAGGTGTCTGCGGCATCCTTGCCGGCCTTCTTCATCAGGTTGTCCTGGAAGTCGATCAGGTTGCGAATTGCACCCATGTAGGCATCGGTTGCCGGGCGCATGTCGCCGTAGAGCAACTTCATGGCGTTGTCACGCTCGCCGCGCTGGACCATGCCCGTGTACTTTTCCAGGTTTGCCACATAGCTGGCACGGGTTTCATTCATCTTGGCCAGGAGCTTCTTGCCTTCGTCAGAAGTGATGGTCTTTTCAAGGCTTGCAATGTTGTCGCTGATGATCTTGCGCTGTTCCGTCAAGCGCGCCAATTGCTTCTGGGTTTCCGCGGGATCGGTGATCAGCAGCAGGTTGCGATTGATCTGTGCCACGCCGTTCATGGCGCGCACGATGTCGATGGCGTCGATGGTCTTCGGGTACTTGTCGGTGACCAGGTTATTGACCTCTTCATTGAGCTCGGCGAGGCGAGTTACCGACAGGACCGAGACGATTGCCAGCAGGACCAGCACTACGGCAAATCCAGCGACGAGGCGGACGCCGATTTTTAGATTGTTCAACATGACGTGTTCTCCGAGTTACAAAAAAAAGAAAGTGAGGTGCAAGGGCCGAATCTGGCGCGACAGGATCAATGCATTTCCAGCCGGCGCATGGCGGTGGCGCCATGCGAGGCCTGTTCTTCGTTGCGCGCGCTGCGGCTGACCAGCGCCTGCACATCCAGGATCAGGGCGACTTCGCCGCTGCCGAGGATGGTCGAGCCGCCGATGCCGCGCATATGCTTGAACAGCGTGCCCAGCGGCTTGATCACGGTCTGGAATTCGCCGAGCAACTGATCGACGACGATGCCGGCCTTTTGTCCTGCGTACTGGACCACCACCACGTTCTCGCGTGGAGGCTGCTGGCCGGGAACCTCGAACAACTCGCGCAGCCGCACATAGGGCAGCACTTCGCCGCGCAGGTTGAGGTAGTCGCGGTCGGCGGTGGTGTTGGCGAGTTCGATGCACTCGATCACCGTATCGAGCGGAATGACGTAAGAGGATTTGTCGACGCCGGTCAGAAAGCCGTCGATGATGGCCAGCGTGAGCGGCAGCCGGATGGCAAAGCGCGAGCCCATGCCGGGTTCCGTCCTGGCGGTCACCGTGCCACGCAGCGCCGTGATGCTCTTGCCCACCACGTCCATGCCGGCATTGCGACCGGAGCTTCCCAGGGTTCCTGCCGCGCCGGTGGCGTCGGCATCGAAAATCAGGTTGCTGATCTCCTGGTCGGACAGGGTTTGCCCCGGCTGGATCAGGCCCTTCTCGATGGCTTTGGCCTGCAGCGTTTCCAGGTCGAAGCCGCGGCCGTCGTCGGCCACTTCGATCACGATGCAGCCGGACTCATGGTAGGCGTTGAGCTCGATTCGGCCCTGCGCCGGTTTGCCTGCGGCGATGCGCGCCTCGGCCGATTCGATGCCGTGATCCATGGCGTTCCTGACCAGGTGCAGCAGCGGATCGCCGATTTTTTCCACGACGGATTTGTCTAGTTCGGTCTCGGCGCCGCTGATCACCAGTTCGATGTCCTTGCCCAGTTCGCCGGACAGGTCGCGTGTGACCTGATGGAAGCGCTTGAAGGTTTCGCCGATCTGCACCATGCGCAGTTGCAGGGCCGAGTCGCGAATGGTCTCCACCAGCCGGCTGAGTACCGAGTTGGCTTCGACCAGCGCGCTGTCACCGTTCCTGCGGGCCAGCAGGTTGGCGGAGGCGCCGGCGATGACCAGTTCGCCGACCTGGTCGATCAGTTCATCGAGCTTGTCGGCGTGCACCCGGATCAGGCCGGCATCGGCAGCCTGCTTTTCGGAGATGGCCTTCTGCCTGTCGGCGGCAGCCTCGACCACCTCCTTGCGTACTGCCTTCTGTTCGACCAGTATTTCGCCGATCGGCGGGGAGGGAGGCGGCTCGCCGGCCTCATCCACGGCGCCGCTCGCATCGCGCTGGCGCAGCAGGCCGGCATCGAGCTCGGCTTTGGTCAGGGCGCCACTCTTCACCAGGATGTCGCCCAGGCGCATGGTTTCCGCCGGCAGCGCGGCGATCAGTTGCAGGAAATCGGCCACCTTGCTGTCGGGCGGGAGGATGTGCAGGGTGCATTCGTCACGCACGAACTTGAATACGTCCTCGATCGCGGCCTTCGAGGCATGGGTGTGAAGGCGGATCTCGAAGCCCAGATAGCAGGCTTCCGGATCCATCTCCGCCGCGGGCGGCATGCTTTCCGTCAGCGTTTCCATCATCTCGATTTCGCCCAGCGCGGCGAGGGCATTGAGCAGGTTGAGCGGGTCCGTGCCGTGCCTGAGTATTTCGGTGCCGAAGCGCACCGAGATATACCAGCTGCTGGAGGCGTCCCAGCCCCGGGCGGGGTGGCTGGTGGGGCCGCCGTTACCTGCCGCTTCGATGCGTTCAGCCGGCATGTCGGCAGAGGCGGCATCGCCGCTTTCGCCGCCCGGCATTCCTGTAGTGGTGAGTTCGTCCATGAAAATTTCCCTGTCAGAGTGCTTGAGACGGCTGCGACGCGCGGGCGCTGATCACCATCGGGTCGCCAAAGGTGCCGGCAAGACTGCAGGCGTCGATGATCTGCTGTACCCGCGGGCTGTGATTGATGACGCTGAGCTGCTTGCCCTGCTGCACGGCTTCGCGCTTGAGCAGCAACAGCAGTTGCAGGCCGGCGGTGTCCATTTCGGTGGCGGCCTGCAGGTCGAGTTCAAGAAAGTCCGTCTGCGCAAGTGCCGACAGGATCTGCTGCTTCTGTGCGCCGGCGTTGTAGATCGTCATGTCTTCCATGACGGGAAGGCGCTTGATCCCTGTGCTATTCGATTCCATGCTCGGTCTGGCTCCACCCTTTTGTGCGTGACCAGATTCGACCACCTTCACGGCGGACTGGATATTGGCAAAGACGCGTACCCGACTACGTAGATTTGCGTAGTGGCGCCTTGGCGCGGGGAGGGCGCTCAGGGATCGCGGATGAAGGCATGGAATGAAGGATCTTTCCGCGCTGACCGGTTTGGCCGACAATTGTCGCCATGTCGTGCGCCGCTGATTCATCCATGGGAAAGCCGGATGCGGGAGCCGAGCCGGTTCCCGGGGCGGCCGTCGCGCCGCGCCAGGCCCGCTGCACCGGATGACCATCGTGAAGACTCCTGCCGCGCGCGCGGCGTCCCCGTCCGATATCGGCCTGCTTTGCGGGCTGGTCGCGCCCGTGCTCTGGGCGGCGGTCATCGTCGTTGCCGGCGAACTGCGCCCCGGCTTCGATCACGTCGGGCAGTACATCAGCGAACTCGGCGAACGCGGCAGCACGACCGAGTCCTTCATGCGCTATGCCGGCTTCGTCGCCACCGGGCTCATGCACGTCGGCTTTGCCGCGGCGTTCCACGCCCGGGTGGTCCGGCTCGGCTATCGTCCGCGCCTGGCCCTGCTCGTTGCCCTGCTGGTCGCGCTCAACGGCATTGGCCGCATCGGCGCCGGCTGGTTTCCATGCGAACCGGGCTGCGCCGCCCCGGATGTCCTCGGCCAGCGGCTGCACGGCCTGTCGGCGACGATGGCCTTCCTCGCCATGATCGCCGCCACGCTGCTCGCCGGCGGGCTTTTTAGCGGCGAGCGACGCTTACGCTGGCTCGGCCCTTACTCGCTGGCAACCGGCTGCGCCGGCCTGCTGTTCCTGGCGCTGATGTCGGCAGGCGAAGCGGCGCGGCTCCATGTCGGCCTCCATGAACGCCTCGCCTCGGGCGTGCTGACGCTATGGGTGTTCGTGACCGCATGGAGCCTGCGCAGACGTGGCCGCGAGTGAATGGAACGGCGCCAGGGCTTGGATTCGGCTTTGTTCCACGAGTCGTTGGCACTGTCGGTTCGGAACGTCGAGGCCTGGCTGCGGTCGCGCGGCCAAAAGTCGGCGCTGGTGGTACGGTGGCTTTCTGGCCGAAGCGGCCATCAATAGTCGCATGAGCTATGTCTTAGTGCGGGCAGAAGCGGACGGCCACCTAGTCGGGTGCGGCAAACTATCAATGGTCCGGCTGACCACTCGAATCCGTCGATCGGATAGCCTAGGCGAGTTCGCGGCCCTGTGCGGCCATGGTTTCGATACGAACGGCGATCTGTGCGCGTCCATCGCTCGTTCCCAATCTCGCTGCTGCGGCCTTGCGAGGTGCTTCTGGAAGGGCTAGTGCGGTAACTAGCGTACTAGCGAGTTCGGATGCCGTAATCTTTTCCATTGGAATTGGACGCGGCGATATTCCCGCGACATGCAACCGGTGAGCGTGGTGGAACTGGTCGAGGATCAGTGGAAGAATGACCTGGGGTATGCCAGCCCGCAGTGCTGTCGCTGTTGTGCCAGAACCGCCGTGATGTACAACAACGGCGGTGCGCGGGAATAGGAGAGCGTGAGGCGTTTCGCGTACCACCCGCCAGGTTGGCGGGAGTTCCATCGCACCAAGTCCCGCCCAACCCGCTCCGACGATGCAACGGAGATTGGTCGCAGACACGGCTTCCACGATCATGCGCTCGATTCGACCCGTGCCTTCGCCAGACATACTCCCGAAGCCGACAAAGACAGGTGGCTCCCCCTGATTTAGCCAGTCGTCGAGTTCTCCATCGAGCTTTCCGGTGTCGTCAAAATAGATGAAATTTGCGTATGGATAACGCTCCCCCCACAATGGATCGGGAGGGAACAATTCTTTGTCAACTGCAATGACCGCTGGCGTTTCGACCGTAAAGTGATCTTTCAGACTGTCCATCTTGGAGAGTCCGAATTCTGCGCGGGCGCCGTTCAGTACCTTGCCCAGGATCGCGTCGAAAAGCACATGATTCGCTCGCCAGAGCAAGTCATTCTGCCAAGCTGGAAGCCCTTGCCACGGAGCCACGATTGGTGGATGCTGGCTCGACGGCAACATACACGTAGAGTAGAAGACGTAAAGTACAGGCACGCCCAGATATTCGGCTATCGAGGGGGCACAGAACGCCAGTCCCCCTGCCAATATCGCATCAGCCCCTTCGCAAATTCTGGCAAGACGTGTCATTTGCTGTGGAATCTGCTCGGCAAAAAAACGATTCATCATCGGCAGCATCTTCATCGGGTTTCCGGAGAGCGACGTACCGTTATTTGCCAGATACTCCTGGATGTCTAAGCCGAGCGGCTCGAACTCGAATCCAACATTCCTTATCCATCCTTCGAAGTTCGGTGGAGCCGCAACCAGTGGAACATGGCCCCGTGCCGCAAGGGTTTGCGCGAGCGCAAGCATTGGCTGGACGTCGCCGCGTGACCCAACGGTGGCGAGCACAATGCGCAAAGAGCTCACGCGGGCAATGCCTTTCTGACAAAATACATATCAATGTCGCCCTTGCCTTTAGCCCCAACCTTTCCTCGATACTCACATTCGAACTCATTCTTGACAAGATCGTAGGTATAAGCCGAGATATTGGTGCGGCCTGCTTCGCCGGAACTCTCCATTCTCGATGCGATATTGACGGTATCGCCCCAGACATCGAATGCATACTTTCGTTTGCCCACCACGCCAGTGACTACGGGCCCGGAATGAATTCCAACCCGAAGTTCCCATTTGAAGGCAGAGCCTCGGTTCCGTTGATTCATGTACTCCAGCATTTGTAGGCTAGCGCTTACGCATCTTTGTGCGTGATCCGGACACGGTTTCGGCAAACCTGCAGCGGCCATGTAGGCGTCACCGATGGTCTTGATCTTTTCGACGCCCAGTTCATCGCAGATGTCGTCAAACGCGCTAAATATCTCATTCAGCTCTGACACCATTCGGTCCGCAGGCATTGCCGATGCCACTTGAGTGAACCCGCTAAAGTCCGTGAACAGAATCGTCGTTGAGTCATGCCTAGTCGAGCGGGCTACGCCAGTAGCCGACAGTTCCTCTGCGACTTCCACGGGAAGAATGTTCCGTAATAACTGCTCCGAGCGTTCATGCTCGGCAGCAACATTGCGCACCGCGAGAAATTCTCGCCGCGAGGACTCGTCCAATTGACGGGCCGCGATCATGCCGAATAGATTCGCAATGGTGAGCAGGCTTGCGAAAGAAGCAAAATCAACCTCACTTAGTAACCCGCTGTAGGACAGGTAGCCGAGAAACATAATTGCGCATCCCCAACCGGCGCAACATGCCCACGGGAAAAGAAGGCGCAGCATTGTGTAAACGTTAAGCGTGTGGACGGTGGCCGCGACTGCGATAGCCGGAAGTTCGGAGGGGGGCAACAGCAAACCCATCCAACTCAGCGCCGCAGCTATTGTCAAGGTGCCCGAAAGAATGAAGGGCTGATGGACACGCAAGAATCTTGGACGGTAGCTTCCCAGAATTCCCGTGATGACAACTCCCAGCACAATTAGCATGGGCAAAAACAACCGCGAGCCAGCATCCGGAACCCGAGGCAGAAGCTTGTCCATGAGTAGCCATAGAATGACTACTGCCCCTGCGCCGAAAAGCAAGGCTACACGGTACGACTTAAGTCCCTTCAGTACATACTCGCTGCAAAAAGTCCGCTCTAAACTTGCGTCTGAAAAGCGCAAAGTGAACGAATGCATTCGAGTTGTCTCGGGATTCATGTGCTGGCTTCAATGCCTTCAATATCTGCCATACGGACAATCTAGCTCATAACCATGTCTTGCATTGAGCGAGGTTCAAGAATTTTCCTTGCCTTTTGCGCGATCTAGAAATCCATGCAATTTACTCGCCGCGAGATGGATCAGCACCCGGACCTTCTGCTTTGCTCAGTTAACTGCCGTTGGAACGGAGGAAATGCGAATGACAGGATTGGGCACCGAGCGGAAGTTCATCCACCATGCGCCGCTGACCGCTTCGGCCGAACAATTGCCGTATCACCGGCGCCGACTTTCTGCATTGCGTAAAGCCACCGTCGCAGCCGATCGCGCGGCGTATCCTTTCATTGCTTAACTCGCGGTCCCGGCGCTGACGACCGAGCCCGCGATCACGCCGCCAGCGTCTTGGTCTCCGCCGGCCGATCGAAGGCCGCCAGCAACTCCTCCCGCTTCGCCCTTGCCAGGACTACCGACCTTTCCTTCACCGGCCCATAGCCGCGAATGGCATCGGGCACGCTGGCCAGGGCGACGGCGGCGGCGAGCTTGTCGGCGGTGAGCCGGTCGAGGATGCGGGCCACGGTGCGTTCGTACTCGATGATCAGTTCGCGTTCCTGCACGCGTTCCGGGATGCGGCCGAAGGGGTTGAAGGCGGTGCCGCGCAGGAATTTGAGGCGGGCCATGAACTTCATCGCGGGCAGCAGCCAGGGGCCGAAGCGGATCTTCTTTGGCTCGGCGCCGGGTTTCTCTGCGCGGCTCCAGGGCAGGGTGATGTGGAAGTTCAGTGCGTAGTCGCCCTCGAAGCGGGCGGATAGCTCGTTCTGGAACTGGGGGTCGGCGAACAGGCGCGCGACTTCGTATTCGTCCTTGTAGGCGAGCAGCTTGAAGTAGTTGCGGGCCACGGCGTCGATCAGCACCGTGGCGTCAGCGCCGACTCTTGTTGTGCGCTCGCGCACCTGGGCGACGAGGTCCATGTAGCGCTGTGCGTAGGCTTCGTCCTGGTAGGCAACGAGGAATTCGCGGCGGCTCCGGATGACTTCGTCGAGGCTGGCCGAGAACTGGTGCGACGGGTTGCGCACTTCGCCGCTGGTGACCAGGGCGTCGACGCGGGCCGGGTCGAGGGCGTAGCGGCGGCCCCAGGAAAAGGCGCGGCGATTTTCCTCGGCGCCGGCGCCGTTGAGTTCGATGGCGCGCAGCAGGGCTTCCGAGGAGAGCGGTACGAAGCCGCGCTGGAACGCGTAGCCGAGCATGAAGATGTTGGTCGAGATGCTGTTGCCCATCAGGCGCGCGGCGATTCGGCTGGCATCGAGCAGGGTGGTGGCCGCTCCGCCGATCGCGTCGATCACCGACTGCGTCATGGCTTCGGCAGGGAAGGCGCGATCCGGATTGCGCAGGAATTCGCCGGTAATCGCCTGGCTGGTGTTGATGATGGCATGGGTCGAGCCGGCGGCGGTCTTCGACAGGGCGTCGTCGCTGACGGCGACCACCATGTCGCAGCCGAGCAGGAGCGCGGCCTCGCCGGTGGCGATGCGCGAGGCATGGAGTTGCTGCTGGCTTTCGGCGATGCGCACGTGCGACATCACGGCGCCGCCCTTTTGCGCGAGGCCGGTCATGTCGAGCACGGTGACGCCCTTGCCTTCGAGGTGGGCGGCCATGCCGATCAGGGCGCCGATGGTGACCACGCCGGTGCCGCCAACGCCGGCGACGAGGATGCCGTAGGGCTCGCCCAGGCCGCCGTGGCGCGGCTCGGGCAGGTCGGCGAATTCCTCGGCCGTTGCGGCCATGGCGCGGCCGCGGCGCAGGCTGCCGCCATGCACCGTGACGATGCTGGGGCAAAAGCCGCTGACGCAGGAATAGTCCTTGTTGCAGGAATGCTGGTCGATGGCGCGCTTGCGGCCGAACTCGGTTTCGACCGGGACTACGGCGAGGCAGTTGGACTTGATGCTGCAATCGCCGCAGCCTTCGCACACCGCCTCGTTGATGAAGACGCGCACGGCTGGATCGGGAAAGCGGCCGCGCTTGCGCCGGCGGCGCTTTTCGGCGGCGCAGGTCTGGTCGTAGATCAGGGCGGTGACGCCGGGGGTGTCGCGCAGTTCGATCTGCGTCGCATCGAGTTCGTCGCGGTGGCGGATCTCGACGCCGGGCGCGAAGTCGGTGACGCCCTTGTATTTCTCCGGCTCGTCGGACATCACGATGATGCGCTTGACATCCTCGGCAGCCAGCTGGCGCGTCAGTTGCGGCACGGTCAGCGTGCCGTCCACCGGCTGGCCGCCCGTCATGGCGACGGCGTCGTTGAACAGCAGCTTGTAGGTGATGTTGATTTTTCCCGCAACGGCGGCGCGAATGGCGAGCAGGCCGGAATGGAAGTAGGTGCCGTCGCCCATGTTGGCGAAGATGTGCTGCGTTCCGCTGTGGCCGGAAACGCCCAGCCAGGCCGCGCCTTCGCCGCCCATGTGGGAGATGGTGACGGTGTTGCGGCCCATCATGACCGCCATCAGGTGGCAGCCGACGCCGCCCAGTGCGCAACTGCCTTCGGGCACTTTGGTGGACTGGTTGTGCGGGCAGCCGGGGCAGAAGTAGGGCGTGCGCATCAGCGTCATGCGTGGCCGCGACAGGGCGCTGGCCTTGGCGTCGAGGAAGGCGATGTAGGCTTCGATGCGTTCCGATTTGTGGAAGCGCCCGACGCGCGCGGCGACGGCGCGGGCGACCAGCGCCGGCGTCAGTTCCGAGGTAGGCGGCAGCAGCCAGCGATGTTCGGGCTGCGGCCATTCGCCGGATTCGTCGTATTTGCCGACCACGCGCGGGCGCACGTCTTCGCGCCAGTTGTAGAGCATTTCCTTCAACTGGTATTCGATCACCTGGCGCTTTTCCTCGACCACCAGGATTTCTTCCAGGCCCTCGGCGAAGTGACGCACCGAGTCGGCTTCCAGCGGCCAGGGCATGCCGACCTTGAACAGGCGCAGGCCGATCTCGGCGGCATAGGCTTCGTCGATGCCGAGGTCGTCGAGCGCCTGGCGCAGGTCGAGCCAGGCCTTGCCGCAGGCGATGATGCCCAGCCGCGGGCGCGGGCTGTCGAACACGATGTGGTTGAGTTTGTTGGCACGGGCGTAGGCCAGCGCGGCATAGACCTTGAATTCCTGCAGGCGGAGTTCCTGCGCCAGCGGCGAATCGGGCCAGCGCAGGTGCACGCCGTCAGGTGGCAGGCGGAAGTCGTCGGGAATGACGATCTTCATGCGCGCCGGATCGACGTCGACGGTGGCCGAGCTTTCGGCCGTGTCGGAGGTCAGCTTGAGCGCCACCCAGCAGCCGGAATAGCGCGACATGGCCCAGCCGTGCAGGCCGAAGTCGAGGTATTCCTGCAGGTCGGCCGGGGCCAGTACGGGGATCCCGCAGGCGGAAAACATGTGTTCGCTCTGGTGCGCCACCGCCGAGGAGCGCGCCCCTGGATCGTCGCCGGCGACCAGCAGCACGCCGCCGTGCTTCGCGGTGCCGGCATGGTTGGCGTGCTTGAACACGTCGCCGCTGCGGTCGACGCCGGGGCCCTTGCCGTACCACATCGAGAATATGCCGTCGAATTTGGGCTCGGGGAACAGGTGCAGTTGCTGCGTGCCCCAGATCGCGGTGGCGGCGATGTCCTCGTTGACGCCGGGCTGG
>JACRIY010000101.1 GCA_016235805.1 Rhodocyclales bacterium
GACCGACTTCTGCCCGCTCTACGCCGCCGCCGGGGCCGATTCGGTGGTCTCCCAGTTCGACAAGGACGACGTCGAGAAGGCGGGCCTGGTCAAGTTCGACTTCCTCGGCCTGCGCACGCTGACCATCCTCGACGAGGCGGTGCGCCTGGCGAAGGAAGTCGAGGGCGTCGACATCGACCTCGCCACCCTGCCGCTCGACGACCGCGCGACCTATGACGCGGTGTTCAAGAGCGCCAACACCACGGCGGTGTTCCAGTTCGAATCCGGCGGCATGAAAGACACCCTGGTGCAGGCGCGGCCGGATCGCCTGGAAGACCTGATCGCGCTGAACGCGCTCTACCGGCCGGGGCCGATGGACTTCATCCCGACCTTCATCGCGCGCAAGCACGGCCGCGAGCGCGTGGTCTATCCGCATCCCTGCCTGGAGCCGGTGCTGGCCAACACCTACGGCATCATGGTGTACCAGGAGCAGGTGATGCAGACGGCGCAGGTGGCGGCGCGCTATTCGCTGGGCGGCGCCGACCTGCTGCGGCGCGCCATGGGCAAGAAGAAGCCAGAGGAAATGGCCAAGCAGCGCGAGATCTTCGTCAAGGGCGCGGCGGAAAACTCGATCGGCGCGGAAACCGCCAACGAGATCTTCGACACCATGGAGAAGTTCGCCGGCTACGGCTTCAACAAGTCGCACGCCGCCGCCTACTCGCTGGTCGCCTACCAGACCGGCTGGCTCAAGCAGCATCATCCGGCGGCCTTCGCGGCGGCGACGCTGTCCTCGGAAATGGCCATCTCCGCCGAGGTGCCGTTCTTCCACCAGGACGCCATCGACAACGGCCTGGTGTTCCTGCCGCCCGACGTGAACCAGGGTGGCATCCGCTTCCGCCCGGTGGACGGCAAGACCATCCGCTACGGCCTCGGCGCGATCAAGGGCACCGGCGAGGCGGCGCTCTCGGTGATCCTCAAGGCGCGCGAAACCGGAGGGCCATTCAAGGACCTGTTCGACTTCTGCCGCCGCATCGACAAGCGCGTGGTCAATCGCCGCGTGATCGAAGCGCTGATTCGCGCCGGCGCCTTCGACGCGATCGACGACCATCGCGCCAAGTTGCTGGCCTCGGTCGGCGTCGCCCTCGAAGCGGCCGAGCAGGCCGAGCGCAATGCCATGCAGGGCGGGCTGTTCGACACGGGCGGCGGCGCGCAGGAAGACACCGTGCACTATGCCGATGTTCCGCGCTGGAGCGAACGCGAACAGTTGATGAACGAAAAGCCGGCGCTGGGATTTTTCTTTTCCGGCCATCCCTACCATGCCTATGCCGACGAACTGGCTTCCTTCGTCAAGCGCCGCCTCGGGCAGCTCGAACCGCAGCGCGAGCCGGTGCTGCTTGCCGGCGTGGTGATGTCCACGCGCACCCAGATGACCCGCCGCGGCAAGATGGCCGTGGTCCAGCTCGACGACGGCACCACCCAGCTCGAAGTGACGGTGTTCAACGAACTCTGGGAAGCCGAGCGGGCCAAGATCAAGGAAGACGAATTGCTGCTGGTCGAAGGCAAGGTACAGAAGGACGATTTCAGCGGCGGCCTGCGCATCACCGCCGACAAACTGCACACCCTGGCCGAGGCGCGCGGCCGCTATGCACGCGGCCTGCGCCTGACGATGAACGGCGGCTCCGACGCCAAGCGGCTGCAGGCCCTGCTGGCACCCTTCCGCAACGGGCCCTGTCCGGTGCGGCTTTCCTACAGCAACGGCGCCGCCATGGCCGAACTGCCGCTGCCGGACGGCTGGCGGGTCCGGCTCGACGATGCCTTGCTGGCGGGGTTGGCCGACTGGCTCAAGGCCGAGAATGTAAAGGTCATCTACCAATGATCACCCTGATCGACGACGCCATGCTCGACGCGCTCTGCGCCGAGGCAGCGGCCAGTCCGCGCCGGCGCAAGAACCGCAACTTCCACCCTACGGACGCCCATCCCGGCCATCGCCTGCTCAACGCCATGCAGCAGGATTCCTACATCCCGCCGCACCGGCACCTTGACCCGAACAAGGACGAGACCTTCGTCGTGTTGCGCGGCACGCTGGGTGTCCTGCTGCTCGATGATGAAGGCAAGGTGGTGCAGTCCGTGAAAGTCGGCGCTGGCGGAACGGCGATCGGAGTGGATATTCCCCACGGCGCGTGGCATACGGCAGTGGCCCTGGCGGACGACACGGTGTTCCTCGAAGCCAAGGCCGGTCCCTACCTGCCACCCGCACCTGAGGAAAAGGCGGCGTGGGCGCCGGCGGAAAATTCGGCCGGGGCGGCGGCCTACCTGGCTGGAATGAAAGCTCGGTTCGGCTGATCCGCGCCGGGCACGGGTAGTACTGCCTGTTGCTCCGACCGCCGCGCTGCGTCAGCGCGACGGAACTCCACGCGGGTGGTCGCACCTCTTTCGGAGTTGAAGAAATTCTCAAGCGTGTGATATAACCATATGATTCTGTATGGTATTACGTAAGGATGCTGTAAAACCTTTCGAGTATGATTTGCGCTCGCTTTCACTCCCGAATAGGCTCGATTTCCAGCTTGCCGGGGCATTTCGCAACGCTAGCTACCTGCTCCTGACCAATGAATGACGATCCATCCAGTCCGCCGGTGACATCGCCGCCTCCGACATATTTCGTCGGAATCGGCGCATCCGCGGGCGGCCTCGAGGCACTCGAGACCTTCTTTTCCAGCATGCCCACCGATACCGGACTGGCGCTGATCGTCATCCAGCACCTGTCGCCCGACTACAAGAGTCTGATGGTCGAGCTGCTGTCCAAACGCACGGCAATGCCGGTGCGGCGTGCCGAAGAGGGCATGCTGGTGGAGCCCAATACGGTGTATCTGATCCCGCCGAAAAAGGTCCTCAAGATCTTTCACCAGAAGTTGCTGCTGACCGACATCGATCCCGGCAAGGGCATCAACCTGCCGATCGACATCTTCCTGCGTTCGCTCGCCGAGGATCAGGGCGAGAAGGCCGTCGGCATCATCCTGTCCGGCACCGGCAGCGATGGCGTGCGCGGCTGCCGCGCGATCAAGGAAGCCGGCGGCATGGTCATGGCGCAGAGTCCCGAATCCGCCAAGTTCGATGGCATGCCGCGCGCCGCGATCGACACCGGCCTGGTCGACGTGGTTTTGCCGCCGGAGGAAATGCCTTCGCGGCTGGTCGGCTTCCTGCGTCGCCCATTCACCACGCCCGCCGATCGATCAAGCCTGCTGTTGCCCGACGAAGACGGGCTGACCCGCATCTTCTCGCTGCTGAGGGAGCAGTCCAAGCTCGATTTCACCTTCTACAAGCCGAGCACCGTGCTGCGCAGGATCGAGCGCCGCGTATCGGTATGCCAGTGCGCCGATCTGCGCGAGTACGTGCGCCTGATGGAATCGAAACCGAGCGAGGTCACCACGCTTTACCGGGAGCTGCTGATCGGCGTCACCAGCTTCTTTCGCGACCGCGAGGTGTTCGACCTGCTGGCCGGCAACTACCTGACGGAACTGCTGCGCAACGCCGAGCCCCAGGACGAGATCCGCTTCTGGGTCGCGGCATGTTCCAGCGGCGAGGAAGCCTACACACTGGCCATCCTGGCGCTGGAATGCATGGAACAGTTGCAGCGCAGCATCAACATCAAGATATTCGCGACCGACGTCGATCGCGACGCCGTGCTCCGCGCCGGCAACGGCGTCTATTCCGAAAGCATCGCCGCCGACCTGCCGCCGGGCATCCTCGGCAAGTATTTCACCCATCGCAACAACCAGTACCACGTCAATCGCAAGGTGCGGGAGATGGTGGTGTTTGCGCCGCATAACCTGATCAAGGACCCGCCGTTCACCAATATCGACGTGATGAGCTGTCGCAACATGCTGATCTACCTGCAGCCCGTGCTGCAGCAGAAGGTGTTCGAGTTCTTCAATTTTTCATTGAAGCCCAAAGGCCTGCTGTTGCTCGGCACCAGCGAGACCCCCGGCGACATGTCGGATTACTTCGAGCCCTTGCACAACAAGTTCAAGATCTACCGTTCGCGCGGGCGCAAGCATCCGTCGATCGAGCATCGCCCGCTGTTCTCGCCGATGGTGGACATGGGGCGCAGCCAGCCCATTTCGCGCTTCGTGCGCAGCGCGCACGTGGCGTCGATGCGCGACGAGGAGCGCATGCTCGAACGCCTGCTGGACACCATGGCGGAAGAATTCGTGCCGATGGTCGCCGTGGTGAACGAAAGCATGGAGCTGATGCACCTGGCGGGCGACAGCGCAGGGCTCTTGCGCCTGCCGACCGGAAAGCAGGTCAACGATGTCACACGCATGGCCGAAAGGGATCTTTCCATTCCCCTGGCGACCGGGCTGCAGAAGGTGTTCAGCGGCCAGCGCGAGCTGAAGTACACGAACATCCGGCTGCAGCAGAAGAATGGTGCGCGTACCGTGCAGATGCATATTCGCGCGTTGGCCGGCAAGCGCGGGCAGGAACTCCTTGCGGGCGTCTTCATTCGCGACATGCCGTCGACAAAGCCCGAGGCCCCCTCCGAGCATCCGGTCTATGACATCAGCCAGGAAGCCGAGCAGCGCATTCGCGACCTCGAGCAGGAACTGCAGTTCACCAAGGAGAATCTCCAGGCCACCATTGAAGAACTGGAGACATCCAACGAGGAACTGCAGGCGACCAACGAGGAGCTTCTGGCCAGCAACGAAGAACTGCAGAGCACCAACGAGGAGCTGCAGTCGGTCAATGAAGAACTGCATACCGTCAATGCGGAGTACCAGACCAAGATCCTCGAACTCACCGAGATGACCAACGATCTCGAGAACCTGATGTCCGCGACCGGGGTGGCAACCCTGTTCCTCGACGAGAACCTGAGTATCCGGAAATACACGCCTGAACTTAGCCGCATCTTCCGCATCATCGGCACCGACATCGGTCGGCCGTTCGTGCACCTGACGCACACGCTGGTGGATGCCGATCCCCTTGCGCTCGTCTCGGAAGTGGCGCGCAGCGAAGCCGGCGTCACCCGGCAGGTGCAGACGAACGAAGGCGGCGGCTACCTGATGCAGGTCCTGCCTTATCAGGTGGGCGGCGGCAAGCCGTCCGGGATACTCCTGACCTTCATCGATATCGGCTTGCTCAAATCGACCGAGCTCGAACTGCGCGAAGCCAGCGCCATATTGAGCAGGACGCAGGAACTTGCCGGCATCGGCAGCTGGCGCCTCGACCTGCCGACGCAAACCCTGAAATGGTCAAAGGCGACCTGCGACATCTTCGGCGTCAGCGAAGACGGTTTCCCGGCGACCTATGAAGGCTTCCTCGCGCTGGTGCATCCCGAGGATCGCGATCGCGTTGCTGCCGAGTACCAGGAGGCGGTCAGCGGCAGAAAACATTACGACGTGGTGCATCGGATCGTCCGCTCCGATGGCGAGATACGCGTCGTGCATCAGGTTTCGAACGAAGTGCTGGACGATGCCGGACGTCCCGTGGCATCGGTCGGCATCATCCACGACATCACCGAAACTCCTGGCCTGCTGTGCAAGAGCTGCCCCAGGGCGAGGGATGCGGCCGCCATTGTGGAACCAGCCAGCAGTGCCCCCGCCCGTCCGCGTACCAGGAAGCCGCGCGCCGACTAGATCACGATCGCCGAAGCGTAAAGTGGATTCCCTCGAGAAACTGAAGAAGCGCGCCGGGCTGCTGCTGCCGGAAGCCCCGGAACCCGGCGCACCGCTGTCTGCCGAGGAGGCGGCACGCCTGATTCAGGACCTGCGGGTGCACCAGGTCGAGCTCGAACTCCAGAATGAAGAACTGCGCCGCGCCGAGATCGAGCTGGTCACCTCGCGCGACCGCTATCGCCATTTGTTTGAGGATGCGCCGGTGGGTTACCTGGTGCTGGACGCCAACACCCTTATCGTCGAGGCCAATGAAACCTTCTGCCGCCTGGTCGGAAAGACGCGGGACGAGATATCCCGCCTGGGCATCGCGCACTTTCTGTCCCCGACCGATCGCCATGCCTTCCTCTCGCGCTTCCGGGCCTGGCTTGCTCAGCCACAGGGCAAGGCGCTCGATGTTTCGCTGCTGACCGGGGAAGGTGAATGGCGGCGTGTCCAACTCGGCGGCGTGTCGTCGGGCAACGCGCAGGACGGCCAGGGCGAACATCTCCTGGTATCGCTGACCGACGTCAGTGAAAGCCATCGCCTGCATCAGGAAGTGGCCCACGCCAACCGCGAGCGCGAGGCACTGATCGAAACCATTCCGGTCGGAGTCTATAAGTACCGGATGCTGAAGGCTGGCGGGATCCGGTTCGACTATGTCAGCCAGCGCTGGTGCCAGCAACTGGGCGTGGTCCGCGACGCCGTCCTCGCGAATTTTTCGGTTGCCCAGAGCCGCGTGCATCGCGCGGACCTGCCGTCCTTCATTGCAGCCAACCAGGATGCGGCAGCCCGGCTCGGACACTTCCAATGGGAAGGGCGCTTCATCGTCCGCGACGAAACCCGCTGGCTTCGGCTGAGTTCGATGCCGACCCGCCTGGACAACGGCGACATCCTGTGGAACGGGGTCCAGGAAGACATCACGGCCAGAAAACTCGCCGAAGCGGCCTTGCGCGAAAGTCAGGAGTCGTTTCTCAGCATTGTCGACACCACCCTGGATGGCTTCTGGTGCGTCGATAACAGCGGATGGCTGATCGACGTCAACAGGGCCTATTGCCGCTTGTCGGGCTACACGCGCGAGGAACTCCTCGGCATGCGGATCGTCGACCTGGAGGCGATGGAGAACCAGGCCGAGAACGCCGAACGGATGCGGCGCATCAAGGAAGTGGGTAGCGACCAGTTCGAGACGGTACACCGCCGCAAGGATGGCAGTTGCTGGCAGGTCGAGGTCAGCACAACCTACCGCCCTTTGGCCGGCGGCAGGTTCTTCGTGTTCCTGCGTGACATCACCGAACGCAAGCAGGCCAGCGCCGAACTGGCGCGGCACCGGGATACGCTGGAAGAACTGGTCTTGTCGCGTACTGCCGAACTGGCGCAGGCCAAGGATGCCGCCGAGGCCGCCAATCGTGCCAAAAGCATATTCCTCGCCAACATGAGCCACGAATTGCGAACACCGATGAACGGCATCATGGGCATGACCGAACTGGCGCTGCGTCGCACGATCGATCCCAGGGCGAGCGACTGGCTCAGCAAGAGCAAGGCGTCCGCCCAGCATCTGCTTGCCATCATCAATGACATCCTCGACATCTCCAAGATCGAGGCCGACCGCCTGACCCTGGAAATGAACGACTTTTCCCTGGCGGCAGTCATCGACACCGTCCTGCACATGCAGCAGAGCGCCGCTGCGGCCAAAGGGCTCGGTCTGCGCAGCGAACTCGCCCCCGACGTGCCCGAAACGCTTTGTGGCGATAGCGTGCGCCTGAGGCAGATACTGATCAATTTCATCACCAACGGCATCAAGTTTTCCGAGCGCGGCGAGATCCACCTGCGTGCCCTGGTCGTCGAGGAAGACCATCACAGCATCCTGCTTCGCATCGAGGTCAGCGATCAGGGCATCGGCATCAGCCCCGAGCAGCAGGCGCGGTTGTTCCAGGCATTCACGCAAGCTGACAATTCGATGACACGCAAGTACGGCGGCACCGGCCTTGGCCTGACCATCTCCAGGCGCATCGCGCTGCTGATGGGCGGTGATGTCGGGGTGAGCAGCACGCCGGGCCAGGGCAGCACCTTCTGGGCGACGGTCCGGCTCAGGCGGGGGGCGCAGGTATTGCGCACCGATGCGAGGCAGGTGTCCGAACCGCCGCGAGAAGCGCTGGCAAGGCTATTTCCTGAAGCCCGCGTGTTGTTGGCCGAAGATGAGCCCGTGAACCGCGAGGTGATGCTGTTCCTGCTCAAGGAGGCCGGCCTTGCGCCGGAAGTCGCCACCAACGGCCAGGAAGCCCTGGAGATGGTGCGGGGCGGCGGCTATGCCCTGGTCCTGATGGATTTGCAGATGCCGGTCCTGAACGGACTGGATGCCACCCGCGCCATTCGCCGGATGCCCGGCGTGGCGGATATCCCGATCCTGGCGCTGACCGCCAATGCCTTCGATGAAGATCGCGATGCCTGCCTGGCCGCCGGCATGAACGCCCACATCGGCAAGCCGGTCGAGCCGGATGTGCTTTGGGCGACGGTGCTGCGCTGGCTGCAGCAGTCCTTGCCGCTCGCCTGATATGGTGTGGCGCCTGCAGGCGCGGGGTGCTAGTCCCGCGTTATCCGGCAGGCAGGTTCAGGAAACGATGTAAGCGCCTGCACCTGTCGACAGCAGCTTGCCGTCAGCGCTGCGGAATTCCATGCGGGTAGTGGCGACGCGCGATCCCAAGCGCAGGACCTCGGCATGCAACTCGAAATTCTCGCCGATGCCGGGGCGCAGATAATCGATGCGCAGGTCGATGGTACCCAGCTTGCCGAAGCGGTGCAGGCGCTGCGCAGGAGCTTCGTCCATGTGGCGTGCGCCGATCGCGGCCATCACCGCCAGGCCGCCCAGCGCGTCGAGGCAGGCGCTGATGACGCCGCCATGGAGCCGGTTGGGGCTGCCGACCAGTTCGGGGCGCATGGCGATGGTGCCCGAGACGCGTTCCGGCGTGATCGTGGTGATCCTGAGGCCGAGCACCTGGTTGAAGGTGATCATTTCCTCGAAGATATGTTTCAGCCCGGCAACGAATTCCGGCTCGAACTCCTTCAGGGGTTCGGCTGCAGCGGTTTTCTTCATTATTTTTTGGGCGCGGGTTTTAGGCAGCTGCGGGCGGCAGGATCAGTTCCCGCGCCCGGGCCGCGACCGCGTCGGGAAAGGGCTGCGATTTGCGACTTTCCGGATTGAGGCAGACCACGGTGAAATCGCAGACCGAGCAGACGTCACCGGTTTCGGTGTTGTACAACTCGTGGCGGAAGCGCAGCACCTTGTCGCGCATTTCCAGCACGCCGGTGCGCACCGCAACGGTGTCACCGGGGTAGAGTTCCTTGCGGTAGCTGATGTTCTGCTGGACCGCCGCGAGGTGCAGGGCGCCGCTGCGCAGCACCGAAGCCGTCATGCCAAGCATGGCATAGAACTGCCAGCAGGCTTCCTCGAGGAATTCCATGTAGGCGCGCACGTTGATGTGGCCCATGTGGTCGCGCTGCCACTCGTGGACCGTGCCACGTGCCGTCTCGATCATGATCTTCCAGAGGGGTGCAGGAACGCAGGCCGGATGGCCGGCGTGTCGCGCGCAGCCTTACTTCTGGGCGTCGGCCAGATCCTTGTCCGTAACCTTGCCGGACTGGTGCAGCCAAAGCAGGATCGCGAGGGGCTTGGGGATGTTGCGCCCGGATTCGTAGCGCGAGCCACCCGACTGGGTCACGCCATAGCGCGTCCAGAAGTCCTTCTGGTTCAGGTTGAGTTTCTTGCGGGCGGTGGCGATATCGGAAAAATCGAGCTTTTTCTTGCGGGCCATGGCGAACTCCTCGGCGGGTGGATTAATGAGGCCTCAAGCATACCGCTAATTATGCCGAATGGGGTAGGTCAATCAATTTTTTTCTGCATGCCGTTATCCTGCAATGCCTGTGTGGCGATCATGGTGATTGCATCGAGACCGGCCGCCTGTGCCACATCCAGGGCCTTGCGATAGGCCATCGCCGCTTCTGCCGGGGCCTGGCCGCGCTGGATGTCGCCGATCAGCAGCCAGTCGCGCGCGATCTTTTCCGGCAGCGCCAGGCGGCGGTCAATGTCGAGCGCGCTGCTGGCGGCGGCCAATGCTCCCGCCGGGTCGCCGCTGGCCTGCCGCGCCGCTGCGACGAGCCGCCAGGCGTTGCCGGCTTCGGCGGCTTCGTCCTTGCCTTGCAGCAGTTTCAGCGCGGCCTCGGCATGTGCCAGGGCCTCGGCCGCACGCTTGTCCGCGAGTGCATGACGTGCCTGCAGCAGATGCAGGCTGGCTGCCCGAGGGCAGTCACCCGTGCACAGGGTCGCAGCCGCTGCGAGGCTGTTGCGCGCCGCATCGCCGCGCCCCAGGCCGAGCTGCGCCTGCGCCTTGAGCATCCAGACGTCGAGCGCGAAACCTGCGTCCCCGCCTGGATCCGTGGCGTCCAGCAGCTTCAGTGCCGCGTCGTCGCGGCCCAGCACGAGTTCGCTACGCGCCAGGTGCATGCGGTTGCGTGCCACGCCGATGGCATCGTCGATGCTGGCATGGAGTTTCGCCGCCTCGGCGAAGCGGCGAGCCGCGACCGTATAGTCGCCGCGCTCGTAGCGCTTCGCGCCATCGTTCTCGGCTTCCAGTGCGGCGCGCAGGCGTGGCGGGTCGACGGGCTTCGGCGTCGAGCCACAGGCGCCGAGCAGCAGCGCCAGCAGGACGGCCAGTTCAGCGCGCACGGCCGGCCTCCCCGCGCGGGTCGCTGTCGGCCTTCAGCCGCGCCGGTGCCGGCGCATCGATCATGCTGCTGATCGGCCAGGTCTGCTTGGCGCCACCGACGATTTCGCGCACGTCGGCGGCGACCGCGCTGCCGTCGCGCAGGGCGGGCGGTACGCTGGCCTCGGCTTCCGCGCTGATCTTCTCGACATGGTCCAGCACCTGCTGGGTGCGGTCGAGCATGCCGGGCAGGCGCTTGTTCGCGGCTTCCAGCGTTTGTCCGAGATGGGTCAGGTCCTCCTCGGCCTTGCCCAGGACGCGGATCGCGGTGCCGCCGATCCCATCCACCTGGCGGTTGCCATTGGCCAGCAACACATTGAGCGCTTCGGAACTGGCGCGGATCCGGGCTAGGGTGCCGGGCAGGCCCTTCTCCGGATCGGCCAGGGCGCCGGTGATGGCCTTGATGTCCTTGAGGATGGGCACGAACTCGTCGCGCACCTGGTTGGCCAGAGCGCCTAGGCCGTCGGCGCGCGAGAAGGCGAGCCGTGCCTGCGCCGCGGCGAGCCGTGTCTTGTCCGACCCTGGCACGATCTCCAGCGTCGGCGAGCCGACCAGGCCCTCCTTGCGCAGCTCGATGCGCGCGTCATGGGTGACGAAGCGCGCATGATCGGCATCGACTTCGAGTTTCACCGCCACCGATCCGTCGTCGCGCAAATCGACTTCGGTGACCGAGCCGACGCGGAAGCCGGCGATGCGCACCGCCTGGCCCTTGGCGATGTCCTGCGCGGTGTCGGCGACGAAACTGAAGCTCACCGTCTGGCGCAGCAGTCCCTGGCGGACGAAGATCGCCACCACCAGGGCCAGCGTGACCAGGACGGCAATGATCAGGAAACGCCGCGTCGCGCGTCGCATTGAGCGGGCGTCGGCATCGTATTCGGTCAGCAGGGACATGGGGCCTCCGCGAGGTGGGTCACGCTGCGGCACTCGGGTAGATCCGGCAGTTCATGGCTGTCGAGATCGACGAAGAGCGCCGTACGGAAGGGATGGCGGCGATGATAGATGGCCTGGGTGGCGGTGAGCGCCACCGCCTCGCGCCGCGTCAGTCCGGCGAACAGGCGGTCGATGACCAGCAGTTCGGGCGGCCGCAGCAACCAGCGCGCCAGGCCGATCGTCCAGCGCTCCATGCGCGCCAGCTTCATCGGCTGTTCGCTGCCCAGCATGGCGATGCGCTGCGGCGTCAGGCCGCAAAGCTGCAAGGCTGTTTCCATTTCATGCTCGTCGTCCTGCGCATCGATGTCTTCCTGTCCGTAGCGCAGCGCCAGCGCCAGGCTTTCGGCCACCGTCATGGCGCCGGGCAGGCTGCCCGCAGCGGTCAGCACGCCGACGCCGGGGCAGGATTCGAGGCTCGCCACCGCACGGCGCGCGTCGGCGATGTCGTCGACCACGAGGCGATGGCGACCGCCCTCGTCCAGCGCCAGGTCCAGGCAGGGCGCATCGCCGGCGCGCAGCACCAGGCGGCGGGAATCGATCGAGGCGACCAGGGTGGTGGTCATTTCAGTGCCCAGACCAATGCCGCCGTGGCCACGTCGATGACGAAGACCGCGATCAGGCAAGCGCCGACCGACTTGATCGCCGCGTCCGAGATTGCCTGCGCCGAGGCTTCTCCGCTGCTGCCCTGGTGGCAGGCGATGATGCCGATCACGGCGCCGGTCAGCGCGCTCTTGGCCAGGCTCAGCAACACCAGCCAGGGGTTGGCGAAGTCGAGAAAATGGGTCGCTGTTTCGAGCAGCGGCCGGCCATCGATCAGGGAGGAGGCCACCCAGCCGCTGGCGATGGCGCAGGCCTGGAAGCAAGCGGTGACGGCGGGCAGCGCGATGGCCAGGCCGAAGATGCGCGGCAGCAGCAGGAAATCCGCCGGCGGCACGCCCAGCCGGCGCAAGGCGGTGAATTCGTCGTGCAGGTTCATCACCGCCAGTTCAGAGGAAATGCTGGCGCTGCTGCGTGCCACCACGACCAGGGCCGACAGCAGCGGAGCCAGCTCGAAGAACAGGCCGAGGAAGATCAGGCGCTGGGTGAGGTCGTTGTCGACCCCGATCAGGGTCCCCAGCTGGGTGCTGACCGCCGCGCCGGTAATCAATGCCAGTATCACGATGATCGGCAGCGCGGCGATTCCGGCAGCATGGATCTGGCGCTGCAACTGGGTGCGCAGCAGCGGCCGGCCCAGTTCGCGATGCCGGCTGCCGGCGAACCACAGCATTGCGAGGTAGGAACCCAGCCGTCCGCGCTCGACTGCCGCAGTCATTGGACAGCCCTCCCCCCCAGCCCCCTGCCCAAGGCAGGGGGTGACGTTGGTTCGCCGCTGCGCGGCTCCGTTGGTTGGCTGCGCACCCCTTGGGGCGGCCCGGCGGGTTACGCTCATGCTGCACCTCCCTGTACGGCCAGCGGCGGCGGCGTCCAGCCCCAGACGGCCAGTCCGTCGCTGCCCGCAGTGCCCAGCTCGACCAGGCCGCCGCCATAGCCGACGGCCGCCGCCACGGCTTGCGTGCACAGCACCGGATGGCCAAGGTCAGCGGTCATTGCCTGGAGCCGGCTGGCGATGCCGACGGAATCGCCGATCACGGAAAACTCGCGACGCTGGGTCGAGCCGACGTAGCCGGCGAGCACCTCGCCGCTGTGGATGCCGATGCCGATCCGCAGCGGTTCCAGACCTTCCTCGGCCAACTCGCGGTTCAGTCGCTCCACCCGCAACAACAGGTCCCGTGCCGCTTCCAGTGCATTGCGCTGCGGCGCATCCAGTGGCTGTGGCAGGCCGAAGGTGGCCGTCAGTCCATCGCCGACATACTTGTCTACCGCGCCGCCGCTGGTCTGGATGGCCAGGCTGGCGGCGGCATGAAATCGGTTGAGCAGGCCGATCGTCGCCTGCGGGGTCGACTTCGCGGCACGCGCGGCGAAACCGCGAATGCCTACGGCAAGCAGGGTGACTTGCTGGCTGCGGCCATTCTCTTCGAGCTGGAGTTCGCCGCCGAGCAGGGCGCGCATGACCTGCGGGCTGACGTGGCCGGCGAACATGGTGCGCAGCATCTGCCGTTCGCGGAAATGGCGGATGAAATCCCATGCCAGGCGCGCGCCGTAGGCCAGCAGCGTGACCATGACGATGTTCGCCACGCGCAGGTAGTCGCCCTGCCACAGCGCGTGGGTCGACAGGGCGAACAGCGCCGCCAGCGCCGCGAACAGTGCCAGGCCCTTGATCCAGCCGGCGCGGCCGAACCAGAACAGGGCGCCCAGGCCGGCCAGCAGCAGCGAGAGGTTTTCCGGCGCACGCTCGATCAGGCCGCGCGCCAGCAGCGAACGCAAGGCCTGGATATGCACCACCGCGCCCGGCTCGGTGCGGCTGCCCGGGTCCCAGCCGGCAAGGGCGACCGGAAGGCGATGGCGGGTTTCGGTCGGCAGCAGGCTGGCCACCACCACGGCACGGCCCTTGACCAGGGCGCGCAGTGGTTCGGTTTCGCCGCGGTGGATCCAGCCCAGAACGGTGAGCAACGGCGTGTACTCGATGGTGCCGCCGACGCTGTAGTCGATCATGCCGCTGGGCGAGCCCTCGCGACCCAGGCGCTTGGCCATCGCCAGCGCCAGCGGATCGCGCTTGTCTTCCGACTGGCAGCGACGCTGGTTGATGCGGCGCACGACGCCGTCGGTATCCTCGCAGATTGCCAGCGAGGCGAGGTCCTTCTCGCCGATCGCCGCCAGCAGTTCGGGAGAAATCGGCCGCAGGCGACCGCCGATGCCCGGTGGTTGCCCGACCACGAGCGGCGCTGTGGTCTTCAGCCGGTGGATGCCGGAGATCAGCGCGGCATCGATGTCCTTCACCAGGAAGTCGTAGGAGCGCACCGGCAGCGGAATCGCTAGACCGACCACCGCGGGCTCTGCGGCGGAGAGGCCGGCGAACAGGGTGCCCAGATGGGTGTGCCAGAGTGCCGTGGGTTCGGGTATGGCGACATAGGCCGCCTCATCGACGCCGATGACAACCACATCCTGTGCCAGCGGCGTCGGCGACCGGGCGCGCAGCCAGGCGATCTGGGTGTCGTAGAGGGCCTGGTCGGCGAAACGCAGGGCGCGTGTTCCCATCAGGCTCCAGCCGGCGGCGCACACCAGCAGGAAGCCGATCAGGATATCGCGGGGGATGCGGTACATGCTTCGATTATGGCATGGCGGAAAGCCCTGTCCGGCCAATGAAAAAGCCGCTCCCGAAGGAGCGGCTGCGCGCTGGAATCCGGACGGATCAGAGTACCGCGGCGTTCTCCGCGAGGTACTTGGCGACGCCGTCGGTCGAGGCGGTCATGCCCTTCTTGCCCTTCTGCCAGCCGGCGGGGCAGACCTCGCCATGCTCTTCGGTGAATTGCAGGGCGTCGATCATGCGCAGCATCTCGTCGATGTTGCGGCCCAGCGGCAGGTTGTTCACCACCTGGTGCTGGACGATGCCGGCCTTGTCGATCAGGAAGGAGCCGCGGAAGGCGACGCCGCCGGCGGCCTCGACGTCGTAGGCCTGGCAGATGGCGTGGTTGATGTCGGCCACCAGCGGGTAGCCGACCTGGCCGATGCCGCCGTTGTTGATCGGGGTGTTCTTCCAGGCCAGGTGGGTGAACTGCGAGTCGATCGAGCAGCCGATGACTTCGACGCCGCGTTTCTTGAATTCATCGAGGCGATGGTCGAAGGCGATCAGCTCGGAGGGGCAGACGAAGGTGAAGTCGAGCGGGTAGAAGAACAGCACGACGTGCTTGCCCTTGAACGAGGACAGCTTCAGATCCTTGATTTCGTTGTTGCCATAGACGGCGGTTGCGGTGAAATCGGGGGCGGCTTTGCCAACGAGTACGGCCATGTGATGCTCCTTGCAGGGTGGGTTGGATTAACCCTCCAAGGATAAAGGCAATACGCCAAATTTCAAGCAGTCGGCAACAAATCGAACCCTGAAAAATTGCCACTGGCGTGTTCCGCATTGACCTCATCGACCGCCGCCCCGGCCGGTCCGATCCGGCTCCAGGCCAGCATCTCGCCAATCTGTGTCGCGTCGCCGGCGATCATCGCCTCGACGCTGCCGTCGCGCCGGTTGCGCACCCAGCCGGCGACACCCAGCAGGCGCGCCTGTGCTGCCATGGAGTAGCGAAAACCGACGCCCTGCACCACGCCGCGAATGACCAGGCGGCGAACTTCCACTACTTCACCCGCATGCCCGGTTGCGCGCCGCTGTCCGGCGACAGCAGGTAGATGCCGGGCGATTTGCCGTCGGCATCCGAGGCGGCGAGCACCATGCCTTCCGACATGCCGAACTTCATCTTGCGCGGCGCCAGGTTGGCGACCATCACCGTCAGGCGGCCGACCAGTTGCGCCGGATCGTAGGCCGACTTGATGCCGGCGAAGACATTGCGTGTTTCAGTGCCGAGGTCGAGGGTGAGCTGGATCAGCTTGTCGGCGCCCTCGACGTGCTTCGCATCGGCGATGCGCGCGATGCGCAGGTCGACCTTGGCGAAGTCGTCGATCGAGATGTGCTGCGCTTTCGGTTCCACCTGGCCCTGGGTCTTGTCCTCGGTGGCCTGCTGGTGCTGCGCCTTGCGCTGCGGCGAGGGCTCAGAAGTCGGCGCTGGCGCTACGGCGGTAGTTGCCACCGTGGGCGCCAGCGACTCGCGGTTGGCCGCCACCAGGGCTTCGATCTGCTTCGGGTCGATGCGCTGCATCAGGTGCTCGTAGGCATTGATCAGGTGGGCCGGCGGCAGCAGGTGGCCGGCATCGGCCCAGTGCAGCGGCGCCACGTTGAGGAATTCCTCGGCGCGCTGCGCCAGCTTGGGCAGCACCGGCTTGAGGTAGATGGTGAGCAGGCGGAAGGCATTGATCAAGAGCGAGCAGACCTCCTGCAGTTTCGCGTCCTGACCTTCCTGCTTTGCCAGTTGCCAGGGCTGGTGGCGGTCGACGTACTGGTTGATCTGGTCGGCCAGCGCCATGACGCGGCGCAAGGCGCGGGCGTAGTCGCGAGCCTCGTACTGTGCGGCGATTTCCTCGCCGGCCTCGATCAGGCCCGGCAGCTCGGTGCGGAAGGTCTCGTTGAGGTGCCGTGCATCGAGCTTGCCGCCGAAGCGTTTGGCGATGAAGCCGGCGGCGCGACTGGCGATGTTGATGTACTTGCCGACGAGATCCGAGTTGACCCGGCTGACGAAGTCGTCGAGGTTGAGGTCGATGTCTTCCATCGTGCCATTCAGCTTGGCGGCAAAGTAGTAGCGCAGCCATTCCGGATTGAGGCCCTGCGTCAGGTAGCTTTCGGCAGTGATGAAGGTGCCGCGCGACTTTGACATCTTGGCGCCATCCACCGTCAGGAAGCCGTGGGCGAAGACGCTGGTCGGAATGCGGTAGCCGGCGTGCTCCAGTTCGGCCGGCCAGAACAGGGCGTGGAAGTAGAGGATGTCCTTGCCGATGAAGTGATAAAGCTCGGCTGTGGAGTCCTTGCCCCAGAAGGCGTCGAAGTCCAGCCCTTTCTTCTTGCACAGGTTCTTGAACGAGCCCATGTAGCCGATCGGCGCATCGAGCCAGACGTAGAAGAATTTTCCCGGCGCGCCGGGAATCTCGAAGCCGAAATAGGGCGCGTCGCGCGAGATGTCCCAGTCGGTGAGCTTGTTCTCGCCCGGCTCGCCCAGCCACTCCTGCAGCTTGTTGATGGCTTCGGGCTGGTTCTCGCAGACGGCGCGCGTGGCGCGGCGCAGGAATTCCTGGCAGCGCGGGTCGGAAAGCTTGAAGAAGTAGTGGTCCGAGGAGCGCAGTTCGGGCTTGGCGCCCGACACCGCCGAGTAGGGATTATTCAGCTCGGTCGGCGCATAGGCCGCACCGCAGGATTCGCAGGCGTCGCCGTACTGGTCTTTGGCGCAGCACTTCGGGCACTCGCCCTTGATGAAGCGGTCGGGCAGGAACATGGCCTTGACCGGATCGTAGAACTGCTCGATCGAGCGTACCTCGATCAGTCCGGCGGCCTTGAGCTTGCCGTAGATGTCCTCGGAATAGAAACGCGTCTCGTCGGAGTGGGTCGTGTGGTAGTTGTCGAAGGCGACGTGGAAACCGGCGAAATCGCGCGAGTGCTCGGCATGGACGCGGGCGATGAGTTGCTCGGGCGAGATGCCTTCCTTCTCGGCGCGCAGCATGATCGGCGTGCCGTGGGTGTCGTCGGCGCAAACGTACCAGCACTCGTGGCCGCGCATCTTCTGGAAGCGGGTCCAGATATCGGTCTGGATGTACTCGACGAGGTGGCCGAGGTGGATCGCGCCGTTGGCATAGGGCAGGGCGCTGGTGACGAGGATCTTGCGGGTCATGGGGCGGTCTTTCTGGAGGCCGGCGGCGGGTGCGTGGCCCGCCGCAACTGAAGGGGTGCATTGTACTTGCGCCGGAAGACGGGCGGCGCCGTGTCGCCGGCGCCGACTTTTGGCGTGACATTGGCACATCAGCCGAACCTGATATAAAATCCCGACTAATTCACTCGGGTATGGTCGTTTGGTTCCGAGCGATAATCCGCCACCCCTTTTTCCTACCCACTATCCGCTTCAGCAAAGGCCCCTCATGTCCATCAACGAACAAAGCATCCAGGAAGCACTCAAGGTAGTCGTCGATCCCAATACCAACAAGGACCTGGTCACCAGCCGCAGCGTCAAGAACATCAAGGTCACCGGCAGCGACGTCTCGCTCGACGTGGAACTGGGCTACCCGGCGAAGAGCCAGATCGAAGGCATCCGCAGCGCGGTGATCGCCGCGCTGAAGCCGCTGCCCGGCATCGGCAACATCAGCGCCAACGTGTTTTCGAAGGTGGTGACCCACGCCGTGCAGAAGGGCGTCAAGCTGATCCCCGGCGTCAAGAACATCATCGCCGTGGCCAGCGGCAAGGGCGGCGTCGGCAAGTCGACCACCGCCGTGAACCTGGCGCTGGGCCTGGCCGCCGAGGGCGCCACCGTCGGCCTGCTCGATGCCGACATCTACGGCCCCTCGCTGCCGACCATGCTGGGCATCGCCACCGGCCGGCCCGAGTCGGCCGACGGCAAGAGCCTGGAGCCGATGGATGCGCATGGCATCCAGGCGATGTCGATCGGCTTCCTGATCGATCCCGAGCAGCCCATGGTCTGGCGCGGCCCGATGGTGACCCAGGCGCTGACCCAGTTGCTGACCGAGACGCGCTGGCGCGACGTCGATTACCTGGTGATCGACATGCCGCCCGGCACCGGCGACATCCAGTTGACGCTGGCGCAGCAGGTGCCGGTGACCGGCGCGGTGATCGTCACCACGCCGCAGGACATCGCCCTGCTCGACGCGCGCAAGGGCCTCAAGATGTTCGAGAAGGTCGGCATCCCCATCCTCGGCATCATCGAGAACATGAGCATCCACATCTGCTCCAAGTGCGGCCATGCTGAACACATCTTCGGCTTCGGCGGCGGCGACCGCATGGCGAAGGACTACGAGGTGGAAATGCTCGGCGCCCTGCCGCTGGCGATGTCGATCCGCGAGCAGATGGACGGCGGCAAGCCGACCGTCGAGGCCGACCCGGACGGCCCGGCCACCGTGATCTACAAGACCATCGCGCGCCGCATCGCGGTGAAGATCGCCGAAAAGGCCAAGGACCACAGCAGCAAGTTCCCGTCGATCAAGGTGATGAATACTTGATTGTTTGGCCCGCTTTCGGGCCAAACAATCAAGTCTGAAGTGTACGAACAAGGGGAGATTCCCCTTGTTTATCCCCCATGAGTGTCAGCGTCGCGGCAGGCTGGCCGCGAGGGCGTCCAGCAGGCGGTCCATCTCCGGGTCGGTGAGCGTGCTGTTGATCGCAAGGCGCAAGCGGCTGCTGCCGGGGGCGACGGTCGGCGGGCGGATCGCCACGGCGAGGAAGCCTTCGGCGTCGAGCCGCGCGGCGGCGGCCAAGGTGTCGGCCTCGGCGCCGATCACCGCCGGCACGATCTGGGTCGTGGAATCCAGCGTCGAAATGCCGAGCGCGGCGAGCGCGTCGCGCAGGCGCTGCGCGTGGGCGGCCACCCGCGCGCGCTCCGCGTCCATTCCTGGTATCAAATCCAGCGCGGCATCGACCGCGCCAAGCACGGGCGGCGGCAGTGCCGTGGTGAAGATGAAGCCGCTGCAACGATTGACCAGCCAGTCGATCAGCGCGCGCGATCCGGCAATGTAGGCGCCGAAGGCACCGAAGGCCTTGCCCAGCGTACCCATCACCACATCGACGCCCGCGTCCCCGGCCGCCAGCCCGCGCCCCTGCGGACCGAGGATGCCGGTGGCGTGGGCTTCGTCGACATAGAGCAGCGCTCCGTGGCGTTCGGCGATTTCACTTAGTGCGGAAAGGTCGGCGCGGTCGCCGTCCATGCTGAACACCGACTCGGTGACGATCAGCTTGCGCCCGGCGTGTGCGCCCAAAAGGCCGTCGAGGTGGGCGAGGTCGTTGTGGCGGAAGACCTGCACGGGACAGCGCGCGGCACGCGCGCCGTGGATGATGCTGGCGTGGTTGAGTTCATCGCTGAAAATCGCCGTGTCACCAGCGACCGAAGGAAGTCCCTGTGGGGCGCCGACTATCGTGCCGAGCCGCGTCAGCGCGGGAATCACCGTGGCATTGGCCTGGAATCCGGAGGAGAACAGCAGCGCCGCCTCGCGGCCCTTGAAGGCCGCGAGCTTTTGTTCCACCGCCAGCGTGACGTCGCGCGTGCCTGCCACCAGGCGCGAGGCCGGCGCGCCGGCACCATGGCGCCAGGCCCACTCGGCGGCGCGATCCTTGACCAGCGGATGCTGTGAGAGGCCCAGGTAATCGTTGGACGAAACGTCGGTCAGCGACCGTCCGTTCGCGTCGCGCAGGCGCCCATCGACGTAGCCGACGGCGCGCAGGCGGCGGCGCCGCGAACCGGCGTCGAGCACCGCCAGTTCTGTTTGCAGCAGCGCGTCGAACGACTTCTTCACGGCAGGCTAGCCGCGCGCTCTGTCAGCACCCGATACACGGCACCGGTCAGCAGGGACAGGTCGTCGGCATCGATGACGAAGGGCGGCATCAGGTACACCACCTTGCCAAAGGGACGCACCCAGACGCCGAGTTCGGCGAAACGCCGGCGCAGGCCGTCGAGGTCGATCTTTCCGCAAAGCTCCACGGCGCCGATGGCGCCCTTGACGCGCACGTCGGTCACGCCTTGGAGTTCGCGGCAGGGCGCCAGTTCGGTCGCCAGTTGCGCCTCGATCGCCGCCACCTGCACCAGTCGTGGCTCGCTGGTGAATAGGTCGAGCGAGGCATTCGCCGCGGCGCAGGCTAGCGCATTGGCCATGTAGGTCGGGCCGTGCATCAGCGCCGCGCCCGGGTCGTCGGCTAGGAAGGCTTCGAATACGTGGCGACGCGCCACCGTGGTGGCCAGCGGCAGCGTGCCGCCGGTCAGTGCCTTGGACAGGCAGATGATGTCAGGAACGACGTTCGCCTCTTCGCAGGCGAACATGCGCCCGGTGCGGCCGAAGCCGGTCATGATTTCGTCGGCGATCAGCAGTACCTCGTGGCGGCGGCAGGCCTCGGCGATGCTGGCGAGCGTTTCGGCGTCATGCATCTGCATGCCGCCGGCGCCCTGCACCAGCGGTTCGACGATGACGGCGGCGATGCGCTCGGCGTGGGTGTCCAGCAGAAGGTCGAAGGCGCGGCGCAGGTTTTCGTCGGTCGGCAGTTCGGCCATGATCTGGTCCGGCATGCTGCCGGCAAACAGCGTGTGCATGCCTTCCTCGGGATCGCACAGCGCCATGGTGGCGAAGGTGTCGCCGTGGTAGCCGTGGCGGAAATACACGATGCGCTGCTTGCCTGCGCGGCCTTTGTTGCGCCAATACTGGATCGCCATCTTGAGCGCGACTTCGACCGCCACCGACCCCGACTCGGTGAAGAAGACGCGATCGAGGTCGCCCGGCAGCAGGGCCGCCAGGCGCATCGCCAGCCGAGCCGCCGGTTCATGCACCAGCCCGGCGAACATCACGTGCGGCAGCGTGGCGAGCTGGGCTTCGACGGCGGCGCGTATGTGCGGATGGCTGTAGCCGTGGCAGGCGGTCCACCAGGAAGAGATGCCATCGACCAGTTCGCGGCCATCGGCCAGCTTCAGGCGAACACCTTGCGAGGAGACCACCGCCAACGGGGTCGGCGCGGTCTTCATCTGCGTGTAGGGCAGCCACAGATGGGCCAGACCCGGGGTCAGCCAGTCGGACATGTCGAGCGCGGTGGCGGGCCGGCTAGAATGCGCCGGCGGAGGAACGATGGGCGCGAATTTTATCACCGGCACCGGTACCGACATCGGCAAGACCTGGCTGGCCTGCGCCCTGCTGCGCCACTGGCGGACGCAGGGTTTGCGGCCGGCGGCGTTCAAGCCGGTGCTGTCCGGCTTCGATCCGGACCAGCCCGGGGCGAGCGACGCCGGCGCCTTGCTGGCGGCGCTGGGCCGCGAAGTGAGCGCTACCGCACTCGATGCCATCGCGCCCTGGCGCTACGCCGCGCCCTTGTCGCCGGACATGGCGGCGGCAGGCGAAGGCCGCTCCATCGATTTCGCGGAACTGGTCGCCTTCACGCGCCGTAGCGTGAGCGCCGACTATCGGCAAATCCTGGTCGAAGGCGTCGGCGGCGTCATGGTGCCGCTCGACGACAGCCATACCGTGCGCGACTGGATCGCCGCCAGCGGCCTGCCCTGCGTGCTGGTGACCGGCTCCTACCTAGGCAGCCTGAGCCATGCGCTGACCGCGCTGGAAGCCCTCGCAAAAGTCGGCGCTGGCGTCACGGCGATCGCGGTGAATGAAACCGCCGGCTCGACGGTTGGGCTCGCGGCCACCCTGCAAAGCTTAGCGCGACATGCTGGGGGCGTGCCGCTGGTAGCCATCGAACGGAGCAGTCCGCAAGCCGGCATCGCCCGCCTAGCCGGACTCCTGTGCTAAACCATTTCAGGCCGTATACTGCGGCCCCTTGAGCCCCTTTAACCGGATGAACCATGAGCATCAAGTCTGACAAGTGGATCCGCCGCATGGCGGAGCAGCACAAGATGATCGAGCCTTTCGAGCCCGGCCAGGTGCGCGAGGCCAACGGCCAGAAGATCGTCTCCTACGGCACCTCGAGCTACGGCTACGACATCCGATGCTCGCGCGAATTCAAGCTGTTCACCAACATCAACAGCACCATCGTCGACCCGAAGAATTTCGACCCGAATTCCTTCGTCGAGGTGAATGCCGACTTCTGCATCATCCCGCCCAATTCATTTGCCCTGGCGCGCACCGTC